>JAUNHX010000003.1:482-116481 GCA_030523765.1 Bacteroidales bacterium | reverse complement strand
GATACCACCCACATTGGCAGCCACAGGAATAGCGAGAGCCAAACCTACACGACCCTTATTGTCGCTGTCGGGCATAGAGGCAAGGACAGGAGCCAAGATAGCAATCATCATAGCCGAAGTAGCGGTGTTGCTCATAAACATAGAGAGGAGGGCAGTGATGACGATGAAACCCATCATGACCATACGAGGCTTAGAGCCGAAGAGTTTAAGCACCACACGTGCTAGGTTGGCATCCAGTTTGTACTTGGTAGCACCGATAGCCAACACAAAACCGCCCATGAAGAGCATCACAGTAGGATCGGCAAACGAGGCCATGATGGCCTTGTAGCTGATAGGTTCACCCAGATTCTCAGCGTTAGCAAAGAAACCGAGCATGCTGTCGGATGTGGTAAGCAGCATCAGTACCATAATCACAACTGATGTTGCCCAGATGGGTATAGGCTCAAATATCCACATGAAAGCAGCAAACACAAAGATAGCGATAATACGCTGGTGCATCACCGTCATTTCGGGAACACCGAAGAAGCTGGTGGGAAGGCACCACAACAACAGGAGGAGACCTACGGACACGATCCATCCGATAATATGCTTGGTGCTCATTCCTTTTTTGACAACATTGTCATTCATTGTTCAGGTAGTTTTAATTGTTTTTTTTTATTATTTTTAAACTCAATATTTCTATTACCCACAAAAATTCAATTGTTTGCGTCAGTATAAACCTCAGCAAACAATCGGCAAAGATACTATAATTATTTAAATCCTCTTTATTTATTTTGTTTTTTATTTCTTCGAACCACTATTAATGCATATCCTATAATCGATAAAAAAAGTAGTGGCGTTGGCAAGCGCCACTACTTATCTATTCGAACAATATCAAAACTTTGCGCATCATTCCTCATCAACCAAGAGCCTGCTTGCTGAGGAAGAACAAGGACAAGTCATTGGTGAATATCACACCATCTGCTCGACAGTCCACACAAAGGCGCGCACACCCACCTCGGGATTGCGCAAATCCAGACGGCGAATATTATCGAGCAGTTCCTGCACCTTCTCATCGTCAACAACCGTCATAACAGCGTTGTTCATCTCAGGCCACGTGTGGGTGCCGCGATGCGGCTCACCATTCTTCGAGCCACGTCCCTGCACATTCTCCCAGAGAGAGAAACCACGTATATTCATCTGATCGAGCAAATATTCGATACGTTCGGTATTAGCTTGGTTGAATATGATCATTACAGATTTCATACTTATAGAGGTATTTTATTGGTTATCATTATTGTTTTCAATCATCGTCGTGGCTTCCGACTGCTCGGCATACCGGTCGTCGTTCAGGTCGATATCCATAAAGACGAAGTTTTCGCGCATCTTCTTCAGTTTTTCTTGATCGCCGCGACGCTCAAAGACAGCATAGAGAACTGGCACCACGATCAACGTCACCAAAGTAGATACCAACAAACCACCAATAACTACCACACCCAGGGTGTTCCACAACTCGCTACCCTCGCTACGGCTAGCCGCCATAGGAATCATACCCAAGATGGTAGTGAAGGCCGTCATCATTACAGGACGCAAACGACTCTGCCCCGACATAGCGATAGCCTCATACAGCGGAACGCCGCGCTCCCGCATCAAGTTGATATAGTCGACAAGCACAATACCATTCTTCACCACAATACCGATCAAGAGCACCACACCCAGCGTACCCACCATATCGAGGTTGGTATTGCAAATCATCAGCGCCATAATCGAGCCCGAGATAGCGAAGGGGATAGAGAACATAATGATGAAAGGTTTGGAGAACGACTCGAACTGCGAAGCCATCACAATATATACCAAGAGAATGATAAGCAGCGCCAACATCATCATATCCCTATTCATATCTTGCTGATCTTTGAAGTTACCAGCAATATCAACATGAACATCCTGCGGCGTACCAATCTCATCAATCTGTTGCTGGATACCAGCAGCCACCTCGGCCAACGAAGCACCGTAAGGACTTACGCTAACAGTGAGATAACGCTGACGATTCTTACGCTCGATAGTGGGAGGACACCAGTACTCTTCGATGGTAGCCAGTTCCTTCAGTTTGATCATCTGACCCGTAGCAGAAGGCAACGAAATCTCCTCGATAGCGCTGATGCTGTTACGATATTCCTCCTTCAAACGTACCACGATATCGTACTCCTGACCATCCTCTTTCAGATAGCCCGCTGTCATACCGTACACCCTATCGCGAACATACATAGCAGCAGTGGTTGAGTTCATCCCGTGACGAGCCAGTTTCTCCTTATCGAAGGTAATCTTCAACTCGGCACGATCTTCATCGCGACTCAGTTTCACGTTACGAGCACCCTCTACATTCTCCTCGATGCGATGTTTCAGCTCGTTGGCATAATTAGTCGTAACATCAAAGTCGTAGCCGTAAACCTCGACAGAGATACTGTTACCACCGCCACCGCCCATACCACTTGAGGTGCTCACCTGATAGTTCACAATCTCAGGATATTCAGCTAGACGCTTACGCATAATCTCAGCCATCTCGAAGATGGTCTGCTTGCGATCAAATTTCTTGGAGGTACGTACCGACATCTCAATCTTATTATTCGTAGTATTTCCAAAGAGAGCAGCAAAACCAGCATCGTCGTTCGAACCAGCCGAAGTGGAGACCACCTCCGTTTCGGGCAGCAATCGGTTCACATCCTCTTCGATAGCACGGGCTGTCTTCAGCGTCTCCTCAATGCGAGTACCACGTTGGAGCTCCACCGTAATGCTCATTCGACCATTGTCCTGCTCCTTCATAAAGTCCATACCCACCTTACCCGTCATCATAGGAATCAACGATACGATAAAGAATGCCAAAGCAATAAGTAAGGTAACCATCTTGTGTCCATTCAAGCACCAGGTAAGAATACGCGCATACTGGCGTTCTATCTTATCGAACAGTTTGCCAAACGTATTGGCATGATTGAAACGCTTGTTTTGTCTGCGTTCATCGTAAGCCTTCTGTTCTAGCTTGTTCACAAAGAATTTCTTACCCTTCAAAATCTTCGATGCCAGCATAGGGATGAGGGTGATAGCCGTAGCGGTCGACACACACACCACGATGGTGATAATCCAACCCAACTCCTTGAACATCACACCCGCCATACCAGGCAGCATCGTCAGCGGCACAAACACAGCCACCAACACCAACGTCGTTGCGATAACCGAAGTCCACACCTCGTTGGTAGCATAGATAGCCGCCTCGCGCGGGTTCTCGCCACGTTCAATATGCTTTGTAATATTCTCCAATACCACAATAGCATCGTCCACCACCATACCGATAGCCACCGTAAGAGAAGCCATTGAAATGATATTGAGCGAACTATCTGAGATAAGGAGATAAATAAAGGAAGTAATCAGCGAAATGGGGATGGTGATACCGATGATAATCGTAGAACGCCAGTCGCCCAAGAAGATAAACACCACCAACACCACAAACAGCAGTGCATAGAAGATCGAATCGGTAAGACCACTAATAGCGTTCTGAATATCAGACGAACCGTCGCGGATCTCATAAATCTCAATATCGGGAGGTAGCGTCTTTTTGATGCGTTCCATCTCCTTCTTCACCTGTTTAGCGATAGCCACAGTATTGGCGCCCGACTGTTTAGCGATAGTCAGACGTGCACCGTCCTGGCCATTGATCTTCTCATCGAGCGAAAGATCCTTGATTGTATCGCGTACCGTAGCCAAATCGCGAACAAAGATAGGCTTGCCAGCAATGGTAGCCACCACAATATCGTTAATCTCGCTGCTCTCCACAAACTCACCTTTCACACGCATCTGATACTGCTCCTTGCCCATCTTAACGGTACCGCTAGCCAAGTCACTATTGTTCGTGCTGATAGCATTACCTACAGCCTCGACGGTCAAGCCATAGGCATCCATCTGTTTGGCATCTAAGTCGATATAGATATAACGCTCAGGGGCGCCACTCACACCGATATTACCGATACCATCAATACGATTCAACTCGTTCGTGATATTATCCTCAATGATACGATCCAAGCCCGAATAACTTTCTTTGGCGGTAAAACCGTACACAAGGATAGGCATAGCACTACTGTTGAGTTTAAGAATCGTAGGACGGCTCACCCCATCGGGGAGGTTGTCGTAGAGAAGATCCACATACGATCGGATGTCGTTCAAAGCCTCGTCGAGGTTCGAGCCCCATTCAAACTCCATCGTCACCACCGAAATATTGTCTTTCGATACGGATGTAAGATTTTTCAAGCCGTCGACCGAGTTGAGAGAATTCTCAATAATCTTTGTCACGTTCGTCTCCAACTCGCTGGCGTTAGCACCAGCGTAGGTAGTCATCACCGTGATGTAGGGAGGATCCATCTCAGGCATTTGGTCGATAGGAAGTCGGGTGAGTGAGAACAAACCCAACACCACGATAGCCACAAAGATAAGGGCCGTGGTGATTGGTTTCTCGATTGCTGTCTTGTAAATACTCATGGTTTTGTTTTGAGTTTTATATTATTTAAGTTATAGTATATACATTGTTATTATTTATTGTTGAGAACAGAACCCAACGTCATAAAATCGGCAATAGCACCTTGCAAATAAGCCTTGCCCCTTTGCAAACGTTGTTCCGAGGGGGTAGGACTATCGGTTGTGACACGCTTGCCATTCAAGTCGTAAACAGTAGCGCCAGTGCTGTCGATAAACGCGAAGCCACCAGCATAAGAGTGCATAGCAAAAGGATATACATAGCCACTCCCCAACACATTGCGACTGAAATGGTAGTCGCCTGCAGGCAGATTCATCGCGCCCAGTAGTGTAGCCGCCAAATCACTCTGATTGCAAATATCAGTCACATGAACCGAATCGCACACCGCACCTCCTATCCACAACAAAGGAATATGATGCTTGGTAGGATCGTCCTCGGTGATACCCTCTGGGTAGCTGATCCCATGGTCGGCCACGAAGATAATCAACAGATTATCCCATGCAGCGCTGTTCTTCAACGTATTGACAAACACCCCTATGCAACTATCGGTATAAGCCAAGCTGTTAGCTTTAGGATTGTTGTCGATTCGCTGGTAAGGGACCTCCCACGGCTCGTGACTACTCAGCGTCAAGCAAGTAGCGAAGAATGGAGTTGTCTGTTGTGAACGGGCAATAATCTGTCGCGCAAAGGTATCAAGCACTATATGATCTTGCACCCCCCCCATGCATGACTCGTACGTACGGCCACAGGGAAAGCCCCCTCGCCCAACGCCTCGTCATAGCCCGTCGAAAGGAAGTAACTATTCATATTAGTGAAATTGATATCGCCGCCATAAAGAAACGAAGTGCTATACCCCACCCTTTTTAGCGAGCGTGCCAGTGATGGTAGCGCACTGCTCTTCTGCGGCATCTTCATCACACTCAACGAAGGGAATGCGGGATAGCCACTCAGAATGCTTACTGTACCGCGATCGGTACGAAAACTGTTGGCATAACAATTGTCGAAACAGATACCCTCTTGACGAAGAGCATTGAAGCAAGGGGTTACCCCCGCTTCGCCTCCCAGCGTCTCGATAGCTTGGGCAGTGAAACCCTCAACTAGCACTAGCACCACATTGGGACGCTCCGTTCGAAGCACCTGCATGGAAGTGGTATCGCCCACCGTATTGATTTGCAAATCGGCAAAAATCTGCTGCGCCTCCTCATCGTCAAAATAGTGATACTCCTTAGCGAAGTCCTGTGATTTCGACAACGAATAGAAGAAATTGAACAGTGGATTGACAGCACTGTGGTTCAGGAACTGGTTCTCGGAATAGTAAACCCTACCAATATTCATGGTCGACTTGCCAACGCCCCCTCTCATCAAGAGGAAGATCACTCCACCAGCCAGCACCAACAACAATGTCTGCCACAGCTTATGGAGCCACCGCGAAGGGGTAGCAGGAGCCTCTTCCATCGTCTTTGTCAACGGCTTCACTGACCAACGAAGAGCCCAGAAAAGGAGCGCCGCCACAAGCACGATTATCGCTACTGCGCCAACCACATACCATCCCGACACGCTAGCCAGCGCATCCTTCGGTGAATCTAGGTAGTTGAGCACCGTAGCATCCAGTTTGAAACTCCAAAAACCATATAACACACAGTCGGCACATATCGCTACCGATATCAGTAATGCTGTTATAGCGAAATAAATTGCGAAGAGGATAGAGAATAGTCTCTTACCCATCCTCACCCAGCACGCCACCAATAGTAGCAGCAGTGGCACAATCATGAAATATCCTGCCGTCGCCAAATCAAGCGGCAACCCATGCCACAGCACCATCAGGTAATCAATAAAAGAGATTCCCTCCGGAGCATTCACCAGCATAAATAAAGGCTTAGCGACAAGGAATGCCGCCACATAGCAAAGGTATGTTCTCAGTAATAGTAAAAACGAACTGCCTTTCACCGTTGCCTTTTTTTATTTGATGATAAGAATATTACAATTATTTGTTTGATGCAGTAGAGTTGGCCGTCACAACATCCAACGCACAGCCGTCAACAAGACGCGCTTGTCCCGTCACCACCAGTTCGTCACCCTCTTTCAAGTCGCCCGCTTTCACAGGAACGATCTCAATCTTATCGTCGAAACGTTGACCCAAGGTAACGGTAACGCGACGAGCCATACCGTCATCGTTCACAAACACATAGCGCTCGTTGCTACCCGTCAGTTTCAGCACTGCCTGATAGGGAACCACGATAGCATCTACCTCGCCCAGCGCCATCGTCGTTTTCACATACATACCTGGACGAATCTTCTCACCACTGTTAGGAATATTCAACTTAGCCTGGAAGGTATGGGTAGCAGGATCGATGGTAGGATAAACAATCTCGATAGTAGCGGGGAACGTGCGATCGGGATAGATATCACTAACCACATCGACACGCATACCCTGACGAACCAAGGGAAAATAGCTTTCAGGGATACTCACTATCGCCTTCAGACGCGAAATTTGAGTCAGCGACAAGATAGGAGTACCAGCATACATCTCACCATCCTCATAGTTCTTGGCAGCGATCACGCCACTGATAGGCGCCTTCACAAAAGTGTTTTCCTCCAAGAAGCGAGCACTTTCCACCAGCTGGTCGTAGCCCGCCTTTGTTTGGTCGTAAACCTGTTGCGAGATATTGCCCGACTCCTTGAGGGCAGCCACGCGCTCAAATTCCGTCTTGGTACTGTTCAGATTGATCTTCGTAGTGTTCAGCTGGTTCTGATCCATACGCACCAGCATCTGACCCTTAGCCACACGCGAACCCACTTGCACATAGATATGCTCAATATGGCCCGTCAGCGAAGGGGCAATGTTCACCGTCTCATACCCTTCGAGGGTAGCCGAAAGTTCCAAATTCTTAGCAATACGCTGTTTCTCTAACTTCTGCACCTTCACTTTTTCGGGAGCTTTCGGAGCCTGAGCCCCTTGTGCAGTCTCTTCTTTCTTTCCGCCGCAAGCTATCAGTGACCCCATGGTCAGAGCCAAAGCGGCAATACGAAATATATGTTTCATGTAAATATTGATTTATCGAAATAAAAACACTTTTTTCTAAACCATGCTATTTGTTGAACAGATCTTCTAGCTCTAGCTGAGCCTGGATTACACTCATCACAGCTTGGATATAGTTGTTCTGGGCCGAGATTAGCTCAGTGCTAGCATTGGTCACCTCCAAACTCGAAGCACGACCATACTTATATTTCTCCGACACATTGGCAAACACCCGCTGCGTCACCTCAAGGTTAGCATCTTGGATGCGATAATCGTCGAGAGCCGTAATCAAGTTGTAGCGAAGTTGATTGTACTGAACCCGCAGAGCATCCTCAGCCTGCTGGTTGCTATTCACCGCCTTCTCGTAATCGATCTTCGCCTCCTGCACCTTAGCTATACGTGAACCCGACTGGAAGAGATTCCAGCTTAGCTGCAAGCCCACCATATTAGGAGGAGTCATATTCATACCCTCATCCTTACCGAAATAGGTCTTGCTGCTATATTGATGAAACAGAGCCACCGTAGGACTGTAGTTCATCCAAGCCATATTCACCTGTTGTTTAGCCAGTTCCTCGCTCTTCTTCATCAACTGGTAGTTGTAGTTGTTGTGAAGGTTGAAACCCTCACCCAATAGCGAAGCAGCATTGTCGACACTCAGTAGCTGATCCAACGGCGTGGTCAACACCAGTCGACTATCAACATCGGCACCCAGCTGAAGGATCAGACTATTGTAGAGCATCTGCAGCGAACGACGTGTAGTGTTAATACTGTTGCGGAGCGACGCCACCTGCACCGACAGTTTGTCGGCATCGGTCTGCTCGGCAGCACCCACCCGCACCGAAGCCAATGTGCTCTGCTCCATCCGTTCCATATTAGAGAGGTTAGAGTCGAGCAACTGCACAGTCCGTTCCATCACCAAAATCGAAGTATAAACATTCTTCACCTGGCTGTTGATGTTCTGTTCACTCTGCTGCTGCGATATATCGGTCATCTCGCGCGACAGGCGACTCATCACCAGACCCACAAACTGAGCACCGTTATAGCCCAGCGAAGTTGTGATACCCATCGTACCGCTAGGATTCATAGGGATGCTAATACCCGACATAAATTCCATCTTATAGCCACACATGTTCTGGTAATCGAACGAAGCAGCCACAGAAGGCAATAAGCTAGCAATGCTCTCCCATCGAGCCAGTTCAGCCTTGCGAACATCGAGAGAGGCATTCTTCATAGTGGCGTTGTGCTCAAGCGCATACTGTTGGGCTTCAGCCAACGAGAGGCGCAGCGTTTTTTCCTGCGTCGAGGTTGTCTGAGCCTGAAGACTCAAAGCAAAAGCAACAACACCGATCATTAAAATCAGTTTCTTATACATATATAATTGAATGGATAGGTTGTTATAATCTTATCAAAGATATCTCCTCGCAAGTAACGGAACCTCAAGTCCGATTGCAGTACGAGCCTTCACAGGCTCTTATTTCGTTTCTGTTCCAGGAATCGGCATCACATTACTCTTACCCACTTTGATACGCACCCCAGGAGCCACCTCAATCACAATATGTCCAGTCTCATTGCTCACCACACTACCGTGAATGCCACCCGCCGTCATCACCGAATCGCCCTTCTTCAGGCCGTCACGATAGGCAGCATCCTTCTTCTGCTGATCCCGTTGGGGTTTAATCAAAAAGAGATACATCACTGCGATCATAGCAATGATCATGATGATAGTTTTCCAACCGTTCGAAATGTCGAGTAATATCATAAGTTGTTTTTATTGAATATTTAAAAAGTTGATATGTCTATATTTTTGTACCCTCCGAAGGCGTTTTCTTGCACCTCATCGGTATCTTAATCTCAGATTCTTTGTTCTATTGGTATCACGCAGTCTCCTTTTCTCGTTTGGGGATACACATCGAAAGCACGATGCTCACCACCAGGATACCTAAAATCACCAATAACGACGTGGTTGTACCTACATGAATATCGGTAAATTCGCCCAGCAGCATCTTCACGCCAATGAACATCAGTAGCACACCCAGACCATACTGTAGCAGCCAGAAACGATCTTTAATATCGCTCAGCAAGAAGAAGAGCGAACGTAGACCCATGATAGCAAAGATATTGGAGAAATAAACAATGTAGGTGTCGGTGGTAACGGAGAACACGGCCGGGATTGAGTCGACAGCGAAGATGATATCGCTAAATTCGATAACCAATAGCACGATAAAGAGCGGCGTCATCACATTCTTACCACCCTCCTTCACAAAGAAATTGTGGCCATCAATCTTGTCGGTGGCACGGAAATGCTTCTTGCAGAACTTCACTACCGGATGAGTCGAGGTATCCATTACCTCATCGTCGTCCTTCTTGAACATCTTGAAACCGCTGTAAAGGAGCATCACACCGAAGATTGCTAGCACCCACGAAAACTTCTGTACCAGCGCACCCAAGGCGAAGATGAAGACGAAACGGAGTACAATAGCGCCCAGGATTCCCCAAAAGAGGACACGGTGATAATACTTCTTGTCGATACCAAAGCTAACAAAGATCATGATCATCACAAAGATATTGTCGATCGAGAGCGACTCCTCCAAGAAATAGCCTGCCAGATACTGGCGACTCATCTCCTTGCGGTAGATATCCAAGTTGGCATCATAACCCAGCGATGCATCGAGCATCGGTGCCAGCGTAGTGCCTTTCGCATAAGCCAGCAGCTCGTCAAGGTTACCAATACCGTGAATCCATTCAGCATGAAAACGAATAATGACAGCCAGCACCATCGATAGGGCAATCCAAATACAAGTCCAGATAGCCGCCTCCTTCATCTTGATAACATGATCTTTCTTATGGAACACACCCAAGTCCATAGCCAACATAAAAACTATGAACACCATGAATACACCAAAGAAAATATATCGTGTCATATTATGTATTTTATTATCTTTTTATCCTTTTTATTACTAAGAAAAACAAATATCCTTTTTTGCAAAAAGAAAAGTGTAGAAATAACGACACTTAGAGCGTATTATTATACTAGAATATCATCTTTTTAACTTTTTTTCAGTATAAAGAAACAATAGTATATTTTCATACCACTTATCTACGCAAAATTGTACACATCTCCACTATCCTTTTTACTCTTTTCCCCTTAATCTCAACCCCTGAAGACTCGCAGGAACATCATAGAATATTATACTAACTATATATTTCGCGCTAAGGAGAAATCCCATCATAAAGGAGTCCTCGGAAACGAAATGTTTTCGAGGGCTCCATAGCAAAATGAGAGCAATCACTACCGTATAACTACGGCAGAATATGCTTGCCAAACCTTATTTCTTCAAATATTTGTCGAACCAGTCGATGAAGTTGCGATGCCACAGCAGACTGTTCTGAGGACGGAGCACCCAGTGGGTCTCGTCGGGGAAGTAAAGATAGCGAGCCTCCAAGCCCAGCAGTTTGGCAGCGTTGTAAGCAGCCATACCCTGCGAAGCCACGATACGGAAGTCGAACTCACTGTGAACAACACAGATAGGCGTATTCCAGTTCTTCACAAAGAGGTGAGGCGACTGAGCGAACGACTTGCGGACGCGAGGATTCTCCGTCTGCCAGTAAGTGCCACCTAGATCCCAGTTTGTGAACCAGTACTCCTCGGTTTCGAGGCACTGCTGATCGAAGTTGAACATACCATTGTGAGCCAAGAAAGCTTTGAAACGATGACTCTCGTTGTGGCCTGCTAGCCAGTAGATACTGAAGGCACCAAACGAAGCACCACAAGCACCTACACGCTCAGCATCAATCTGTTTCACCTCTTTCGTCAGCACATCCACGCTCTGCATATAATCCTGCATACAGAGTCCGCCGTAATCACCACTAATCTCCTCGCACCATGCGGTACCGAAGCCAGGACATCCACGACGGTTAGGAGCAATAACGAAATAGCCAGCGCCACTCATCACCTCGAAGTTCCAGCGAGTGCTCCAAAACTGACTTACCATGCTTTGCGGACCACCCTCACAGAAGAGGAGAGCAGGATAGGTCTTGGTGCTATCATAATCGTAGGGATAGATCAGCCAAACCAACATATCCTTGCCATCGCGAGTCTTAATCCAGCGCTCTTCGCTCTTGCCCATACGCACCTGAGAAAGGACCTCATCGTTGAGAGCCGTCAGTTTGGTGCCAGCACCCTCATTGTCTAGCAAATTGTAGGTATAAACCTCTTGGGGATACTGGTGAGAAACCTGATTAGCGTAGATCTTGTCGCCATTCAAACTGAAGCCGTTGATGTCGTGCTGACCCTTCGTTACTTGACGGATAGCTTTAGTAGCCACGTCGAACGAGAAGATCTCGTTCATACCACGATACATCACCACTGCCAGCATCTCCTTATCGTCGTTGGTGAAAGTGATGCCACTCACACCATAATCGAAATCGGCCGTATAGTCGGTCATCTCACCGCTCTCAATATTAAGCACCATCAAGCGCAACTTATCACTCTCGTAGCCATCGTGTTCCATGCTCTCCCAAGCCAGCAGTTTGCCATCATGACTAAATACTGGGTTTTGGTCGTAGCCCATAATACCCTCACTCACATTGCGCGTTTCACCGCTCTCAATGTTATAGAGATAGATATCGCTATTGGTACTCAGCGAATAGTCCTTACCCGTCTTCTTGCGGCAGGTATAGGCAATCCATTTGCCATCGGGTGAATAGTTAAACTGTTCTGCCCCACCCCAAGGACGCATAGGACATTCGTACGGTTGGTCAGCGCCCAGCACATCGATTGCATTGGCCACATCGCCCTTGCCGTTCTCCAGGTTCAGGAGGAAGATATGGGGATATTCGTCAACCCAGTTGTCCCAGTGACGATACATCAGATCCTCGTTAATACGACCCGTGGTCTTGTCTAAGCCAGCATAGAGCTTATCTAGATCGTCGGGACGTTCCACCGGTAGCGTAGCGATATAGATGAGACTATTAGCATCGGGAGCCAACTTAAAGCCCTCGAAGCCGTTCTCGTTTTCGGCCACCACTGTCTCCTTCTGGTTATCAACATCCATGCTGATAATCTGCGTGCCGCGACAGAATAGGAGGGTGTTGTCGTCCTTCCATACAGGGTTGAACTCACCCTGGGCCGTGCGAGTTAGCTGTTTCACCTCGCCGCCAGCCGTAGGCATCATATAGAGTTCGCCATTGCCCTTGTTGGCCTCAACGCTATAATAGGTAGCAGCATAGACCAGCTTGCTGCCGTCGGGCGACACTGCCGTCTCGCCCATCTTACCCAGACCCCACATCACCTCGGGGGTGAAGCGTCCGTCTTCAACCTTTACATCGGGTTTGCCAATCACTTCGTCGTTCGTGGCCGTACCCTGTTCTTTCTGCGAGCAGCCCATCGCCATCACCGAGGCAAAAGCTGCTATAAGAATACTTGTTTTCTTCATTTATTTGATATTTATTAATATTAATTCAACTCATTGTCTGCATGTTATCGCCCCACTATCACCTTCTGTGGTGTGGTAGCACCTATCTGCACGAAATAGGTACCCGCAGCAGGCACAGCATAACCCTTCTCGTGGGCCCGTTCCCTCTGCTCGTCAACCAAGCAGTGACCCCACTCGTCGTATACACGTATACGGTAGCCAGCGCCCCCTTGCACATATATGAACTGCTCGCGCACCGTGATGGTAGCCTCCACTGCTGGCAGTTGCTGCGACTCCTCGAAGCTGCCCAACCGTTTGAAATCGGCCCGCAGCTCCATATCACGTTCCAGCCATAACGAGCGGGGGTTGTCACGAACGCCATCACTCCATCCTACAAAGAGGACATCGGCCTTAGGCATAGCGGCAATCACCACATTGCTTCCCGCCACATAGCGGCCACTCCCCCACACCACGCCAAGCTGCGCATCGCTCGATACGAGACTGATGCTCAGGGAGTCGGCCCGCCACTGACTCATCACATAGTCGGCCTCCTTGTCGTCAACCACAGGCACATCATGCCAACTACCCACCTGGATGGTGGAGAGTAACCAATTGGGATGACATTCCCACTGCTGCAACGGATAAATGAAGAAACAATCGCGCGCATGATACTGTGCCGACACTCCAAGTGGCAGCAACAGAATCAGAACAAAAGCGATGTTTCTTAACCTTTTCATACAATAATTTTAAAATGCAAAGATACACTTTTTTTTTTAATATGTACGGAAAATATGATTCTTCTTTACGAAACGGCAAAGGGTGGCCGTATAAAAAAATTTTTGCCATTCCGCTTGTTCTTATTATCTTTGCAAATTGTTTGTTTTGCGAAATGAACATTCCGCAACATTATAATGTATTTAAAATAAAAAAGATAAAATAATCTCATACTTATGGATATTGCTTCGAAATATGATCCGCATGCCGTCGAGGAAAAATGGTATGCTTATTGGCTCGAGAAAAAAATGTTCCACTCCGAACCCGACCACCGCGTACCTTATACCGTGGTTATACCCCCACCCAACGTTACTGGCGTGCTCCATATGGGCCACATGCTCAACAACACCATCCAAGATGTGTTGGTGCGCCGTGCCCGTATGCAAGGCAAGAACGCCTGCTGGGTTCCTGGCACCGACCATGCCAGTATCGCCACCGAAGCCAAGGTGGTGAATATGCTCAAGGAGAAAGGAATTGACAAGCGCGACCTCAGCCGCGACGAGTTCATGGAGCATGCATGGCAGTGGAAAGAGGAGCATGGTGGCATCATCTTGAAGCAACTCCGCAAGTTGGGTGCCTCGTGCGACTGGGATCGTACCGCCTTCACCATGGATGAGGTGCGCTACGAGAGCGTTATCCGCGTCTTTGTCGACCTCTATAACAAAGGACTCATCTACCGTGGTGTCCGCATGGTTAACTGGGATCCCAAAGCCCTTACCGCTGTCAGCGACGAAGAGGTTATCTACAAAGAGAGTCATTCCAAACTTTACTACCTGCGCTATTATCTAGAAAACTCCGACAAATATATCGTCGTAGCCACCACCCGTCCCGAAACCATCCTCGGCGATAGTGCCGTTTGTGTCCACCCCGACGATGAACGCTACCAACACCTCAAAGGGCAGCGCGTAGTGGTGCCTGGCGTAGGACGTGTAGTGCCTATCATAATGGACGAGTATGTGGATCGCGAGTTTGGTACGGGTGCACTCAAGATTACCCCTGCCCACGACATCAACGACTACAACCTGGGCATGAAGTATCACCTCGAAACCATCGATATCTTCAACGATAACGGAACCCTTAATGGTGCCGTAAGCAAAAACCCCAACCCCACCGAGCAGTCTACCGCCCAACGCTACAATGGCATGGATCGATTTGCCTGCCGCAAACAGATTGTCAAAGATCTCGTAGAGTCCAACCTTATTGAGAAGATCGAAGACTATACCAACAAGGTAGGACACTCCGAGCGCACCGACGCTGTCATCGAGCCCAAACTCAGCGCACAGTGGTTTATGCGCATGGGCGACGTAGCACAGAAAGCACTGCAGGTGGTTGAAGATGGACAGATCCAGTTCCATCCCGAGAAATTCAAGAACATCTACCGCCATTGGCTAGAGAATATCAAAGACTGGTGCATCAGTCGCCAGTTGTGGTGGGGTCAGCGTATCCCCGCCTACTATCTGCCCAACGGTGAAGTAGTGGTGGCTGCCACACGCGACGAAGCCTTTGCCCTAGCACAGCAACAATATCCAGGCGTATGCTCCACCGACGACGATCTGCGTCAAGACGAGGATGTGCTCGACACCTGGTTCAGCTCATGGCTTTGGCCCATCAGCCTCTTCGACGGCATCCGCCATCCCGACAACGAGGAGATCCGCTACTACTACCCCACCGCCGATCTGGTTACGGCGCCCGACATCATCTTCTTCTGGGTAGCCCGTATGATCATGGCTGGCGAAGAATATCGCCACGAGGTGCCCTTCAAACATGTCTACTTCACTGGTATCGTCCGCGACAAGTTGGGCCGCAAGATGTCCAAATCGCTGGGCAACAGTCCCGACCCCATCGAGCTGATGAACAAGTATGGTGCCGACGGCGTCCGCATGGGCATGCTCCTCACCGCCCCTGCTGGCAACGACCTGCCCTTCGACGAAAGCATCTGCGAGCAAGGCCGCAACTTCTCCAACAAGATATGGAACGCCCTCCGTTTGGTCAAAGGATGGGAGGTGAGCGATCAACTGCACCAACCCGAAGAGTGCAAACTCAGCATCGAATGGTTCGAGCAGCGCATGGCCTCGGTTATCGAGACTGTCGAGCACAACTTCGACCAGTACCGTCTCAGCGAGGCGCTCATGGCCACCTACAAACTGGTATGGGACGACTTCTGCTCGTGGTACCTTGAAATGATCAAGCCGGCCTATGGCACCCCCATCGATATGCAGACCTTCCAAACCACCCTCGATATCTTCGAGAAGCTGATGTGCATGCTTCATCCCTTCATGCCCTTCGTCACCGAAGAGGTTTGGCACCTACTGCGTGTCCATTTCGACAACGAGAGCATCATGAAATGCCACTACCCCACCAGCGTCTTCTACGATCAGCGCACCCTCGACGAGTTCGCCACCGCCCAAGAGATCATTGCTGGTGTACGTGGCCTACGCAATAGCAAGGGTCTCTCGCCGCGCGAAGCGTTGCAGCTCTTCATCCATATCCCTGCCGATGCCAACTTCACCGAGCGCTACTATCCCATTATTCGCAAAGTGGCCAATGTCTCCTCTATCGAGCCTACCGATCAGAAAGTGGAGGGTGCCCTCTCCTTCCTGGTAGGCACTATCGAATGCTTCGTCCCCGTATCGCAGAATATCGACACCGAGGCCGAACTGAAGAAACTCAATGAAGAGCTTACCTACACCCAGGGCTTCCTTGCCTCGGTGATGAAGAAACTCTCCAACGAGAAATTCGTCAACGGTGCTCCCGAGAAGGTGGTAGCTGTGGAACGTAAAAAACAAAGCGATGCCGAGCAGCGTATCGAGGCCCTCAAAGCCCAGATCGCCGCATTGCAGCAGTAATCACCGCTTCCTTACAACTTTTAAATACCCAAGAAGGAGGCCTGTTCAACAACAGGTCTCCCTCTTTTTCTCCACCCTACAAAGGTGGTATTCTATAGATTCATTTATTTAATCGGTGAATTTATAGAACCCACCTATAGCTGACTCTCGGTCGAGGTTTGACCCGTCGTTTCCGAAGCGGCCTTGCTTTCCAGCTCCATCTTACCAAAGCGGAAGGTGAGTCCCGCGCTGATATAACGGCTATTCACCGTCTTGCTGGTTTGGTTGCTGATATAATAGGGGTTGGTATTGGTGCTACCGCCGCCAATCACAGCACCCCAGTTGAAGATATCACGCACATTGATATAGGCCGACATACGGCGTTTGAAGAAGTCGCTCCGCAAACCGAAATCGAGCGAATAGCGTGCCTTACGGGTAGCGAAGAGACTCTGCGTAGGCGAGGTATAGTTGGCGCTAGCATAGATCTGATAGCGATCCAGCACCTTGGTCCACAGATTGAGACGCAGACTGTAGGAGGTCATGCCATCGGTAACCGTCTCGCCCAGCTTGTCGTAGTACATTTCATAGCCCGAATGGTAGAGGTTTCCGTACAGACGGAGGTTGAAGAAAGCGGTAGGACGGTACATCACGTTGGCCGATAAGCCATAGCGATACGACATACCCATATTGTAGGGCGTGGTGTATTGTACAATGCGGTACAGATATTCATCCACGCCGTCGGTGATATCGGTCAGATCGTTCACCTCGTTGGTTGTATAGCGGGCATAGGCCTCCAATCCCACATTGCCAAAGCGGTTAAAGTATTTGCTCCAGCCCGCCTCAGCCTGATGTGTGTAGTAGGCTTTCAGATCGCGGTTACCCACCGAATAGCTGTCGTCAGAATAGTAACGGAATGTCGTCAAATCCCCCGTGCTAGGATTATGCATACGCAGCGAATAGTTCAACTTATAGTTATGCATCTTCTCGGTACGGTAGGTGAGGTGGATCGAAGGACGAAGGGTAAAGAAGTTGTAGGTAGTATCGTCGAAGAGGAAGGGGTATTGGATTGTAGCGTTAGGATTGGCCTCGTAAACAAAATGAATCTGTTTGTATTCAAAGCCCAAGCCCAACTCGGCGGTGAAGTTGCCCCAGCGGCGAGTCAGGTTCACATCGCCATCCATCTCGTATTCGCTCTCATGGAAGTTAAAGGCACGGAGCGCATCAATAGAATCGTAGAGTCCCGAGGCGGTCATATATAGCAAGTCATATACCTTATTATCAGATTCGTATTCCGCTCCCAAACCGAAGGAGAGATCGATGTTTTCCGACAAGGGATTGTTATAACGAACCTTCATATCGCTGCTAAAAGAATTGGTGCGATTAGAGGTCCAGCGATGGTAGCTGTTCAGCAGCGGATTGCTATATATCGTGTAGTCACGATCCAGATAGTTCCAAGAATCACGGTCGCTATAGCGAGTCATACCAAACACCCGAATATACTTGCCTTCGTTGTTATACTTATGGGTAAAGAAGAATCCGCCATGGATTGCGAAAGCATCGTTGGTATCGCTCGAAATGCGGTCGAACGTGTTGTTGAAGCCTCCTGGCATCATGCTCTCATCGTATTGATACCATCCGTTCGAGGTAGAGAGGCTGCGACTAATATTTCCGTTGCTCCAAAAATCGATATTGGTCATGGTATCGAACTCGTAAGAGATATTCATACTCAGATTGCCACTATAGTAGCGACTCTCGCTCTCACCATAGGTTGTATCTCTCGAAATGACATTGAAAGCGGTATCTTTCTTGGTTGCCGAGCTGCTGCTCTCGTTCTCGCCATAGGAATAGCGACCCGAGGCGTAGATGCTGATACGCAGCCGCTCCTTAGACCATACATACGATAGCCATGGGTTCACAAAAGGCTGTGTGCCGCCATTCACACCGAAGCTGATAAACTTGTTGCTCTTGATATGGGCCGTAGTAACGATATTGATCACAGCATCCGATTCGGTGGCATACTTAGCCGAGGGGTTGGTGATGGTCTCGATGCGAGCCACTGCGTTGGCGGGCAGCGACTCCAGGAAGGTCTTCAGGTTCTCGGCTGTCAGTTTCGATGGACGGTCGTTAACCCATATCTCTACCGAGCTGACACCACGCAGCGTGATGTTGCCCTCCACATCGACCTCCACACCTGGGGCGTTCTGCAACGCATCGGTGGTGGTACCAGTCTGTATCGAGGGGTCGTCCATCACATTATATATCATCTTCTCGCCATCCATCGCATAGAGTGGACGGTCGGCTTTGATATTCACCGCCTTCAAGGTAGCAGCACCCGGGTGCATCAAAACAGTGCCTAGAGCGGTATTGTTCTCCACCGTGAAGGGCACAAACTTGTTCTGATAACCAATATAGCTTACGCGCAGCAGGTAGGTCCCCGCCGGCACCTCTACTACCTCGAAGTAGCCATCCATATTGGTCGAAGCAGCCTTCACATAGCTACTATCTTCGGCTGCTAGCACTGCCACATTCACAAACGGCATCACCTCTTTGCTTACGCTGTCGCGCAGTGTTCCCACCACCTTATAGGTGTTGCCCACCACTTTCTTCTTTACTTGCTTGCTGCGTTGATCGCTTTGGTTGGGATTATAATCGCGGCTACCAGGACCGCCTTGTCCTGGACGAAAACCACTTGGAGGGGCACCCTGGGGGCGACCGCCGGGGCCTCCCGGCTGTGCCACTGCCAACGAGGCAGCCATAGTCATCAAAAACAATACCGACACAAAACGTATAGCGCGGCGAGAATGATTACTCGAAATCAGAGACAAACCTGTTTGCATATACTCTTTTATCTTATTATAGTTCTATAATTATCTTATTATTCTTTTATAACGGATGTCGTGATAAAAAATTGTCTATTTTCCCAATCTTTTCCCCATTTTGTTTGTTTTTCTTCATCCTTCTCATCCATCCTAAAGCATCAAGAAGTCGGCATCACATATGTGATACCGACAACTATTAGAGGGATGTAGCTTCATCAAAATCGTTCTCCTCCAAGATAAAGATCTCTTCGACGGGCTTTCCAAATATGCGCCCCATCTTGAGGGCTAGAAGGGTGGAGGGTACATACTTGCCTCGTTCAATGGCGTTGATGGCTTGGCGCGTAACGCCAACACGGTGTGCCAGTTCCTCTTGAGTAATATCGAGGATGGCACGCTGTACCTTGAGACTATTCTTCATTTCGTTTCCTTTCTATATAAAGAGTGATATGTAAATATAAAACATAGAAGATTGGGAAAAACATATGCAACATGTCGCTAACAATCAGAGCTTTTAATCCCCAGAAGAAAAGCTCAGTAATCAACGCAACAGCCAGCAAGAAAAACATAGTAATGGTTAGAGCTCTATAGCGTATATGCTCAGTGAACTCATCCTCAACACGACAACGCGAGAAACCAGCCAAGAATCCTCCTAGGATATACAGCACCGATAACGTCCTATTCATCAGCTGGGTGTCAGCTGTAAAACATATGAGGACTGGTTTATCTGCAGGTATGTCGATAGGCGACAGACCTAGTAGTTCGCGGATGTCGTTGATGGAAAAATCAAATTCGATGGTTAACCATAGGACGGTCAGAATGACACCAATACCCACCAATACCCAACCTGCACTCTTGCAGGCATAAGGCAATAAAAGATTGTTTCGTTTCATGTTGTTATAATTTTAATTGTTTACGGCAACAAAAGTAAAGAACACTTTTCATTTCGCAATTAAAATTTACACATTTAACATTGTTTAACTAAACTGCTATTGATTACCAGTGTATTACAAAACTAGCAAAACGTAATTGAAACATTACATTTTGCATTTCTCTCTTTCCAATTTGGAAAAATTGGGTAGTGTTTACAGTCAAAAAAGAGTCACGACCGAGTATCGTAGAGACGCACCTGCTCTTTCAGATCGTCGGGAATCGGCGCACTAGCAGCCGTAGCACGACTATAGCCAGCCAAAACGGTCTTGCAAGTGGCGGCAACTGCTTCGTTCACCAGCACCTGCTGCATCACCTCGATGCTTTTGTTGCCCAAACGACTGGTAGAGGTGCTTACCTTCACATCGTCGTGGAAATGAATCTGTCGTTGGAAGTCGCACTCTATATGGACAATCATCACGCAGAAATCACCCTCTTCGGGGGTCACGGGGATGCCAGCAGCACGGAAATAGCGATATTTGGCCAAGTCGAAAAACTCCATGATAACGGTGTTATTCACATGGCCCATTTGGTCGATATCGTTGAATCGTAGTTGGATAGGAGTGATATGCATCGCAGTAAATAAAACGTTCTTTTTCTTCACCACTACTGCATCAGCAGCGCCTTCACAATCTCGCTGACCATCTTATTGTCGGCCTTCCCTGCCAGTCGCTTGGTGGCAATACCCATCACCTTGCCCATATCCTTGGGACTGGTGGCACCCACCTCGGCAATGATTTCGCGCAGCAGCGCCTCTACCTCGCCGCGATCCATCTGCTTGGGCAGATAGCGACTAATAACTTCGGCCTGTCCCATCTCCACATCGGCCAAATCCTGACGTCCTTGCTGCACATAGATATCGGCAGCCTCACGGCGTTGCTTCACCAGTTTCTGTAACAGCGACAGTTCCATCGCATCGCTAATCTCACCGTTGTTAGCATTCACTTCAGGACTCGTTTTTAGGAGCAGTACAGCCGATTTGATAGCGCGGAGCGCTTCCAACTCCTCTTTCTTTTTAGCCAACATAGCCTGTTTGATGTCGGCATTAATTTGGTTTTCGAGACTCATATTCTTATTAATTTATGTATCTTATATCACTTTATAGTCCCCGCTCATGGGGAAAACAGCAGATGCAAAAATACAAAAAAATAGTGGAACGGCATTTTTTTTGTTTCATTGATAGCTTACCCTAATGCATCGTCGCACTTATCCCTTGCTTCACATCATTTCAGCAATTTTAACATTTTTCGCTGTATAAGAAAAGCAAAAAATCTTATCGTTTTTCGCTCTTTCGTAGCTACTTTTTTCACAAAAACTGTAGTAGTTGATTTTTCGAGCAAAATAGACCATTTTTTAATACTATATAACTAATAATCAGTTATATAACTACATATTTGTTAACAAACATTAAAACGAAAAAACGGGGTAAAAAGTGACGCAAAAAGTGACGCTTTTTTAGGAGTTAATCACCTTATATATAGTTAGTTATATTCAAAAATTTCGAGCGTCACTTTTGTCACTTCATTTTTTCCATCACTTTTTGAGTTTTCCGATGTAAATATAAATAGGTATATAATTATATAATATATTAATTATTTATATTTCTTTTATTATATTTAGCCCCCCTACCTTCAAAAATGACTAATTTTTTGAAGTGACAAAAGTGACGCTCCATTTTTAGTCACTTATATGGTTGAAAACGAATATATTACAAGCAAGAAAGCGTCACTTTTTGAAAAAGTGACGCAAGTGACAAAAGTGACGCTAATGCCCAATTTAACTCGTTTTAACAAATCGAGCAACGTAAAAACATCTTCCCTATTTATGTAAACATCTATCCCTCAGCCAGCTATCGCCCCGCCGACGGATACATCTTGTTAGTTTATGCGACATTTTAGGTCTATGAGGCCATAATACCTTCGACAACTACTAAAACAGGAGAATCGAAAAAAACAATTTACTATTCCGCCAAAAGAGAGCCTTTTTACGACATTTTTGAGGCTTTTGAAAAAAAGTCAAAAAGTTACGTCGCGACAACTAGCTGAAAATTAATATTTAGTCAAAATTGTTAATAACTTTTCGCCTCAAAAACCCTTAATTCTTGAATCTTAAATTTTTTTTTCGTATCTTTGCAACATGATTTTAGGTGAAAGGTAGATCCGTTATAGCACTGAAGCAAGTCTAATGTAACTCCGATGCAACACTAACAATAGCCTTCTCGTTCCAAACGACAACCCTCCCCACTCGAAGTCACACATCCAATCAAAATTATTGTCAAAACCAAAAAACCAAGAATTATGTCAAATCTCATCCTCATCATTACAGTTCTCTACCTCTCAATTTTATTTTCTGCAAAATACGGAAAAACGATTATCTCTAAAGCCATAGAAAATCGGAAGACTTTGGGAAATCCACATAAACAAGGCAATCACAAAAAAATGGAAGTTATAGAGAATCTAGACACTTTGAGTAATCCTGAAGATATGACAGCCATGGAGAATCTAGACACTTTGGGTAACCCTAACGAATTGGAGGCTTTGGGGAACTTGGAAAGTCTCGGAAGTTCGAAAAAGGAGAGCGTACAGGATGCTTTCATATCCCATAGTTTCTTAGCCATGAAACCTTATCGAAACACCAGCCTTACACTTCAATCTACGGCGAATCATCTCATTGGTTTTGCTCTACCCGCGGCAGCCTACACCCATAAAACAAAAAAAGAGATACAAACTGTATCTCTTCTCTTTTCCATCGTTGTCGGGGCGAGAAGACTCGAACTTCCGACCCCTTGCACCCCATGCAAGTGCGCTAGCCAACTGCGCCACGCCCCGATCTTGGAGGTGATTTCGTCTCTCGAAATCGGGTGCAAAAGTACACTCTTTTTCGATACTGACCAAATTTTTTTTCATATTTTTCATCCTCACCCCTCCCCCACACGATTTATCTTGATGATTTGTAGACGGATGACGAAGGGAAAGAAAATGAACTTTTTTTCTCGTATCATGCATCATGATGGTAGTTTTTTCCTTATTAAAGGGCGCAAAAATGGAAAAATGGAACATAAAAAAATGCGGGCCATCCCTTTAAGAGGAGAGAGCCCACAGTATTGTTTTATGATTCAAGGAGAGAGGTTAGTCGCGTTTGAAGATATCGCGAGTATAGACCTTGCTACGTACATCGTCGAGGCAGCTGTCGTAGCGGTTGGCGATGATGGCGTTGCTGCGACGCTTGAACTCGTCGAGGTTGTTGACCACAAGACTGCCGAAGAAGGTGGTGCCATCCTCGAGGGTTGGCTCGTAGATGATGACCTGAGCACCTTTGGCTTTGATCCGTTTCATCACCCCCTGGATAGAACTTTGGCGGAAGTTGTCGCTGCCCGTCTTCATGGTGAGGCGGAACACACCGATGACGCACTGCCGCTCCTCAGAAGGATCATAGCTACCGCGACTATAGTAATCGTAGTAACCCGCTTTTTTGAGTACCTGATCTGCGATGAAGTCTTTGCGCGTCTTGTTGCTGTCGACGATAGCCCGTATCAGTTCCTCGGGGACATCGCTGTAGTTGGCCAGCAACTGCTTAGTATCTTTGGGCAGACAATAGCCGCCATAGCCGAAAGAGGGGTTATTGTAGTGGGTGCCGATACGCGGGTCGAGGCATACGCCCTGGATGATTTGCTGGGTGTCGAGTCCCTTGATTTCAGCGTAGGTGTCGAGCTCGTTGAAATAGCTTACACGCAGCGCCAGATAGGTGTTGGCGAAGAGCTTCACCGCCTCCGCCTCAGTGCTACCCATGAAAAGCACCGGCACATCCTGCTTGACAGCTCCCTCTTTGACCAAAGAGGCGTAGGTGTGGGCCGCCTGTGCCAGTCGTTCGTCGGATTGGTCATAGCCCACAATGATACGACTAGGATAGAGGTTGTCGTAGAGTGCCTTGCTCTCGCGGAGAAATTCGGGGGCAAAGATGATGTTACGGCTACCCGTTTTTTGGCGTATCATCTCGGTATAACCCACAGGGATGGTGCTTTTGATAACCATGATAGCCTGAGGGTTGTAACGCATAACGAGGTCGATAACCGCCTCGACGGCGCTGGTATCGAAGAAATTCTTGATAGGATCGTAGTTGGTAGGAGCCGCGATAAGGACATAGTCGGCATCGCGATAAGCCGCCTCGGCATCGAGGGTGGCATGGAGTTGGAGCGGTTTGTGGGCGAGGAAATCCTCTATTTCGGCATCTTGGATAGGCGACACCTTATGGTTGATCATATCGACCTTCTCGGGCACGATATCGACAGCCTCAACAGGATTATGTTGTGCAAGGAGGGTGGCCAACGAAAGACCTACATAGCCGGTACCGGCGACAGCAATTTTCATAGTACTGATGATTAGAAATATAAAAAAGGTAACGAGGTGATAACGATTTTATTGTACATGCGCTTCAAGATAATGCTGCAGCTCGACGGGGGTAACATCGTGATGTATCTGTCCCTCGACAGCATAGCTGATAGCCCCTGTTTCTTCGCTAACGATGACCGACACCACATCGGTCTGTTCCGTAACACCGATAGCGGAACGGTGCCGCAGTCCTAGGTTGGGATCGATATTCAGATTGGAGGAGACTGGCAAGATGCAGCGTGCCGCCAGGATGGTGTTACCCTTACAGATGACGGCACCATCGTGGAGTGGAGAATTCTTGAAGAAGAGCGCTTCGAGGAGGGGCGACGACACAGGGGCGTCGATCGATTGGCCTGTGCCGATGATATCGCTGATGTCGTTGCTGCGCACAAAGACGATGAGGGCACCCGTCTTGGAGGCCGACATATGCATGCAAGCTTGGATATAAGGATCGAAATTGGTGGTGTTGATGCGATCCATTTCGCGCTTGCGCCAGAAGAAGATTTTATGACGCATCGACTCGCCACCGATGGTGGTCTTTGTGCCGATGAGGAGGAGGAAACGACGTATTTCGGGTTGGAAAACGATAATGAGGGCTATGAGACCTATAGAGATGAACTGACCCAATATCTCCTTAGAGAGACGCATATCGAGGAAGGTGACCACCATCCACGTGAGATAGATCACCACGATGGCCCAAAAGATACGCATCACATTGGTGCCACGCACCAACTTGTAGATTTCGTAGATAAGGAATGCTACGAGCAAAACATCGACCACGTCGACGAAGCGAACCGACGGCAGACCCATGATGGCCAGAAGCATAAGTGTCTTCATAACATAACTGTTTTTTATTCTATTGTTCTTTTATTTGCATTGTTGCAGTTTCATCCATACGTTAACCGACTGCACCGCCTCCTTGACGTCGTGAACCCTGATAAGCTGTGCCCCTTGGTTGATGGCTAGGATGTCGAGCGCTAGGGTGGCAGGCAACACCTCTTGCGGTGTGGTACCTAGCAGCCGATACATCATGGATTTGCGCGACAGCGCCACCAACAAAGGCAGTTGGGGGAAGAGCTGCTGCAACTGAGGTAGACGATTGAAAAGACGGTAGTTGTCGTCGAGCGTCTTGGCAAAACCAAAGCCTGGGTCGAGGATGATATCGCACACTCCTAGGCGATGCAGCTTGTCGACCCTTTCGGAGAAATAGAGTGCCACATCTTGGAGGATATCCTCGTAGTGGGGATTGTCTTGCATATGGTCGGGGGTGCCCTGGGTATGCATCAAGATGTAGGGTACTTGCAGCTGCGCCACCGTTTCAAACATCGCCTCGTCGAACTGTCCGCCAGAGATATCGTTGATGATGTCGGCCCCCGCTTGGACCGCCATACGGGCAGGCAGCGAGAAGCAAGTGTCGACCGAGATGAGCGCCTCGGGATAGAGTTGTCGCACCTGTTCCACCACAGGCACCAGTCGTTGCGCCTCCTCTTCGGGGGAGAGCAGCAGAGCACCAGGACGGGAGGAGACCACTCCGATATCGATGATATCGGCCCCCTCTTCAACGATTTGGCGTGCGCGAGCTTCGATAGCGGCAGCTCCCAGGTAGCGCCCTCCATCGTAGAACGAATCGGGTGTAGCGTTGAGAATACCCATCACCACAGGACGGGTGAAAGAATAGTTTTTTTTTCTGCAGCATATGGTAAATGCCGAAAAAGTTGTATCTTTGTACATGCTTTGGATTGTC
Source organism: Bacteroidales bacterium (assembly GCA_030523765.1). Classification (GTDB taxonomy): domain Bacteria; phylum Bacteroidota; class Bacteroidia; order Bacteroidales; family P3; genus Colimorpha. The sequence goes on along the minus strand of JAUNHX010000003.1, from coordinate 90,073 downwards.
AATTTTAGTTATTCAAGACTGATTGTCAGTCCTTAGAATGATTTTTTTTGCCACTATTTTTAGGGCAAAGATAACAAAAAAGATTAATATATGAGCAAGACAGAAGAAGAATTTGCTATCGAGACCGCCCGCTGCCGTGAGATTTTCGAGAAGAAGACTCGCGACTATGGCACTTCGTGGCGTATTATGAGGCTTCCCTCGCTTACCGACCAGATATTTATCAAAGCCAACCGCATACGTAGCATCCAAGAATCGGGCGAGAACAAAATCGGCGACGACATTCGAGGCGAGTTTGTGGCTATGGTGAACTATGCCGTGATGGCCTTGATACAGCAGCGGATGGGCTGCAACGATGAGATGGAGCTGCCGCTAGAGAAAGCGTTGCGCCTATACGACGAGCACCTGCACCGCACCACCGAGTTGATGTTCAACAAGAACCACGACTACGGCGAGGCATGGCGCATGATGCGTATCAGTTCGATGGTAGATCTGATACTAATGAAGATTCGTCGTATCAAACAGATTGAAGATCATCAAGGCAAGACCCTCATCAGCGAGGGGGTAGAAGGGGGATATATGGATATTATCAACTATAGCCTCTTCTGCTTGATACGTCTTACCGAGGAGGAGTCGGCACAATAAGTCCTCGGCTCACATAACCATGAAACAAAAATTATTATTAAAGTAACATTACATAAAGAAAAATATAGATCATGAAAGATACTAAAACTAACAGAGTTATCAACCTTATTTGTCGCCTCTTTGTAGGATTGGTGTTCATCTTTTCGGGATTTGTAAAGGGGGTGGATCCGCTAGGCACCTCGTATAAGATTACCGAATATATGACCAACTGGAGCATCGGCGGTATCGATTTCCTGTGGGCTACCCCACTGGCTACGCCGCTGAGCATGATACTGGTGATCCTTGAGTTTACCATCGGTGTGATGCTGATTACCAACTCGTACCGCAAAATTACCGCTTGGCTGCTACTGATCATGATGTGCTTCTTTACCTGCACCACCTTTGCCGATGCGCTGACCAACAAGGTTGCCGACTGTGGCTGCTTTGGCGATGCCATCCAACTGACCAACTGGAAGACGTTCTGGAAGAATATCATACTGCTAGTTCCCACCATCTTCATTTTCCTGTGTCGCCGCTGGGAGCGAAAACGCCACTTTGAACGCGAAACGCTGATAGCCCTCATTGCCATCGTGGGCATGCTCATATTTGGCATCTACAATATCAAGAACGAACCTTGCATCGACTTCCGTCCTTGGAAGGTAGGCAACCAGATGATGCCCGTGGATGATCCCAACCTCGAGGTGAAGAGTTTCCTTACCTACAAGAACAACGAGACTGGCGAAACGATGGAGTTCGAGTCGAAAAAGATGATGGAGTTCATTCAGGCCGACAGTTTGTGGACCACGAAATGGAGCTTTGTAGACAGTAGGGTGGAAGATCCTTACGAGATTAAGGCCGACGGCTTCTCGATGCTGGGTCCCGACGGCGACGACTATGCCAAAGATATTATTGGTAGCGCCGAATATGTGCTGATAGGTACGATCCACTCTCTCGACAAGATCGACTCCAACGGCATCTACGCACTGCAACAGACCCATGAGTTCTGCATGAATAAGGGTATCGACTTTATACTCCTTACCAATGCCCCCGAGGAAGAAATGCAGGCGTTCCTCTATGCCAACAACCTGAGCGAGATGGTATTCTACGGTGCCGACGCCACCGCCATCAAGGCGATGATGCGTGCCAACCCCGGATTCTTGCTTCTGAAGAATGCCAAGGTGTTGGGCAAATGGTCGACCCGCAAAGCGGAAGAGTTGCAGCAGTTCCCCTACGAACTTGATTTCTAACAATAACCCTCTTTATTGGATAACACAAAAAACTCAACTATATGATTCAACGCATCCAATCGTTTCTCTTGGTGCTCGTCGTGGTAGGCGTAGTACTGATGTTTATGTTTCCTATGGCCACCTACGCCATCCCCGATCCCAATACCGACGAGATGGTAACGGCCAGTTTGAATTTGCTTCCCAACAACGAAATTGTGGCGGGCGACAACACCGCCTCGAATGTGCAAGTGCTTATGCAGAGCGGCCCTTCGGTATGGCCTCTCACCATCTTGGCTGCCTTGATAGGTCTCATTGCTTTGGTAAGCATCTTCCTTTATAAGAACCGCATCCGCCAAATGCGGGTAGTGGCTTTCGGCTTCTTGATGAACATTGTTTACATAGGACTGATATTCTTGCTCTATGTCGACAAGATGGCCACCATCCTTGCCCCTGCCAACCCCTTGGGAATGCCCCCTGTGGCCCACTACAGCATTGGCACCTGGACCCCCATCATCACCGCCATCTTGCTCTTTGCAGCACAGCGTGCCATTCGCAGCGACGAGATGAAGGTTCAGTCGGCCGACCGTTTGCGGTAAGCCTCGCTTTCTTTTACACTTTTTAGGTGGGTTCTATAAATGCATTTCTTACGTTTTTGAAGAGACGGTTCGATTGCTGTGCGAAACGGTGCGCTCATGATGTGCCGACAAGAATTCAAAAACGCTGAAATGATTTCTATTACCCCTTCTTATATTGTTTCATTGGTGAATATATAGAACCAACCTTTATACATACATGAAGAGATATATCTACATTATCCTGGGACTGATAGCAGTAGTTCTAGGAGTTCTTGGAGTGGTGGTGCCTGGATTGCCCACTACTCCGTTCTTATTGCTCGCCTCGTGGCTTTTCGTCCGCTCATCACCGCGACTACAACAATGGCTGCTGGCCTCATGGCTGGGACGTTACATCCGTAACTACCAGCGTAGGGGTGGCATGACCATCTCACAGAAGGCGGGGGCAGTAGGCATCATGGTGGCGATGGTGTTGCTCTCCACTTTTGTATTCATCCCCGAAGGATCAATAGCCCGCATCATCGTTCCTATTGCGGGAGGAGTAGGAGCTCTCACCGTTATCTTCTTGGTTCCCAACGCCAAGACCGACGACTAACACCATTCCCCGCAAGGGTAAAAACATTATCTTCTCTTCTTCTTCACGAGCAATGAAGGAGTGTTTTGCTGTAGACTACGGAAACAAGCGTCTCACCATAGGCTATCGTTCCGTGGCGTGGCTTATCGTAAACCGCTTTAGGAAGCATTATAAAAAATGATTTCATTATATAATAATCTCCTCGCTTCCTCGTTATAGAACTTATTATACAAACAAAAAATAGTTGAGAAAATGGACGATTATCAGAACAACAATCAGTACAACAATCGTAATTATCGCCAAAAAGAGCCTCTGGGCTTTGGCAAGACGATGCTCGCCTCGGCAGTAGGTGTGATCATTGCTGGGGCTATACTCAGCTTCATTGGTTTCCTGCTAATGGCGGGAATGATGGTTTCGATGATGAGTAGTATGGGTAGCACCGATTCGGTGACGGTGAAGAACGACACCTTCTTGAAGATGAACCTGAGTGGCAACGTCCGTGACGCTGCCCCCTCTGAATTGGAGACCCTCTTTGCTGAGGTTACACCCTTGAGTGTGGAGCAGATCCTCACCGCTCTGAATTCGGCCAAGAACGACGAACGTATCAAAGGTGTATATGTGAAAGTAGGAATGAGCGACCTCTCGTGGGGTAACGCTGAAGAGTTGCGGCAGGCACTGATCGATTTCCAGAGTAGCGGCAAGCCCGTGGTGGTGTACGGCGAAACCTACACGCAACCAGAATATTATATGGCTACCGCTTGTAAAAATATTTATCTCCACCCCGCTGGCGCTATCGACTTCCGTGGCATTGGTGCTGAGCCGATGTTCTATAAGGATCTGTTCGACAAGCTGGGCATCCACATGGAACTAGTACGTCCGACGAGTTGCGACTATAAGACCGCTGGCGAGACCTATACCATGAACCACATGAGCGCTGCCAACCGTGAACAGATTCGTGTTTACATCAACAGCATCTGGGATTATGTGGCCAACAATATTGCCAAGAGTCGCGATATCACTTTTGAGCAGGTCAACAAGGTGGCCAACAACCTGAGCGGTTATATGGCCAACGGGGCCAAAGAGCAAGGGTTGGTGGATCGTCTCTGTTTTGAGAACGATGTGAAGGAACTCATGAACAACGATTACAAGAGCAAACATACGCTGAGTATTGCCAAATATGCACAGACCTGCCAGCAGACGGGCTCGGATCAGATTGCCGTGATTTACGCTGAAGGCAACGTACAGTCGGGTCAGGGTCAAGGCTACGGCACTGGCGTGTATGGTGATGCCATTGCTTCGGCCCTCGACAAGGCGGCCAAGAACGACAAGGTGAAAGCTATCGTGCTTCGTGTAAACTCGCCGGGTGGAGTTGCCACCGCTTCGGAGGTGATGACTGACGCTGTGATCCGCGCCAAGAAGAAGAAACCTGTAGTGGTTTCGATGGGCGACTTGGCTGCTTCGGCTGGCTACGAGATGTCGTGTATGGCTACCAAGATCGTGGCTCAGCCTACCACCATCACTGGCAGCATCGGTGTGTTTGGCACCATCCCCGAAGTGGGTACCATGCTGAGCAAGAAACTGGGCATCACCACCGATACGGTACAAACCAATGCTAACAGTACCGCCCTGAGTACGATGCGTCCCCTCTCCCCTACCGCCCGTGCACTGATGCAGCAAAATGTAGAGGATTTCTATGTAACCTTCACCTCGCGCGTGGCTGAAGGACGACAGCTGCCGAAGACTTTCGTGGATAGTATTGCCCGCGGACGTGTATGGACTGGCCGCGATGCTTTGCAGTTGGGATTGGTAGACACCCTAGGTGGTCTCCCCCTCGCCATCGAACTAGCAGCACAAGAGGCTGGCGTTAGCAACTACTACACGGTTCGCTATCCTGCAAAGAAGGATCTAGTATCGCAGCTGTCGGAATTGCTGAATGGAACCGACAACGAGAGCCGCATTTCGCTACTGAGTCTGATTACCGGCAAGAAACGACTGCCACAACAGCCTACCGATATCGAGGGTCGTATTCGTCGCGATCTTGAGCAGCTGAGCAAAGAACCAACGCTGCAGGCTCGTCTCCCCTACTACTTGATTTGCCAATAAAAACATTCTTTTTACTGCTATGCAACGCCTTGCCCTCCTCCTCGTAGCTATGCTGACACCCCTGCTGGGGGTGGCTCAGTGGAGCGAATATGAACTGGACACTACCCTTTGGGGTGGGGGCTTGCCTTATGGCGTAACGGAGGGGTTTAACCTACCCTTCGAAAATAGCAGCGAACCTTCATATATCCTCACTTTCATCCCTACCGACACTGCCTCGGTGGCCGATGGAGGGAAGTGGGTGACGTTCAAAGGTTTTTGGATGATGAGCACCGAGGTGTCGGTCTATCTGTGGGGCTTGGTGATGGATGCTCCAGAAAACAACGATCGACTGCGCCCTATCAGTATGATAGACAGCTCGGAGGTGGCTTTGTTCATCCATCGTATCGACTCGATAACGGGCATGCCGCTAAGACTGCCTACCGTCGAGGAATGGTGGTTCGCCGCGAAAGGGGGACACCGTGATATGGGCTATCACTTTGGCGCTAGCAACAAAGCCGATTTTGCCGCTTGGTGGAGTGGCAACAGTGGTGGCACCCTCCACGCCATTGCTTCGCGCCTTCCCAACGAGGCTGAACTGTTTGATATGATGGGGAATGTGGCGGAGATGGCGGTGAACTCCGACGGGCGACTCCGACTAATGGGTGGACACTACAATAGTAACGAGGCCGAGATGACCAATCGTGAGGGTTCGCCCTTCAAGGGGGCCGATCCAACGATAGGGTTTCGCCTAGTATGTACCACCCAACGTACCTTTAACAGCATGACCTATTAACCATTTTTTTTAGAAAAACCTCATTTATAGACAACCAATATGCAAGAACGAAAAGTAAAAGTGGGCTTGGCCCAGATGATGTGCGGCCCCGATAAGGCGGCCAACATTGAACGATACACTCAGCAGGTGCGCCAGCTGGCCAGCAACGGAGCACAGATTATATGCTTGCAGGAGCTCTTCGCCTCGCTCTATTTCTGCGATGTAGAGGACTACCACAACTTTGCCTATGCCGAGGCCATTCCCGAGGGCCCTACCACTCAACATTTCATGGCACTAGCCAAGGAGTTAGGGGTGGTAATTATCTGCTCGATGTTCGAGAAACGGGCTGAGGGACTCTATCACAACACTACCGCAGTGATTGATGCTGACGGCAGCTATCTTGGTAAATACCGCAAGATGCACATCCCCGACGATCCAGGATACTACGAGAAATTCTATTTCACCCCTGGCGATCTTGGCTACCATGTGTTCCATACCCGCTTTGCTCGAATCGGTGTGCTGATATGCTGGGATCAGTGGTATCCTGAGGCTTCGCGCATCACCGCTCTGATGGGGGCCGAGATTCTTTTCTACCCCACCGCTATCGGTTGGGCTGTGGATCAAGATGAGGCTACCAACGACGAGCAGTACCAAGCATGGCAGACAATCCAACGTAGCCACGCAGTGGCTAACGGCGTTCCGGTGGTGTCGGTGAACCGTACCGGACGAGAGGGCGATATGCAGTTTTGGGGTGGCTCGTTCGTCACCAATGCCTTTGGGCGTGTGCTATGGCAGGGGCCTCACCTGGAGGAGACTTCTCACGTGGAGGAGTTGGATTTGTGCGATAGCGACCGCTACCGCAGACACTGGCCTTACCTGCGCGATCGTCGCATAGACAGCTACGGACCTATCACCAAACGTTATATCGACGAATAAAAGAGGGCTATGACCAACAAGCGTAAGATTATCAACGACCCAGTACACGGTTTCCTTACTATCGAGGATGATATCATCTACGATATTATAGAACATCCCTATTTCCAACGCCAACGCCATATAAAGCAGTTGGGCTTCTCCTACCTGGTTTATCCTGGTACGGTACATACCCGTTTTGCCCATATGCTGGGGGCTCTTAACCTGATGGGACGGGCTCTCGATGTGCTGAAGGTAAAGGGGGTGGAGATAACGCCCGATGAAGCGCTAGGTGTGAAGATCGCTATCTTGCTTCACGATGTGGGACACGGTCCCTTTAGCCATACCTCTGAGTGTGTGCTGGCCGACGTGCACCACGAAACCCTTACGCGACTGTTCATGGAACGACTGAACCACCAGATGGGGGGGCAATTAACGACGGCCATTCGCATCTTTGAAGACTCGTACCCTAAACGCTTTCTTCACCAGCTGGTGTCGTCGCAACTCGATATGGACAGATTGGACTACCTGAACCGCGACAGTTTCTTTTCGGGGGTGAGCGAAGGAATTGTAGGTATCGACCGTATTATTAACATGCTCAACGTAGTACACGACGAGCTGGTGGTCGACGAGAAGGGCATCTACTCGATTGAGAAATTCATCATTTCACGACGGCTGATGTATTGGCAGGTTTATCTGCACAAAACGGTGGTGGCGGCCGATGTGCTGCTGCTTGCGATTCTGCGTAGGGCCAAAGAGCTGTTGGCTACAGGCCATAAGCTAGGTGGTTCGGACGAATTGCTGCTTTTCTTGTCGCACAACTACAAGGAGGTCGATTTTGAACGCGATCCTCAACTGCTAGAGGCGTTTGCGTTACTCGACGACAGCGACATCATGTCGGCAGTGAAGTCGTGGATGCTGCATAGCACCGATCCTATACTACATAGGCTGTGCGAGAACTTGGTGAACCGTCGTCTGTCGCGCATTCGCATTGCCAACCATCCGTTTGGTGCCGACACCATCGAAGAACTTCACCACAAAGCCACAGAGCTATATGGATTGAAGACAGGCGAAAGCTCCTATTTCGTCACTACTGGCGTTTTGGAGAATCACGCCTATAGTTTTAACGACCAAGAAATCATGGTCCGCTTCAAAGATGGACACTGTCTGGACATCAGCGAGGCTTCCGACCAGCTAGATCGCCGTTTCCTCGAAAAAACGGTGACCAAATACTATGTATATTACCCAAGAGATTATAAACAATGAAAGCACATTTTATTGCCATCGGCGGTAGCGCCATGCACAACTTGGCTATCGCACTGCATCTGAAAGGTTATAGGGTGACGGGATCGGACGACGAGATTTTCGACCCTGCTCGTTCTCGTCTGGAACGCTACGGTCTGCTCCCCCCAACCATTGGATGGGACCCTGCTCGCATAACCTCCGATTTGGATGCTGTGGTGTTGGGTATGCATGCCCGCAAGGACAATCCCGAACTGCTAAGGGCTCAGGAGCTAGGACTGAAGATTTATTCTTATCCCGAATATCTCTACGAACAGTCGAAAGACAAGACGAGGGTGGTAATTGGTGGCAGCCACGGAAAGACCACTACCACAGCTATGATACTGCATGTGCTTCAACGGGCGGGCATCGATGCCGACTATATGGTGGGTGCCCAACTGGAGGGGTTCGAGGTGATGGTGAAACTGAGTCAGGAGGCGAAGGTGATGGTGATTGAAGGGGATGAGTATCTCACCTCCCCTATCGATCCGCGTCCCAAATTCCATCTTTATCGTCCCAATATCGCAATCATGACGGGCATCGAATGGGATCACATCAATGTATTTCCCACTTTCGAAATCTACAAAGAGCAGTTCGCTAAGTTTATCGATTTGATTGAACCTAATGGTACGCTGATTTATTGCGACGACGACAAGGAGGTACGTTCGGTGGCGCAGAGCAACAACCGGCGCAATCTTATCAAACTGCCCTACAATGTACCTGCCCACCATGTGGAACAGGAGACCACCTATCTTGATGCCCCCGAAGGCACTATTCCTTTGAAGATTTTTGGTCGCCACAACTTACTCAACCTCACCGCTGCACGTATGGCTTGCAACTCGCTGGGGGTTACCAACGAGCAGTTCTACAACGCTATTCGCTCATTCAAAGGTGCTTCGAAGCGTCTCGAACTGGTGGAGCAGACTCCACATGCAGCGGTATATAAAGACTTTGCCCATGCTCCATCGAAGCTACGTGCTACCGTGGCGGCGATGAAGGATCAATATCCTGGGCGACGGCTGGTGGCATGTATGGAGTTGCACACCTTTAGCAGTCTCACCGACGCTTTCCTTACCCAGTATGCGGGATCGATGGACAGGGCCGATGTGCCAATTGTCTATTTCAACCCCCATGCTTTGGAGCATAAGAAACTGCCACCGCTGTCGGCAGACCATGTGTTGAAGGCTTTCAACAATCCCAACATCAAGGTGTATAACGACTCACACCTGCTGGTCGACGATCTGCATAAACTCTTTGCTAACTATCGCAAGGAGGAGCGCTCGCTGAACACCAACCTGCTGCTGATGTCATCGGGTAATTTCGATGGTGTCGACTTTGCACAATTGGCACACGAACTGCTGAACATTTAATCTCTTTTCTAACTACAATCATTTCTCATTTTCAAAAAGAATTGCATATGGCTAAATTCCAAATAGGCGACAAAGTGAAGTTCCTCAACCAAGTGGGTGGAGGCGTGGTAACGAAGGTGACCGATGATTTTGTGTTTGTGCAAGATGATACAGGCTTCGATATGCCGCTCCCCCCATCGGAACTGATTCGTATGGCCGACATGACGGGGGCCGCAAAGGTGTTCAACTCGAAGATTGATGTGCAAGTGAACGATGGAGTAACTGAATTTGTTCACAAACGCTATGAGGATCAGCCCGACGAGGCACCGGTGGTGAAGAAACCTATCAGCCTAGAGGAGGAGAACCGACAACTGAAATCGCAGGTGGCTAACCTCAAAGACCAGATATCGAAACTGAAGAAACAGCTAGAGCAGGTGCAACGCGCCAACAGCCAGAAACTGAACGACAACATCTTGTTGCAACATCTTACTGCCCCAGGCGAGGCAGAGGTGGATCTACATATTGAACGGCTGCATGAGCGTCCCGCTACCCTCTCAGCCCACGAGGCCTTCGAACTGCAAATGCGCTATTTCCGTACCTGTCTAAACCATGCTGAGATGAACCACATGAAACGTATCGTCTTTATCCACGGCGTTGGCAAGGGGGTGCTGAAAGATGAAATAGTGAAGGAGCTGGAAATGTACGATAATATTCATTTCTTCGATGCTCCAATGTCGAAATATGGTGCAGGAGCCACTGAGGTATATTTCAAATAACAAAAAACGATTGCTAGAACTATGTATAAAAGCAGAGCTATAAAGATAGGCAACCTCTTGATGGGTGGAGGAAACCCCATCGTGGTGCAGTCGATGACCAACACCGACACCATGGATACTCAAGCCACTGTAGAGCAGACGCTACGTATGGTGGAGGCGGGGTGTGAACTAGTTCGCATCACCGCTCCCGATGTAAAGGCAGCCGAGAACCTTTACAACATCAAAAACGAGCTAGCCCACCGCGGTTGCTATGTGCCGTTGGTGGCCGACATCCATTTCTCGCCTGCTGCAGCCGAAACGGCAGCGGCTATCGTAGAGAAGGTGCGTGTCAACCCAGGCAACTATACCGATCGAAACAGAGGTAAGATTCATTTCACTGACCAAGAATACAACGATGAGCTAAAGCGTATTGCCGAAAAGATGTCGAAGTTGATTGAGATATGCAAGGAGCATCATACCGCTATGCGTATAGGCACCAACCACGGCTCGCTCTCTGAACGTATCATGAGTCGATATGGCAACACTCCTGAGGGGATGGCGCAGAGCGCGATAGAGTTTGCTCAGGTGTGTGGCCAGCAAGACTACCATCAGCTAGTTTTCTCCATGAAGGCCAGCAATGTGAAGGTGATGGTGCAAAGCACACGCCTACTAGTGGAAAAGATGATGGCAGCGGGGATGGACTACCCTATCCATCTGGGCGTTACCGAGGCTGGCGACGCCATGCAAGGTCGACTGAAGAGTGCTGCTGGTATTGGAGCGCTGTTGGTTGACGGCATCGGTGACACCATCCGTGTGTCGTTAACAGAAGAACCCGAAGCTGAGATACCAGTGGCCTACGACATACTGCAAGCGGTGGAAGCTCGCATCTCGAAGGCTGAGTTTATAGCTTGTCCTAGCTGCGGACGAACGCAGTATAACATTCAGGAGGCGCTGCAACAAATCAAGGCTCGCACCCAACACCTGAAAGGGGTGAAGATTGGTGTGATGGGATGTATTGTCAATGGTCCTGGCGAGATGGCCGACGCTCATTACGGTTATGTAGGTGCGGGTCACGGTAAGATAACCCTCTACAAAGGGCGCGAGGTGGTTCGACAGAATATCGATCAAAGCGAAGCTGTCGAGGCGCTGGTGCAACTAATCAAAGATAATGGCGACTGGATTGAACCCTAAACTCATTATTACACGAAAAACATGAAGAAAATATATTTACTCCTAGCCACTTGCCTACTGGCACTGGTCAGTATGGGTGGCTGCAAATCACACAAAGAGACAGTGAAGATCAACGTTGAACCCAAATTGGAAGAAGGGGTGGTGTGGCACCTGATGACGGTACGCAACAAACAAATGGTGTATGAACCGCACCAACAACCTGCCACTATTCAGTTTAATCCCGAATCGGGGGTAATTAGCGGCAACGCTGGCTGCAACAAATTTTTTGCCAACTACAAAGATCATGGCGATGGCAAGATTGAGTTCAGCGAGATTACCAGCTCGAAGATGGCTTGTCCTGAACCGTTCATGAAGATTGAACGGACCTATCTGCCTGTCCTCTCGAAGGTGGACGGCTACCGTGTAGGGGAATACACCCTTGAGTTGCTGCAGGGCGACAAGGTGATACTAACCTACGAGAAGGAGCAAGAAGTAGAGGTTGAGGAAGAGGAAGCTGTAGAGCAATAATCCCATATATTATTTACCAGCAATCTGCCCTATGCGCCACACCTATTTTGTTGATGTGCTCTTGCCGCTCCATCTGCAGGCCTACTATACTTATCGCGTTCCATTCGAATACAACGATGATATTCAGGTGGGACAGCGGGTGGTAGTGCAGTTTGGCAAGAAGCGTATCTATTCTGCTTTGGTGAGGCGCATACATGAGAATGTTCCGAAATACACCACAAAGTATATCCTCGCCATCATGGATCTCGAACCAGTAGTGACCGAGATGCAGTTCCTGTTTTGGGAATGGATGGCGTCGTACTATATGTGCTATACTGGCGATGTGATGGCGGCGGCTTTCCCTACTGCACTGAAACTAACGAGCGAATCGTATATCGCTGTGCATCCCGACTTCGATGGTGCCTACAGCGATCTCTCTCCCAACGAGACTAAGGTACTGGAGGCGTTGTCGCATGCTGGCAGTCTGCCTATCGAACAAGTAACCGACGTGGTGGGATTCCAAAAGATCATGCCGTTGATACAAAGCATGATCGACAAAAGAATCATCATCATGGATGAGGAGCTGAAGCAACGGTTCACCCCTAAAGTGGCAACCCATCTGGTACTCAATCCTCGCTACGATGATGCCGAGGAACTGCGTTCTCTTTTCGACCGACTGGAAAAGAAAGTTTCTTTGCATAAACAACTATCGGTACTAATGCTGTTTATGCAGATGAGCAAATTTGGTAAAGAGAAGATAAGGAAGCAAGAGTTGGTGGCTCACAAAGAGTTGTCGCAAAGCGCTATCGCCACCCTTATCAAGAACGAGGTGCTGTTACAAGAGGAACATGTAGAGAGTCGTTTGAAGGAGTATGCCGCTCAAACCAGCGTCGACACTATCGAACTGAATGAGCAACAGCAGCGCGCGTTCGAACATCTATCTGATCCGTCGCAACCGACGGTGATGCTACTGCACGGCGTAACGTCGAGTGGTAAGACCGAAGTCTATATCAAGCTTATCGACAAAACCTTACGCGAAGGGAAACAGGTGCTGTTCCTTTTACCTGAGATTGCCCTCACCGCCCAAATCATTAACCGCATTCGCAAATATTTCGGTCATCAAGTAGGGGTATACCACTCGCGCTTCAACCCCAACGAACGTGCCGAGGTATGGAATCGTACCCTTGACCCTGGACCTAACGGTTATCAGATTCTCATTGGCGCCCGATCGGCTCTATTCCTCCCCTTCCACTCGTTAGGACTGATCATCGTAGACGAGGAGCACGACAGTTCCTATAAACAATACGAACCCACACCACGCTATCAATGTCGCGATGCCGCTATCTACCTAGCCCATCTGTGTGGTGCTCGCACCGTATTGGGGTCTGCAACCCCATCGTTGGAGAGTTTCTACAACGCACAGCGAGGCAAGTATGGCTATGCGCAACTTACTGAACGCTACGGAGGGCTGATGATGCCAGAGGTGGTTTGCGTTAATATGAAGGAGGCACAGCAACGAGGCGAGGTGCAAGCCAAATATTTCTCCCTATTTCTCGTCACCCAAATCCAACAAGCATTGGTCAACCACGAGCAGGTTATCCTTTTCCAAAACCGTCGCGGTTTTTCGCTCCGTATTGTGTGCGACGACTGTGACTGGACCCCTACGTGTGAACACTGCGATGTCAGCTTGGTTTACCACAAAAGCACCAACAGTCTCCGTTGCCATTACTGTGGATATAGCATCCCCGTGCCTTCCGAATGCCCGCAATGCCATACCAGTCATTTGCATGCGAAGGGGTTTGGCACCGAACATGTAGAGGAGGACCTGGCTGTACTTTTCCCCGAGGCCCGCATAGCCCGCATGGATCTTGACAGTACGCAGCAGAAGAAACGCTACCTAGAAATCATCAACGATTTCGAGGATCATAATATCGATATCCTGGTAGGCACACAGATGGTTACGAAAGGATTGGATTTCAACAATGTGAGTGTAGTAGGCATTTTGAGTGCCGACAATCTGATTTCTTTTCCCGACTTCCGCTCCTACGAACGGGCTTTCCAACAGATAGTACAAGTGTCGGGACGCGCCGGACGACACGGAAAACGGGGTACAGTGATTATTCAAACCTATAACCCCTGGCACCAGGCAATACGCGATGCGATGCAGAACGACTATGCATCGATGTATCGTACCCAGGTGCAAGAACGCCTTGTTTTCAAATACCCACCCCACTACAAACTGATAGAAGTTGTACTGCGGCACCGCGACCGTGAAACGGTATACACGGCAGCCCACCGCTATGCGCAGTGGTTACGAGCCGATTATCCACATCAGGTGATGGGTCCTGAATATCCATCGGTGAGTCGCATCCGCAATCAATACTTGATGAAGATCATGGTCCGATTTGAACGTACAGCCCCACTCACCCATCACAAGCAGCGAATGCTCGATTTAGCCGATACGCTGACAAAAGAGCCTTCGTTTACTCGGGTAACCATCCAATTCGATGTCGATCCTCAATAAAAAAAGAGGCAATCCCCACAGATGAAGGATCGCCCCTAAATATTTTATTATCCCTCTTTACTTACGGAATGTCATGTGGCAATTGACCGAGACACCACGCGGTGTTGTGGCCTGAAACCATGCCTCACGGTTGTCGCCTTCGATAATCTTTGCATTGATTTGATGCGATGGATCGTCGGGGCGCATTTCACGGAGATAATTCAAGTCGACGCTCAACGGCCCACTCTCTAGCCATTCGCTAGGAAGCAGGTTCTCGAACCAGCGGAGGTACTCGGCATTGTTGACATGCTGCGCCTTATCGATAGCAGAGTATTCGACAGGGCATAGATAGTTGTCAACACATTCCATATCGTTGGGCATAACCAGCTTAGGACTATCAATATCGAGGGCACAATCCTCGTCGATAGAATAGAGTTTCACCTCTTCGTTGTGACGACAAACACGACGCTTTGTCAAGTCCATCATTACCCACTCCGAGGTGATGGCGACAAGGATCTCGCCCATCTTACTGACAATACGACAATCACGGGTGGCAATCAAAGTGTCGCTACCACGACTCCACGTTTGGAGTTTCACCTCTTCATCGAGTTGAGGATAACGTGATAGATAACGGTAGGAGGCTTTGGTAAGCACCCATGCTTTCCCCTGTTCTAACAAGGGGCGGAAGCCAGCACCTACCGAATTGCTATGCAGCTCGGCCACCTCCTGAAAAAGCTGAGCCGTGGAGGGAAGCGACAACCGATAATGACGGTCGCACAGATGAGTATAGATTACAAAGGGAGTTTCGTATATCATATCTATTTAAAGGTTATTACATTCTATCGGGCACTTCGATACCGAGAATCATCATGGTGTTTTTCAAAGCCATGGCCACCATAGAGCAGAGCTGGATACGGAAAATCATCGTGTCACGATCGGCATCACGAAGGATAGGGGTATCCTGGTAGAAGCTATTGAAGGCTTTGGCAAGATCATACGCATAGTTGGCAACCATAGCGGGACTGTAGGCTGCGGCAGCTGCATCGATGGTATCTGGGAGATTATGAAGTTGCTTGATCACCTCGCGCTCTTTCTCACCCAACGCGAGTGTAGAGAGATTGGGATTGGTGCCCACAACGGTAATCTGCTGCTCGCTCTCAGCCTTGCGGATGATGGAGCGGATACGGGCATGGGTATATTGGATGAAAGGACCCGTGTTACCATTGAAATCAATACTCTCGGCAGGGTTAAAGAGCATATTCTTGGTAGGATCCACTTTCAAAATAAAATATTTCAAGGCTCCCAAAGCCAAGATATGGAAGAGTTGTTGTTGCTGTTCAGCACTGAGGTCGTCGTTCTTGCCATGTTCCTTGCTCATATCGGCTGCCGTCTGTTCCATCTCGCTAATCAGATCGTCGGCATCGACTACCGTTCCCTCACGACTTTTCATCTTACCGTTGGGCAGTTCTACCATGCCATACGATAGGTGGTAGAGTTTGTCGGCCCAGTCAAATCCCAGTCGTTTAAGGATAATCTTCAATACTTGGAAATGATAGTCTTGTTCGTTGCCTACCACATAGATAAGTTGCTCGGCACCAAAATCGTGTTGGCGCAGCAGAGCGGTACCGAGATCTTGGGTCATATATACGGATGTTCCATCCTTGCGCAGCAGCACTTTGTGGTCTAGACCAGCATCGGTAAGGTCGGCACACACTGCCCCATCGTCGCGACGATATAGCACACCCATATCCAGTCCTTTCTGCACCAGTTCTTTTCCTAACATATAGGTGTTCGACTCGTAGTAAATCTTATCAAAGCCTACGCCCATTCTCTTATAGGTCTCGTCGAAACCAGCATACACCCAGCTATTCATCTTCTCCCACAAAGCACGCACCTCTTTGTCGCCCTCTTCCCAACGCTTGAGCATCGACTGGGCTTCGAGAAGCAGCGGTGCCTGTTTCTTGGCCTCTTCCTCCTCCATTCCCTGCTCCATCAGCTCTTTGATTTCGGCTTTGTAATGTTTGTCGAATTCCACATAATACTTGCCTACCAAGTGGTCGCCTTTCAATCCACTCGTTTCAGGGGTTTCACCATTGCCAAAGCGTAGCCACGCTAGCATCGACTTGCAAATATGGATGCCACGGTCGTTGACTAGGTTCACCATCTTTACATTGTTACCGTTGGCTTTGAGCAGTTGCGATACCGACCACCCCAACAGATTGTTGCGGACATGACCAAGATGGAGAGGCTTGTTAGTATTAGGCGAAGAATACTCTACGACGATAGGGGCAGCATCAGGCTGTGCCGTTTTAAGGCCATACTTGTCATTGCTTACATGCTGTGCCACAAAGTGGATCCAATAATCGTCGTTGATCACAAAATTAAGGAAACCCTTCACTACATTGAACGACTTCACCTCGGGACGTAGCTGCTGCACAGCCTCACCCAACTCACGACCCACCATATCGGGGGCTTTGCGGGCTTGTTTTACATAGGGGAAGACGACAAAGGTAAAGTCGCCCTCGAAATTCTTGCTAGTGGCTTGTAGCACCAAACTATCGGGTTGAACCTCGATAGCATAAAGATTTTTCAGCACCTCAGAGATGCTCTGTTGCAGAAGGGATTCTATCATGATTACTTATTGTTTTTTCTGTTTAAAAAGATTAGTAACGGAATAGCGGATTGCTATCGTCACTCTGCGGCGTATGTCTACTCCACGGGGTATTGAGGAAGAACCCCGAGCTGGGGGCGGGAGTGATATCATACTGTTGCTCCCCATTGGGATTGATAAGGACAAAGGTTGGGTAAGAGACTACGCGGAACTGGTTAAGCAAATCGTAGTTGCCATTGAAATGGAGCCACGTCCAGTCGAAACGATCGCCATGCTTGGAGTTCTTCAAGAAATGGTACATCTTCTGAAACTCACGGTCGCAATCGATCGTCACAAACGCCACACTATCGTTACTCTGATACACCTGCTCTTTGAAATGAGCCATCGTCTCCAACTCGCTCTTCGAAACGGGATCGCCCACACGGACAAAAGCCATATAAACCCATTTGCCACGCAGCGATTCAAGGTCGAAATTCTCCTTATCGACGGTGGGAAGCACATAATTGGGTACCTCACCATCACCTTCCGAACGATGGAACATCTCCACAAGGTTGCGTGCTATGGGCTTATGTTCGTTGAATTTGGTACGTTCGGCAATGCGTTCTACCATCTTCACAACACTCTCGCTATCGTAATAACGGAAGTTATAGTAGGCCTCTTTCAACGCTAGCAGTGCAGCCAATTCGCGAACCTGCTCATGGCGCAACAGTGGATCGACACCAATCGAGTCGATGAAGGTGTTTAGATCCATATTGTACACCCAATGAGCTAAACGATAAACGGAGATATCTTTGGTTCCTTTAGAGATAGCATTGGAATAAAGCGCCACGAACAACGACATATAGTTTTCATCGTTGACCAGCACTGGCTGACCCTGAATATAATGACGGAAAATGTTGCGTCGTGTATCGAATTTCATGTTCAACTTCAGTTCTGCTAACTGATAGACTTTATAACGGTTAAAAAAGGTGCAACCCTCCACGTCGGGACATTGCTTGTTAACATAGACCTCAAGACTGTCGAAATAACGTTTCTGAGGACGATAGCGATAGTCGAACATCGCACGGTGCTCCTCCAAATAGCGAGCCACCGCAGCATCAAATCGGTTGGTAAGGATATTGATATCGTTGGCAGGCAGATTGAGGAATTCTACGGGGAGTGCCATCTCGTTTGAAAAACCAACCTCCTTCTCGTCACGACTCCAATCGAACGTAGGGATATTGATACGATATTCGCGTGCTGGTTCGACATAGAACGACTGGGTATAGTTGTCTATTTGCAAAAACACCAACATCGGATAGTTGGCGTAGCACTGCAGTTCAAATTGTTGATTCTCGTCGATCACCACTTTATCTACCAATACCTCGAAACAAGATATTTTATCAGAATACTGATACAACTCTACCGTCTTTCCGACAGCATTTTCGGAGGTACCTTTGATGGTGATATTCTTCTGTGCCACAGCAACATTGAGCAAACACAGACAGGCAATAACAAGAGCAACAGCGCGTTTCATAGGCAACAATTTTTCGAGATGCAAAATTACATAAAATAATTGATGCGGCACTCATCCGCATACGAACTTTTCAACATAAGGCCGTAAATAATCCTCCAAACCATGTTTTATAACTAAAAAAGAGGCGGTTGCTTTTGGCAGCCGCCTCTATATAATCGTCTTGTGCAGATGATCGGCTTAGTACATGCCGCCCATGCCACCCATGCCAGGGTTAGCAGCGGGAGCAGCAGGCTGTTCCTCTTTGATGTCGCATAGTACACACTCAGTGGTGAGCAGCATACCAGCGATGGAAGCAGCATTCTCCAGAGCTACACGGGTAACCTTAGCAGGATCGATAACGCCGCTGGCAAAGAGGTTCTCGAACTTCTCGCTACGAGCATTGTAACCGTAGTCGTCCTTGCCGTTCTTTACTTCGTTTACGATCACACTGCCTTCAAGACCAGCGTTCTCAACAATCATGCGCAGAGGCTCTTCGACAGCGCGGCGGATGATCTCAACACCCAGTTTCTCGTCCTCGTTCTCGGGAACCACCTCGTTGAGGCTGCTAGCAGCACGGATAAGGGCGGTACCACCACCGGGGATAATACCCTCTTCGACAGCAGCACGGGTAGCGTGCAGAGCATCGTCGAAGCGATCTTTCTTCTCTTTCATCTCAACCTCAGAAGCAGCGCCTACATAGATAACAGCTACGCCACCGGCCAACTTAGCTAGACGTTCTTGCAGTTTCTCGCGATCATAGTCGCTGGTGGTCTTCTCGATCTGAGCTTTGATTTGGTTAACACGAGCCTGGATATTCTCGTTGCCACCCTTACCACTAACGATAGTGGTGTTGTCCTTGTCGATGGTAACCTTCTCGGCCTGACCCAGCATGCTGAGGTCGGCATCTTCGAGTTTGAAGCCCTTCTCTTCGCTGATCACAGTACCACTGGTGAGAATAGCGATATCTTCGAGCATCTCTTTACGACGGTCGCCAAAGCCAGGAGCCTTGACAGCAGCGATCTTCAGGCTGCCACGCAGACGGTTCACAACGAGGGTTGCCAGAGCTTCGCTCTCTACATCTTCAGCGATGATGATAAGAGCACGGCCAGTCTGAACCACTTTTTCAAGTACAGGAAGCAGATCCTTCATGGTACTGATCTTCTTGTCGAAGATAAGGATATAAGGATTGTCGTAAGTGCATTCCATCTTCTCGGTATCGGTTACGAAATAGGGGCTGATATAGCCACGATCGAACTGCATACCTTCAACCACCTTCACGCTAGTCTCGATACCTTTGGCCTCTTCGATGGTGATAACACCGTCTTTGGTAACTTTCTCCATTGCCTCAGCAATGATGTCGCCAATCTGAGAATCGTTGTTAGCGCTGATGGTAGCCACCTGGCGGATCTTCTTGATGTCGCCACCAACTTCTTGTGACTGTTTCTTGATATTGGCCACAATCGAAGCCACAGCCTTATCGATACCACGTTTCAGATCCATAGGATTTGCACCAGCGGTAACGTTTTTCAAACCGGTGTTTACGATAGCCTGTGCCAATACGGTAGCGGTGGTAGTACCATCACCAGCCTGGTCGTTGGTTTTGGAAGCCACTTCCTTCACCATCTGAGCACCCATGTTCTCGATACCATTCTCCAGTTCGATTTCCTTAGCAACGGTAACACCGTCCTTGGTAACCTGAGGAGCACCGAATTTCTTATCTATAACAACATTACGGCCTTTAGGACCGAGGGTTACTTTTACTGCGTTGGCCAAAGCGTCAACACCTTTGCGAAGTTGTTCGCGAGCATCATTATTGAAAACTATTTCTTTTGCCATGATTTATGTCTTTTAAAAATTGAAAATGATTTTTATTGAGCGATCTCAAGATTAGATAATAGCGTAGATATCGCTCTCTTTCATGATCATATATACGGTGCCATCAAGGTTGATCTCAGTACCACTGTATTTGCCATACAGCACTTCGTCGCCCACCTTAACGGTCATCTCTACATCCTTGGTGCCTTTGCCTACTGCAACGACTTTACCGCGTTGGGGTTTCTCTTTTGCGGTGTCGGGGATAATAATACCGGAAGCGGTTTTCTGCTCGGCCTCGGCGGGCTGAATCAGCACTCTGTCTGCTAAAGGTTGAATCTTCATAGTTCTTAATTTTTATTTTTTGTTTTACTTTTCAAATTCTTTATTGACCATTCTTTTTTGATCGTACGCCACCTCCTAATCCATTACTGTGCCAAATCGAATGAGGAAAGAGATGTTGTGACAATTTGTCACGTTCAGTGTCAGAGTTGCCATATCCCCTACCCTTGCTGTATGCAACTTAAGCATCTCTTCAACTCTACCAACAACGATCCATCGTATAAATATAAATATGATATACCATATATATGTCTACCGCACGGAGATATTACTCTTCGATATGCGGAGATATTACTCTTCGCAACACGGAGATATTACTCTTCGATTTACGGAGATATCACTCTCCACGACAGGGGAATATATATCTTGAGATGATGAAAAGAACCACTGCATAAAAGGAGAAATGATAATAGGAAACCTTTGTATGGGTTGTAAAAAAAATTAGAAATTTAGAAGTTAAATTAGAATTTAGTAGGGTAAGGATATGTTGTAAGAAAGATGAATGAGAAAAGTGTTTTCGTGATCACATAGTTTTATAATATATATATTATAAAAACATAATATTAAAGTAGTATTATCGTATAATGAATGAACACAACACTCCCCACCTCATATAGGGGGAAGGTACTAAATTCTAATTACTAATTTCTAATAATTTTACAAGGTATACGATATACATCAATGTATTTATCACCGACATATCAGTACCGTCATTTGATGTCGTTTTTTGTATTAAGTAGCACTAAAAAAGCCCCTTACCATGATTGGCAGGGGCTATGCATAGAGTTCCCTCAAGCAGGGATAACAGATCGATTATTTTACAACGAACCTCTTGACGGTTTCGATACCCTGGGCAGTACGCAGACGTACAATGTAGGAGCCACTGGGGAAGGCTACATTGAACGATACGGTAGACTGCTCCATAGGTTGCTGATACATGATAGCTCCACGCATGTCATAGACCTCAAGACGAGCACCTCTCAGCTGTTCCTCATCAAGCGATACCTCAACACGAATCATCTGTCCGCGGAGTACCGGGTTGGGAGCCACAGTGAAGGATACCTCCTCCTTCTCGACATCGTCGATACCCACACCACCGAAGCATAGGATATTCGACATAACCCAACTGCTATACTGTTCGTCGATGGGAACCATTACATAGTAGCAGCCGTCGAGGAGACTGTTGTCTTCATTGTTATAGTAGTCGCTAGTAGCACCCTCGATAGGTTCACCATTGCGATACCACTGGTAAGCCAAATAGTCGACAATAGTGTCACCATATTCGCGAACCACCATCAACACACGGTTGTTGTATGCCACAATCTGCGGTACAGGCACATCCTCGATAACAATGATGTGAATCGACATCACGCTATCGCAACCTGCCACATTGGTGATGGTGTAGAGAATCGTAGTATCGCCAACGGTATAGGTAGTACCATCAATCCAGGTGAAGCTACCGCTACTCTGAACGGTGTCGAAGCTATAGGTGGTATAGTTCACCGTGAGTTGCAGCGTCACCGTACTGTCGCAGCTATTTGCAGCAGTATAGTGATGTACATACTCGCCCGATTCGGTATAGGTGTCGTTATCCCATGTATAGCTGTCGCAAGCGGTAGCCTCGATAGTGGTCTGAACCGAATTGTTGATGGTCAAATTTAGGGTAATCACACTATCGCAACCAGCAGCGTTGGTCAAGGTATAGGTAGCCAAGTTGGTTGATTGAGTATAGGTGTTACCATCCATCCAAGTAAAGCTATCGCAGGCGCTCTGTACATCGGTATAAACCGTACTGTTGTTGATGGTCAGGTTCAGCGTAATCACACTGTCGCAGCCAGCAGCATTGGTAGTAGTATAAGTAGCGGTATTGTTCGAAGCTGTGTAGGTGTTACCATCCATCCATACATAGCTATCGCAAGCGCTCTGTACATCGGTCGAAGTACTGCTACTGTTGATAGTCAGGTTGAGGGTAATCACACTATCGCAACCAGCAGCGTTGGTAGCAGTGTAGGTAGCCGAATTGGTCGAGGTGGTGTAGGTGGTGCCATGCCATGTGTAACTGTCGCAAGCGCTCTGTACATCAGTCGAGGCATCGCTGTAGTTAATGGTTAGGTTCATCGTCACCACACTATCGCAACCAGCAGCATTGGTGGTAGTATAGATAGCACCATTGGTCGAGGCGGTGTAGGTGGTGCCATGCCATGTATAGCTATCGCAAGCGGTATGCTGATAAAGCGTAGCGCTATTGAAGTTGATGGTCAAGTGCAGTGTCACCACACTGTCGCAACCTACAGTATTAGTGAAAGTATAGGTAGGCGTATTGGTCGAAGCGGTGTAAGTGTTACCATCGATCCAGGTGTAGCTACCACAATCGCTGTGAGTGAAGGTAGAGACAGTGCTATTGTTAATGGTGAGTACCAACTGATAGATGCTGTCGCAACCACCATCGATTGCATTGGCTACCGTGTCGTTGTAGGTGCCACTTACTACATAGGTATTGCCTCGCCACGAGTAGCTATCGCAAGCAGTTGCCGTAGCAGTAGTAACAATATTATTGCAAGCAGCCTCCCAAACAGCATATAATGTCATGTTAGCTGTAGGAGTGATTACATCGACATCACTATAAACCACTTGACCGTTGGCCGAGGTAGCCCAACCCGTGAAGTTGTAGCCTGTATAGGTGAAGCTATTGGCCGACAACTGAACCGACTGACCCGAGCATACAGTCAAACTGTTCATCGAGCCATTACCACCATTAGCGTTGAAGCTAATAGTATAGTTGGGAAGGATAGTTAGGTTCAGCGTAATCACACTATCACAACCTGCAGCATTAGTCAGTGTATAGGTAGCCGTGTTGTTCGAAGCGGTATAGGTGATACCATCGATCCAAGTGTAGCTATCGCAAACCGTCTGAACATCGGTGGCAGTGCTACTGCTGTTAATGGTCAAGTTCAGCGTAATCACACTGTCGCAACCGGCAGCATTGGTCAGTATATAGGTAGCCGTATTGTTCGAAGCGGTATAGGTGATACCATCGATCCAAGTGTAGCTGTCACAAGCGCTCTGAACATCGGTAGCGCTGTTGCTATTGTTGATGGTCAGGTTCAGCGTAATCACACTGTCGCAACCAGCAGCATTGGTAGTGGAATAGGTAGCAGTGTTGTTCGAAGCAGTATAGGTAACACCATCAATCCAAGTAAAGCTGTCGCAAGCGTTCTGGACATCGGTAGCGCTGTTGCTATTATTGATGGTCAGGTTCAGCGTAATCACACTGTCGCAACCAGCAGCATTGGTGATGGTATAGGTAGCAGTGTTGTTCGAAGCAGTATAGGTCACACCATCAATCCAAGTGTAATTGTCGCAGGCGGTTACCTCATCGATAGCAGTGCTACTGCTGTTTATAGTCAGATTCAGCGTAATCACACTGTCGCAGCCAGCAGCATTGGTGATGATATAGGTAGCAGTGCTGTTCGAAGCAGTGTATTCATTACCATCGATCCAAGTGTAACTGTCACATGCACTCTGAACATCGGTAGCGACACTACTACTGTTGATGGTCAGATTCAGCGTAATCACACTGTCGCAACCAGCAGCATTGGTAGTAGTAATGGTAGCGGTATTAATCGAAGCGGTATAGGTAAGACCATTAATCCAAGTGTAGCTGTCGCATGCACTCTGAACATCGGTAGCAGTGCTACTGTTGTTGATGGTCAAATTCAGCGTAATCACACTATCGCAACCAGCAGTATTGATAGTGGTGTAGGTAGCGGTGTTGTTCGAAGCAGTATAAGTAATACCATCAATCCAAATGTAGCTATCGCATGCGCTCTGAACATCGGTAGCAGTGTTGCTATTGTTGATGGTCAGATTCAGCGTAGTCACACTGTCGCATCCAACAGCATTGGAAATTGTATAGGTAGCCGTGTTGTTCGAAGCAGTGTACTCATTACCATCCTTCCAAGTGAAGCTATCACAAGCAATAACCTCTTCGATAGCAACGCTACTGTTGTTGATAGTCAGGTTCAGCGTAATCACACTATCGCAGCCAGCAGCATTGGTAATGGTATAAGTAGCCGTGTTGTTCGAAGCGGTGTACTCATTACCGTCAATCCAAATGTGGCTGTCACAAGCAATAACCTCATCGATAGCAGTGCTACTGCTGTTGATGGTCAGGTTCAGTGTAATCACACTGTCGCAACCGGCAGCATTGGTTGTGGTATAGGTAGCAGTGTTGTTCGAAGCGGTGTACTCATTACCATCCATCCATGTGTAGCTGTCGCATGCACTTTGGACATCGGTGGCAGCACTACTATTATTGATGGTCAGATTCAGAGTAATCACGCTATCACAACCAGCAGCATTGGTAGTGGTATAAGTAGCCGTGTTGTTCGAAGCAGTGTACTCATTACCATCAATCCAGATGTAGCTGTCGCAAGCGCTTTGTACATCGGTTGCAATGCTACTTTCAAGGAAAGTGAACTGCAAGGTCACCACACTATCGCATCCAGCAGCATTGGTCAGCGTATAGGTAGCAGTATTGTTCGAAGCGGTGTACTCATTGCCATCAATCCAAAGCAACGACTCACAACTGCTACGGGTATCAACACCCGTATTGCTGTGGTTGATTGTCAGGTGAAGAGTAATGATGCTATCGCAATTGTCGGAACCAGGCATTGTAAAGGTTGCCGTACTATTCGAAGCAGTATAGGTGATACCATCGATCCAGGTGTAGCTTTCGCATGCACTCTGTTCATCAACCACGTTAGCCACATTACCGATGGTAAGATTGAGAGTAACCGTGCTGTCGCAACCATTGGTATTAGTCAGCGTGTATGTTGCCGTAGTATTGTTTTCGGTATAGGTAACACCATCAATCCAAGTAAAGCTGTCGCAAGCAGTGCGGACATCAACACCAGAAGTGGCATGACCTATAGTCAGATTGAGGGTAACCACGCTGTCGCAGCCATGACTGTCGTACATGGTAAGCATAGGTGTATTGGTCGACTCATTATAAGTAAGGCCATTCACCCAGGTGTAGCTATCGCAGGCAACAACCGTCTGAGTTGACGACGAACTGTTGTTGATGGTCAGATTCAGGGTAATCACACTGTCGCAGCCAGCAGCATTGGTGGTGGTATAAGTAGCAGTGCTATTCGAAGCGGTGTACTCATTACCATCCATCCAAGTGTAACTGTCGCAAGCCGTCTGTACATCGGTAGCAGTATTGCTATTGTTGATGGTCAGGTTCAATGTAATCACACTGTCGCAGCCAGCAGCATTGGTAGTAGTATAAGTAGCAGTATTGTTCGATGTGGTGTACTCATTACCATCCATCCAAGTGTAACTGTCGCAAGCCGTCTGTACATCGGTAGCGGTGTTGCTATTGTTGATGGTCAGATTCAATGTAATCACACTGTCGCAGCCAGCAGCATTGGTAGTGGTATAAGTTGCAGTATTGTTCGAAGCGGTGTACTCATTACCATCCATCCAAGTGTAGCTGTCGCAAGCCGTCTGTACATCGGTAGCAACGCTACTGTTGTTGATAGTCAGGTTCAGCGTAATCACACTGTCGCAGCCAGCAGCATTGGTAGTGGTATAAGTTGCAGTATTGTTCGAAGCGGTGTACTCATTACCATCCATCCAAGTGTAGCTGTCGCAAGCCGTCTGTACATCGGTAGCAACGCTACTGTTGTTGATAGTCAGGTTCAGCGTAATCACACTGTCGCAGCCAGCAGCATTGGTAGTGGTATAAGTTGCAGTATTGTTCGAAGCGGTGTACTCATTACCATCCATCCATGTGTAGCTATCGCAAGCCGTCTGTACATCGGTAGCAGTACTACTATTGTTGATGGTCAGATTCAGGGTAATCACACTGTCGCAACCAGCAGCATTGGTAGTAGTATAAGTAGCGGTACTATTCGAAGCAGTGTACTCATTACCATCGATCCAAGTGTAGCTGTCGCAAGCCGTCTGTACATCGGTACCATAGCGAGCAGCACCCATCGTCAAGTTGAGGGTCACCACGCTATCGCAGCCAACAGCGTTGGTCAGCGTATATGTAGCGCTATTGTTGTCGCTGGTATAAGTAACACCATCGATCCAAGTGTAGCTATCGCAAGCCGACTGAACGTCAATACCCGTAGAACTGTAGTTCATCGTCAGGTTGAGGGTTACCACACTATCGCAACCCGCAGCGTTGGTCAATGTATAGGTGGGAGCATAGGTAGCAGGTGCTTCAGTATAGGTAATACCGTCTATCCAGGTGTAGCTGTCGCAAGCCGTCTGTACATCGGTACCCGTATTGCTATAGTTCACCGTCAGGTTGAGGGTAATCACGCTGTCGCAACCCGCAACATTGGTCGTGGTATAGGTAGCTGTGTTGTTCGATGCGGTGTAAGTCTCGCCATTGATCCAAGTGTAGCTATCGCAAGCCGTCTGTATGTCGGTCGATGCATTGCTATTATTGATTGTCAGGTTGAGGGTCACCACACTGTCGCAGCCAGCAGCATTGGTAGTGGTATAAGTAGCCGTGTTGTTCGAAGAGGTGTACTCATTACCATCAATCCAAGTGTAGCTGTCGCAGGCCGTCTGAACATCGGTCGATGCGCTACTATTATTGATTGTCAGGTTGATGGTTACCACACTGTCGCAGCCAGCAGCATTGGTCAAAGTATAAATAGCCGTGTTGTTCGAAGCGGTATACTCAAGACCGTCGATCCAGGTGTAGCTGTCGCAAGCCGTCTGTACATCGGTACCCGTGTTGCTATAGTTCATCGTCAAGTTGAGGGTTACCACACTGTCGCAACCAGCTGCATTCACCAGCGTATGGGTAGGAGCATAGGCAGCAGGTGCTTCAGTATAGGTTTCACCATTGATCCAAGTGTAGCTGTCGCAAGCCGTCTGTACATCAGTATAGTTGGTACTATAATTGATCGTCAGGTTGAGGGTCATCACACTGTCGCAGCCAGCAGCATTGGTCATGGTGTGGGTAGCCGTGTTATTCGAAGCCGTGTACTCAACGCCTTCCATCCAAGTGAAGCTATCGCAAGCCGTCTGTACGTCGGTCGAAGCGGTGCTGTAGTTCACCGTCAGGTTGAGGGTCACCACACTGTCGCAGCCAACCTCATTGGTCAAAGTATAAGTAGCCGTGTTGTTCGAAGCGGTGTACTCATTGCCATCGATCCAAGTGTAGCTGTCGCAAGCCGTCTGTACATCGATACCTGTGTTGCTATGATTCATCGTCAAATGAAGGGTAACCACACTGTCGCAACCTGCAACGTTGGTCAACGTGAAGGTCACATTGTCATTGGGCGATACATCTTCAGTATAGGTATTGCCATCAATCCAAGTATAACTATCGCAAGCTGTATGCTCATCTATACCCGTATTGCTATAGTTCACCGTCAGGTTAAGGGTAATCACACTATCGCAACCAGCCGCATTCACCAACGTATCGGTAGGAGCATAGGCAGCAGGTGCTTCAGTATAGGTTTCACCGTTGATCCATGTGTAGCTGTCGCAAGCCGTCTGTACATCGGTATAGCTGGTACTATAATTAATCGTCAGGTTGAGGGTAATCACGCTGTCACAGCCAGCAGCATTGGTCAACGTGAAGGTAGCCGTATCGACAGAAGCCGTATAGGTTTCCTGATTCCTCCACATATAGGAGTCGCAAGCCGTTTGGACATCAGTCGAGGTTGTACTGTAGTTGACAGTCAAGTTGAGTGTCACCACACTGTCGCAACCAGCCTCATTGGTCAAAGTATAAGTAGCCGTATTGTTAGAAGCGGTGTACTCAAGACCATCGATCCAGGTGTAGCTGTCGCAAGCCGTCTGTACATCGGTACCCGTGTTGCTATGGTTCATCGTCAGATTGAGGGTCACCACACTGTCGCAACCAGCAACGTTGGTCAACGTGAAGGTCACATTATCATTGGGCGATACATCTTCGGTATAGGTATTGCCATCAATCCAAGTGTAGCTATCGCAAGCTGTCTGCACATCGAGACCCGTATTGCTATAGTTCACCGTCAGGTTGAGGGTTATCACACTGTCGCAGCCGGCAACATTGGTCAAAGTATCGGTAGCCGTGTTGTTCGATGCGGTGTAGGTCTCGCCATTGATCCAAGTGTAGCTATCGCAAGACGTCTGTACGTCGGTCGAAGCGGTGCTATTATGGATCGTCAGGTTGAGGGTAATCACGCTATCACAACCAGCGGCATTGGTGGTAGTGTAGGTAGCCGTATTGTTCGAGGCGGTATACTCAGTAGCATCCATCCAAGTGTAGCTGTCGCAAACCGTCTGAACGTCGGTCGAAGCGGTGCTATAGTTCATCGTCAGGTTGAGGGTAATCACACTGTCGCAGCCAGCCACCGTCGTCAGCGTATGGGTTGCCGTATTGTTCGAAGCAGTGTACTGCACACCATCGATCCACGTCATGCTATCACAAGCAACTTGTACGTCGGTAACAGCCGACGAATAGCCGAGGGTCAGATTGAGGGTAATCACACTGTCGCAACCATTGGCAGCCACTAAGACAACTGAATCATTGTTATTAGAAACAGTATAGATTTCACTGTTACGCCAAGTATAGCTGTCGCAAGCCGTCTGCACATCTACACTGTGACTTACAGGAAGTACTGTCAGGTAGAGGTTCACCACACTGTCGAAGCCCGAGGTGAGCGAGAAACTCTGCGTGTAGGTACCGGTGGTATCGGCATTGAAGCCATAATCGGTATAGGTCTCGTACTGACAGATGGTGTCGTAGATATTGGTGTAGAAGGTAGGAACCGAAGCCTGGGTCTGTGTCCAATCACCCTGCTTACCATCGTGACCGGCATACCCGTTTAGGTCGATGATATTATTGCTGTTCACGGTAATCACGTAAAGACCGGCATAATGGTTTACATTGTTCAGTGTCACCCTGTAGCGGGTGTCATCCATCTGCGTAATCGTCACATGGCTATCCATCAGGTTTTCTCCGTTGTTGCACTTCAGCGTCATGTCCTCATAGGTGAAGGTGCTGTCGCGGAGCGGTTTGTTGAATACCACGTCGAACTCGGTAAGCATCGTGTCGATCGGCGACGAAGGCAGATTTTCGATGCTGCTCACCTCCAACAAGCCTGGTTTCAGACGGAAGGTGATATTGTATCCTACATCGGGGCCAAGCAAAGCAATGGTATCAACTAGATGCATACGGTTCACGTAAACAGGATCCGACTCCTGCATCAAATCGACGAATGTTAGCCATACGTTGGTCAGAGGTATCTCCTGACCATCATCGCGAACGCAACGGACAATCTCGTACTGACCGTCGCCGGGATCCTCAGTACGGACATAGTTCCAACCCACAGCAGTAGGAGTCATTGTCAGATGGACAACAGAATCTTGATCCGAAAGTTGGACATCGATCGTATCTTCGGTCACCAGCGATACTGCCGTGCGACCACCCTGTGAGTAGTAGAGTGAATCAGGATAATCATCCACATCCGACACATCGTTCACCAAGAAGTCGTTCCGTCCATCAGCCTGACTGCCGTAAGCGGTAACCAGGTGGATCAGCTGGTGAGCACGCAGACTGGTAATCAGACTCAAGTCGGGATTACCATACGAGTCGTTGTGGATAATGTTCGTCGAGAGCGGAGTGAAACGACCCAGCAGACTGCTGGTAAAGAGCCATTCGGCCGTGGTCGAGGTGCTCGGAGCGATGTCGCCAAGATTGATGTTGGTCAGACCAAGTGCTACATCGTTGCCGTTCTGCAGCGAGCCGATCATCTGGAAGTCGATGGCCAGACCGTTCTCGTTCTCGGTGATCTCGGGCTGCATCGATTCAACGGTCACACCCGTCGCAGCACCGTATCCGATATTCGAGAAGCGCATAGCCAACGTGGCCGGCTCACTGGGTTCCACCTTGTTCGTAGTCAAAGCATCGTCACCCAAGATATAGCGTTGCAAGAAGTAGTCTACCTCCAAGTTGGGCGAAGGATTAACGGTAATATCTACCGGCACGAAGTCGTAGCTTACCGTCGAACCCGTGGTCAGATCGTAGTAGCTGAAGCTACCGCCGAAGTAGTATACCACAGGTTCGGTAGGAGCGGCATCCCGTTCGGGGATGAAGCGCATCTTGATGGTGGCCTCATTCTCGCGGTTAATGGTACCGTTGGTGATACTGCCGATCTTATCGAGCGAAAGGGTGTTGATCTGGAAGAGGTCGCTCTTGTCTACACCCTGTGCATCCTTCACTACGAAGTTCACCTGTACCTGGGTCATATTGGTATCGCTACCATTGAAGATGGTCAGTGTACCGTCGAAGGCCTCGCGGGTCATAGCCACACGCTGTGTAAACTTCACCGTTACTCTAGCACAAACTGCCTTATGAGGCGAAGCCAACATCAACGAGTCGAAATGATAGATTGGGTAGAGGCACATCTGGTAGGGACTCACATAGCCATGATCATACATATAGGCTACCGACGTGCTTATCTCTTGCAACTTAGTACTATTCAGTTCCACAAAGTTGGTATCGTTACCAGCCGTAACTTGCGACTTCGTGTACCATCCCTGACACCAGTAGCCGAGACTACGGTTCCAACGATCTACAAAGGCTTCGATAGTAGCCGACGAGATATTGGCATTGTGGTTCAACAGGTAGGTCTTGCCTTCGGCACTGATGGTGAGCTGCTGTGTGCTTACCACCGAATCC
This sequence comes from Bacteroidales bacterium, assembly GCA_030523765.1. Taxonomy (GTDB): domain Bacteria; phylum Bacteroidota; class Bacteroidia; order Bacteroidales; family P3; genus Colimorpha. The sequence goes on along the minus strand of JAUNHX010000003.1, from coordinate 58,787 downwards.
ATCGTACTGACAAAGGTGCTGAGGGTGGCAGCATCCATGGTGCCCCATTCCTCTTCAGCGTAGAGCTGTCCAATCAGTTCGAGCATATCGTCAGCATAGTTGTAATACTGGTTGATCATCGCATTGGCCGAAATCGAAGCGGTCAACTTGTCGGCATTGGGTGCTGCATCGGCACGGTGGTCGAGATGGTAGTCTACACAGCCGTAGGTATCGTCCAAATAGCCCGTACCGGCCGACAACCAGCTCTGCATCGAGGCGCTGGGCAGCAGCTCGAGCAATTGGGCACCCATCGTATAAGCCACCTCGCAACTAGGTGTCACGGTGTCGAGCATGGCGAATGTATTACCCATATTCACCATCGCATCGCTGATGCTATTCGACAGACGCATAGCTTCACCCACCGTAGTGTTGATATAGGTAAGGCTGTTGAGCGCATCCTCTACCCAGTTCTGCGTACGGTCGGCCGAAGCGGTGGTGCCTACATAATCGTTCAAACAGTTTGAAATCTCACCCTGGGCAATGGCACCGCCGATAGCGGCTTTGGCAGCCAACTGGGCGCCACACGAACCGTAAGCGCTGATGGCGTTGGCGGCAGCCTCCTGGTAAGTATTAACACAGATATTTTCACATTCCTCTTCGGTAGTAATCACCGGTTGTTCTACATAGTTGACAGTTCCGCCAACACCGCTACCACCGTTGCACCAATACGAGCAAGGCACATAGCCGCCACCCGTCACTGCGGTGTGGTAGTAGGTGGTAGGTACCACGGTCGACGTAGGACAGCTGATGCCGGTCAGCTTCATGTTGTCCGAGCAGTAGAGCTGTTTCCATTCATAGCCCTCGGGACCCTTGTTGCAATAGTAGAATCCAATACCGGAGAAGTAGAAGTTGCATGTGTTGGCCGTAGAACTGGTATAACTGCTAGTAGGACGGACCACGCAAGGAATGATATAGGCATGTAGTGCCTCCATCGTATCGATATGGTCGAACAGCGGCGTGAAGGTAAACTCTTCCGACGTAGGTACCGTCAGACTGAAGTTGTAAGCGCTGATAAGACCATAGTTGGTCACCACGATGTTGAACACCGTCGAGTCGCCCTGGTCGGGTGGTGCTACCTCGGTAGGAGCCTCAATAACCAGCGTAGGCGCAGGCACATTGGTTTCGAATACAGCCGTCAGACTCAACTCGTAGTGGTCTTCGATCTCGGTACGTTCCACTACCCACTCATACGAAACAGCCTGATAGGTAAGGAAGATATTCTGCGTGTTGGTAGCAGCAGCCGAGATCTCGATGATGCGGGTCTCTTGACTATGGCGCTGTGCCGAAACATAGAGACGGTAATATCCCTCGGGGATGTTCTCCCACGATACCTCGCCATTGGCGTTGGTCGTATCGGCCATCACCGTGTCGAGCGAGTAGTAGTCGCGCATTACCACGCGGGCACCTTGCAGATAGGGACCATTACCGTTATTGGTATTATAGGTATAATCGTCGGCCACCTTCACCACTAGATCGCCCACCGTATCGGAGACAGTACTAATGGTATAAGGAACCGTTACGTTATCGCCGTTGGGAACATTGATCACGAACGAACCCGTATACTGCGTCAGCGGAGCATCGGCATCAAAATGGATATACATCGAAATGGCAGCCGTATCACCCACAGCCACATTGATGGTCTGCGACTCATCTACCAGCGGATACATCCAATCCACATTAGGCATCTGGAAGCTCAGGTTGCCTGTTTCAGTGTTGCCAGTATTCACCAGCTTCAGCGACACAGCCTTAGCAGAACCACGATTCACAGAAGCCACCAGTTCCTGAGGTTGTACAATGAGTTCTGAGGTCTGCGGCTGACAATAGTACCATGCCGAGAAATTGAGTTTGGTACCATCGGTAGCTGTTGCCACGAAGTTGATAGGAATATAATAGTTGCCGTCGCTCACCTGATGACCTGTTACGGTGTACTGCAGCTGACCCTGACTCAAACCGGCAATCGACAGGTTATCGAAGCTGATTTCAGCCCCATCGGGCAGCGATTCGTAGCTAACGGTAATATTATTAATAGGTATATTGCTACGATTGTTGATAGCAATCGATCCTTGAATTGTATCGTCTTTCTCTATCAGCCAAGTAGGAGGTGTAGAGCTTACTAGCGACATACCGGGAATATTGAACACATCCATCACCGTATTGTTGGTAACGCCAGGTTTACCAGCGCCCAAGGTGTAATAGCCAGCCTCCGATGAATTAGGAACGAAGTAGAGACTGTAGGCACCGTTGGCATCGGAAGTAGTCGTAAAGGTTCTACGGTAACCCAACACATCGACATAAACCTCCACAGCGTGGTTGGCTTCAGCCTGATTGAGCGCATTGATTACCGTACCGGTAATTTCAATTGAGTCGGTAGCCGAATAGATATCCTCATCCACCACAGCGGTATAGGTGATATAGTTAGCCAAACCACCCGTCAGTACTGTAGTGTCAGTCAAGGTTCCAGAGGTAAATACCATTGCTGCCTCATAATTCTCTTGCAGCTGGGTAGGATGGAAGGTCACCGTAATTCCGCCACCTGTCAGCGAGTCGAAGCTGCTATAGCGGGAATAACTAAAGGCACTTGCATCAGCACCGATAATCTCCATCTGGATAGTATCGGTCAAAGCAGTACCCGAAACACTCATGTAACGGTTGCGAGAACTGTTGAGTTCCACCTCACCGAAATCGAGCGAAGCATAACGGGTCGTCAGTGCAGGTTCCACCTCAACGGTCATATTACGGACAGCCGACCATTTCTCTGCACATTCGTTGTAAGCACGCAGACGCCAGTAGTAGGTCGTGTTATTCGTCAACACAGGTACCGAAACATAAGTCGAGGTCAGTCCGCTCAGCATCGGCGTGGCAGGCTGCTCCGAATCGGCACTCCACAGGTAGATATCGTAATGGGTAGCCCCCTCGACACCGGTCCAGTTGAACACCACAGGATAGGAGGTGATCAGCTGATTGAACACAGGAGTAATATAGGTAAAGTCACCCAACTCGGTAGGAGCCACTCTCAGGCGAAGGGCAATCGTAGAGTCGCAACCAGCAGCCGTCTGGAAGAAGAGACTGTCGCGCATAAGGGTGCCCTCCAGCGTGTCGGTAGCCAGATTGAAGCCGTTCTCAATATAGGTTTCGCCGTGACATACAGTATCGTACATCATGGTGAAATAAGAGGGGTTCACCGTCAGGTTGAGTTGCATCAAACTGTCGCATCCATCCACCTGCGATACGAAGGCGTGGTTGTACGTACCAGTATAGTGGTAGGTATGATTAGCAAACACAACCTCGTTGCCCTGACAGATGGTAGTATCCAATACAATCTGACTGCCGATACAAGTATCGGTGGTGAAGGTGAGCTTACGCCATGTGCCCGTACCCTCGTTGCCGCAGTCGATACGTACATAGAAATGATATATGGTGTTAGGTGTAAGACCGTCCAGCAGTACCGAAGGCGTCGTGGTATTGTCCATCACCACCGTATCGGTAGCAGCACCACCATTGGCCACATACTTCATCTGCCAAGCAGAAGCCGAAGCGTCGGTATTCCAAACAATAGCAGCCGTCGAAGCAGTCACCGCTGTATCGGTCAATCCAGTTACCAAATGGCAAGCCGAAGTATCTTCCACCAAAATATCGTCAACATAAATATAGTTAGAATTGAGGCCCTTCAACGCGATCCGCTCACCGGTGCCAGCATAGGTACCGAAGGTAACCACATAAGGATCGGTAGGATAGGAAGGCGTTATAGCCACAGTGTCGACAGGCATAAAGAAGCCACCCTCCATCACACCCACCACCAGTTGCTGTGTGTTCGAAGTAGAGAGACGAGCATACAAGCTCAGTCGCAACGAGCTTACCGAACCGAAGGCAGGCAGCGTCACATAGTCAGTACTGTTGGAAAGTCTCAAGCTTCGCGAACTATTGTGTGCATAGCTGGTATAAGAATAAACCTGTGCATACGTACTGTTGGTGCTCGAGTAGATATCCCAGCAGGCAGGCATTTCATAGCTATCCTCGAAACCTTGCTGGTAAGGCAGCTCAACATATTCGCAAGGAACCTCAAACTCCAACTGGTTCCAGATACTGCTCTCTGACTCACTACAGTTAGCTTGTACATATACATAGTAGGTCGAAGCAGCCGTAAGGTTGGTCAGCACCGCCGTTTGGGTGGTAACTGTAGCACCGATGGTATCGGTAGCACCCTTTTGTACATATTTCACATTCCAGCTGCTCTCTTCACCGCCAGCCGTCCAACTGATGGTAGCCTCGCGTTCAAAGTTAGTCTCGGCAGTAATACCAGTCACAAACGGACAGTGGTTCACAGGTTCGATAATCAGATCGTCGAGCACCATATTGATGTTTCTGCCACGGAAAGCAGGACGGACACCAGTACCGGTATAGTTTTCGAACGAAACCACGAACGGGTCGGCCGTATAGGCATTGGTCACCGTAATCGTATCGATGGGGATGAAACGGTTACCCTCCAAAGCACCTACCTCGATTGAGTCGATACCCGAATAATAATTTCTCAGATAGAAGCGCATCTGCAGTGCACTGAGCTCTTCGAACGGCGGTAGTGCCAGTAGCATCGAATCGTAACTGGTATACACCTTCATCGAATAGTTGCCATCGTGAGACATGCTCGAGGAACTCAAGCGCTGACTTTGGGTATAGGTTGACAAACCATATTCGTTCCAGCATTCAGGCATTGACGAACAGCTCTCAAAATCGTTCGAATAAGGAACAGATGTGTAATCGCAGGTAGTAGTAAACGTTTTGCTGTTCCATTCGGCCAAGATATTGCCACAGGCAGCTTGGATCATCACATGATAGGTTTGCGAAGGCTGCAGATTGCTCAACTCAAGGTGAGCTGTCTGTACCTGTAGGCTCGTAGTATCGGTAGCGCCGTCGGCCACATACTTCACATTCCAAGCCGATTCTTGTCCGCCAGCATTCCAACTCAGTTCGGCACTGCTGCCGTCAACAAAGTCAAGACTAATATTGCGTACCGGCATACAGTCGGGAATCACATCAATGGTAATATCGTCGATATAAGCATAACCATAGCCCGAGGATCTGAACAAGCGTATACAGGGGTGACTACCCGTACCGGTATAGTCGGCAAACGACACCAAGAAGGGATCCTCCTGATAGAAATCTTCCAGCGTGAAGGTCTGCAGAGGCACCATCACCCCTGATTCCATCACACCCACCTGAATCGAATCGCTGTTCGAACCAGCAGTACGAGCATAGAAGGTCATCATCAGGGTATTGATATCAGCAAATTCAGGCAAGATAGCATCGTTGGAGCCGCCATAACTAATCACTTCTAACGCACGATTGCCGTTGTGAACGTAACTATTCGAGGTACGCATATATGAACTCATACCAGAAGTAGTCCAACAGCCAGGAATTTTATTGTTGGAATACGACTCGAAGGTCTCCACGAAGGGAACCGTACGAAGCGCACAAGGTGTAGTAAAGGTCGACATTATCCAGCGGGTAGTATTTTGATCGCTGCAAACCGACTGGACATATACATAGAATGTAGAATTATCGGCCAGCTGACCTAGCAGAGCCCGACAGGTATCCACATTATTGACGTAAACTGTATCGGTGCTACCCGAATCTACATATTTCAAATTCCATACAGCCACCGAAGTGTCGATATCCCACTGAACGAGAGCCGTACTGTCGGTAGTAGCCTCGGCCGTAACGTTGATAGGCTCACCACAGATGGGAATGGTTTCCACACGGATGTCGTCGAGATAGAGGTATCCATTACTGGATTGTTCGTAAGCTTTGAATGTTGGGCGATGACCCGTGCCGGTATAGTTGGCAAAGGATACCTTATAGGCATTCGTCGGATAGACATTGCTAAACTCCAGTTTCTCCACCCTCACAAAGTTGGTGTCTTCCATCACACCCACACAGATCGAATCGTACATGGGATACGTACCACGCAGGTAGAAGGTCATCTGCAAATTCGAGAGATTCTCGAACGGAGGAAGAGCCAAACACAGATTTTTCATATACGAATAACCATACAGGTAGTGGCTTCCTTGATGGGCATTGTTAGTACTACTATATATATAGATATGTTCACTATCCGTTCCATAGGTATTCACCTTCCACCAACAAGAGGGCAACCCATCTTCGAAACTACACTCATATGGCACTTGTGTATACTCGCACAACGTAGCAAAAGGAGCCATAATCCAAGTGCTGTTCTCTTCACCACAAGCCGACTGCACATAGAGGTAGTAGGTGGTACTACTTGTAAGGTTGCTCAGTGCAATATATGCTGTATCGGTAGTCGTAGTTACCGTATCGGTACTGCCCGAAGCCACATATTTCACATTCCACTGGCTGACGCCGGTATGATAAGTCCATGCTAAAGCAGCAGAGGTTGTTGTGGAATCCACACCCAAAATAGCGTATGGGGGCTGGCAGGCAGGCATCGTGAACGAAATATTGTCGATACCAGCAGCAGGCATAGTACCTGAACTACCGTCGTTGCGCCAGAAGAACACCAGATTCCATCGACCCAGCATGTTATCGGTCACCATAAGCGTATTTGCCACAGTGTTCCAATCACTTTGCAGATTCAGCTGCTCTCCGCCGTCGAGGGCTATAGCGCCCGTCGGTACCGTAGAGGTACCCCAATTGCTCATGTTGCCCGCCGTCAACTCCACTGTGTTGGGAACCAAAGCCACACGCAGATAATCGTAGCTGCCTTCGCCCCAGCCGCGCCAGTCGTAGGAATAATTATATATGCCAGCCTCCGTCAGATCAATAGGAACATAGGCAAACACCGTCGAGGAGTTAGAGGTATTATAACTGCTATCGGTACCATTCTGTGACACGAAGAGACCGTTCGAAGCGTTACCTTGATTGCCAAAGGTCCAATAGTTGGTTTGGCTACCGTTTTCAAGAATAAAGAAAACGGTATGGGTGGTGCTATCGAAGTTCTCAACAAAAGGCACCGTAACGGCCAAAGCCAAGGTGGTGAAGGTAGTGTAGTTCCATTGGCTGGAATGGAGGGTATCGCACACTATCTTCACGCCCACCGTATATTCGGTATTAGGTTGCAGATTGTTCAGCGAATAACCGTAAGCATTAATATTATTATAATATAAGGTGTCGGTCGATCCAGAAGCCACACAGGCAATGCTGAAGGTGCCCTCATAAATGGAGCTATCCCAAGTCAGCTCTGCCTCCGTCTCTCCGATATTCTGAACCGTCAATCCTTCTACCGCACCGCAGGAAACAACGTCAAGCACGATATTGTCGACAGCAGCAGGAGGTTGGTTACCAACCGAATAGTCATTCATCCAGAACAGAACGAAATACCAGTTACCCACCTGTTGTTCCGAAAGGTTGAACGTTCCCGACTGGGTGGTCCAGGTGCTTTGGTCATTGAGAATGACAGAACCATCGAGCGATATAGCTTCTGATGGCAGCGATTGGTTAGTCCAGTCGCCATAATTACCAGCGGTCATTTCCGTCGTTGCAGGCATCAGTGCCACACGTAAAAAGTCATAGTCTGTCTCGCCAACGCTGCGCCAGTCGAAAGAGTACTCATACGTGCCGCTCTAATCCAGTGCCACAGGCATATAGGCATAAACTACCGAAGATGAATTAATGGTATAGGTATTGTTGGCATTATCGTTGGTAATAAAAATCGCATTGTTGTTATCCAGCGTACCGATCATCCAATGGTTCGTCTGAGTACCATTCTCCAAGATCCAAGGCACACTATCGTTTTCGAAGTTGCTGGTTATAGGCAAATGGTAGAACTGAGCTTCGGTCATCGCTGTGGTATAAGTCCAGCTACTGCTATCGCTATCGCTACAGCGTGCTTGGACGCCAATCGAATAGACGGTAGTAGGCGAAAGGTTGGTAAGGGTAAACGGATTGGTCGTAGCCGTAACTACAGTAGTATCGTTGCTACCCAAAGTCGAGTAAGCCACATTCCACTCTGTCTCGCTGCTGCCAACTTCCCAGCTCAAGTCAATACTGTTGGTGCCATTGGCAGTTGCTGTCAGTGCAGTCACCTGCGGACAAGAGGGGATATAATCGACCACAATGTTGTCGAAGACGATAGCACTGCTGTTCGTATCGGCCATTCTGAAGGCCAATTGGATAGCGTCGCCCGTATTACCAGTTATCGGTACAACATAAGGCGCGCTAGCGAATTCACTCAACAGTGCTTGACTTCTGACCTCCACAAACTGACCGCCTAACATATAACCTATCTGCAATGTTGATTGGGTATACGTCATAGCGTTGAATTCAATCTGCAGGCCACTCAAACTCTCCATCGGAGGCAGCATAGCGATGATGTAGGATTCCTCATACTCTGGGGTTTCTCCGTCAAAATAGAGTTCGAGAGCTTTGGAACTCTGGTATCCGCTTTCATACACATTTGCGTCGTAATAACTACAGTTGGTTTGGATCTCCCAGCATGAGGGATAGGTATAGAGCTCGGTATTCTCGAAGTCTTCCTCGTAAGGAATCATCACATAATCGCAGCGGGACCTTACCTCGGCACTACGCCAGTTGCTATAGCTGTTGTTACCACAGTTGGCTCTCACCTTTACAGTATAGGTGGTGTCGAACTCCACATCAGTGATTACCAAGCCGGGGGTCGAAACCTGCAGGATGGTAGTGTCCGAACCTTCATAGTAATAGCATACTTCCCACGCTGTTTCGTTGGCGCCAGCATTCCACGACACCTGAAGTTCTCCGATGGTTGAATTGTCGGTAATTAGGTTGCTTACAGGCGTACAGTCACTGATGGTATCCACCACAACATCGTCGATCACAAATCCGCACTGCGTCATGTTGGCAGGCAAGAAAGCACGTAAGGCCATCTTTCCCCCTGTGCCAGCATAGGTATCGAAGGGCACCGAATAGGGGTCGCTCTGATAGCTAGTACCCAGCACGAACGATGCCATAGGAACAAAGTCGTTGTTCTCCATCACACCCACCTCAAGCGAATCGATCGCATAACCCTCGATGGTTTTGGCGTAAAACTCCAGCTGTAGGTTGCTCAAGCTGTCGAAAGCGGGGAGCAGCACCACCATTGTATCGGCTTCAGTGCTTAGTGCCAACATTTGCGTGCCGCTATGGCTCATCGTGCCATCTTGATATACCGCAGCCATGGTTGCGCTGGGGTCATTCACATCCCAGCAGGAGGGCATTACTCCTTCAGCGAACTCCTCGAAATTGGTATTGTAAGGAACCGGCATCTCGGAGCACTCCGTAGTGAAGGAAGTGAAGACCCATCTGCTCAAGCCGTCGGTAGCACCACAGTCGGCTTGTACATATATATAATAGGTGGTTTGATTGGGAGTAAGGTCGCTAAGGGTGATACCGTTGACGGAAGAAACCGTTTGGTATACCGTATCGGTTTGGCCCGCAGCCACATACTTCACATTCCACTGCGAAGCGCCGCTTGTCCAAGCAACGGTAGCCGTAGTGGCCCCCACACTCACCGGCATCAAGTCGGTAGGCTTAGCGCAGGTTACCAACTCATAGTCGATGGTCACTTTCGGGAGGAACGAGCTGCCTCCTGTACTAGAATTATAGGTCATATAGCTCATACCATCGGCATTCACACCCAAGAAGTAGATACTTTGATAGGAATTACCTTCTTGCACATCCACATCCAGCAGCAGGTTGCCACCCGTAGCGGGATAAGTAAAAGGTGAATCGAAGGTTACCACATACATCGAATCTTCAATCAATACGGTATCGACACTAACGGTTTCCAACGATTCTTGCACAAACGATCCGCCACACTGCGAACTCGAGGTTACCGCCATCGACATCGTAACGATGTTATCAAACGAATACGATGGTTGGTCGGACGTATAGAAGGTAAGCTGTGTGATCTCTGCCCCACGTAAAGCGGTAAGCATACTGTCGGGATAGATCATCTGCAGATGCTGGGAGGCATCCATATAGAAACCATAGATGGGGAAATAGGCGTTGATTGAGGTGCCATCACAGAGAGTCAGCGACAGCGGACCGCTGTTCTGCTGCGCCTCTAGGGTAGTAGCCGTTATCTCTTCCCAGTAGCCAACAGTATCATTATATACTGCCTGCACATAGATGTGGTATTCCGTCAAAGGGGTCAGCGGATAGATCATCGCTGTGTTCATTGTGGTGGTAAACGAAATAGTATCGGTACTGCCCGAAGCCACATATTTAACGTTAGCAGAAATGGCATCACCTGCGTCCCAACTCACGATTATCGAGGTATCGGTAACATCAGTAGCCTGTAAAAAAATAGTATCTGGAAAAAATGTCAATGAAGAAATATGAGCCCAATACTGATTATTAATATCGCACGCTTTATGCAAGTAGACATGATATAAAGTACCATTCAAAAGGTTTACATAATAAGGCTGCGAAGAATTCGTAAACGACACCGTATCCGTCGAGCCATCCATCACATATTTACCGCTCGAAAATTCATCAGCTTGAATCAGATAATTAGTTACTCCATAAATATGAGTGAGCAGAATAGATCTTGGTGCCGTACAAGTAGAAACCGAATCAGTTGTAATAGGTAAACTTCCTGTATTAACAGCAGATCCACCTCCTGTATTAGTAGAACCAGTATACACACCATTAACCGTTGTCGTGAACGACTGGCAAGCTGTATTAGATTCATAAATATTAGAAATACCATTTTCTGTTTTACTCCCATAATTAATAACTAAACACATATTATATGTTGTCCCAGGGGATAATCCACGTATAGTACCAGTACCGCCCGCAAAATGACCTGGAGTCAATTCTACCTTAGTACTATGATTTGCCGCATCACTAAAAGTGAAATTATAAAATGGAGAAGAAGGAAATCCACTAGTACTATAATTCTGCTGTACCGTAAGCGTCACCGAGGTATCAGTAACACTCACGATGGTTACCGTAGGCGCTGTAACATAAACAACTTCTGCCCTCAAGTTCCAGGGCACTACCGTTGTCGCTGCCAGCAATAGCAGCGCCAACCAATTCTTCATAAAGATTGTAGTTGTGTTTTTCATAAGCATATATTTTTTAATTTTATTATCAAATAAATAATTCATACTCAACTTATTATTAATAATAGTACCCAATACCTCCTCGGCGTGGAGGAGGATTGGGTTGCCATCAACAGGGTGATAATTGTACATTACGTAGCAGCCCTTGTTCCCCTTGTTGAGGGGAGAAACAGTTATTGGGTGTTGAATCTATAATTATTCACCATACATTGTTAATAAATCACAAAAGCCTATTTCGTATTAACCTAGTCGAAATCAGGAGGAAAGGAAAGGCTTATACCCTTTCAACCTTACAAGGAACGACTCTGCAAAAATACAAACTTTTTCATAACCAACAAAGAGAAAATAGAACATTTTTTTAACCAAATAATCAAATTGCAGTATTACAGTCGTTAGGGAATCAAAAATATTTTGAATGGTACTTTGGGTGGGGTTTATTAAATGAATTTATAAATTCCACCTTTAAAAAGAACTGAGGCACTCAAGTTGGCAAAATTTCGTTTCCTTATTGCAAAAGTGCCTTTTTTGAGTATCATCTCCAAATAATATCTAAGTCTTACCTAAGTCCTACCTAACTCTAACCTAACTCTAACTTTTTAACATTTCACGCTTGTCCTCGATTCTCCCTATCCCCAATAGCCCTCCGTTCTAACTTTATTACAATCGTAGGTAGGGGTGTTAATATTGTGAATCAAGCACCTAGCACAACAGCATTGAGAAACGGCGCCATTATTTTTTCGTCACGAAGGATAAAAAAACATCTTATTCAAAAAAAAAGTGTATCTTTGCAATTTGAATTATTATGCAAATAAGATGAAGAAAATCGCTATTATTGTCATGCTAGTGGTGGCCGTTGTGGCTCAAGCACAGCACAAAAGCACCATCGAGACTCGCGCTCTGATGAACGAATACGCACGTACCAAATCGGTCGAGAAAATGCCCAAACAACTCACCAATCATCTCTCCATCCAATCAACCCAGGAGGGGGTTATGGTGGGAGTGCTGGCAAAGGTGTCCCCCTCGTTCAACAAAGTTGCTTTCGAGAAGAGTGGTATCAAGGTTACCTCTCGTGTGGCCGATATCGTAGCGTTGCGTGTACCTCTCCACCTATTGGGATCGTTGGAGAGCAACCCCGATATCGTGGTATACTCCGTTGCCCACAAGGTGGCGCCGATGTGCGACGATACCCGCTTCGACACTCGTACCGACAGCGTACAAGCGGGACTTGGTGTGCCTATGGCCTTTAATGGCGAAGGAGTGCTGGTTGGCATTACCGACTGGGGCTTCGACTATCAACATCCCAATATCAACCGCAGCAGCGAACCTCGTATTCTCCGTGCGTGGGATCACTATCGGACGGCAGGTCCGGCTCCTGAAGGGTTCGACTACGGCACCGAGCTCACCACCTACGAGCAACTCTACGAGGCAGTAGGCGACACCTTTGGCCTTTATGGCTACGGATCGCACGGCACCCATGTGGCTGGTATCATTGGCGGCGTTGGTACTCGTCCCTCTTCCTCGAGCGCCAACAAGTTTGTTGGCCAAGCACCCAAGGTGCAGTATCTTCTTGGTTCGTGGCGACTCGATGAGGCTGGATGGATGGATCAAGTGGTGTGGATGAGAAATGTGGCTGCCCAAGAGGGTAAACGTCTTGTTATCAATAGCAGTTGGGGAATGTATACCTTCTCTACCCTCGACGGCACTAGCCTTCTCAGTCAGGCGGTGAACCATTGGAGCGATAGCGGCACTGTGTTTGTAACCAGTGGCGGCAACAATGGTAACGATTACTACCACTTGAAGCGTGTTTTCCAATCCGACACCGATACCCTCTATTCGGTAGCCACCTATTATGGCTCGGGCGTGGGCCAAGCGCTTATCTATTGGGGCGAGGTGGGACAGTCGTTCGGTGCTGGATTCTATATCACCGTTGGCGATTCGGTAGTGTACCGCTCGCCTATTTTCAACACCAACGATGGCGACCTTTACGAAACGGGGACCTTCGAGGCGAACGGACAAACGCTTGGATGGAACATTATGGTAGAGCAGAGCAACCCTCTTTGCCAACGTCCTCATATATTACTCAATGTAGATAAGGGCAACGGCATTCGCCTCCACATGTTGGCTCAAGGCCCTCAGGGCAATACCGTCAACGTTTGGAATGTTTGCAACCTGGAGAATCATGCGGGCAATATTGGCTGCGAGTTCTCTCAGAGCGGTTTCTTTGCCCACTACAACGGCGATAACAACTACGGTATTGGTGAACCTGCTTGTGCTGAGAAATGCATCACTGTTGCTGCCCACAGTCACGACCGTATTAGCAACGGCACCTATAAGCCGGGCAACCTAACCAGTTTCTCGAGTCATGGCCCTACGCTTGATGGACGAAACAAACCTGAAATATCGGCTCCTGGCTATCAGGTGGCCTCTTCGGTGAACCATCAGGATCACTCTTACGACAACCCGCAAGGGGGACACGCTGCTGCTATCAGCGTTGACGGCACTCGCTTTACTTGGGAACGAATGAGTGGCACCTCTATGAGTGGCCCCGCTGTTACGGGCGTTGTGGCACTGATGCTGCAAGCAAATCCCAACCTGACGGTTGATCAGATTAGAGAAATCATCTTCACTACCGCACGTAACGATAGTGAAACGGGCCCCCTCGTGGCCAACGATAGTATGAGTCTTGTATGGGGTTGGGGTAAGATTGATGCAGTGCGTTGTGTTAATGCTGCCTACGACCTTCTTTCGATAGAAGAGGCTCAGCAGGTTGAGGTGAAGCTCCTCTCCTACCCCAATCCTGCTACCCATAGCGTTACTATCCTTACGGGTACTAATCTTCCCTGCCAGATTGAGGTGTATTCGCTCGACGGACGGTTGGTGGCTAGCACCGAAGCAGAAACGGCTGCCACCTTCGATGTAGAGCAGTGGAGTCGCGGCACCTATATTGTTCGCTGCCAAAGTCGTACGGGTGTCCGTATTGCTAAGATTGTGAAACAGTAATCATCCTCTTTTCGCCGAGCAGCTATGATCAAATGGTTTAAACAGAACGAGGTGTTGCAACTAGTAGTTATCTTGGCTACTACGTTGATGCTTTGGCTGCCGGCTATCATGCATCCTGTAGCTATGCAAACGGGACACGATTATGCTCCCATATATTCGCTCTGTTACAGTTGGCTGCATACCAATAGTCGTCTTGCTACCCTCCTAGCGTTGTTGCTAGTGGTAGTGGAGGGCTTCCTATTTAACTTGCTGCTCTATAACCATAAGATGGTGGGAGCGAACACCCTTATGCCTACTTGGCTCTATATCGTGGTGATGAGCGCTACTCCTGCCCAACTCACCCTCACCCCTATGGTGATGGCCAATCTTCCCCTGATAGGGATGATATCGATGATGACGGTAAAGGAAGATCTCTCCATTTCGATGGACAATATCTTCAATGCTGCCCTCTTGGTGGCAATAGCTTCTCTCTGCTATACCCCTTCGGTGGTGATGCTTGCGGTGATGCTGATCCTTTTCACTGTCCACAATCTCTACAACTGGCGTCACTGGGTGATGCTCCTACTAGGGTTTCTGGCTCCTATCATCGTGGTGGCTACCTACTATTTCCTCAACGACCGACTCTATTACGTATCGTTCCTGACCCGTATGAATATCACCGATATCCACTTCTCCATCGCTACAGCGAATACGCTAACATGGATTTGTAACGGGTTGCTCCTTGCGGTACTCCTCATTACGCTCTTCAACGGGATAGCTAACGCCAACGATAGGGTGCAGATGTTTCGAAAGAACAATAGGGTTCTTACGCTCTTCCTTCTGGGTGGGGTGATGATGCTGCTTTATAGCGATATGCTTCCTACCAACCCTCAGATGGTTGCCCTTCCTCTCTCCTATCTCGCCTCTTATTATCTGATGGGAGTGAAGCGGCGTTTATGGCTTTACAACACTCTGTTACTCTTAATCATCATACTCTTTATCGCTGCTAACTGGATACGTTACTAGAACAATAAAACAATTCATCATACACTGCAACAACAATGCTCGAAGAAAAATATCATACCGATACTATCGAAGCTGGATGCGACGAAGCAGGACGAGGCTGTTTGGCGGGTCCTGTGGTGGCTGCTGCAGTGATTCTCCCTGAGGGCTACACCAATCCCCTCATCAACGACTCGAAGCAGCTGTCCGAGAAGCGACGCTATCAGCTTCGTGAGGATATACAACGCGATGCGATAGCTTGGGCTGTGGCTGAGGTGAGCAACGAGGAGATTGATCATATGAATATTCTTCGCGCTTCGCTTCATGCGATGAATTTGGCCATCAAGCAACTGAAGGTGCAACCCCAAACGCTCCTTATTGATGGCAACCGTTTTGTGAACGAAACGAATCTCCCTTATCGCTGCATCGTGAAGGGCGACGGACGCTATATGGATATCGCTGCTGCATCGATTCTGGCTAAGACCTATCGCGATGACATGATGATGAAGGCTCACCAGCAGTATCCTCACTATGGGTGGGACAAGAATAAGGGCTATCCTACTGCCCAACACTATGCTGCTATCGAACAGTATGGTATCACGCCCCTCCATCGCAAGAGCTTCCGATTGGAACGACAACTGGAACTGCAGTTCGATTAACCGAATAAAAATATAAACAACAATAATAAAAGAACTACTGAACAATGTTTGATTCGCTGATTTTAAACCATAATAGGAAGGTGCTGAAACGCATCGCCTCCCATCCTCGCGACAAACGGATGAAGAGCCTCGATGAGGTGAAGCAGATTGGCATCATCTTTACCGTGGGAAGCGAACGGGAATGGAATATTATTTACAACTTCGTCAAAGAGATGGAGCATCAGCGAAAGCAAGTTTACCTTATCGGTTTTCAACACTTTAAACAGGAAATAAACTATATCTTTACTCACGCTCGCACTACCATTTGCCACGAGAAGGACGATTTCTCGTTTTGGCGTCTCCCTAAGGAGGGGGTAATCGACGGCTTCGCTAACCGACACTACGATCTGCTTATCGACACTACTGTGCAGCCCGACTTCTTTGCTCAATATGTGGCTGCTAAGACGGTTGCCGATCTGAAGGTTACTTATGGTGACACGCTTCAGGCCGAACTGTTGCCTTCGCTCCACAACGATCTCCTTCAAATCTTCGACCTCACTATTCAAGGTGAGGGAAAGATTGATTTGCAGGCTTTCCTCCACGAAACGGTGCACTACATCAATATGATGAAAGGTAGCACTCATCCTCAACAGTAAACAAAAGAATAATCATAGACTCACAGATATATAACACATAAAAGAATAATAATTATAATGACAAAGAAACCTATTTTTAATGGTACAGGGGTTGCACTCGTTACCCCCTTCCGCAAACAGGATGCTGTCGACTTCAGCCGCCTGGAGGCCATGATTAATCATATTATCCAATCGGGCGTTAACTTTATCGTTGCCCTTGGTACCACTAGCGAAGCAGTTACTATGACAGATACCGAGAAAGCTGCGGTGCTTGATTTCATTGTGGAGACCGTTAATGGTCGTGTTCCTATCATGCTCGGTTTGGGTGGTAACAACACTACGGCCCTCGCCACAGCTATCAATCAGGTGAACTTCGATGGTATCGATGGTATCCTCTCGGTGGCTCCCTACTATAACAAACCGCAACAGCGAGGTCTTCTCCAGCATCTCCGCTATATCGCTGAGATTTCGCCCGTACCTGTGGTGTTATACAATGTGCCGGGTCGCACCTCTGTCAATATCTCCGCTGAGACCACTCTCCAACTGGCCGAAGAACCTAATATCATCGGCATCAAGGAGGCTTCGGGCAATATGTCGCAGATAATGGAGATATTGCGCTGCAAACCCGATGGGTTCCAAGTCCTCTCGGGCGACGACGCTCTCACCCTTCCCATGATTGCTATGGGGGCCTCGGGCGTCATCTCTGTGATGGCCAACGCGCTGCCTAAAACGATGAGTGATATGGTGGCCTTCGCTATGAAGGGCAATATGAAGAAGGCGCTGCCTCTTCACTACCAGATGCTTCCGCTAATGAATGCTCTCTTCGAGGAGGGCAATCCTGCAGGAGTAAAGGCTTTGCTAGAAATAGAGGGTATGCTTACCAACAGTTTGCGACTCCCTCTCACCAAAGTGTCCAAGCCGCTCTACAACAAGCTCTCAAGCCTCTATCAGGAGTTTCTACAAGAGGCCGAGAAAAACTAGACAACACTTCATTTCGATGAACCTACAACCGATACAGAATATTGTGGCTGAGCAACTCAGCGCCTTTGCCGACGAGTATCGGCGGCAGCTGCAAAGCTCGGTAACTATTATCAATAGCATCAACGATTACCTTACCCAGCGCAAGGGCAAAATGTTGCGCCCATTACTAACGCTCCTTTCGGCAGGAGCGGCTCACGGTTCGATTGCCGACTATAAGATTCAGATGGCTGTGGCTCTTGAGATGCTCCATAACAGTAGCCTTATCCACGATGATGTGGTCGATGAATCGAGTCTCCGTCGCGGTATGGAGACGGTAAGTCATCGCTGGAGCAACCAGATTGCTGTTCTTGCGGGCGACTTCTATCTAGCTAAGGTGATGCATCTACTCTGCCTCCACGCCTCTTATGAGGAGCGCGATATCGTGAGTCGCACCGCTATCGAGATGAGCGAGGGGGAACTGCTACAACAACAAGCTAGCCGTAATATCGACCTCAGCGAGGAAAACTATATGGATACAATCTATAAGAAGACTGCTTCGCTGATGGCCTCTTGCTGTGAGGTAGGCGCGTGGAGCAGTACTCCTTTATCGGCTGCTCCCTCTCTAAGGGAGTATGGACGACTCTTCGGATTGGCGTTTCAGATGCGCGATGATATCCTCGACTATTCTCCAGAGACGGAAACGGGAAAGCCTTGTGGCAATGATATCAAAGAACGGAAAATGACGCTCCCTCTCATCTATTTCTTCCATCAAACCTCTTCTTCTATCCAACAAAGGCTTTCTGCTTTACTTAAGCAACCCTTCATTGGCGATGAGGAGGCGGCTGAAGTGGTGGATATGGTTCATCGCAGCTCTGCACTCGAGCAAACACGCCAAACCATCCGTAAGGTGGTTGATCAGGCTATTGCCCAACTGCACTCTCTTACTCCTTCGCCTTACCGCGATGGTTTGCACCAACTTACTGCACTGCTTATCGAATAGTTCCAACCTATGGGATTACCCCATACCCTTTTGAAGCTTTGTTGCAAGAAAATGGGACAAAAGAGAACTAATATATTAAAGTAATTAATACAAATAAAGAAATAATAAACGTTTAAAAACAATTCTAATATGAAGAAATTTTTGATGACTCTCGCCGCTATGCTCCTCGCTTGCGGTGCTTTTGCTCAGAAAGTTGTTCCTGAGAACATCACCATCAAAACTCTTGATGGACGTGCTGTCCAGACTTCGGTTATACAGAACGAGGGCAAGCCTATCATCATTAGCTTCTGGGCCACTTGGTGCAAACCCTGCAACAAAGAGCTCGACGCCATCAAGGAGGTTTATGAGGAATGGCAGGAAGAAACGGGAGTGAAACTGGTAGCTATCAGCATTGATGATGCTCGCTCCTCCTCTCGTGTCAAACCTTGGGTCAATGGCCGCGGTTGGGAATATGAGGTTTATCTTGATGCTAACCAGGATTTCAAACGTGCTATGAATGTGGGCGATGTTCCCCATCTTTTCCTTCTCAACGGCAAAGGCGAGGTGGTTTACGAGCATACCTCCTATGTTGATGGTAGTGAAGAGGAACTCTTCGAACTGGTAAAGAAAGTGGCCGAGGGACAACCTCTCGAATAATCATGGTCGCTTTGCCTACGGCATCGCATCCTATGGCATAAACCTCTGTTGTAAGCCATCCGGACAATAGTGGAGCAATACTCTACCCCTGTCCGGATGCTGCTTGTAGGCAATGACCTCTATTCTTTTTCATTTAATACTATAAATACAAATATATGAAGAAACGTTATTTCCTTTTAGCTCTACTCATGGGCTTCACTCTTAGCACTCAGGCTCAAGGCCTGTTGGGTGGTCAGGTGACGGGTAATATTCAACTCGATGGTCAGATATCTCGTGCCGACAGCATTATCGGTGCTAGCGATGTGCTGGAGTGGCTCTTGATGAATGCTCGTGCCGACATTCTCTACACCAACGGTAACTTCAGTGCAGGTTTGCGCTTCGAGGCATATCAAAACCCTATGCTCGGCTTCAACGCCCTTTATCGTGGTCAGGGTATCGCTAACTATTTCGTGAAATATGGTGGTGAGAAAATAACAATCACCGCTGGTAACTATTATGAACAGTTCGGTAGCGGTATGATTCTTCGTGCCTACGAAGATCGTTATCTGGGTCTCGACAACTCGCTCATGGGCTTCAACATCCAATATCGTCCCATCGATGGTATCACCCTTAAAGCTTTGGCTGGCAAGCAACGCTTCTATTGGAGCTATGGCGAAGGACTGGTGAGGGGTATTGATGCTGAGGTTAGCCTCAATAGCATCATTAAACCTTGGGCCGATGCTCGTACTCGGGTCACCCTCGGCGCTGGCTTCGTTAGTAAATATGAGGCTGACGAGGTTATTGCCTCTTCGGTGAGCGGATACAAACTTGACCTTCCCCTCAACGTAGGAGCTGGTAGTTTCCGTCTGGATCTGACCCGCGGTGGTTGGGACCTCAAAGCTGAGTATGCTATGAAGAGTCAGGATCCTAATGCTATGAACGACTTCATCTATCGCGAAGGTTCGGCTCTCTTCCTCAGTGGTACCTATTCGCAGAAGGGCTTCAGCGCTAATGTGCAGGCCAAGAGAGTAGAGAATATGGGATTCAAATCGGTCCGTTCTCAGAGTGGCGAGATGCTTTATATCAACTATATTCCTGCCATCACTAAGACTCAGACCTATGCATTCCTTACTATGTATCCCTATGCTACACAGAATACTGGCGAGATGGGTTTGCAAGGCGATCTGATGTACAAGATCAAGAAGGAGACCTTCCTGGGTGGTAAGTATGGCACCGATATCCATCTTAACGCTAGCCTTATTACAGGTCTTGATACCACTTATGTAGGTGGTCGTGGCACTGAGGGTTATACCTCCTCTTATTTCGGTCTTGGCGACACCTATTATGCTGATGCTAGTATCGAAGTGGGTAAGAAACTCTCCTCTAAATCGAAACTGGTTTGCACCTATGGCTATCAGATTTTCAACCCCATCGTAGAGGGTCATGCGGGAGCACTCCATCACAACCATATCCTTGTGGCTGACTATACTTACAAGATCAATCGCAAAAATGTGATCCGCTTCGAGGCTGAATGGATGGGCAGCGACTCCCAGTATGACGCCGAGGTGGACGACAAGCGGGCAGGTGATTGGATCATGGCTTTAGTGGAGTACAACTTTGCTAGCCATTTCTTCCTCTCGCTGAGCGACCAATACGCTTATAAGGATGGGGTAGGTAATTACTACAACATCTCCTTCGGTTACACCCACAACGCTACCCGTATGCAATTGGGCTATGGCAAACAACGCGAAGGACTCCTTTGTATTGGAGGTGTCTGTCGTCAGGTGCCTGCCTCCAATGGTCTTACCTTTACCCTTACCACCAGTTTCTAACCTTTTAAATCAAGTTCATTATCATGAAAAGAAACATCATATTTGGCGCTCTTGCCTCCCTCCTCTTCCTCTTTGCCGCATGCGACAAGATCGAACCTAACGAAGAGGGTCGCTACGACCTCTTCTCGGGTGCTGCTGGCTCATGGTTCGATGGCACTTCTGTGGCCGACCATTCGCAGCGTGCCTTTTTGGATAAGTATACTGGCGTCCGCTGTGTGAACTGCCCTACCGCCGATGAGGCCATCAATCAGGCTCTTGCCACCTATGGCGACCAACTAGTGGTAGTAGCCATTCATGACTCCTCCAATTTCTGCAAACCCTATACTGGTAATACCGATATGCGTACTGCCGATGGCGATGCTTGGAGTAACTTCTTCGGCATAAAGGCTTCGGGTACCTATCCCAACGCGATGGTGAATCGTTCGAAGAGCGGCAGTTCCTACGATCTCTTCGTTCCTACTAGTGGTATTGAGGGTCGTGTTGACGCTGTTTTGGCTCAGCCTACCCGTATTGCTGTTGAAGTTGAGAGTCATCTCTCTGGTCGCGAAGCATCTATCACTGTATCGCTTGAATACCTCCAGGAGGTTAGCAGTCCTGTCTTGCTCACCCTCTTCATCATGGAGGATGGCCTCACCGCTACCCAGATGCTTCCCGATGGTACTCATCAAGACGACTATACCCACAACCATATCCTCCGCGATGTGATTACCGATCCCATGGGAACCACAGTCGATGCCGATGGACATGCTGGCACTAAGCGTACTGCACTCTTTAACTATACGTTGGCTAGCGAGGATTGGGATGCCTCCAAATGCCATATTGTCGCACTAATCAGCGATGCTGCCACCCATGCTGTCATCAATTGTCACGAGTGCGAGTTGTAGATGATCAAAGGTTATTGGTTTAGTGCTTGCTAAACCAATAACCTTTATATACTCCTTATGAACAAAAAGATTCTTGGCCTAGCCATCCCCAATATTATTACCAATATCACTGTACCTCTCCTCGGTATGGTGGATATGGCTATTGTGGGTCACCTCAGTGCCACCCACATCGGTGCTATCACTATTGGCACTAGTATCTTCAACCTTATATATTGGAATTTCGGATTCCTCCGCATGGGCACAAGTGGATTCACCGCCCAAGCCTATGGGGCTCGCGACTTCGAAGAAGCGGTACGTATCTATGTACGCGCCTTCGGTTTGGCTCTGCTTATCGCTGCTACACTTATCGTATTGCAGTATCCTATCAGTTTGTTGGCGAAGGCGATCTTCAATGGTAGCTCGGAGGTAATCCAATTGGCCCTCACCTATTTCTTTGTTCGCATTTGGGCAGCTCCTGCCACTCTAGGGCTATACTCCATCAAGGGATGGTTTATCGGTATGCAGAATTCTAAACTCCCCATGTGGATAGCTATCTTCATCAACGTGGTCAATATTCTCTGCAGCCTTCTCTTTGTGTTAGTTCTCCATTGGGATATTGCGGGCGTAGCCCTAGGTACTGTGATTGCTCAATATAGTGGGTTGATTATGGGACTCTTCTTTGCTCGCAAGTATTATGGGCGTCTTATTCGGCGCCACATCCATATCCGCGAAAGTCTCCGCTGGAGCGAGATGAAAGCCTTCTTTAAGGTGAACAGCGATATATTTCTCCGCACTATCTGCCTAGCAGCCGTCTTCACTTTCGTTACCTCTGCCTCGGGTAAGATCAGCGACGAGGTTCTCGCCATCGATGCCCTCCTCTTGCAGTTCTGTACACTCTTCAGTTATATCATGGACGGATTCGCTTATGCAGGAGAGTCGTTGGTGGGCCGTTATATAGGGGCACACGATCAACGTCAACTCAAGAGTTCCGTACGATGGCTCCTTGTTTGGGGCATAGGTCTCACTATGGTCTTCACTGTCGTATATGCACTCTTTGGCGAGAATATACTCCGTATCTTCAGTGACGATGAAGCCATTATCACTGGAACTATGCATTACCAGTTCTGGATATTGGCCATTCCCATTTGTGGTTTCAGCGCATTCCTCTTTGATGGTATCTTCATCGGAGCAACCGCCTCTAGGACTATGCGTAATGCAATGTTCATCGCCTCAGCTGCCTTCTTCGCCGTCTATTATCTTGGACGATATGCATTTAGTGATGGTGGTACTGTCGTTCTCTCCGAATTTACCGCAAACAACATACTATGGACAGCATTCCTCATCTATCTCACACTCCGTGGAGTTCTCCTAGCCTTCCGTCTCCATCCTGATGTGTACAATAGAGCTCTTGAAAGGATATAGCATCCCCACACAAACCAAGTACAAAAAACCAAAAACAATTCAAATCTTGGATTCATTTTCTTGCACATTGCTCTAACTTGTATTATTAAAAAGGACATTTTTCTTACTTTCAATGAGCAACACAAAGTCCTCATTTTTCAAAATAAAACAATCCAACCGAGTTAGATTGACTGTTTTTAATCAATCCAACTCAGTTGAATTCAAAAGAAAAATCGTCATTAGCTAAATAACAAGAAAATACAAATAATTAATATTCAATATAATATAATCAAAAGAACCAATGTTACTATTTTTTATTGAACTTTTTTTAGTTAAAATGGGTATTATATCGAATCTTTGACGTACTTTTGCAGTCCATTTTTAAATCATCCAACAACATTCGATTAGGACAGAAAGCAATAGTTTAACAAAATCAATTGGTAGAAAATGAAAAACAAATACTACGATCTGATTGATCAAACTTTTGAATTTCCACAAGATGAGTTTCGCACCGAAGAAGGTGAACTCTATTTCCACGACATCCCTCTGATGGAAATCATCAAACAGTATGGCACCCCTCTTAAGATTACCTATCTACCTAAGATAAGCAGCCAGATTCAGCGAGCCAAACGTATGTTCAACGTCGCCATTGCTAAGACCGACTACAAGGGCAGTTACAATTATTGCTATTGCACCAAGAGCAGTCACTTCTCGTTTGTGTTAGAGGAGGCATTGAAGAATGATATCAACCTCGAAACCTCCAGCGCCTTCGACATCAACCTCATTCAAGAGCTTTACGAACTCGGATTAATCGACAAGAACATCTTTATCGTCAGCAACGGATTCAAGCGGCAGCAATACATTGATAATATTGCAGCCCTCTACAATGACGGATTCCATAATATCGTACCTATTCTCGACAACAAATTCGAACTTCAAATGCTTGATGAGGCACTCCCCAATCCTGAAGTACCTATGAAGATTGGCATCCGCATCGCTGCTGAGGAGGAGCCTAAGTTCGATTTCTACACCTCACGACTCGGTATCCGATACAATGACATCGTCTCCTTCTACGAAACCCAAATTAAATGCAATCCAAAGTATCGCTTCAAGATGCTCCACTTCTTTATCAACACAGGCATCCGCGATACTGCCTATTATTGGAATGAACTCTCCAAATGCGTCAACGTCTACTGCGACCTCAAACGACTCTGCCCTGACCTCGATTCACTGAATATAGGTGGTGGATTCCCTCCAAAAACATCATTGGCATCCAACTACGACTACGAGTATATGGCTGAGGAGATCCTCGCTCAGATAAAAAACATTTGCACCCTCCGCGAGGTTGAAGAGCCCAATATCTTCACCGAATTCGGCAGCTTTACTGTAGGTGAGAGCGGTGCCACCCTATATAGTATTTTAGGTCAAAAGCAACAGAACGACCGCGAGTCTTGGTACATGATTGACTCCTCGTTCATCACCACCCTCCCCGATACTTGGGGTATCAACCAGCGTTTTATCATGCTTCCTATCAACCACTGGGACTGCGAGTACCAGCGTGTATTCCTTGGCGGACTCACCTGTGATAGTGAGGACTACTACAATGCAGACTCTCATGCCAACGCCATCTTCCTTCCTAAGCTACAGAAAGACGCCCCCCTCTATATCGGATTCTTCCATACAGGTGCTTATCAAGAAAGTCTAGGCGGCTATGGTGGCATCCAACATTGCCTCATACCGGCTCCAAAACATATCATAATAGATAAAGATGAGAATGGAGAATACACTACGAAGCTCTTTGCTAAAGAACAGAGCCACAAGTCGATGTTAAAAATCCTCGGCTATTAAGAAAATCCTCTACACAATAAAAAATACACTTGTCAGTTATATTATTTAAATAATAAAAAGATAGACTATTGATGAAAAGAACAATCCTTTGGGCAGCCTTGGTACTGCTTCTCGCTGCCACCTCTTGCTCCAACCCCTCCCACAAAGGTGGCGATGTTAGCAACGTGAAACTCAAGAGCCATAGCGATACACTCAGTTGGGTCATGGGAGAATATGCCGCTCGTACCATCCTCTCCTCAAATATGAAATACGACAAAAAAATGGTGATGAAGGCAATGGAGGCAATCCTCAATGGAGAGGCTTCGCCCCTTGATGAACAAACTGTAGCTGTAGTACTTGACAACATGAACACCCAAATGATGCTGCAGCAACAACAAGAAATCTCCCAACAACGTCAAACAGCCGATGCTCAAGAGCAGGCCTACTTCAACCAGTTGATAAAAGATAATCCTAACGTAAAGAAAGCTCCTGAAGGCTTCTACTACGAGGTAATCAAGGAAGGTAAAGGGCCTAACGCTCAACCTCGCCAGGTTGTATTCTTTGACTACAAAGGCAGCTTTACAAACGGACAAATCTTTGACCAAACCTACGGCAACCGTGAACCTATCACCCATGTGGTAGGAAACCCCATGTTCCCTGGAATGCAAGCTGGATTTACCTATATGAATACTGGATCCATCTATCGTTTCTATTTCCCCTACGAAATGGCTTTTGGTACCGAAGGAACTAGCGACATTCCTCCATGCTCTACTGTGATATACGAGATAGAACTTCACGAGGTACGCAACTACTAATCAATACTAGCAATCATTTTGTATTATAATAAAAGCCTCCGATTTATAAATCGGAGGCTTTATTATTATCGTATAAGAAAAGATCATAGAGAACCCTCAAACGAGAGGTATAAACCTAGCGAGTTACTGATTGAAGACCATCCAAGATTAACTCTCAGTGGACCTACTAATGAGCGATAGGCATATTCGATACCTATACCGAACGAAGACTGGTAATTACCCATCTCCTGCAACGATGGCCAATCAACAGCAAAAGAGGTTTGCAACGAAGCATAGTGTTTCTCCATTAAGTGAAATCGCATACTGCCACCCAATACAACAAGATAGTTATTTCGGATGGAGGCACCGTTGAGACCAACAAAGGGAATCTGCCACTCGGTATAACGTCCTTGCATATGTCCACCGATAAAATTGGCATAATCGACTGGCACCTGATTACCAAAGAGAAAACGTTGGTTTAAAGAGGGAAGGAATGCTATATCTTCCACTATAGGAAGGACTCCATTGATATAGAACGACTGAGTGGCAAAAAGACGAGAGATACCATCACCATCGCTATTAAGGAACGGCTTGGTGAATTCTCCTCCTACATTCATTCCTCTGGTAGGAAAGTATCGATCATCATAACTCTCATAATCGGTCCGAAGGAAAGTTGCCAGCAGGTAGTGCCATCCATAGTCGACCAAGAATGATGCACTGCTTGGGAGCTGCACCTCATCGAGATTGAAGAGATCGCTCCGAAAGCCTGCCTCGAGATTGAATCGATGCCACTGACGACTAGAGAGATATAACTCCTGTTGGAGATGAGCGAAATTGGCGTTGAGACGACTATCACCCATCAACATACGATTGCGATCGACATAACGCCCTGACAACTTGGCATTAAACGAAAACCATTGTTGGCGATCATAAACATAATGAAACTCACCATACGGGTTGATACCCACTTTGGCAAGAAAGAAATACTTAGAGCCCCATAACTGGTGAGCATTGAGGCCAACGCGAAGAAAAAGATTGACCATTTCCTCCGAATCAACCCGAAGACCAACACTCAACTCGTGTTTGGGACTATCCTTACACTGCAGAACAAGAGTATAAGGAGGATGTTCACCTTTAAGGTTGTAAGTAAGGAGGGTAAAAGCACGTGAGCCATATAGCTCTTCAATGCGCCGTTCAATGGTATAACAGTCCACACTGTCCTCGAAAAGCAACTGCGAACGGAGATACTCTTCCTCCATCTCAGAAGCTCCCTCAACCTCGATACCCTTAAGAGTAAAACGCTGAGTAATCCTTTGACTACGACTATCGTCGATACTATCACGACGAGATCCCACCTTACTAAGAATAGCTTGCAATTCCTTCTCCTTAGTTTGAACAAATGCATATCCCATCTTGATAAGAGTATCGATACTTGCCTTATCAAAACTGAGCATGGTGTAGTTGCCTAGATCAGGATGGATCACAACATCAGCATGACGCTGGTTACGGCGATAGCAATCACTACTCAACATATCAACACTCTGCATCATTACATCGAGTACATTCTCAATATCACGAGAGGGTGGTGCAATATCAACACCAATCACGTAGTCAGCTCCCATATCGCGCGCCAAATCGGTAGGGAAATTATTGCGCATACCTCCATCGACAAGCACCATATCCCCTACCCTTACCGGCTCAAAGAGACCTGGAATCGACATAGTGCTTCGCATGGCTGTAGGGAGCGAACCCGCATGCCAGATATAGGCCTTTTGGGTAGGCATGTCAGTAGCCACGCATACGAAGGGAATCGGGAGGTCAAAGAAGTTGATACTATCGTGGTAACCAAGAGTAAGCCTATCGAGCAACAACTCTACATTCTGACCATGAACATATCCAGCAGGGATATTGGCGATAGTGGCCCCTGCGAGGCGTTCAGCTACAGAGCCTTCAAAGAGATCGCCCCCCTCGAAAGGAACTGTGAGAAGATAGGAGGTAGCACTCTTGCGGTCGTGATATGGTAGCCGTTCAGGGTGAACCATATCACTGAGGGTATAATTCCAGTCTTGCGATAAAATAATCTCCTTTATCTCGTCAGCGCTGAAACCCACTGCGTAACATCCACCCATCAGACCACCCATGCTGGTACCTACAATCATATCGATAGGCATGCCAATCTCTTCGAGATACTTCAATACCCCGATATGAGAGGCACCGCGAGCACCACCACCACTGAGTACTAATGCAACAGTGGGACGATGTTGCTGCTGACGGATTCGGACCATACGCCATCGAATATCGCGCAGCGTAGCCTCGTCAGCATCGGGATCGAAACCCGACATGCGGCGATCTTGCCCCATTGCAGAGATCGCCAACAATAGGAAGACGAGACAAAGGAGATTTTTTCTCATAACAAATGATTACATTCGTTGGGCTACGACATCCCAGTTAACGATGCTCCAGATAGCAGCAAGGTAATCGGGACGACGATTCTGATAGTCTACATAATAGGCATGCTCCCATACATCGAAGGTGAGCAAGGGACGGAATCCGCGGGTGATAGGATTCTGAGCGTTGACCTCCTGGGTGATGACAAGTTTTCCATCTTTATCGAGCGAGAGCCATACCCATCCCGATCCGAAGAGTGAAGCCCCCTTCTGTTGGAATTCTTTTTGGAAGTCAGCAAAGCTGCCGAACTGAGCATTGATAGCATCGAGGAGAGCACCTGTAGGGGCGTTATCCTGACGGGGAGCCCGAAGCGCCTCGAAATACATGTTGTGGTTCATGATCTGACCCGCATTATTGAAGATACCACCCTGAGCCTGACATACAATCTCCTCAAGGCTCTTCTCTTCGAAGCCGCTGCCAGGAAGAGCAGCATTGAGATTGTTGACATAAGCCTGAAGATGTTTGCCATGATGAAGGGCAAGGGTATCGGCACTGATGACGGGTTGAAGTTCGCCGGCCTCATAAGGAAGAGGCTTTAATTCAAATTTGTTCATGTTATGATTGAATTTAAAAAATGGGTTGGTCGTTAGATGAGAATTTCAAATCGTGAAGTAAGAGTTCAGATCCATCGAACGAAACATAGTTGCGATGATGAATCCATTCTCCTACATTAAGATAGAGAGAGGTACGCTCACTGCCATCGGGCATAGAGAGCGAGATAGGTTTGCAAATTGGAGTGTGACGATGACCGAAGACACAGTAATCGATAGGCTGCTGAAGCAGTTGTTCTTTACACCATAGTACAATACCCTCTTTATCATCGCCCATATAACGGAAACAAGCAGGATCGTGATGATGACGACTATGGTTACTCCAACGATTGGCTATTCCCATGCCGACCCAGGGATGGATGGAAGCAAACAGACGCTGATTGAAACGACAACGAAAGATACGTTTGAGAAAATCATAGTGCTTATCGAGATGACCCAAACCATCACCATGTCCCATAAGGAACTGCTTACCATCTATAGTCATCAAAGTTGGTTCAGAGTGCATGATACAACCTACCTCTTTCTCGAAATAGTCGAAGACCCACATATCGTGATTACCAATAAAATAATGGATTTCCACCCCCTCATCAGCCATTTGGGCCAGTTTACCTATGAGACGACAGAACCCTCGCGGCACCACGTGACGATAAGAGAACCAAAAATCAAACATATCACCCAAAAGAATGAGGCGATGACATTGTGGCCTTATAGCATCAAGCAACGCAACCAGCTGTCGTTCACGCTGTTGGCTATCGAGGCCACTGCCAAGATGAGTATCAGATATGAAATAGGTATTCACTTATGGGTTAGTGGTTAGTTCGAAATCGAGGGTAGGCTGCGAGTCACCATATTGATGGCGTAGATACTCAACAGTATTCTTGAAATTGAGCGTATGAGGATTCTCGGGCAACGCCTCCTGCAGTCCTTCGAGGACATATTCATAATAGTCGAAATTGACCTTTGGATCGAGGAGTGGATGACTATTGAAGGGTTTGTAGAGAGCTATAAGAGTAGCGAGCGATCCTTGATGTTCTTGGATAAAATTGACCACATACTCCTGTTGCTGTTTATATGCGTTTAAATAAAGAGAATCGAGCGATTCTTTGGCCTTCAGCGAGTCAGCCCCATGTTTGGTAGCCTTAATCTGATCATGCATGGCGATAATGCGAAGTAATTGATCAGCACCTGCATTGCTATAGTCTTGCAACTGCCAAAGGAGGATGCTCTCGGGCGAACCCTTAACGGTATAGGTTTTCTCGAATTGATTAAAGTCGCCATCCACAACGATATGTTCACCCTTGCGGGGAATAAGTACTACGTAGTCAAACTCGCTGACATGGAGATTGTAGAGACTTTCATAGGGGGCGGTATACTTGAATTTAAAATGGCCCTTATCGTCTAAACGGATAGAGTCGATGAAGAGACGATCGCCTTGCGGCACCATCTCGTCAAGATAGATAGTCTTATCGGCTCCATTTTGAAGGGTACCCTCAACAACGAAAGCCTCCTTGTCGCTACATGCGGCAAGAAGCAATAGAAGAGATAATATGAGAAGGATTCGATTCATAATTAACTAAAAAAGTGATTTATTGGTTAGACGCAGTGTTTGAGAGAAGCAAGAGGTTATCGAGTACAACCAATGCAGCCATCGCTTCAACAACAACAGTTGCCCGTTGCACATGAGAACGGTCGTGGCGACCTCGAGGCTCAACAATATGTTCCTGTCCCTCAGCATCAACACAAGGAAGAGGTTGGGGAAGAGTTACCACTGGATGAAAAGGAACTCGGAAATATAGAGGCATGCCGTTGGTGAGTCCTCCTTGTAAACCTCCGCAGTGGTTGGTCTGAGTAGTAAAGTCACTATTCCACCGATCGATATACTGGCTGCCCGAAAGGGTAACAGCACGAAAACCCTCTCCGAATTCAAATCCAGTAGCCGAAGGAATACTGAGCATAGCGGAAGCTAGCTGACTCTGCATCTTGCCAAAAAGAGGTTGTCCCATTCCAACAGGGAGGCCAGTAATGGTACAGCGGACAATCCCCCCTACCGTATCATCGGGAGGAGCACTGCCTAATAGGTCAACTTCAGCTACAACAGTGATGCCCCGTTGATCTAAGACTTGCTTAGCGATGGCACCAGCCACCACACGCGCTAAAGTCTCGCGAGCGGCACTTCGTCCCCCACCCCTCCAGTCACGAATACCATAACGCTGTTGCCATGTATAGTCACAGTGACCAGGACGGAAGAGATTACGATATTGCTGATAATCATCGGAATGGGCATCACGATTGTAGACAAGGAAAGCGATAGGGGTACCCAACGTCTGATCGTCAAGGATACCCGAAAGCCACTCCACCTCGTCAGTTTCATGACGGGACGTAACCCCCTCCATACCATCACCCCTCCGGCGACGAAGATCGCGACGAATAGCTTCAATATCAATGGTGATACGGGAAGGACAGCCGTCAATGACTCCTCCCACAGCGACGCCGTGAGACTCACCGAAGGTGGTAAGACGAAAGATATGACCTATGCTATTAGACACTGTTATTGTACTATCTCAAGGAGTTCGACTTCGAAGATAAGGGCCGATCCTGGAGGGATCTCACCTACTATCTGATCACCATAGCCAAGCGTATAAGGAACATAGAGGATATACTTGGAGCCTACAGGCATCAGTTGGAGACCTTCCTGCCAACCAGCGATAACTTGATGGAGGGGAAAGGTGATAGGCTGTCCACGATCAACAGAACTATCGAACTTGGTGCCATCGATCAGAGTACCAGTATAGTGAACCTTCACCGTACTATTAGCTGTGGGTTGAGGACCATTACCCTTCTTCACGATCTTATACTGCAAACCGCTAGGGGTGGTATAGATCGACTTGCTTTTCTTGTTTTCATCAAGGAACTTTTGGCCTGCAGCAATATTGTCTTGGAGTCCCTCACGCATCGCTTTCTCACGTGCTTGTTGGCGTTGTTCAAAGGAAGACTGGAAGCGCTGAAGAAGCGATTGACAAGTACGCTGTGGCATATTGAACTGACCATTAGCCATATCAATCATAGCTTGGCCAGCGATACGAGGATTAATACCCAGATGCTGAGCATTCCATCCATTAACGAGATCTTGTCCGATGGCATAGGATGCCGAATCTTCAAAGGAGACCATATGCACTTGTTGCTCGGCTTTCTCTCTAGCAAGGGCAGCTTGAGCGTTGGCGAGCTCGAGTTTAAGTTTTTCACATTGGTCGGCCTGCGACTTAAGTTCAACATAATAGGCTTCCGACATCCGGACTTTGCCTTTCTTGACGGTAACACCCTGAGCCATAAGACTGCAACCCATAGCAAGGGTGAAGAGGAAGAAGAATACCTTTTTCATATTATATCTCTATTTATATAGCTTATCAATAAAACTGTTGTATCAACCATGTGCCCTGCTGCCAGAAAAACTGACAACAAGGCACAATGGGTGTAGTTATGATGGATTATAGTATCTAACTCTAATGAGTATGCTTTTTCTTTATACTATATAAAGAATAATACTATTATTTATACTCTTTAATCTTGGCAACGCCGTCAAGAACCTCCTTGCCACAGATTGCGAGGGCAAGCATCTCATTCTCTCCTTTGTAAACCTTGACAGGAGCAATCCAATCGATACGCTCGGTAATCTGTGCCATCCAAGGTTTGCTGTATGCAATACCGCCTGTAAGAAGGATTGCATCAACCTTGCCTTTAACAACAGCAGCAAGACGACTGATCTCAAGAGCCACCTGATAGCAGAATGCATCAACGAGGAGTTTGCACTTCTCGTCACCAGCAATAGCACGTTTCTCAACTTCATAGGCATCGTTGGTGCCAAGATAAGCTACAAAACCACCTTCAGCGGTGATCATCTTTTTCACCTTAGCCATATCATACTTACCGCTGAAGCAAACCTCAACAAGTTTACTAGCATTGATGCTGCCAGCACGGGTAGGCGAGAAAGCACCAAGACCACAGAGTGCACGGTTAACCTCAACACAACGACCATGCTGATGGATACCTACCGATACGCCACCACCCATATGGGCGATGATGAGGTTGAGATCCTCATAATGCTTACCCAATTCGCGGGCATAGAGCTTAGCCGTCATCTTCTGGTTGAGACAGTGCCAAATAACACCTTCACGCTTAGGATCGAGATCGAACTCAGGATGACCTGTAATCTTGGCATATTCAGGACGTTCGTCAACGATACCGGGGTCAGCGATATAGGCAGCCTCTAAGCCAATCTCAGTAGCGATAGAGTCGGAGATGAGAGCACCGAGATTGCAAGCATGCTTGCCCTGAATACCCTCATGACATTCCTCTTTCATGAGATCATTGACTTTATATACACCCGATTCACAGGGACGAGTGAGGCCACCACGACCTACAACGATAGCTAGTTCATCGGTACCAACACCATGACGTTTGAGCATATCGAGGATAGCACCCTTACGATAGTCGAACTGATCGGCCACCTCTTTGAACTTTTGTACCTCCTCGATAGGATGTGTGAGGTTCTCGGTAAACACTTCGTTCTCTCCCTCATATATCGCAGCCTTGGTGGATGTAGCGCCAGGATTGATAACGAGTGTGAATTTTTTTGTATTCATAAACAGAATCTTATCTTTATTATTTATTTTACTTACAGCTATTAATTTCGTCTGCAAAGATACGTCAAATTTTTGATATAGCACAAGTCCGATGTTAAAAAAAGAAAAATGAGAGGCTTTATTCTTGGTTAATAAAAGGCTCTGTTTTTTGAATATCAATAAAATAGATTGTTATTAAAAATATCCCATCCCCACTTTTTTTTACTCTTTATAGTCTTATCTTAAAATAAAAACGACTTTTTTTAGTTTATATAATCAGTTAAACAATTATTTATATGAGAAACAAAGAGCACACTATCCATAACACCCTCCTATCATTCCTCCTCATGCTAAGCTTCGGCGCTGTAGCACAGGGTCAAAACCCCACAATGCAACAGAACGATATGCTGTATATTACATCACGCGACAACGCCAACTACGACAGTTTGCTGAACAACTATTATTGGCGTAAATACTCTCATGCAGTAAACCGACACTACAGTCGCTCAGCATCAGAATACTATGCGGCCTTCGATCAGATACCTGACAGTGTGCTTGAAAAACGATTACGTCAACTGCCCACAGTGATTCCGATGACATATAACCAAGATGTTCGAGCATACATACGTACCTATATACGTATTATGGAGCGCCGCTGCGATGTGATGCTAACCTTATCGGAATATTATTTCCCCCTCTTTGAAGAGGTATTGGATCGCTACAAGGTACCACAAGAATTGAAATATCTAAGCATTGTGGAGTCGGCTCTCAATCCCCAAGCCACATCGCGAGCAGGGGCCGCTGGCTTATGGCAATTTATGTACCGTACGGGAAAGAACTACGATCTAGATGTTAACTCGCTAGTCGATGATCGGCGTGATCCCTACGCTTCTACTGTTGCAGCTGCTCGCTATCTGCGCGATCTCAATAACATCTATCATGATTGGACCCTCGCCATTGCCGCCTATAACTGTGGTCCTGGCAACATCAATAAAGCAATAGCTCGATCAGGAGGCAAACGCAACTTCTGGGAAATTTACCAATACCTTCCGAGAGAGACCCGCGGATATATCCCCGCCTTTATAGGAGCTTGCTATGCAATGAACTATTACCATGAGCACGGCATCCGTCCACAACACATCAATGTACCGATCCACAGCGATACCGTTCATTTGGATCACGATGCTTTTTACTGCTACATTTCACAATATATTGATATAGAAGTTGAGGAGTTACGCACCCTCAACCCCCAGTATCGCGCCGATATCGTGCCAGCCTCGAATGGCCACAAAGTGCTTTATCTCCCAGTAGGTAAAATCCCCACCTTTATCAAGATGGAAGATTCTATATATAAGGCCACCAACGATTCAGTGACAAAAAAACCAGTAGTTACCGAACCCGAACTAGAGCGAATAGTTCATATCGTCAAACGGGGCGAAACCCTTACCAAAGTAGCCAACCGATATGGTGTATCGACTGCCAACATCAAGCGGTGGAGCCACAAACGGAGCAATAGTGTGAAGGTAGGTGAACGACTGATTATTTATCGTAAGAATCCTCGCTACACCCCACCCCAAAACGATAATAAGGAAGTAACCGACTCCCTACAAAACAATACTGCACCCCGCGAAACTGAAACATCAAAACCATCGCAGGTGCAACAACCAAAGCCAGCCACTCCTGCCCATACCACTGTAAAACACACTGTCCGTAAGGGAGACACCCTCTCTTCTATAGCTCGTAAATATGGGACAACGATCGACAAGATCAAACGACTCAACAACCTCCACTCCGACAAAATACGTATCGGTCAAGTGCTCATTATCAAAAAGTAAACCCTTTTCATGATGTCGCCCTCTGATTTTTTTCGCTATTCTCTTTGCCAAATATGAAAAAAACACTATTTTTGCATTTTTATTTATTAAAAATAAAGTGAATCCATAAAGCATCCAACAAAATGAATACCAAATTGCTACATATATGGAATATACTTCGAAACAAGTATGTTTTGGCAACTATTGTATTCCTTCTTATATTCCTGTTTCTCGATGAGAATAATCTGATGGTTACCCGTAGGCTTTCTAAGGATGTAGCAGAATTACGTCAGCGTC
Source organism: Bacteroidales bacterium (assembly GCA_030523765.1). Taxonomy (GTDB): domain Bacteria; phylum Bacteroidota; class Bacteroidia; order Bacteroidales; family P3; genus Colimorpha. The sequence continues at coordinate 23,416 of JAUNHX010000003.1, read as the reverse complement.
AGGAAGAGTTACAAGAGGGCATCATAGCAGATAGTGCCCAAGCACTAGCACTGAAATCCGACCTAAAAGCGATCGAACGCTATGGTCGTGAAACCTATTACATGAAACGGGCCGACGAAGATATTTATATGATTATCGATCCCGAAAAATAACAAACATCATGAAAAAGCTACAACGACTATCCCTTTTCTTTATAATGCTCATCGCTATTGGATCTTTAAGTTCCTGTAAAGCGCTGAAACAATTCCTATCGACCGATTTGGAAGATGAAGATTTTATCATCGGACAACTTTATGCTGATGAGTATTATGATGAGCCAGCTTTCAAACCACAAACCCCACCAGCAGGTAGCACCCAACCAACACATCGCAACAACACTAATGGTGGTACAGGTATTATCCTCAACGACAAAGACAATGAGAAACTCTATGCCGTCATCGATCGCTGGTTTGGGACCCCCTATCTATATGGAGGATGCAGCACCAGCGGCATCGACTGCTCTTGCTTTGTCGACAAAGTGTTCAGCGAGGTATATGGGATAACACTTCACCGTACCGCCTCCGACATACAGAAAGATGTAACCCTTATATCTCGCAATCAACTACGCGAAGGTGATATCGTCTTCTTCACCAACAGCAACGGAAAAGTATCCCATGTAGGTATCTATTTGAAGGACGATCTCTTCGCCCACTCCTCAACCAGTCGAGGGGTTACCGTGAGTCAGCTCTCCAACACCTATTGGAACGCCCACTTTTACAAAGGTGGTCGTCATAAGAAAGTAACAACAAAATACTAAATGTAGGATCTATCAATACACCATCTTAAAAAAAAACAGCATGAATTAATACAAAATAGGCGTGAAAGGAATGAATAGAACCCACATATCAATAACCGCACTTTTTTTCTATTAAACTTAAATCTAAAAACCGCTAAGTGAAGACCGTTATCATTACTGGCGCCACGGGTGCCATCGGATGGGCCACCACACAACAACTACTTGCCCAAGACTATCGTGTGATTATGGCTGTACGCAGTGTAGAGCGTGCCGAGAAATTAATCGCCGCCCTACCCTCTCAACAACACCAAATGGTATTTGTTGAGAAACTCAACGTGAGCGACGAAGATTCGGAAGAAGCCTTCGTACAACGTATACGCAACAAATACCAACCTATCTATGCGCTTGTGAACAATGCAGGGACACCGCAAAACAAGTACCACTCTAAAAATGGATATGAACTCACCTACCTCACCAACTTCGTAGGACCCGCAAACCTTACCCGTATGCTGCTCCCAGTGATGGAAGAAAATGGGGCCATCGTGAGTATCCTCTCCATGTCAGCTCGATGGAGCAACGCTTCAAAGTCGAACTATGAATCTGGTGAACGACGTTTCAAACCGATCCGCGCATATGCCGACTCCAAGATGGCTATGGGTCTATATATGCAACAGTTATCCCAACATAACCCTCAATTGCGTATCAACGGAGTGGACCCTGGTATTGTCAACACCCCTATTTTCAAGATGAACCGCTGGTTCGATCCTATTGTGGCCATACTCTTCCGTCCCTTCTGCCGCAAACCATCGAAAGCAGCCGAAATAGTAGTTCGAGCCATCAAGGGCGATAGTACCAATAAGGTTTACCGTTATCAGAGCGAGAACGATTATCCTCGTGGATGGCAAAATGAAGCCACCGCCAAACGTCTCTATGGACGTATCCATTAAAGAATCCTTATATACATTTATATAACGAGTAAGAGAAACCTCCCTTCAAGTCTAATTGGCCGAGGAGAGGTTTTTCCTTTATTGTATTTGAGACTAAATTGAAGTTCTACAAACAATAAGAAAGGGGAGCTTGCCAAACAACAAGTTCCCCTTTTATTATGAGACCCCAAAGGGAATCTCTTAGCGTTTTACAATCTTAGCTACCTGCTGACCATTTCTGATTAGGTAGATACCATTAGGCAGATAACTAATGTTGATAGATATTTGCTGACTGTTAGGTTGGTAGGTAGCAATGGTTCGGCCATAAAGGTCATTCAAAACTACTGGCTGCGTAGGATCAAGATTGTCTATCTGGAGACTCCCATTGGTGGGGTTAGGATAGAGACGCATTGCCAAAGTAGGATTACTCTCTTCGATACCTATCGTACCGAACACATAAACCGTAATGCTATCGGTAGCGGAGCAACTACCATTATAACCCACCACCGTGTAGGTAGTAGTCTCTTCAGGATAAACACGCATAGTATGAACACGTTCACCGCTCTCCCATGCATAACGGCTAGCACCCGAAACAGTAATCAAACTGCTCTCACCACGACGAATGGTATCGGGATCGGCATCCAGTACCAGTTCGGGTTGTTCAATAACCGTCAACATCAAGAAATGAAGGCCATCGGCAGCCGAATCGGAATAATAGTAGATACCTTGACTGAGCGTATCGGTAGCGATTGTCTCTTCACGGAAATATACCGTCTCACCCTGACATACAGTGTCAAGTTCATAGTTGCGAGGAGTCGACATTTGGGGGAAACGGATATTATCGATGAAAGCACAGTCAGAACCTCGACTAACACTATAGTCTTTTGCATAACGGAAAGTAAAGGTATGAGTACCAGCGCTTACAGGGAAAGCTACACGCTCCCAGTCATTATCGGTACCACTTTGACTGAACATCTCACTACCATCGATGAGGAAGAAGAACTTATCGTAACCACCCTCAGAAGATACCTTCTGGTAGAATGAAATAGAGTCATCAAGAGTAGAGAGAAGTGTAATGCTCAGCGAAGAGGTGTCACCGTGACCACTACCATTGTTCCAGCTGCTACTACGAGCGCTATAAGTTCCAGCATATTTATCGGAAGAGGTGATCTCCCAAGGATAGGTACCGTTCTGTACCCAGTCAAAACTGTTGAAGTTGCCCGTTTCGAAATTCTCTTCGGCAGCGCTGCCAATCTGGAGAAGGATCGTATCACAGAAAACAGCACCATTACCTTGAACATACTGCAGCAATGGAATGATAGCAGCTTCAGGCAAATGAGAAGAGAGTTGAATCGAATAGTTAACCGTTATCGAAGCACCACTAGCCAGCGTGCTTCCCAACGAAGCAGAGTCGAGCACCACACTGACACAAGGATCAGGACTAATCAAAGAGGCAGTAGCATCAAACAGGTCGGCATGCCCCTGATTGGTATTGGTGACAGCCAATCCCAAGCTATTGCCAGCAGCCACAGTGCCACTATAGGTCACATCGGAAACCTCGATATCAGCAGCAGCTACAGTGAAGCCAAAAGTGGTGGACGAAACCTCATTACTATGCGAGCCCCAGCGAACAATAGCAGTTACACGGGTGTTCTTCTGATCAAGGACATGACCCCATACGATACCGCTAGCAAAAGCAGTGAGCGTAGTGCTATCGTTGGCAGCCAAGTTAGAGATGTTCTGAATTCCACCCCCGTTGGAGAGATAAATATCATCTGCATTGGTCTGTAATTCAAGATAAAGACTATCAGTAGCTTCAACACCCACATTCTTCAGTTCCACATTGAACACAACAGGTTGACTTGCCTCCAACGATTCTTGAGCCACGATGTTTTTCACCAATACATAGGGGCCATTAGGAACAATGACAGTGATAGGAGTGAAAACCGTTTGATACTGCTGAGCCGACACAGCCAACTCGTAAGAGCCAGGAGTAGTGAGAGCGCTGAAGGAGAGCGTAGCAACACCACTAGCGTTAGCAAAAGCAGCTGCTATCAATGTACCATTACCATCAGTAAGAGCTACATAAGCATAAGGAACAGCTGTAACAGTCATAGAAGTAGCACCGACAAACAGCGTGGTGTTGGTGCTAACCGTCATTGTGTTAGCTAAACCGAACCAAGGAGTGATAGAGGGATCGCCCATCAGATGATACACCTCCCAATAATAATCCTTCAACGAGGAAGAGGAGCTCTGAACAGCCATACATCCAGCCATATTGATAGCACCAGCAGAAGTGTACCAGTCGCTATAAGCCTCATTGTGAGTATGGAAAAGACGGTCGTAAGCACCCAAGTTGTTCGCATCATACGAGGGATCACACGTATTGTTCACATTGTTACGAACACCCACTGCCCAATAGAAGTCTTCAGCCCAATAAGTATAGTCACTGCCACCGTAATAACCTACAGCACCCGCATAATTGCCTTTCTGAAGGAGCGCCTCTCCAAGGCAATCACTTTGGAAACTATTGCTCAAGCAGCAGCTACCCACCATGAAACCGAACTTCTGATTGTTAGTCATATTGGCTACATGAGTATTGTTGAAATTAGGAGTAGACCACTCATCAACACTACCGTGAGCACTATAGTTTACCCAGCCAGCACCCGCATTATAAAGAGCACGAAGTTCCGAAGCAGCCGAACTGCTCTGACTGCTACCCGTAACAGTGACACCCGTAGGAGCGAAGCTAGTGTTGTTCTTATAATAATATAAGGTGTTAATTCCATTGGAAGGGATAAAATAGGTCTTAGCCAAATAATCCATAGTAGGATCGCAGTAACGATAAGCATTATCGCTGCTATATCCACCATCTACGCCCGAAACTAGGATAGCCTTCTGTAAGAACGAAGGATCAGCGAAGGCATAGCGTTCATACATCAGCGTTTTATCAATCTGAGGAGTCAGTTGCGTAAGATTCTGAGCCGAGAAACGGCCATAGTAGCAATCAGGGATGATATCGCCCGAAGTCCAAGTCATATAATAAAGGTCAGTGATATGACCGTTATCAGCCACACCCGTAAAAGCAGGTATCTGAGCACGATCGCCCACCAAGAGGACATAGGTAGGAGCCGGAGCCTCTTCGGTAGCATTATCATAGAGCCCCTGCAAGAAGGCAGCAATACTCGTAGTGGTAGTACCAACATTAGCATCGTCAGTATATGCCACATTCACGATATAACCCTTGCGCTGTTTCCATACAATAAGGCTATCCAGCTGGCCACGGAACATAGAGTGAGCCACAATCTGATAAACCACAGGAGCAGAAGTACGCACCGCCTTAGGCATAGGAAGCGCATTGATTGTTTTCACACCAGCATTGAAAGCCATACTGCTGTGAATACGTTTCATCTTCAAAGTGGCAGCCTCATCAACCCTCGTATAGGTAAGGGTAGCCTCAACACTCTTACATATAATCAGCTGATTGGTTACAGGGTTGTAACTTACAGGGCTGAAATAGAGGGTAGCCAAATTACGGTCACGAGCAATACCCACCTTCTCAACCCTCACTATTTCATTACCATAGAAAGCATTGGTAGCATAGACAACATTGTTCTTAACAAGACGGATAGGACTATTGTCCGACTTACTACGAGAAGGTTGAGCAGGCATCAGCAGATGATTGATACCCAACTGAGCGCCATCGATAGTATCGGCATGCAAGATAGTGTAGCGAACATCAACACCATCGCATAGTGGTATCTCAATCATTTTAACTAGCTCAGGCAAACAGGGCATACCCTGTTCGCTGCTAGGCAGATAATCGCGCATACCGATAGTAGTGAACGTATCGTTGGCGATTGTTGTGGTATGTATAGCGAGAGGCGATGTAGCCAACTGCAGCTGCATCGAGCCAAAGTCACTCTGCATTACCTGAATCGATTGAGCCATCAGTGAGAAGCCCATCGAAAAGAAGCACGCCAGTGCTAGGAAGGTTTTTTTCATTACAATGCAAGTTTTATTAAAATGTATTTGTTAAAAAATTTTTCTCTATATTAAATATTCTATATCAATAGGTTATTAGTGATTATAAATAACAGAAAAATTAGTTTAGTTGGTTAAAATCAAACAAGTGGTAGAATTCGGTAGGAGGATCGGCCACAAACGTCATTGTCTCGTGGCGTACAGGATGATCGAGGATTATTTGGCGAGAGTGAAGCGAAATGTTGCCATCACGATTACTCCTAGGATAGCCATATTTGAGATCGCCCTTAATAGGCGAACCTATATGAGCCAACTGGCAGCGAATCTGATGATGACGTCCCGTATGCAGTACAATTTCAAGCAGATGATATCCCCCACTGCTGACAGCCAATTCACGATAGTCGAGTACTGCCAATCTGGTATCGGCACCCGGCCCTTCGACAACAAAACTCTTGTTCAGACGAGGTACCCTACGGAGGTAGTTCTCAAGATGCCCTTCCTTCTGAGGAGGAGCATTCTTAACGATAGCCCAATAGCGTTTCTCGAAATCTCGACGTTCTTTGATCATCTGATTGAGGCGTCCCAACGCTTTGCTCGTTTTGGCGAAAACAACAGCACCACTCACCGGGCGATCCAAACGATGAACAACACCGCAGAAGATATTGCCAGGTTTATGATCACGCACACGCATAAAATCGCGAATCTCATCACACATACAGATATCGCCTGTTTTGTCGCTCTGCGTAATCTGACCGCCCCTTTTGTTGAGCACCAGCAGATGATTGTCCTCGTAGATAATCTGATCGCCTATAGTCATTGCGCCATCTGTTTTTGCTGTTCAGGAGTTCTTGCAATAAGGCTGAGTTGATTATGGATCTGTTTATGCATCTCGGCAAGCACCTTTGTACCTAGTGGGAGATAAAGATCAACACGGCTACCAAACTTGATAAAACCAAACTCTTGGTTCTGGCGAGCCCTATCGCCCTCTTTAGCATAACAGACAATCCGCCGAGCCATCAATCCAGCAATCTGACGGATAAGTATTTTTTCGCCCGTATCCATCTTCAATCCTACCGAACAGCGCTCATTGACATCGCTCGACTTAGGAGCCGAAGCCACGAAATAGTTGCCCCGTTGGAAGTTCACATACTCCACCATTCCATCGCAAGGATAGCAATTATTGTGGACATCAGTACCATTCATAAACACACTCACCAACAGACACTTAGAATTAACATACTCTTTTTCAAATACCTCCTCGACCGTGCAAATCATTCCATCGGCAGGGGAACAGAGAGTATGATCATCATACTGAGTCTTGCGGTTGGGAATACGGAAAAACGAAACGATGAACAACCAGGTAGCAGCCAGTAGAATAGAAACAAGCCAGTGCACCAACGTCCATCGCGAAGAAAGAACGAGCAGCAGCACTATGATAGTTGCCAAAATGAGGAATGAAAAGAGTACTATCTTATGTCCTTCTTTATGTAAACGCATACGTTTGTTTTATTTGGTTAGAATCGCAATTGACAATAACGAGTATCTTAAAATTATATTGTATACATTATTATAATACTTATTCTTTTTAAATAGCGGCAGCCACACGTTCTACTATCTGACAAAGCATAAAGAAAGCCACCACCCATGGGGTAGCCATAAAGAGCGAATCGAAACGATCTAGTACTCCACCATGACCTGGCATAATGGTACCACTATCTTTGACACCACAGCTACGCTTAAACATCGATTCAACCAAATCACCCAGCGTACCCACGATGCTGCAAATCAATCCCATCACAGCCCAATGCCACCATTGAAGATTGCCCCCATAGAATGCATCAGGGCGATAAAGCCACATACCCAAACCGATAGCAGCAGCCATACAACAGAGAGCGCCACCAATGGTACCCTCCCATGTTTTGTTGGGCGAATGGCGTTGCCACAAGTGATGTTTTCCAAGAGCCATACCTGTTAGATAAGCGAAAGTATCGTTTGCCCATAGACATACAAATATCATCAGCGCCACCAAAGGATTCATGATCCACAGTCGTTGCAGCAACACCAAAGGCAGCACCACCCACAAGGTAGGCAAGAGCGTATAGCCAATAGTAGCAAACGGACGTTCATCGTGATGCCACAACTGAGCCAGTGCCACCAACGACCACACGAAAGGAAGAGTCATCAGAAGACGAACAGCCAAAGCAGGACCGCAGACATTAGAAAGACTCACAACCCCATAAGTCAGTATAGCCACCACGAAGCCAATGCCCCGATGAGTTTCAATCCCTTTTATTTTCAAATTCTTATAAACCTCATGAACACCCACTATAGCTACAAAGAGGAAGAAGGCAGCAAAAATGACAAATCCGATCTTCCTACTTTGGATCAAGGCATACGAATAGATAGCCAAAAGGACCAATGCCACATATACAGCTCCCGAGAGGGTTCTTACAAGAAATTTATTCATACTAACAGAGATTGTATTGTTTTTTTATTCATCTTCAACCAACACTAGGTGGATATCCGTTTCGCGTTGGCTTGCCGGCCTTGGTTCAAGAACAGCAATCTCGGTAGGGAAAGATTTATACATCTCCTTCAAACGAGTCATAGCTGCATCATTATCAGCCACCACCTGCGATGTAAAAGCAACGATAACAGTAGTACGAGGCAGCGTACGGAACGTTACACCGAGCCCCTGCTTGTTGGTAAGCACAATACCGCCATCGCTCGCTATCAAACCATCACACAGCATAGCACCCAACTGATATTCAGCGTTGCCATCGGCAGTAAAAACATTATCGATACCCAAATGGGAAATAAAAGTTCTAAGATTATCGCTACAACAACCCCACTGGCAATCACCCATGCGTTGCTTGATCTGTTGAAGTTGCGAAGCAATCTCCTCCTCACTCGAACAGTAGTACATAGTACCACCACGACGGGTATATTGTTTGGCAAAACCAACAGCCAAATCGGTAACTACAGTTTCCGAGTCGGCAGCCACAGTAGGTTGTTCGATAGTGTTCTTTTCCATGAGTGCCTCCCTTATGGTTTTTACAATATTTTCTTTATTGTTACATTCTTTCATTGATTCGAAGGACTATCGGGTTTATGATCTTCAGCAGCGCCATTCGACAAAACTTCCGAACTCTCGGACAAAGGGGAAGAGGTATCGTCACCATTATCTATTTCCTCATTCTCAGCACCATCCAATGGTTTATCATCACTCTTCTCAGCTATAGCTTGTTGCTCTTTCTTCTGTTCGTCCCAAGGACGAGGGCCATAAATGCGCTCCACATCATCTTTAAATATCACCTCCCGCTCGTAAAGCGTTTGAGCCAACTGCTCCAATTTGTCGCGACTGTTGGAGATGATCGACTTAGCCCGTTCATAAGCAGCCTCCACCAATCGCTTCACCTCATTGTCAATCTCTTCGGCAGTCTTCTCACTATAAGGCTTACCAAAACTATATTCACTCTGACCGGTCGAGTCGTAGAAACTCACGTTGCCTACCTTATCGCTCATACCGTAGTAAACCACCATACTGTAGGCCATCTTAGTAGCACGCTCAATATCATTGAGAGCACCCGTAGATATTTTTCCGTAAACAATCTCTTCGGCAGCACGTCCAGCCATCAAACTGGTCATCGAGTCGAACATCTGCTCAAAAGTAGTAATCTGTCGTTCCTCAGGAAGATACCAAGCAGCACCCAACGCTTTGCCGCGAGGCACAATGGTAACCTTCACCAAAGGATCACCCCACTCCAATTGCCAACTTACCGAAGCATGACCCGACTCATGGTAGGCAATAGTATGTTTTTCGTGATCCGACATCACTTTGGTTCGTTTCTCCAAACCACCAATGATGCGATCCACCGCATCGAGGAAGTCCTGCTTCTCGATAGCTTTCTTATCCTTGCGAGCAGCACAGAGAGCCGCCTCGTTGCAAACGTTGGCAATATCGGCACCCGAGAATCCAGGCGTCTGTTTGGCCAAAAATTCACGATCCACATCGTCCGACACCTTCTTATCGCGCAGATGAACCTCGAAGATAGCTTGACGCTCCTCCAAGTCAGGAAGTTCAACATAGATCTGACGATCAAAACGACCCGCACGAAGCAACGCCTTATCGAGCACATCGGCACGGTTGGTAGCAGCCAAAACGATGACACCCTTATTGGTCGAGAAGCCATCCATCTTGGTAAGCAACTGGTTCAACGTACTTTCCCGCTCATCGTTAGCGCCCGTAAAGTTACCTTTACCACGAGCGCGACCCACAGCATCAATCTCGTCGATGAAGATGATACAAGGGGCTTTCTTCTCCGCCTCATCAAAAAGATCGCGTACACGTTTAGCGCCCATACCGACAAACATTTCAACAAATTCGGAACCACTCATCGAGAAGAAAGGCACACCAGCTTCGCCAGCCACAGCCCTAGCCAAAAGAGTTTTACCCGTACCCGGAGGACCCACCAACAGAACACCTTTAGGGATCTTACCACCCAGATTGGTATAACGCTGCGGATTTTTCAGGAAGTCAACAACCTCCATCACCTCCTCCTTAGCTCCTTCAAGACCAGCCACATCGGCAAAGGTAACCTTCACATCGGTATTGGCATCATACTGTTTTGCACGCGATTTGCCCATACCAAAGAGGTCGCCGCCATTGCTGTTGCCCATCTGACGAGCCGATACACGCATCATCAGCCAGAAAAAGAGCACCAGCATCAGCAACGGGCCAAAGAGGTATATGATTTCGCGCCAAGCATTAGTACGCTGTTCGGGTATTAGTTCTATATTAGCCTTGTTTCGGATTTCACGTAGCTTCTCAGGAGCCACAACCCCCGTACTATCGGCCAAACCCACAGTATCGCGCGCCACTATCTGTTCCTCTACCCTATCCAGATCTTTCTCGAAACTCTCGAAAGTAACAAACTTATAGGTATAGAAACCCGAGGGACGCTTCACCCCTTGAGCATTTGTGGTGCTGATATCGTTATAGAGGGTATCATTGAGAATAGCATTCTCTTTCACATGAATCTCAGCATACTCCTTGTTCACCACCACAATCTTTTCCTGATCCTGGTTCATCAACACCTGCTCCAACTTGTTCCATGCAATCTCTTTATTCTTACCCTCGCCATCACCTTGGAACCACACTACAGCTAAGACGCAGAGTAGCGCCATGTAGATGAGCGACATATAATTAAAGGGACGCTTCTTGCCGTTCTTACCCTTGCGGGGAATACCCGAGAAAGGGTTACGGCTGTTGTTCTTATTTTTGTTGTTTTGTGGGCTATTCGACTCCCACAACTCTCTATTTTCCTGATCGTTCATTAATAATTCGCTATTGGTTGGTTATAGTTGGTAATATAGAAAAACTTGCTTTATTTGCCCTCCGAAGTATAGTCGATACGTTTAGCATCAGCCCATAGCTCTTCGAGACGGAAAAAGTCACGTTTCTCCTTTTGGAATATGTGAACCACCACATCAAAATAGTCCATCAAGATCCATTCAGCATTGTTGTATCCCTCTATTTTATGAGGGTTCTGTTTGGTAGCTTTTTTCACCACTTCAAAGACAGCATCGCTTAAAGCGCTAACATGCGAGGGAACGTTACCGCTAGCGATAACGAAAAAACTCGTTGGTGCTGAAGGAAGCCCACGAAGGTCTAAAATAACAATATCGACACCCTTTTTGTCATCCAACGCTTTGGCCGACAAACGTGCAAGTATTTCACTTTCTGATAGTTTATTCTCCTTTAAATTCATTTTTTGTTATTATATATAAGAGGCAAAGATACGAAAAACGGTCAATGTGGCAAAAAAAAAGTTAACCCACTCCCACCTTTGTAACATCTAAGTCATCAATATATAGGCCAATCCTCCCCTTTACTGACATTTTGGCAGTATATCCATAAACCTTTTTTCTTAAAACTATATAATAAAAGAGAGTCGACAGCGTTACCTCAAAGAATGAAAGAAAGCTACCACATGAAAACAACCTTCGATACTGTCGACCAACTGCCCGAGGTGGCCAAACAACTGATTAACACCTTTGCCGACGAACGCTTTTTCGCCTTCTACGGATCGATGGGAGTAGGCAAGACAACCCTTATCAAAGCCATATGCTCCTATTTAGGATCAACCGATTATGTGGTAAGCCCCACCTTCGCCATCGTCAACGAATACCAAGATAGTATTGGCGATCCTATTTACCATTTCGACTTTTATCGACTCAAGCAGATCGACGAAGCTTACGACCTAGGATACGAAGAGTATTTCTATAGTGGTCACTATTGCTTTACCGAATGGACAGAAAAGATTGAAGAGATACTGCCGGACCACTATGTAAGGGTAGAGATTACTGAAAACGAAGGAGTTCGAACCCTCGAGGCCATTTTGGTATAGTTTCTTTAAAGAGTCGTTTTCTTTTTAACAAAAACCCATTCCTCCCTCGTGCTCAAGATGGAGGGCGAATGTTAGTAACCCATCGCAACATTCACCCCCCCCCCTCCATGTAATAAGAAAAAAAAATTTAGATAACAATGCTTGCGCATTACATTTTTTTATTATATTTGCAACTATAAACGTGTTATTAATCTGCCGTTACAATTATACATAACTAGATATAAAAGAAACATTTAGGCTAAAGTAATTCTCATCGATTGCCTCTCAGCAATGACCGAGCAGTGGATTTATTTTGATTAAAAACATTTATTATTACTAATAAAAAAATATTAAGTCTATGCGAAAAAAATATTTTTTAGTACTCGTCCTCTCGCTCATGACGATAGGATCGTTGATGGCACAAACCACCTATACGTTAAATTCCGCAAAACGCGACTATACCCGTGGCAACCAGTATTATAGTCAGAAAGAATACGTGATTGCTGCCGCACTCTTCAAGAAAGCTGCCGAATATGGATATGCACAAGCACAAAACAATCTTGGCTGGTGCTACCAGAAGGGATTAGGAGTCAAACAAGATTACACATTGGCAGCCGAATGGTATCGCAAATCAGCCATACAGGGGTATGCCAAAGCACAGAACAATCTAGGTTATTGTTACGAACACGGCTATGGAGTTACCCAAGACTACGCTATGGCACATCAGTGGTACAGTATGGCGTTGGGTCGAAGTCGCAAGGCACAGAAAAATTTAAACAGAGTTAGCCGCGAAACCCTTGCTGCCGAATATGGTACGCAAGTTAATACGACAGCCACCCCCAACAAAACCTACGATGCCGACGATGCCGCCAACGACCTCGAAATGGCTAGCCTCTTTTATATCTTAGAAGATTTCGAATCGGCCTATCCGCTCTTAGTCAGAGCCTCCGATTATGGCAACACCGATGCACAGTTCATGCTAGGTTCCTATTATTATGCCGGACACGGAGGCAAAGTAGAGTACGAAAAAGCCTTTGATCTCTTCCTCAAAGCCTCCAAAAGTGGTTCCGCCTCAGCACAAGCTATGCTAGGAGTATGCTACCTATTAGGCAACGGCACCGCCATCGATTACACCAAATCGTTCGAATGGTTCTATAAATCGGCCAGTCAGGGATATGCCTCAGCACAGACGATGGTAGGTGCATGCTACGAAAACGGAGTAGGTACACAGCAAAGCACCTCCAACGCCGTTATATGGTATCGCAAAGCCGCCGCACAGGATCAGCAAGATGCCCAAGAAGCACTTACCCGCATGGGATACAATTGGTAGCCTTTTCCCTATTCTTTCGGCTAATACAAACCTTGTAAATTAATTAAGATGAAGAAAATTATTATCGCCCTCATTCTGATATCTTTAGGATATTCAACGATGGCTCAAGCCTATTTTAGCTGTACCCAACGCTCGGTGTTTGTTTACAACGAAACAACCGAGAGTTACGACCTAATGCAATCGTACGAAGAAACCTCTCTCTTCGAACTCAACGAAAACCTCACAATGTTCACTCATACCACTCCCAACATGAAATCAACCTACTACATCAAAGATCAAGAATACGATGAAGAATCGAGTATCTACCTCTTTGATGTGGTATCCGATGTAGGAAACAAATACACCTACATTTTCGATCTCGAAAACAAAGTAATCAAAGTAGTCTTCGAAGACGACAACGAAATTCGTATGCTTCTATTTACAGTTAAACATATGTGGTACGACGAATAACAATTATTGAAAACAATCTACAATCAAATCCCGACAGCCACATTTCATATGTGGCTGTCCTTTTTTATAAAGCCACACTCAGCAAACAAAGGCAGCCACAACGATTCAGCGGCTGCCTCCTTTATTCAAATACAACAAAAGACAAAACAACAATCCCCCGCACCGTTTCAGTATTCCCAAAAGCTACTCATTCTTCATCGCCTCAATCTTATCCTCCTTCATCGCCAAAGCGCCCGCAGCAAGCAGCGTATCAATCTGATGCATAAGGGTAGAACTAACAATATCGGTGGTACGTTTGAAACCCAAAGCACGCGCAGTATCGGTCACCAAAGCCTCGCGAGTGGTTCCAAACGATTGGGCAGCAATAAAAAGTAATGCCAATCGGAGTTCCTGTGGATGGATGCAATCAATAGGACGCGGTTTCTCCCCCTCGATGGGAATGCGACACTGTAGTTTATGAAGATCGAACCCCTTCATACAGATGAACCCTAATGGGTCTGTAACCACACTCTCACGCGATAGCATATCGCGAATCGTATCGGCCAAATTCTTCGGCACCTTAGCCAGATGCTGCGCCACACGACTACACAATGCATCGAACGCTATGGGTTGTTCCTCATCTATAATCCTCATAATGTTATCTTTAGGCATCAAATGACTATCCCAAGGAACCTCCGTATAGGTTACAAATGGAGCATCCGAAGGGATAGTGGGAGGATCGATTGCAGATTCTTGCGGAGACAAATCGTTATCATTAGCAGCTACATTTTTATCATTAGCTGCCGACTGTTGACGTTCCTTTCCCCCATCTATCTCGCTCAAAGCCATAGGCGAGAGCACCGTTTCAGGATATACCTCAACAGGTTTCCCCTCAATAGCCGCATTGATAGCATTCAGCAGACGCTCCTCCTGATTGGCCCTATTCCTCACCCAGTCGGTTGCCCAAAGTCGAATCAGTTGCCAACCCATACCTCGCAGCATTGAAGGACGAACCCTATCCCGTTCGCGTGCCGTACGTGCACTCAGATAGGCCGATCCATCGCATTCGATAGCCAGTATATAACCCTTCTCAGTTTCAGGATGGACAACAGCCAAGTTGATTCTAAACGACGAAGTACCCACCAATCTATCCACCTGATACCCTTTCGCCGTAAGGAACTGATACACAGACTCCTCGAAAGCCGTATCCACCACCGCTGCTGCCGAGGAGCGCAGATCGTTCTCGATAGCCACCTTACCCCTTTGAGCATAGTCGATGTACGACTTAAGGAGACGTAACCCATTGGTAGGAGTATCATTAGCTTCATCGAT
The DNA here is from genome assembly GCA_030523765.1 of Bacteroidales bacterium. GTDB lineage: Bacteria > Bacteroidota > Bacteroidia > Bacteroidales > P3 > Colimorpha. The sequence goes on along the minus strand of JAUNHX010000003.1, from coordinate 8,251 downwards.
ACGTATATCCTCTGGGAGGATAGAGCACACCAACTTCACATTATATTTAGCACGAGTAATCGCCACATTGAGTCGCCGGTAACCACCATCGCGGGTAATAGGACCCATATTATTATATAGTTTACCATTAGCATCGCGACCATAACCCACACTCATGATAATCGTATCTCGTTCATCACCTTGAATATTTTCTAGATTCTTCAGAATAAAAGGCTCCTTCTCGCGACCCAAACTCTGTTCATATAAACGTTTCAACTCCTCATCCTCCTTCAGTCGGCGTAATAGTTCGCTATCAATACAGTCCATCTGTGCTTCGCTAAAGGTAACCACACCCAACGAACGTTTGGGGAAACGGAGGAAGTGATCCTTCATCAAATCAATCACCTTATTCGCCTCCGCCACATTATCTTTCTTTCCTCCACGATCATACACACCTTCAGCCACATAGACACACTCCACACCCAAATCGGGCGTATGTCCACTACTAGTGATATCGCGCGTAGGGAAACTAATCAACCTACTATTATAAATTTCAGCATTCGAGAAAGCAATCAGCGATTCGCTCTTGCTCCGATAGTGCCACTTAAGCGTCATTGTAGGAAGAACAGTAGCGCTCTGATCAAGGATCGATTCAAAAGCAGCATCGTCGTCCATATCCTCCTCGTCGACCTCCATCGTTGCCGCCTTAAAGAAATTGGTAGGCGGCAACTGACGATCATCGCCCACCACTATCAGTTGCTTGCCCCTCATAATAGCACCTATAGCATTTTCGGGGAACACCTGCGAAGCCTCATCGAAAATCACCAAATCGAAATCCATATCACTCAGATAAGCACTGATAGCCAACGGCGACATCAGGAAGCAAGGCTTGATATGGGTAATGATATTGGGGATTTGCTGGAAGAGAACCCTTAAAGGTTTCTGACCCCGTTTTTTCTGAATCTCACGCTTCAGCGTTCCTATCTCACTGCCAGCACTGTTCGAGAAACTGAAATCGGGTATCGATTGAATCAACTGCACCCGCACTTTCTCTTGAGCAATGCGTAGCTGTTCCACATCAAGGGCACGGAAGTCGGCCACCAACTGCATGATTGCCGTTTGGCGGAAAGCCCCCACATCGGAAAAACGCTCCTCATGGAGTAGATGATCGAGCAGCAGCTGATAGAACTGCTTTAAGAACACTTCCTCAAGGTAGGCTTTCGGTATTTCCTCCTCACTCTGTTCTACAGCATCGATAAACGAAGCAATACCCGCCGTTGAGGCATCCATCCTCGCTTGTTGGTAACCATTCCAATCACGCAGCGACTCAAAATGATCGGCACACTGCTTCAATCGCTCACCCAAAGGCATCGTACTCCGCTGCGAGATGTATATCCAAGCCTGATCCGAGAAATACCCCTTCACCTTATTCAGCGTATCGCTATGCTGCAACTGTTCCAACTGAGCAAGGTAGCTTTGCGCCTGACGAGAGGTAGTATCGCGCGTCAACAAAAGGGCAATCGTATCAGCCTCAAGGCCATACTGCTCTATAGCTTGTCGCATCGCTTCAGCGTGGAATACAGGTTGCAACGACTCCCTCTTACCTTCAAGCACCTGCAACTCCTCTTGCAATTCGCGGAACCGTTTAATCTGTTTCAGCAATGCCAATGCCTCCTCATAATCGGGTTTCCCCTTACGACTATAAGAGGCAATAGTAGCTATATCCTTGCGATATTGACCATTAAGGCCACGCATCAATCCTCCGTAGTCGTTCCTAAACCGATCCAGCATCGCAGCATCGATCTCTACAACATCCTTATCGTATTGCTCCTCAAACGACTTACGCAACGTCTCTAACTCCCCATTCACCTCTTGCAGCTGCACCTCGATTTCGTCACGATCCTTCTTCGGAAGAACCCCCTGAAGAGAATCTAAACTATCAAGTGAGAGCCATTCAGCAGGATAATCGGCCGGCAACGACAAGAGGGAGAGCACCCTCATCATCGGCTCCATTTGGTTGACACTATTCTCCAAAGGCAAGCCCATATTGAGTACCACCTCGCCCATTGTCTGCTCTATCTTTCCTAGTAGCGAAGCCGACTCCGCGAAGAGACTCTTCAACTGCTCTTGTTGGTTGATACCCACATCGTTGAGATTCGACCCAAACCAAGGGTTCTGCTGAATACTATCATAGGGACCTATAGCAGCGATATAATCCTTAACAATACTCCGCATTTGGCGTAACCTATCGCCATCAATCTTCTCTACCTGAGCAATATCGAACACCACATTGGGCATAGCGTTGCGACTAGCAATCTCGCCACAAATATCATAGATCGATTTATGGAGCGGATCCACTTCGAGCGTCAGCTGTTGATAATAATGATTCAACCTACTCCGCTTCTCCTCCAACTCATGCAAACGATCGTCAATATCGCTTTTCAACGTCAGCTTTGGTTGCGCTATACAGTTGTCTATCTGCTGTAAAATATCCTTCTTCTTGGCCTTATCGTTGTCTATCATCAGGCAGAAATCACCCATACCGTGCTCCGCCAACCTATTCTTCACCACCGAAAGAGCCGCCTCTTTCTCAGCCACAAAGAGCACTTTCTTCCCATCGGCTAGCAAGGTAGCAATGATATTGGTAATTGTTTGACTCTTACCTGTACCCGGAGGACCCTGCAGTACAAAACTTACCCCTTTGCGTGCCAACAAGATAGCATCGGCCTGACTAGCATCAGCATCCACAATATGGAAGGTATCTAAAGGACTCAAAAGGTTGTCGTGATCGTATCGAGAACCTACTTCACGTATTGCCTCCTCATCGGCAGCGAAATCGCCTTTCACACCACACAACGCCCTCACTATCTTGTTCTCATACAGTCGTTCGCGATGCTGCTGAAGGTCGCGATACATATTGATTTTTTGGAAAGAGAGCAAACTGATGTATATCTCCTCCTCCACCGACCATTGCGGTTGATGTAAAGCCTCAACAAAACGGTGAATGAAAGCTTGAGGCTGCTCCTCTTCGCCCATTTCAGGCAACTCAGTGATTTGAAAATCGTTCTCCAACTTGAAGAGCAACGTAGGGTTCACCACTATCTCCCCCTCAGCCACCTGGAGCTCATAGGGATCGAAAGTAGAGCTGTTGTTCAAACTTACCGGCACCAGCAATAGCGGAGCCATCATCTCCTGACCTGTCGTCCCCTTTTCTTGCCACCGGAGCATACCGAAGGTCATATAGAGGATATTCACACCCTTCTCGGCCAGCGACTTACGGGCAGCGCTACGGATAGTACGCAGTTGCCGCTGCCGTGCCTCGAAATCATCAAGATAGAGAACCCTCTCCTTCACCTTGTCGGACGACTCCATCTCTGCCAACTTGAGTGTTTTCTCTTTATCCACCAAAGCCGAAAACACCGCATCGATACCCGCCGATTGATCTATCTTAAGATTCGATGAACGTTGTGGTTTGAAATTGAGCAGTTGGTTGCGCAATCCCAAATCGAGCAACTTCTTCTTCCATCCATCCAGTTTGGTATCTATCTTCAGCTGTTCTTCGGCCGTCAAGCTGTTGGCCGAGCCACCGGTTTTATTTTCTTCCATAGGGCGATTCTTTTCCTAAAACAATGAATATAATACATTTGAAACATCGAGAGGACCCGCTGTAGTCATTGATTTCGTCTGCAAAGATAAAAAAAAATCTTCAATTCATGGTGCCGAATCACAAAAGATATGTAACTTTGCAACCGATTATGACAAGGAAAAGTGCAGATAAACGACAGAGACTGACGGCGTTACTGCTGTTGATGCTCTATCTTCCTATGGTGATTGCCACGATAACGCATACCCACAACGGTTGGGTATCGACATTCGATCACCAGAGCGAAGCTATCATCACGGCCAACGAACCCGATAGTTGTCCTATCTGTCAGCTCTGCTCCCAAACTTATATCTTCACCGCTTTCCTTACCCTCACCACTATTATTCTTCTTCGTCCCATCGTACGCCAAGAGCATACCGACGCTATTGTAAGCTCTCAGCATCTATCCCCCTCCTTGCGGGCGCCTCCTATGAGTGCATAACTTTCACACACTTTTATAGCAGCCTCATTTTTATTCCGATGGCTGCTAATCATCCTTCTATTTATTATTGTACTATAGTCATATGCACATCCGGCAAATATGTATCATGCTGGGTTTGATATGCATGCAGAATGTCTATGCACAGCAACAAGACACTGTGCGTCAGCTGCACGAGGTTACCATCCATACGGCGCACCATCAGCACCAGGAGGAATCTACCACGATGAACCGCATATCGATACCCAAAGAATTTTTTGAACATAATAACAACGGCAACGTCATCAAAGCACTCGAGGAACTGCCTGGCGTTCAAAGTATCGACATCGGATCGGGCTTCTCGAAACCTATGATTCGAGGAGCAGGATTCAACCGCATCGCTGTTGTCGAAAACGGTATCAAACAGCAAGGACAGCAGTGGGGTGCCGACCACGGGTTGGAGATCGATGCCTTCAATGTCGAGGGTGTCAATCTCATCAAAGGGGCCGCCTCACTCCTCTACGGTAGCGATGCTATGGGGGGCGTGTTAGAGATTAGACCCCTCAGCGCCAATAGGCCCCAAGGATTCTTCGGAGAGCTGTCGCTACTCGGAAAATCGGTCAACGATGCGCTAGGGGCCTCGCTAATGGCCGGTCTTCATCGGGGACACTGGACCTTTCAAGGACGCTATAGCGAGCAGCATTTTGGCGACTATCGTGTGCCCACCGACACTATCGTATATCTAACCCTCCGATTGCCCATCTACAATGGGAGAATGAAGAACACCGCTGGAATAGAACGCGATGGGAGTCTTACAGCACTCTATCGTAATGGCCGATATACCGCCTCGTATGCACTGAGCAACGCCTATCAGAAATCGGGGTTCTTCCCCGGAGCTCATGGTATTCCTGATGTGGCCAGACTCATCGATGATGGTGATAGTCGCAACATTAAACTACCTTATGCATGGGTCAACCACATCAAAGCCTCTACTCATCAACAGTATGCTTTCCAACGCTCCATTTGGAGTATCGACCTCGGCTATCAGTACAACCACCGTGAAGAATGGAGCGCTTTCCATACCCACTACGACGGACAAACGGCTCCTGCCACCAACCCCGACCTTGAACTGCAGTTCTTACTGCACACCCTCACTGCCAATGCCAAGACACTGATTCTGTGGAACGACAAGGTGACCAGCACCCTAGGATTCAATAGCGAAGTGCAAGACAACAGCATTGGGGGTTATGCTTTCCTCCTTCCCTCCTATCGACGTCAAACGGCAGGTATCTATGCGATGAGCGAATGGAGCCTCAATAAGCAATGGACTCTCTCAGGGGGACTCCGTTATGATGTGGGACATATCGCTATCGATGCCTTCTCCGACCCCTACCTATCGATCTATCTGCTCCAACAAGGCTATTCGGCGAGCGAGGTAGACAACTATCAGTGGAGTAGCTACGCTGTCGATCGTTGGTTAGGCGACTGGTCGGGAGCGCTCGGTGCCGTAGGCAATCTCTCCAACGGATGGCTCTTCAAAGCCAACCTGGGGCGCTGCTATCGTCTCCCCTCCGCCAACGAGTTGGCCGCCAACGGTGTCCATCATGGCACCTTCCGTCACGAGCAAGGCGATACCACCTTGCATAGCGAACAGGGATGGCAACTCGATATTGACTTCAGTAAAGAGTGGGATCGTATGCGTATCGAACTCTCTCCTTTCTTCAACCTCTACAGCAACTATATCTTCCTCACTCCCACCAGCCAATGGTCGCTGCTGCCCCACGCAGGTCAGATATACCGCTATCAGGAGGCTCCCGCCATACTTACGGGAGGCGAGATTAATTACGAGTACCATATCACCCCGCACCTTTGTTATCAACTTAAAGGTGAATATGTATATACCTATAATATAGAAAGACATACAGCACTCTCATTCTCTCCCCCCGCCTCGATGCGCAACACCCTGAACTACTATCTCCCCTTTGGCGATCTGTTTGTCGCTGTGCAATCGATTGCTCCTCAGAACCATATAGCCCAAAATGAGGAAACGACTCCTGGTGCTACCCTTCTCCACCTGGGATGTCACCTAAAAGTACCCCTAGGCAAACATCATCTATTAGTCAACCTCACCGTCAACAATCTGTTGAACACTCGTTATTACAACCACTTGAGTTTCTATCGCAGGGTCGAGGTCCCCGAACCGGGTCGCAATATCAGCATAAGTGTGAAATTGCCTTTCTAACCCTACCCTACCTCCTTTAAAAAAACATAATTCATTTAATAACAAATCAATAAAAAAATTAATCAAAATGAAAAAAAACATTCGTATGGCAGCAATGGCTGCATTAAGTCTTCTCTTCCTCGCCACCGCTTGCACTAAAGGCGACGTAACCAAACCCACTATCACCCTTATTGAACCCGAAGAGGGGCAACTTATCCAGATAGGTGATGATCACGGAATGCATTTCGAGATGGATTTAGAAGACGATGAGGCGCTCGGCTCCTATAAGATTGATATCCACAACAATTTCGACAATCACGGTCACGGGAAGGATACCACTACGGCATTCACCTTCAGCAAGAGCTACGATCTTGACCACCAACGCAACGCCCATATCCATCACCACGATATTGTGATTCCCGCCAACGCCACGCCTGGCAAATACCATCTGATGGTTTACTGCACCGATGAGGCAGGCAACGAATCCCACTTGGCTCGCAACATTGAGCTCAGCCACAATGCTCCTGTCGACGAGGATTGATAGGATCTAAACGAGGTTCCAGGAAACAAGAAGTGGGTAACAAGATGCCACTTAGGAAGGATAAAAGCTTCGAGTCTCACAGATTTACACATTTTTATCTCCTTGAGCATCACTACCATTCTTGATTCCTGGAATTTTTTTGTGCCCACCCAAAAGCAGTGTAATCTACTGCAACTGCTTTATTATCATGGGATAATAAGGCTGATGAGGCAAATAGAAATACATCTACTACCCACTTAGCAACAGTAAGTTGGTATTGGCGGAGAGCAAAGTATCCCTTCTTGCCTTTCGCTCCAACGAGCGATAGTATGCATCCTATGAACTGAATGATGGAGGTAATGATTGCCATAATATTTATTTTTGAGATGAATGAATTTTTGATTTTTGCCTGATTATGCGATTTCGTGTGCGAGGGGAAAGTAGAAATGGAGGGTGAGTAAAACCTAGAGTTACATCAGAGTTACCTATGACTTGCATCAAAGTCGAGTCGGTGCTATTTCCCACTTGAAATCACAATGCAAAAATACAAAATAATTTTCACTACCTAGCGCCTTTCGAGGAGATCAAGGTACATTTCGCCCCATTTGGGACTATTTAGAGACTTCAGGGGTGATAATAGTGAGGTCGAGAGGGTACAATTAGGAAAGCTAAATAGGAAAGAATACGAAAAATTGCCCTCCAATTAGTTAGATTTTGATTTCTAGTTTACTTGCGTAGTGTGGGGAAGGAACGCATACCTCACATGCCTCTCGAAGAGATGCAGCCCACACCAGTAATGCTCGATATCGATGCCGAAGGTAATTCCGACGCTCCATGTAGGAATATCGGAAAATGCTTAAAAGATAGCTTCAATGTAGAAAAAAGGCGCTAGCAACTGGAAAGGTTCAGCCTTCTTTACCTTGGGAGAGCTATGATTCAATCACTTACAAGTAATTTCACATCAAGAAAACACCTCATTGATAAGTAA
>JAUNHX010000003.1:0-472 GCA_030523765.1 Bacteroidales bacterium | reverse complement strand
TGATGTATGGCTAGAGTAAGGGTGATGTATGGCTAAAGGCTACCTAGAGGGAGAATAAGATGATCATGATCCTAATCTGAAAAGGAGCATGGGGTTCAGTTTTGCTTTTTGAAAAGCAACCAAACACCCTCTAGCTAGCGAAACAAGATTGCCTTTGGGAGCAATTAAAGGAGGCACTTGCGAAAGACTTTAAAAGAGAAATGGGAGTTTTAGGATCGTTTTTTGATGTTTATATGGGGCAAAAAGCTAATAAACTGTAATATTATTTCAGTTCATCGTGATAACCCACTCCTTATCCAATCATATATCAGACTGAGTATGTGCTTTTTAGAGAAATTAATAGCTTAAAGAATTGGTGTTCCCTTACAGTCTTACAGTCTTACAATCCGATTTTTGATACCCCTACTTTTCCCTTTTTCTTGTTTTCCTCTTTCTTTATTTTAAATGTTTATATATAAATATATATAATAAA
>JAUNHX010000014.1 GCA_030523765.1 Bacteroidales bacterium | reverse complement strand
TAGAGCACGACCTTGCCAAGGTCGGGGTCGCGAGTTCGAGTCTCGTTTTCCGCTCTTTTAGTCTGCTCTGGTGGTGGAATGGTAGACACGAGGGACTTAAAATCCCTTGACCGCAAGGTCGTGTGGGTTCAAGTCCCACCCGGAGTACAAAATGAAGGCCACCGTTGGCAGAGAGAAGTTTGAAATACTGAAATTGTCTTGGTAGCTCAGTTGGTAGAGCAGCTGACTCTTAATCAGCGGGTCCAGGGTTCGAGTCCCTGCCAGGACACAAAACGGGGTGTAGCGCAGTTGGCTAGCGCGCCACGTTCGGGACGTGGAGGTCGTAAGTTCGAGTCTTATCACCCCGACACTGAGTCGAGGTTGAGAGACGAGCCAACTTCGACTTTTTTTTGTTTCCTGCCTACAACACCGTTAGAACAGCCACTTTAGCTCAGTTGGTAGAGCAGCTCATTCGTAATGAGCAGGTCGCCGGTTCAAGTCCGTCAAGTGGCTCCCAATTTTTTGTTAATCAATAAATAATTTAAAAATTAAAAAGTAATGGTAAATCAGTACGAAACCGTTTTCATTGTAACTCCCGTTTTGTCTGACGATCAGATGAAGGAAACGGTAAAGAAGTATACCGACTTCTTGACAAGCAAAGGTGCAGAGATCGTGTACACCAATAATTGGGGTATGCGCAAACTCGCTTATCCTATTAAAAAGAAAACCACCGGTTTTTATTATCTAATCGAGTTCAAAGCCGAAGGTAGCGTGATCGCTGACCTTGAGGTTGCTTACAAGCGCGATGAGCGTCTTCTCCGCTTCCTCACCGTGTCGCTCGACAAACACGCTGTGGCTTACAACGAGAAGAAACGTAACAATAGAAAAGAGCAGCCCGCAGTCGAAGAGGCTCCTGTTGCTGAATAATTAAAGAACGTGAGACCGCTTTAAACGATCTCTAAAAAAGAATAGTTATGGCTAACGAAACCGAAATTAAATATCTGACCCCCATCGCTGTTGATACTCAGCGTAAGAAATATTGCCGTTTCAAGAAACTTGGCATTAAATATATTGACTATAAGGATGCAGACTTCTTGTTGAAGTTTGTCAATGAGCAAGGCAAGATTCTGCCTCGCCGCATCACCGGTACCTCGAACAAGTACCAGAAAAAAGTGTCTAAAGCTATCAAGCGTGCTCGCCATTTGGCTTTGCTGCCTTATGTAGCCGATTGTTTAAAATAAATCATGGAGGAAGAATAATGGAAATTATACTCATTCAAGACGTACAGAACTTAGGTTATAAAGATGAAATCGTAAACGTTAAGAACGGTTACGCTAACAACTACCTGCTTCCTCAGGGAATGGCTATCATCGCTACTCCTAGCAACAAAAAAATATTGGCTGAGAACATCAAACAGCGTCAGCATAAAGAGGAAAAACTCCGTAAGGATGCTGATATTCAGATGGCTGCCCTCAACGGTAAGAGCGTAAAGATTGTTGCCAAGGTTGGTGAGAATGGTCAACTCTTCGGTGCTGTGAACAACATCCAAGTTGCAGAGGCTCTCAAAGAGCAGCACAACTATGACGTAGATCGCAAAAAGATTGTTGTTGATGGTAACAAAATCAAAGAGATTGGTAACTATACCGCTACTGTGAATATCTACAAAGATATCAAAGCTGAGATCAACCTCGAAGTAGTTGCTGAATAAGAAAGTGATCATTAGATGAATACCAAAAGAGACACTAGGTATAGTGTCTCTTTTTTTTATTTGGTTTTATCTAGCAGCCTACTTTCTCCTATATTGTACCCCCAGAGTCGGTCATTATATTTTGATATTCTTATTATATAGATGGATTGATACTGATGGTGGGTCATAGACGGAAGTCAAAGAAGTATAGCCATTAATGTGAATTGGCTGGGGTTTGGTAGTGATATTCGTTTGTTTCTCCTTGATATTGCTTGTTGTCCTTTTTGCTTCGTTACTGTCTGGGGTTGTTGTTGTGCTGTTTGTAGATCTTTTTGTGTCGTTGCATGTTGGGACCTCTGTGTCGTTGCTATGGGTTGTAACTGTAGTGGTTACGCTTTTCTCGGCTACGACGATGATTATTTTATTGCCACCTTTTTTTGCTTCGAGGGTGATAGCATCGGGCCAGGAGCCAGTAAGATATACCTCTCGATATCCACTCATGGCTGCAATCATGATACTATTTGGATTATCAGCAGCATATTTGCATATTGCTTGCTCTACATCTGTAATGGTTACCTCTTGTCCGCCCACATATAACTCTGCTAGGGGTTTCAGCGCAGCGTACAGTCCTGTCTTGTTCAGCTTGAAGTAACGATTTGAAGAAGAGCCGCTATCCTCAGGCGATACTGTCTGCTTGATTGTCCGAAGATGGTACTTTAGGTGCATCTGTACCATCTTAAAGATGGCCTGTCTTATTCGAGCTGCTGGATTGTTGTACGAACTTTCAGGTATGATAGGTACAGCACGCGCATACATCTTGCCGTTACGCACATAATAGATGATACCATCAATAGTACCAGAGGCTAAACAGCCGGGTCCGATTTGTCTTATAATTGCCATATTATTATAGATTAAAGTTTTCTAGATGGGGCCGACGAGGCCAATTGTTTACGATTTAAAGTAAAAAAATAGACAGTAGCCTATAAACTATAAACTGTAAACAGTAAACAAAAAATCATAAACCCTCAAGAGTTTCTCTCGAATGTTTAAAACGTTGATTGGGTGGAAATTATTTTGAATTTAACAGCAGTTTTCGCTGCTATTTGATTTTGCAAATATAAGGTGAGAAGGGGGGCGAAAACAAGATAAAAATTCTTAAAAAGTCATTTCGTGTTGATTATTATTTGAAATTCAGTTGTTTATGTAGATGAAAATTTTTTATGTCTTTTTGTTATTTAGAGGTGTTTGTTGTGGGTGCATTGCCTTTTTATTCGCCTCTTAATCGGCATGCTGCTACCTATCACCCTTACTATAGCCATACTATAGCCTTACTTCAGCCTTACTCATGAGTATGGCTAGAGTAAGGGTGATGCGAGAGTGTAGTAAGGGTGATACGAAGTAAGGGTGAGAAAAGAGAGGAAAAAAGAGAAAAAAAGTGTTGGGAGGAATGTGTCAGATCACTCTTTACGTACTCTCATGATGCCGTCCTATAGAGAAGGGGGGATAATCTCTATGCGAGGAAGAACATCGTAATTCAACTGATATAGAGGAGATGGGTATTTATTATTAGTTGTAAAAGAGGAAACTGAGATTATTATCGACAAATAGTTCGTTAGCTATATCTTGAATCTCTTGGGCTGTAATGCTTTCAATATCATTGCTCATCTCTTCAAGAGTATCTACACGATTATATAAGAGGTGCGCTTTGCCTATGGATTGCATTTCGTTGAGAGAGAGGTCGTTATCGATAGCTATTTGGGCAATGAGTTGTTGTTGGGCAGTGTGTAATTGAAGGGTAGAAAGGGGCTTTTCTTTAAAACGATTTAATTCTTTTAGTACCAGTTCAATATATTTTTCTTTGGCTTCGGGTTCGATGCCAGCATAGATATAGAAAAGGCCAGCATCGGTAAAGGGTGTATATTGTGATTCGATGGTATAGCAGAATCCGTATTTTTCACGTATAGCCACGTTGAGTCGGGAGTTCATAGCAGGCCCTCCTAACAAATTGTTGATAAGAGTAAACCCGACTTTCTTCTCATCGAAACTGTTGTAGGCGCTGCAGCCGATGAGTGCGTGTACTTGGTGTGTTTTTTTGTGGATAGTAGTATTGAATTGATGGAATTGGGGTGGGGTGCTACGATCAATAGAGGAGGTGAGTGGTTTGTAGCAACCGAAATAGTGCTCTAATATTCGAACTAGTTTCTTGAAGTCGATGTTTCCAACCACGGTGATAACCATACGATCGGGGGTATAGTTGCGGGTAAAGAACTCGCGTATGAAGTTGGTGGTAAACTTCTTGACATTTTTCTTTGTCCCTAGTATATTATGAGCTAAAGGATGTCCCTCGAAGGCTAAGTATTCGAAGTCGTCGTAGATGAGCTCGGCTGGGTAGTCTTCGTATGAGTTGATTTCTTCTAATACTACATCTTTCTCTTTTGCTATTTCGTTTTCAGGGAAATTGGAATTGAAGATAATATCCGACATCAGTTCGAGGCATCGCTCTAGGTGGATGGATAGGGAGGTGGTGTAAATGCAGGTTGATTCTTTGGTGGTGAACGCATTCAGTTCGCCTCCCACCCCATCGATTCGGTTCAGGATATGATAGGATTTTCGATGAGTGGTGCCTTTAAAGATAGAATGCTCAATAAAATGGGCTAAACCCTCTTCGGCTCCTTGTTCGTCGCGAGAGCCTACATTGACGTAAACCCCTGCATGGGCTACGATGCTTTCTTTTTGACGGAAGACTATACGGATGCCATTATTGAGTGTATGATATTGATACATTGTTTTTTGATGGGATGTGTGGTTGGGTGATTATGACTCATTGTTTTTGAGTCGGTGAGAGGCAAAGAGTGTTGAGAAGAGTGTGACAAACATGGCACCAGCCAATGTTTCGAGTGTGTCTTCTGTAATGAACGAGATGAGTGTGATGGTTGTGATAATCAAGAATGGTGCAATACGGAGTAGGTGCTGACGGCGAAATGCACGGACAAACATCCAAACAATGATGATGAATCCAAGTAGGCCAAAGGTTATGAGGAATGTTAGGTATTGGTTGTGAGTGTGTTTTTTTGTACCAGCTAGATCCGATTGCGATTTAATTAGTTCTTTATGGCACATATCAACTACATCGCCTGTACCTACGCCTATCAATGGCGAATGGAGAAATACCGACCATCCGTTTTTCCATAGTTCGAAACGTTGCAGCATAGTGAAGTTACGAACCGAGTTGAAGCATCGATAGTTCTCATATTCAAAACAAAGCACGTATACCATACGTTGTATACTGAGATGTTTCTCATACACTGGGTTGGCAATACCTTTGGCAATGGCATCAATCTCATTGTTGTTTAATTGAGCCATACCTGCACTATCTTTTGTTAGTCCTTTGGCATTAAGATAGCGTACCAAAGCTCCTCGGATTGGGTAGCCCGTAGCAGAAGTGTCGTAGAGATCGCGGTTGTTTCGTTTTCTCCATTCGTGCCACATCTCCTCGTCATTGATATAGTTATTTACATAGTTGCCGTTTTCGATAAGTCCATCTTGCTGATGGGTATAGGGTCGTCCATTGGCTGTCTGCATTGCTAAGGGCGCTTTGGCTTGAGGGATAAGGTGGTAATATTGATGGATATGGAACCCTACCAATGTGCCAACAGAGATAAAAACCAAGCACCAAAGTGTTAGCATTGCTCCTCGTAGGCGGCGATTCTCTATCGTTTTCCAATAGTGGCACAGCATAACCAAAGCTAACACAAACAGAATAATACAACCGGTATAGGATTGCAGTAGAAATAGGTATAGGAAGAAATAAGTCGCAAGTAATGATGCCCAAAGTCGCGTTTGAAACGAGCGGGCGCGTATTATCTGCCATCCAAGCAGCATGATGCCCAAACATAGGTTGAGAGAGAAGCGAATGTGAGATATAAAGGGAATAATATCGCGATAGGGGAGATCGGGGATGGTGAAGAAACGGACAAGCCCTATAATGGAAGCTACCAACATAGCCATAATGTAGGAAAAGAGCACCCATCGATATCGTTTGTCGCTAAGAGGTTGTGAAGTTAGGACAACAAGGGGGATAAACAGCAGTGGTAGTTTTTTTCGAAGATCATCGAGTCCATAGGCTATATTAGACGACCATAATAATCCAACCACATGAAGGAGAAACAATACCAGCCAAGCTTGTAGCAGATAGTTGGTTTTGAAATTGGCGAACTTGTGTCGCATATCCCACTCCAAAAGCCAGTTAGCAGCTAAAAACACCCAAGCCATATTCATTAAATAGTTGGATGTTGTCATTCCTATCATTCCTAAACATAGAAGTAGGAAATAAAGTGTGGTATGGACCTTTTGTCGCAAGGGTTATGTTTGTTTAAGGATGATTATTTCTTACCTAAGATCTTGTTATACTGATCGGTGTTGTTCAGGATCTCGATTGCCTTAAGAGCACAGGGATCATCGGGCAACCATCCTTGAATCTGTCCTTTCTCGTAGTAGTAGCGTGCTAGCAGTTCGCTTTTCAGCATCATAGAAATCTCTTTACGATACTTGGTCAGATCGTTTGCTTTCTCTTGCTTGAATTTTTCTTCCAAATCTTTGATATCTTTTTCGATGCTTTCCAAATAATGTTCGTCCTCAGCTGCTTGACGCATATTGGCAAGAACCTCTTCGGTATAGGTCTTATAGGTGATATTCTTTGATTTGACAAAAGTGGCGAAGTCGTTCCATATTTCGTCGGTGATTTCGAAGGCTTCGGGGGCGGGAATGGTTTCGTGTTTGGAGCAGAATATGTTAGCATATTCAAAGAAACAGCTACGACGAACTAATTCAGCCGTAAGACTTGACATATATTCTTGTTCAACCTCTACATCGGGTTCGATGCCAGCACCATCGTAAACGGTTCTTCCATTGTGTGTTTGGAAAGCTGTTTTGAGTGAGTCGGGGAGTTTCTTGGCGCGTCCATTTTCATCGCGGTCACTATAATTGATTGCTTGGATGCAACGTCCTGAGGGAATATAGTATTTCGAGACGGTTACCTTCATCTGACTACCATAGTTCATGGGCAGTATGTTTTGTACGAGCCCCTTGCCGTATGAGCGGTTGCCCACGATGACTGCGCGGTCAAAATCTTGAAGGCTTCCACTTACGATCTCCGATGCCGAAGCGCTGCTTCCGTCTATCAAAACAGCAACAGGGATTTGGAGGTCTTCGGCTGTAGATGAGGTATAGCTTTTCAGATTCTTAGCTTTTATTTTGCCTTTGGTTTCCACCACAAGCTGTCCTTTCTTTTCCCATATGTTCACAATATCGACAGCTTCGTTCAGCAGTCCGCCACCATTTCCACGCAGATCGAGCACTACTCCCTTCATTTCGGGGTGTTCGGCTTTGAGTGAACGGAAGGCCTGCTTAACCTCTTGTGCCGAACCGTGAGTGAATTCGTTCAGTTTAATGTAGCCAATATTGTCTTTCATCATGCCGTAATAGGGTACAGCTTTCATCTTTATCTCTTTGCGGGTGAGTGTTTTGGTAATCATTTTACCATTGCGTTCCACCTTGAGGGTTACCTCCGTACCTGCTTGTCCACGCATAGCGCTACTTACATCGGCTGTGGTTTTTCCTTTAGTGCTTTCGCCATTGACCTCTACTATCCTATCGCCAGCTTTGAGTCCAACCAAGTCGGCTGGCAACCCCTCATAGGGTTGGGAAATATAGATGTTGCTGTCGAACTGTAGGATTAAAGCACCAACGCCGCCATATTCTCCCATCAGTTGGAGTTTTACATCCTCCATAGCCGATTCGGGATAGTAGTTAGTATAGGGATCCATTGAAGCTAGCATGGCATCGATAGCCACTTTCATTGTCTTTCCTGGCTCCACATCGTCCACATAGAACTGATGTAGATTCTGGTATACGTTGGAGAAGATTTCCAGATTCTTAGATATTTCAAATCCCTTATCGTAGGTTTCTTGAGCCGTTAGGTTGCTACCCCAAACAAGCATCAAGGCTGCTATGAAGTAGTATTTCTTAGTTCTATTACCCATATTAATTAATGATTCTATTATTTAAATCTAAATACATTCAATAACGAGCCAATGTGTTATTTATTTTATCATCGATCATATTTTTCGTAGCAAGATTAGA
The DNA here is from genome assembly GCA_030523765.1 of Bacteroidales bacterium. Taxonomy (GTDB): domain Bacteria; phylum Bacteroidota; class Bacteroidia; order Bacteroidales; family P3; genus Colimorpha. The sequence continues at coordinate 43,200 of JAUNHX010000014.1, read as the reverse complement.
GATGCGAAGGATGGAGATTGATTGATGATAAAAAGAGAGAGGCGCCTTTTAAAGGAAGGCGCCTCTCTATAATGTGATTTAATCGTCAGATTAGAAGTGGAAACCGAAACGGAGAGCCCACTCGCCGATGCGACGCAGTTGGTTGAGATTGGTCGAGCTAGCCATATCGGGAACACAGCCGTTGCCGTATTTAATTTGGTGGGTGCCAAGACCATAGTAGTGAATTCCAATGCTGACGTGGTTGGCCAAGAATGTACCAACACCTAATTGCCAAGCCATAGCGCCTTTCACTTTGTAGTTATAGTAGTATTTGTTTTTTGCACCCTCAGCTCCAATCATAAAGAAGTCGTATCCAACACCAAATTCGGCATAAGGAGTAACATATTCCAATCCCATATCGGCCAAAGGATAGCGATACTGCACACCAACCATAATGGGAATGTTGAAATACTGGGGAACCTTATCATCGGCTTCCATCATAGGAGTACGAAGACTGGATTTGGGACGATTCCAAAATAGGTCGGCGCCAACAAAAGGAGCAACATATCCTACTCCAATATCGAAGGGAAGACTAGCACGAATACCACCACCAAAACCTAATGCAGCAGCTGTACCAATCTGATCCTTACCAAAAAGACCCTCTGAAGTAAGAGTTGCATTGTCGTTAAATTCAGCCGAAGGAGCTACGCCATTAAAGAAGAGTGATGTCTCTAAGGCCGTTTGAGCTTTGATGCTTTGACCACAGAAAAACAATACTGCAGCAAGGCCTAAAACTTTGAAAGTGTTACTATTTTTCATATTCTCTATATTTTATTTTTGAATGCAAAAATACATATATTATTTGAATACCCAAATTTTTTTGTACTTTTGCATTTGATAAAAATAATGACTAAAAAATATAGTATGCTGAAAATAAATAAACTATGTGCTATTTTTATGGCTTCGTTGAGTCTATTAATAGCCACAAAAGTAACTGCTCAAGACGATTCCGACAATCGTATTACCACACTTCGGCTAGAAGCACGTGCCGATTTTGACTATAATCGTTCCACTGATGGGTCGTCCGAGACCTATGGCTTCTATGGCCGCTACTTCAACCTCCACATGGGAGGTAACCTTAGTAATAAGGTATCCTACTACCTTCGTCAGCGTATCATTGCCGATAACGGTACTCACAACTTCTTCGATAACACCGATTTCCTTTATATCAATTATATGCCTAACGAACATTGGCGTTTCCGTTTCGGAAAAGATGCTATGGCTATTGGCGGCTTTGAATACGATGCAGCCCCTATTGATGTCTATTATAATGGTGTTTACTGGGACAATTTCTATTGTTTCCAGTTAGGAGCTTCGCTGGCTTATCTTACCAACGAAGGTAAGCACTCCCTTGTGGCTCAGGTAACCAACACCCCATATAATGGCTTTGGTGCCGATTGGGGCAACTTCTCTTACAACCTTATGTGGGCAGGTCATATGGGTCATTTCCATACCTTATGGTCGGCTAGCGTTTTCGATAAGGGCCTTGCTACAAGTGCTCCTGGCGATAGGTTGGCTTATTTTGCTGCTGGCAATAAATTGGCCTTCGATCATTGGAATATGTATGTCGACTTGATGGCTCACTATGACAATTCCGATATCGTCTATCGTTCGATGGTGGCTCGATTAGAGTTGCGTTTCAATGAAGGTTGGAGTCTCTTTGGTAAAGGTGTGTATGAAGAGGGAACGGGCGTTATTGAGGATATTTTCTTCCCCTATGATGGGCGTCGTGCTATGGCCGGAGTGGGATTTGAAAACCATCCTCGCTACTGTCGCGATCTTCGTTATCATGCCTATGTTGCTTTCGAGAAGACTAGCAATGGTGTTAATGGAGGTTATGAAGGAATTTCTGCCAATGTGGGCCTCACTTGGAATATTAACGTGCTCAAATCGCTCGAGCGGCGCTACAATTGGTAACACTACGAATCCTAACTGTCCAAATAGCGGCATAATGCCATTTCGTTTTTTCAAATAAAGAAAATTAAATATATCGCAATCATGAGTGCATTCAAACACTTAAAGTTTACCACAAAGCGTAGTATCGAAGCCTTGATCTTCCTTGCTATCTTCTTTGCATTTTTCGGCGTGTTGGCCCACTTTATGACCCTTCCTCATATGCTCAACACCTTCATGCAGACGGCCTATCATCTGCTGTTGGAAACCGTCTTTTACATTATGGCTATATGTGTACTGATGGGTGCTATTAGCAAATTGTTGGCTGAATTTGGTGTGGTACGCCTTATGGAGAATATTCTTCGTCCGCTCATGAAACCTCTCTATAATCTGCCCGGTGTGGCTGCCTTAGGTGCCGTAATGACTTTCTTGAGTGATAACCCCGCTATCATTACCCTCTCCAAAGACCACAACTTCTCGCAGTATTTCAAGAAATACCAATTGGCATCTCTTACCAATTTTGGTACTGCTTTCGGTATGGGACTTGTGGTATTGGCGTTTATGACGGGTCTTGGCTATGGCAAGGGAGCCCTTGTGGGAATTGTGGGTGCTGTCATCGGTAGTATTATCTCTACTCGACTCATGCAGCGTTCTACCTTGAAAGCATATCCGGAACTGGATGCTCCAGTTTATGATGGCGACCTCAATCATGATAGCGAACAGAATATCTCTTTCAAGAGTGAAGGCTCCATCTTTATGCGTTTCCTAAACAGCATCCTTGATGGTGGAAAAGATGGTGTTAGTATTGGTGTGGCTATCATTCCTGGTGTGTTGGTTATTTCTACTATCGTTATGATGCTCACCTTTGGTCCTGCTGATGCTACAGTGGGTTATCAAGGTCTTGCCTACGAAGGTGTCCCCGTAATTGCTTGGTTGGCCGATAAGATCAACTTCGTGTTCGAATGGCTCTTTGGCTTCACCTCTTCCGAACTTATTGCATTCCCGCTTACTTCGCTAGGTGCAGTAGGTGCTGCAATGGGTCTTGTACCCCGTTTTAGCAGTATGGGTCTTATCACCAACGATACTATTGCCGTCTTCACCGCTATGGGTATGTGCTGGAGTGGTTATCTCAGTACTCATACCGCTATGCTCGATTCACTCGGCTATCGCCAACTTATTCCCAAAGCTATCGGGGCCCACACAATTGCAGGACTCTGTGCTGGTATATCGGCCCACTGGCTATGGGTACTGTTGTCTCTTATTTTCTAACTCCTATGTAACTCCTATGTAAGTCCTACTTAATTCTAACTTTAGCATATCAAAACATTAAATACAATGAATCCGATTGTAAGTATTATCATGGGCAGCACCTCCGACCTTCCTGTTATGGAGAAAGCTTGCCAGTTTCTCGAAGAGATGGAGATACCTTTTGAAGTAAATGCGCTCTCTGCCCATCGTACCCCCGCTGAGGTAAGCGATTTTGCTCGCAACGCTCATCTTCGAGGCGTTAAGGTTATTATTGCTGGTGCTGGTATGGCTGCTGCGCTTCCTGGCGTTATTGCTGCCGAAACACCACTTCCTGTAATTGGAGTACCTATCAAAGGCTCTGTATTAGAGGGCCTCGATGCTACCTTTGCTATTATGCAGATGCCTCCGGGAATTCCTGTGGCTACTGTAGCAATTAATGGCGCTCAGAATGCTGCTGTGCTGGCTCTCCAAATGTTAGCTCTTGGCGATCCCGCCTTGCAGCAGAAAGTAGTAGCATACAAACAAGGCCTCAAGAAAAAAATTGTTAAAGCCAATCAGGATTTGGCCCAACTACAATATAAATATAAGGTATGATCACCATTGGAATAACAGGCACCTTGGGTGCTGGTAAAGGCACCATTGTCGACTATCTGAAGGAGCACTACGGCTTTGTCCATTATTCTGCTCGTGCTTTCCTTACAGAGGAAATTGAGCGCAGAGGACTCCCTGTGGATCGCGATAGTATGACGCTAGTAGGCAACGATCTCCGAGCTCAGCATAGTCCTTCTTATATTGTAGAACAACTTTACGAAAGGGCTCAACAGAGTGGACAGAATTGTATCATTGAGAGTGTTCGCACTCCTGGCGAAGTGGCTGCGCTTCGAGGTAAACCCAATTTCTTCCTCTTCGCTGTCGATGCCGACCCTCAGGTGCGTTATAACCGTATTGTCAAACGAGGTAGTGAGACTGATCATGTTAGTTTCGAGACTTTTATGGCCAACGAGCAACGCGAAATGGACTCTGCTGATCCCAATAAGCAGAACCTCCACATCTGCATCCAACAGGCCGACTTTCGTTTCGACAATGGTGGAACTCTCAAAGAGTTGCATCAACAGGTTGAGCAAGTGCTAACAACGATTATGTAATCTATCAGTAAAGAGGTGGGGCCTAGCCTTAATCCTCTTATTTGATATTGTAAAAAGAAAGGAATAAACATTATGGCAGAACAGAAGTATGAACGCCCATCGTGGGATGAATATTTTATGGAATTAGCCAACACAGTCTCTAAAAGGGCCACGTGCGATCGCGGGCGTAGCGGCTGTGTCATTGTGAAAGATAAGCAACTTCTCGTTACAGGCTATGTGGGTTCTCCCTCAGGACTTCCTCACTGCGATGAGGTAGGGCATCTATTCAAACAAACTATCGATGCCGATGGTAAGGTCTCAACCCATTGTGTACGTACTGTTCATGCTGAGCAAAATGCCATCTGTCAGGCCGCTCGTCGTGGCATCGCCCTCGATGGCGCTACCCTCTACTGCCGTATGACTCCTTGTCGTACTTGCGCTATGCTCATCATCAACTGTGGTATCCGTCGTGTGGTATGCGAACGAAAGTATCATGCTGGTGCTGAGAGTGAAGAGCTCTTCCATCAGGCTGGTGTTGCTATCGAGTTCTTTCATGATGAGGTGCAACAGTACGATAACCAATAGTGTTTAATAATTCTAAAATTATAAATCAAATAATTTTTTTTAAACAAAACAACTTACAAAAAATGAAAAAAGTAATTTTTAGCCTAATGGCTGTAGCAGTGCTTTCTTTTGTTAGTTGCACTACAGATCCCGTAAAGAAATACGAAGGATCGTACAAAGTTGACATTGATCGATCGGTTACCACTATGGGTGCTACCACCGATCAGCCTGCCAAAGGTCTCAATATGAACATCGTGGCCGATGGAAACAACGGTAAAGTTCGTATAGTTTTCCCTCCTGCACAAGGTAGCGGTGAATGTGGAGAACAGTGCGGAATGTCAGAAGAAATGGTTTTTACTGGCAAGGTCGATAAGGATGGTCTCCATATTGACGCTAAGTCTCATGCATATAATGCTCCCGATGGACGGGTTAGCATGACATATAGTGCTGCCGATGCTTCGTTGGAAGGCAAAACCCTCAAGTGGAGCCAATCGGTTGAGGGTACCGCCAACTTTATGGATGAGAATATCTCCATAACTGAGACCGATAACTATACCGCTACAAAACAAGATTAATTATTAACCTTAAATAAAAATAGTACCATGAAAAAAGTATTTTTATGCCTTATGGCAGTAGCAGCACTCGGCTTCGCAAGCTGCAACAAAATTATGCCGAAGATTATGAAGGTTCTTACAAGACCGATATCTATCAAACCGTCACAATTACAGCTTTCCAGATCTCTGAAACCGATACTACATTGGCTCAGGATATGAATATTGTTTTGGTAGGCGATGAGGGCGATGTAAAGATTGTTTTCCCCTACTCTGATGGAACTGAAGAGGTCTTCGCTACTGGTAATGTTGACAAAGATGGTCTCCACATCAATGCCTCCACTATGACAGAAACTGATGAAGAAACGGGTCTTGTAGTTAGCATGACTTTCAATGCTGCTGATGCTAAACTCGATGGCAAGAGCCTCAGTTGGAAACATACTACTACAGGTAGCTTTACTATGGGCTCCAACCAGGTTCCCATTACGGGTTCGCTGCAACTCAACGCCACTAAGCAGGAATAGTTGTTAAATCCATAATAAAACATTCATTATGAAAAACATTTTCCTATGCCTCATTGCAGTAGCAGCGCTCTGCTTTACCAGTTGTGGTAAGAATTATGTAGAAGAGTATCTTGGCGATTACGAATGCACAATGACCGCCACTATCAACACTACCGATTTGGGCCCCATCTCCCAAAATCTCTCTTCCAATTTCACCATTACCCAAGGAACTGACGACGATGATGTAGTTCTTACTTTCACCGACGTGGATCTTGTAATGGATGGCGAAGTAGATGAGAATGGTCTTCATATTGATGATGGCAGAATGGCCTTCACCTATCAGGGTGCATCTGTTGACGTTACTATGAACGAAGCTAACGCTGTCCTGAATGGTAACGCTCTCTCTTGGACCGCTACTGGTACGGGTACTGTTACATCCTCGCTGTTCAATTTCTCGGGCGACGGTACCGTGAAATTTGACGCTACAAAGAAATAATCTTTTCGTTATTTCTTTTTTGTCTAACAAACAAACCGACACCCATCATCAAAGAGGGGTGTCGGTTTCTTCTTTCTTCTTTTTACTACACAAGGAGAGGGTAGGCTAATCAGTAGGAGAGGAGTGAAAAGAACTACCAACTTTCTGTTCCCTCCAGTTGCTTGGGTTTTCGGAGGAAGGCTATATAAAATATGATAGCAGTTACTATGGCAGATGCTATTACTGCATACCATGCGAAGGTCATCTCTTCAGCAATGTTGATATCAACTATATGTTTATGGTAAAGGAAATATAATACTACTACAGCAGCATTGTTTAAGAAGTGAGCAGACATGTTCACCCAGATAGATCCACTATAGTAAAACATATATCCTAATAGGATGCCTAACAACACTCGTGGTAAGAATGCAAAAAGATCCATATGTGCTAATGAGAAGATGATTGCTGTTAGTACAATAGCCAAGTGAGGACGGTGTGTCCACCGATAGAGCAGTTGTTGAAGTCCACCTCGGAAGAAAAGTTCCTCGCAAACAGCAGGTACCAAAGCAATAGCAAAGAGGTTGAAGATTAATTGGCCAATAGAGGTGTTTTCGAGCGAACCAGCAAGCAGTTTGGAGGACTCCTCACCCATTTGGCGAAGAATTTTTTCTACTTGAGACCATACACCACTCCAATGCCAACTGTCGTTCCACGCAGTGATACACTCATTAAAAGGAACAACAACCACTATCAGCAGTAAGCTCCATAACAAATAACGTCCCGTTTGGCGATTATGCAGCAACTGTAAAAACTGATGTGGTTCTTGGTAAAAACGAAAAGCTACCCATATTGGGGGTATCGCAAACATGATGACCTGAGCGAGAGCATTGACAGCCAAAAGGGCATTAGAATTGCCACCGCAGAAAGGACTTAGCAGCATAGATATAATAGTACCTATAATTGCACATATAATAAAAGCTAACACAAAGGTTAGCATTTGCTGTGAGGGTCTCTCCTCTTTTCCAATAAAATATTTCATAGTAGTGACCCCGGCGGGATTCAAACCCACGACCTTCGGAACCGGAATCCGACGTTCTATTCAGCTGAACTACGGGGCCAAAAAAACATCTTATTAACGCCGCTGCCTTGCAAATATTGCATAGGAGGCAAAAAAAACTTGTTACTCCCTATAAATTGCTGCAACCTAGCAGATTCATTGGGATGATTGCTTTTGTTGTTCTTCCCAAAAATCAGCTCCCTGAATGTTGAGCTGTTGCGGATCGAAATGGGGTTTGATACCTTCTCGTTGTTGCCGTTCGTAGTCGCGGAGCGAACGGATAGCTTTGGGCGAGAGTAGGAGTATGGCTATGATGTTGATCCAAGCCATGGAACCTACGCCAATATCACCCAGTGTCCAAGCAGTACCGCTTCCTGCAATAGAGCCAACAAACACGGTGGTAACGGTAAGCAGTCGTAGTGTCCATACAACAATTTTCTCACTACGATCATCACCAAACTTGGCATCATGCTTATCGATTGTTTGCTCCATTTCAGCCATACGCTGCTCGTCTTTAACTAGGTGTTCATAGGCAGTGGGGTCGTTTCGCTCGGAATCAATACGATGCTTCATTTTATTTAGACGACGCCTACGCATACGACTAAAAAGGTATATGAGATTTGTTTCGGCATAGTAATAGTAGGCCATTATTGTGGTAAAGGCAAAGAAGAAGAGGGCGATGGAAATAATGATATCGCCTAGACGAGGTCCTGTAACAGTGCTTAAAGCCCCCGAGGTATAGAATACCCCAGGTTCTCCCAACGGGGCATTGGGATTTTGTTGTAGATAGGTTACTTCTGTTCCACCCCCAGGAAGTAGTTGCACATTTTCAATGATGTTGTAGGTGCCGCATGCAAGAATCATCAGTGCTGTGGCTGTGCATACTAACAGCGTGTCAATATAGACAGAGAAAGCTTGTACGAGTCCCTGTTTTACAGGATGATCAACTTTGGCTGCGGCAGCTACGATAGGTCCCGTTCCTTGCCCAGCCTCATTACTGTATATACCCCGTTTGACACCCCAAGCGATGGTGCTACCAATGATAGCTCCACCTAATTCTCCAACACCTACAGCGCTACGCAGCATCTCGATGAATACGTGAGGTACCACATCATAATGAACTATCAGCACCACTACTGCTAGAATGATGTAGATGATAGCCATAAAAGGGGCGATAATCTGTGCTACATTAGCAATACGTTTTACACCACCTATCACCACCAATGCGATAAGAAGTGCCACTGCTAATCCTACAATCCATGCCTCGATATTGAAAGTACGTGCCATTGAGAGGGCGATGCCGTTACATTGAACTGGAGGTAGGAAGAGTCCACATGCAATGGCGGCCATAATGGCAAATAAGGAGGCAAAGAAGGGGCTGTGGAGTCCTTTCTCGATATAATAGGCGGGTCCTCCACGAAACTGTCCGTTGTGTTTTTCTTTAAAAATCTGTGCAAGAGTGGCCTCCACAAAAGCACTTCCAGCACCAAAGAAGGCGATAATCCACATCCATACTATGGCTCCAGGACCACCAAAGCCAATGGCGGTGGCAACACCTACGATATTGCCAGTGCCAACACGTCCTGAGAGGGCCATAGCGAAGGCTTGAAATGAGGATATTCCTGTTTTTTGCCCTTTGTCGTTATTGAAAAGCAGACGGAACATTTCGCCAAAGCGTCGTACCTGAACAAAACGGGTGCGTAATGAAAAGAAGAGACCTGAGAGAAGGCAGAGCACAACCAAAGCGGGGCTCCAAACCCAACCATTAACAGTTTGGATTATAGTGGCAAGCCAAGAACCTATATGGGTGAAGAATGATTCCATCTGAACTTTGTATTTTAGGGTGCAAAGTTACTAATATTTTGCAAATTTGTAGCATTAAAAGAGTAAAAAAACAATTATTCTTCGTATTTCTTATAATTGTAGCACATCAAATACACTGCATTTCAGTGTGCAGTAAGGATTGTGGAAATCGCAATTATGGAAAAAGTGTTAGACTTATTTTTATCTTTTCCTATGCAAAATACTATTTATTATAGCAAAACAAAACGCTGTTCTATTCTCCACTTGCTTTAGAAAGCAAACAGATGATCACATAGTTTTGTGGAAGATAGGGGAGGAGATAATAACTTAATCTTAACAGATCATCTTTTTATCTTCTTAGTATCTCTATAACACCATTGTGTACGGCGTGCCCACAATCACCTTTGCCATCGAAACGGAAATAGTAGGTGCCATCAGGTATGTCGGTAGGAGGTATCCAAAAATCATCTTCACTATCTATGTAGTGTCTCTCGTAAAGAAGGCGTCCCCAACGGTTGTAGATATAGAGATGATTGTCGGGATAGCATCCAAACTCCAATAGTCCTACTATGCGCCATGTATCGTTGATGCCATCGCCATTGGGTGTAACTACGTTGGGGAAATAAAGATAGTCGTTTCGGAGAGTTATAGTTCGATAAGAGGAATCGCTACATACTACTGTATTGCCCGAAAGGGTAGGGTTGTAGTAGTGTTCGGCGAGAGCAATAGAGAATGACTGCTCTCTGACTTCATTAGCTGGTGTCCATCGGTAGCGTGGATACCAATCGCTAAAAGTGTCATAACCATCAGGATGTTCGATAGTCCAAAGGAAATGCGCATTGCTGTCGAGGGGTGTGCTCTGATTGATAAGAGTTATCTCTGGCATTGAATAGTTGGCCCAAGCAGGATCCCAATCAAACTGCACCTTCGGATTGGCAAATACTTGCACGGCATTAGGGAAGAGAAGGGTGTCGGCACATCCACCTTCGTTGCTCAGTAGCAGACTGATAGAGTATAAGCCGGCAGAGTAGGAATGGAGCACGCTAGTAAGATTTGAACTGCTACCATCGCCCAATAGCCATTGAGTCTGAGTGGCTCCTACCGAATGGTGACGCATATAGAGGTGGAATGGTTCGCAACTTTCGAACGGAATGCTATCATTTACCCAATGCTCATGGTCGTTACTGAACTCCCAACGACCCATAAGGGTGTAATCGTTTAGCTGTAGATGATAAATACTGTCACATCCTGCATGGGTAGTGTAGGGGAGCATATAAGTGCCTGGCACAGTATAAATACGCTCATGGTATCGGTAGTCGCTTCCGTCACAGCTATTGACAGTATCATGGAAAGAATAATGCTTGTGCTGTTCGAATAGCAGATGATAGCTACTATCACATCCCGAAGCAATAGGATATGAAATGGTGTAATTACCCGATTGAACAAAAGTTTGTCCGTGATATACAATAGCGCTATCGGAACATTGCACAAGAGTATCGTACTGAACAAAGTCGGGGTGGATGGTAAGGCTAAGGTAGTAACTACTATCGCATCCGTAGCGTGTAGTATGGGTGTCAACAAAGAATCCTGAGGCAGTGAGGCTTTGTCCGTGCCAAAGCAAGGTGGTATCGACACAGAACACAAGAGTGTCGTGATCGTTAACCATCGGTGCGGTATGGATAGTGACTTGCCCACTATAGGGACAGTAGGCTAAACCAATTGAGTCTTTGTATAGATCGTAAATGATTTCTGAACGGAGGTACTGAAGTACAATGATTGTTGGCTCATCGATGGTAAGGTCGATGCTATCGGCTGTGGTGGGTAATGTGTTAATAGTCGGGCCATTTTCCACCATCCATCGGCGTTCTAAATCTTCAAGGCTGTCGGCCCAAGGAGTGGCATCGACTATTGTTACCAAACTGTGAGGACATACTGTATCGGCTGAAGCCAAAGGGAGTGTTGTATGCTCGATGCTATTGTTGTAACAGTAGATCTTTTCAAACTGAAGGGAATCATTATAGCAGTAACATAATACCCGAACAGCGTGTGTTCCTTGTTGGGTAAACTGATAGAATACCGATCCTCCTGTATCGCAATGAATGGGGATGCCCGATGGGGGACAAACATCAAAAAACTCCCATACCGTGAGGGAAGTATCCACCTGAAAGGGATCTGAAACACTAAGGTAACTGTTGGTGCTGTGGTTACAAGCTAGGAAGGTGCCATCACAGTAGAAGAGGGTATCGATGGCAATAGTAGTCTGTTGCGTCTTTGCTGGTTGTTGGGCTTGGGCGCAGAGGGCTCCTAAAAGTAGGAGTAGAAGGGACAGACTATGAACATGAAGTTTCAATCACTTGCCAATTAGAAATAGGTCAGTTTGCGCTCCACAATATAATTGGGAGTGGCTTTATCGCCTTCAAGGGTGTATTCAGTACGTTGTACCCAATTGCCTTGATCATCGTAACGGTAACGATAAAGGGTGATGAATACCTCGGGCTCCACCTCTGTGTAGTCATAGAGGGTATAACTTACCGGTTGATTGTGTTCGTCGTATTCGTAGCGGCGTTCAAATACTTTGTGGTTCTCGCTATCGTAAACCACTGCAATACGGATTTCTCCATTGGGGGCATAGGTATATACCTCCCGTTTATAGATATTGTTGAAGGGATCGTTGAAACTGAGTTGCGACACTTGTCCGTTGCCGTTGTACTTATATCGGATACGGCTTTCGGTCTGTCGTTCAGCATCCTCCACATAGCTCTCGGTAAGGATATTGTTTTGATCGTAAATATAATAGGTACGGCCAATAATGTTTTCGGCGGGATCTACAATATGTTCTAGGGTAACTAAACCGAAACCATCGTGTTTGTATCGGGTACGGAAAATAATATCTTCGGCAGTAGAGAGGTAGGTCATGCTTTTACGATAACCGCGCGAGGTGTAAAGAGTTTGTATATGTTCCAATACCTCTCCGCGTTGCATCTGTCCATCATATACCTTAGCTTCGTAAAGGGTTTGGTCAACTACGTTAACGTTGCCACGAAGACCATCGATTTTTACGTCGGAACGGTATTGTTGAGCCGACACACTGGTGCATAGCACTATAAAAAGGGTTGCTATAAAAAAACTTTTCATATTCATAACCTATTGTACTTTATATGGTTTAGTACCTTTTGTTCTTAATATATTGCATCTAATATCAGACGGCAAAGTTAAGAAAAAGATTCCAATAGTGAATTTTTTTCTTTTCAAAGGCTACTGCTCGTTATGGTGGCAGCAGCAATGAGATTCGCCTTCTTCATCGTGATGATGACCACCGCAGCATTCACCTTCACCATGATGATGACCACCACAACATTCACCTTCACCATGGTGATGATCACCGCAGCAGTGGCCGTGATTATTCTCTTTGGGTTCGTTGAGGAATATCCACTGATCACCAGAGGAGTGCTCTAAATCGATATAACGGTTCACTTCTGCATCGAAATCACGTTGTGTTTCTTGCAGCGCTTGGCAACCAATCTGAACCGCTAGTTCGTAGTTAGTCATTAAAGCTTTAGGAACAGTAAACTGATAATACAACAGATTATCATCAATACCCTGAGCAAATTGTTTGGCGAAGATACCTATGGTAGTTTTATCGTGAAGATTGTTTAATTTGACAGCCAATTTGCAGAAAAAGTCGACAGCACTGTCGGGTATATGGTAGGGTACTGTCATGATACTCAGATAGTCAGGTGTTTGTCCATTGTCGGTAATCATATAGAAATATCCTTCACCCTCATAGGAGAAGAATACTACCTCATCGTCGCTCATGGCGGCATCATACCAGCCTTTGGACTGTAGGAATGTTATGAAATCGGTTGAGAATTGATCCATTATTCTTATTTATTTCGTATTCTATTCTTGTATTGTTGCTGAAGATAACGAATAATTATATATTTTATTGCCTAAGACTATTATCTTATCACTAGTACGGCTCCTCTCCGTCTTAAGATAGTGCGAGGTTGGGCCTCGGTAGTATAGGTGATATAATACATATAGTTGCATGGAGCAACAAGCTCTCCTCCATAGGTCCCATCCCAACTGTCTTCGATGTTGTTCGAGTGGAATATTTGAATACCGCGACGATCATAAATATCAATAGAGAAAGAGGCAATACCGTCGCCTTGAATCACGAAGCGATTGTTGGTCAACTGGTTGGGGGTAATGGCATTGGGAATCCAGAGTGTTTCGTTGATAACACGAATATAAACCGAATCGCTATCGGTACAGAAATCATTATGTGCCACAAGCAAGATGGTGATGCTGTCTGATGAGAAATTGGTGGTATAGGTAGGGGCTACAGCATAAGAGAAGAACTGATCATCGATAAACCACTCGCGCCATGATGCGTTGCTACTTCGATCGCGTAGTGTTAACATAGGTCGTTTAGGTGTTAGTACCGAAGGTTCGGATTCAATAACAGCCTTAGGACGAGTAATGGGAAGGATGGTAATCTGTTTGCTGCTAGGGCAGGTTTCTTCCTCTTTATAATCAGCATAAAAAGTGTAGACCGTTGGGACAGTCGGATTGACCCTAATCCAGAAGTCGGAAACATGTTCATCCAATCGTGGGTCGGGAGGTTCAGCACTCCATCTATGATAACTGACAGGGGTACCTGCCCCAATATAGTGTTTCAACGAGTCGCAATCGAAGGAGTGTTCGATCGTGATCTGGGGTCGTTGTAGTTGATAGAGTATCAATACTTCAATGCTATCACAGTAAGGCCATACGGCACTCACATAGTCTTGATGATAGCTCCCCCCGTGGGTGAGGGTGCGGTCGTAGAACTGATAAGTGCTGCCAATACAGAAACTATCTCGTATCTCGTGCACATAACTGTGAACAATAGTGAGGATAAGAATAGACGACGAATCGCACCCATGAGTGGTGGGAAGATCCTGTCGGAAAAAGCCAGAGGTGTGGAATGTCTGTCCCGTGCGTTGCCATGTGTATTCGTCGCAAGATGTGGCACTTAACGTATCTTGATAAGAGGGATAGAGGGTAAGGTGAAGACTCTTCGAACCGTCACATCCCTGAGCGTTAGTCAAGGAAAGGGTGGTATCAATCACAAAAGCATAGGAGGTTGAGCCGTAAGGATAGTAGAAAAGAAGCCCCTCCCAGGTGGCACTATCGCATCCGCTAAATTCATTGCTTGAGGTGGTAGAATGGCGAAGGTTAAGTACTAGTTGGCATATACTGTCGCAACCATCGATACTAGTGCGAGTAACTGTCTTTTGGGTGGAAGCATAATAAGTGAAACCCGTTTCAAGCCATGTGTAGTTATCGCACACATTGACACTATCGACACGCAGATATGAGGGGTGAACTACCACGAATGTGTATAGTATGGTGTCAGTATTGATTGAATCGGATAGCAAGGTATCGGCAAAGAAAAAGGTGTTGTGGCTCCATACACTGTCACAGCCCTGTACTACGATGGTATCCGAATAGGGAGGAGGAGGCTGTAATGCAGTAGCTGTAAGGGGAGAAGCCCACAGCGAAACTGTCGTAGATAACAGCCATTGGCATACTATATACATTTTCTTCAGTGTCATGTTGCGGATGCAAAAATACACTTTTTTTTGCTTTTAACAGCAGAAATGCAAAAGAATTCTCTTCATTAATCAATTATTATTTGTATTTTTGCATTCGCAATATCATCGTAACGTTGTTGCAAAACATGGTGTAAAATATTATAAAACAATAAAAAATAGTATGTCATTAATTAAATCTATATCAGGCATTCGTGGTACCATCGGTGGTCATCCAGGCGATGGTTTGAGTCCTATCGATGTGGTGAAGTTCACCACCGCTTTTGCTACTTTCCTTCAACGTCAAAATCCCTCAAAACGTCTCACACTCGTAGTGGGTCGCGATGCCCGTTTATCGGGAGCAATGGTAGATCGTTTGGTGGTGGGTACCCTGATTGGAATGGGTATTGACGTGTTGGAAACTGGTCTTTCAACCACTCCCACCACTGAGATGACAGTGATAGACCATCATGCTGATGGTGGTATCATCATTACCGCTAGCCACAACCCCCGTCATTGGAATGCACTGAAACTGCTCAATGCACGTGGCGAGTTTATTGATGCTGCTGAAGGCAACGAAGTACTTCGTTTGGCGGAAAGCGACGAACTGACCTATGCAGATGTCGAGCAACTGGGTCAGGTTACTGAGAATCTGAATACTATCGACGAACATATCCAACGGGTACTACAACTGCCGTTGGTTGATGTGGAAGCTATTCGCAAGGCCAATTTCCATGTGGCAGTCGATGCTGTCAACTCTACGGGAGGTATCGCTATTCCCCGTCTGCTCCGTGCCTTAGGAGTGGAACAGGTGGAAGAGCTGAACTGCGATCCTACAGGTAATTTTGCCCACAACCCCGAACCCATACCCCAAAATCTGACCGATATAGCTGCTTTGGTACCTGCAAAGAAGTGCGATTTGGGTATTGTGGTTGACCCCGATGTAGATCGTTTGGCGCTGATATGTGAAACGGGCGAAATGTTTGGTGAGGAGTATACCTTGGTATCGGTGGCCGACTATGTGCTGTCGCATACCCCAGGCAATACTGTATCGAATATGTCTTCTACCCGTGCTTTACGTGATATTACCGAGGCGCGGGGTCTTACCTATGCTGCCAGTGCCGTAGGTGAAGTGAATGTAACCACCCTAATGCGTGAAACCAATGCAGTGATTGGTGGTGAAGGCAATGGCGGTGTGATTTATCCTGCATTGCACTATGGTCGCGATGCATTGGTAGGAGTAGCACTCTTCCTCACCCTCTTAGCTAAGAAGGGAATGAAGGCAAGTCAATTGCGAGCCACCTATCCCTCCTATGTCATCTCCAAAAATCGTAAAGATCTCACCCCCGATATGGATGTTGATGCTATCCTCCGTGCAATGGCCAAGAAATATGGTGTCGCTGAGGTTGATGGTATGAAGGTACAAGGGGTAAGCACTATCGATGGTGTGAAAATTGATTTTGCTGACTCGTGGGCTCATCTGCGCAAAAGTAATACCGAACCGATTATCCGTATTTACTGCGAGGCTCATACTGAAGCTGAGGCCGATCAGTTGGCTAAGAAGATAATTGCCGATATTGAGAAGTGCATGTAGTTTCTAGAATTACAGTTGGAATCAAATATAGTATTTATACATAAGACTTTTTTGTTATGCCTTACAACAATGAAAAGAGGTTCTGTAAAGGACCCAAAAAAATGATTGCTGGTGTATGTGATGGTATAGCCCGGTATTTCGATATCGATGTGGTGGCAGTGAGGTTGGTATTCCTTCTTCTGCTTCTCTTTATTGGTGGTGGATTTCTGCTCTACCTCATACTTTGGATTGTGATGAAAAACCCCGACAGTCAGAGCAACGAACCAACATACCGTAATTGAATAATCATAAGTCCCACTCCATCATCACCATAGGGGTGGGACTTTTTCGTTCAGTGTATACGATTCGACTAGGTCGAAGTGCTCTATGTTTTGATAGGCGAAAAGGCTAGCATGGAGAAGAATAAATAAAAATTACAGATTATTAAAAAAAAAACATTATCTTTGCGCTATCGTATAGGTGTTACCTATAGGATTTATTCATTTGTTACTCATAATAATAAAAAAGATAACGATAATAATTTTATAGATAAAAATGGCAAATTTCTTAAAGAAACTATTCGGTTCTAAGTCGGACCGTGACCTCAAAGAGGTGAAACCGTTCCTCGATAAGACTCTCGAAGTATATCCCTCTATTAAGCAACTCTCCAACGATGAACTACGTGCTAAGACTATAGAGTTTAAAGAGCTGATTCGCAAAGAAACCGAAACTGAAGAGAACGAACTTGCACAGTTACGCCAACGCCTTGATGAGGACTATGAGATGCCAGTAAGTGAGAAGGAAGAGATATATAAGCGAATTGAAGAACTGGAAAAGATTAGTTACGATAAGACGCAAGATATACTGAATCATATTCTCCCCGAAGCTTTCGCTGTTGTTAAGGATACAGCCCGTCGCTTTGCTGAAAACGAAGAGGTAGAGGTAACCGCTACCGATCACGATCGTGACTTAGCAGCACGTATGGATAGTGTCAACATTCGTGGCGACAAAGCCTACTATAATCACTCTTGGATGGCTGGTGGTAATATGATCACCTGGGATATGGTGCACTACGATGTACAGCTCATTGGTGGTGCTGTGCTCCATAGTGGTAAAATTGCTGAGATGGCTACAGGTGAGGGAAAGACGTTGGTGGCTACGCTGCCTGTATACCTCAATGCATTGCCAGGTAAAGGAGTGCACGTAGTTACTGTCAACGACTATCTGGCTAAGCGCGACTCCGAATGGATGGGTATGCTGTTCGAATTTCACGGACTGACAGTCGACTGTATTGATAAATATGAGCCTCACAGCGATGAGCGTAAAGCTGCCTATAATGCTGATATCACCTATGGTACCAACAACGAGTTTGGTTTCGACTATCTGCGCGATAACATGAGCCGCAACACCAACGAGTTGGTTCAGCGTTCCCACAACTATGCTATCGTTGACGAGGTCGACTCGGTACTTATCGACGATGCTCGTACCCCCCTTATCATCAGTGGACCTACTGGCAAAGGCGACGATGATCAGGAGTTCAACAAATTCAAACCTGTTATCGAAAAGCTCTACAACGTGCAGCGAGTAATGCTCACTCAAGTGCTAGCCGATGCCCGTCGTTTGATTGGCAATAACTTAGAAATAAAACCTGAAGAGGAAGGTGCAAAAGCACTGCTACGTGTTTACCGCGGTATGCCCAAGAACAAAGCGCTTATCAAGTACCTCTCCGAAACGGGTATCAAACAGCTGCTCACTCGCACCGAGAATTTCTATATGCAGGAGCAGAACAAATATATGCATATCATCGACGATGATCTCTATTTCGTGGTTGACGAGAAGAACCGTCAGGTGGAACTTACCGACAAAGGTATGGACTATCTTGCCGAGATGGGCGAGGATCGTAAATTCTATCAGTTGCCCGATGTGGGAAGTGAGTTGGCCGAATTAGAACACAGCGATCTGAGTGCTGAGGAAAAGGCATCCAAGAAAGAACAGATCATGAGCGACTTCGCTATTCAGAGCGACCGTGTTCATACTGTCGATCAGCTGCTCAAAGCCTACACCCTCTTCGAACGCGATGTGGATTATATTGTTACTGAAGACAATCAGGTAAAGATTGTCGACGAACAGACAGGCCGTATCATGGAGGGGCGTCGTTGGAGCGATGGTCTTCATCAGGCAGTCGAAGCCAAGGAGAGTGCCAAAGTGGAGGCAGCTACCCAGACCTATGCCACCATCACCCTGCAGAACTACTTCCGTATGTACAAGAAACTAGCCGGTATGACTGGTACAGCCGAAACAGAGGCCGGTGAGTTTTGGAACATCTATAAACTCGATGTTGTGGTGATCCCCACCAATCGTCCTATTGCCCGCAACGATATGGACGATGTGATATACAAAACCAAACGTGAAAAGTTCGCAGCTGTTATCGCTGAAATCGAAGATCTCATCAAGAAAGGACGTCCCGTATTGGTGGGTACTACATCGGTTGAAACCTCAGAGCTGTTAAGCAAAATGCTTAAAATGCGTAAAATTCCTCACAATGTGTTGAATGCTAAACTCCACAAGAAAGAGGCCGATATCGTTGCCGAAGCAGGTGAAGCAGGGAAAGTTACTATTGCCACTAACATGGCTGGTCGTGGTACCGACATCAAGCTGAAAGAGGGTGTACGTGAGGCTGGTGGTTTGGCCATCATTGGTACCGAACGTCACGAAAGCCGTCGTGTCGACCGCCAGTTGCGTGGTCGTGCCGGACGTCAGGGTGACCCCGGTTCTTCGCTCTTCTTCGTCTCGCTTGAGGACGATCTTATGCGTCTGTTCGGTTCAGAACGTATCGCCAAAATCATGGACCAGATGGGTCTTCAAGAGGGTGAAATGATTCAACACTCTATGATCACCAAGCAGATTGAGCGTGCACAAAAGAAGGTAGAAGAGAATAACTTCGGTATCCGTAAACGTTTGCTGGAGTATGATGATGTCATGAACAATCAGCGTACTGTTATCTACAATAAACGTCGCAACGCTCTCTATGGCGATCGTCTGCCCATCGATATTAGCAACACCTTCTACGATACTTGTGAAGTTATTTATAATGATGCCCGTCAAAATCGTGACTTCGAAGGACTTAAACTCGATATTATCCGTACCTTCGCTGTCGATCTTCCCTTCGAAGAGGACGAGATGTTTGGTGTAAAACGCGATGTGGCTATTGATAAGCTTTACCATCTCACCTACGACAATTTCAAAGCCCGTATGATCCGTATTTGTCAGTTGGCATATCCCTTCATCAAGAATGTTCACGACAATACGCAGTACCTCAATATTGCCTTCCCCATCACCGATGGAAAGAAGACGCTCAATGTTGTTGTCCCCGTACAGAAGGCCTACGAGACCGAGGGCCGCGAAATGGAGAATAGCATACAGAAGGGCATCACCCTCGCCATTATCGACGACTACTGGAAAGAGCACCTCCGTGAGTTGGATGACCTCCGTACTAGCGTTCAGAACGCTAGCTATGAGCAGAAAGATCCTCTGTTGATCTATAAGTTCGAATCGTTCAACCTCTTCGAGAAGATGTTGCTCGATATCAATCGCGATATCAGTTCCTTCCTCAGTCGTGCTTCGCTGCCCATCCAACAGGAGAGCGAGGTGCATGAAGCCCGTTTGCCGCAAAGTGACAGCCGTCACCTCCGTACTAGCCGTAGCGACAATCAGCAGCGTCCAGGTCAGAATACTCAGGAACGCCAAAAGCCCCAACCGGTTCATGTTGAGAAGAAGGTGGGTCGCAACGACCCTTGTCCTTGCGGTAGTGGTAAGAAATATAAGAACTGCCACGGACGTGGATTAGAAGAATAACAATATATTGAGGTAGATCCTATTGATATACCTATATTATATTAACCCTTACTACAAGATACTCTATAGAATATACCTTGTATTAAATAACGCAAATTATACCTATTATGAAAAAAAATCTATTATTCGGCCTCTTGTTAGCCTTATCGTTAACAGGCCTTCAAGCGCAAGGATTGTTCGATTTCGGTATACGAGCAACCTATCAAAGTGTTGATCCTTATGATCTCTATTCCGATGTACAAACATCGGTTCAGACCCGAAATGCAGAGCTTATCAAACAGAGTAACCTTGGATTCCTCTTCCGCTTCAATTTGGGTGATCGATTCTTCATCCAGCCTGAGATAGGTGTCAGTCCTAATGCTATATGGGATAGTCTGGATTCCGACGACATGATTTTTGCCCAGTTGGCTGAAGCTTACGAGAATGCTCAGTCGGCAACCGTTAGCATTCCTGTATTGGTAGGAGCACGCCTGTTTAGTATTGGCAAACTGCTTTCGGTCCGCTTGTTTGTGGGCCCCGAGTTTTACACAGAGTTTAGTTCATTCACTGATATCAATTGGAAAACCTATTCCGTTCTGGGCGGTGTCAGTGCCGATATTTTGGGCTTTATCTATGCCGATGCTCGTGTTAGTTATCTCCCCTCGGCCAATTTAAGCACTACGCTTAACCATCTCGACCAACCGTCGTTCTATGCCTTCACTGTAGGTATAAAATTCTAAGGAACATTATAAAAAAAGATAGTCTCACGATAATGTGGATAAGCGTGAGACTATCCTTTGTTTCTAACAAAGTTGGATAGTATTTAACCATTAAACACACAAACAGAATTATGAAACGTGGTATTGTTGTTTTAGTTATCAGTCTCTTGTTTGTGAGTGGTCTTTCGGCACAACGGGTGTTCCGTATGGGATTGCGGGGATCTTATCGTACCATCGATGTCTTCGAACTCCCCCACAGTCATCCCAACCATCACCTCGACAAAACGACTGCCTTTATCAAACAGGGCGACATCGGTTTGCTGTTCCGTTTCAATATTGGCGATCACTTCTATATTCAGCCCGAAGTAGGAGTGCGCCCTAATACACAATGGGACAGTATTGATCGTACAGGCGACTTCTTCCAGCAGTGGGGTCAGTCGCTCTCCTCCGCCACCTCTACCTCTATCAGCGTTCCGCTTATGGTAGGGTGGCGTCTCTTTTCGTTGAGCAATCTTATGACCATGAGGGTCTTTGCTGGTCCCGAGTTCTATACCGAGGTTGGAGCAAAGGGCCCTCGTCAAGATTGGAGCACCTACTCCTTCTGTGGTGGTGTAGGCATCGATCTGATCGATTTGCTATATGTCGATCTTCGTGCAGCTTACAATAAGCGAATCGCCTTCGATGCACCCCCACCTATTACTCATTAACTTTTGGTATTATCTTCTAGCATCGCAGCCACTCCTCTCCACTGCAACATTCTTCTCCCAAACGATTATACCTTTTGAAAGTCAGCACTCTAAAAGGGTATCATCCTCATTGTTTGTCGAAATAATCGATTATTTTTCTAATATGTCAAAAAAAAGTTGTATCTTTGCGCTTGTTAAAAATGATAGTAAATAAAAATAAATATAACGATATGAAGAAGATAGTAACAATCGCACTCATGCTTATCCTTGCACAGACCGCAGTGATGGCTCAGAAAGCCAAGAGTGTCAACGAACGCGACGTTCCTGAAAAATATGTTCGCGACTTTCAACGCAAGGGCATCGATGCCAAGAACCTTCGTTGGTCCATGGTCGATAGTCTTATTTACGACGCCACCTACGAAAATGAAAATGGCAACACTGTATCCTATCGTTTCTCTCCCAAAGGCACAGAAACTCGTTATTATGTTGAGGAGAAATACTATCCCCATGCCATCAAAGATACCATTGAGGAGAACTACCCTAAACATAAAATCAGTGAACTTTATGTGTTGAGTATTAAGAATAAGATGACCTATCAGGTGCGTATTGCCAAGAAGAGCGGACTCTTTTGCCGCAAGGAGAAAGATGTGAAACTGCTCAATTTCGAAGCTGATGGCAAACTAATCGATGTAGTCGATTTCTAACAAAGCATCCCCTCGTTTCGCGTTGACGATTCCTTACCGACAGCGCTGAAAGCAACACGAATTACAGGCACCCTACCTTGTGTAGGGTGCTCTTATTTTGTGGAGATAAGACTCTTTTCTTGCTTCAGTACATAAAAATAACTGTCTTAATTGAACCCATCAGTAGGCCTTCTATTCTATGAGTCATCATTCCCTATCTTCTTCTTTTATGGATTATATATATCTGAAAATCAATAATTATTTCTATCGGTAGAGACATCTAGGCATCGAGGGTTCCCATTCATAAGAGTGGGAGGGGATGCACGTTGGGAATAACCCTCCTAGGAGCCACGTCTTAGGAGGGTCGCTCCTATAGAGAGTCGAAGGCCACACGGACGAAGGAGCAATGTGAACGTTGGTAGAGTGAATATTCTATGATAATAATAGAGAATAAAAAAGAGAGCAACAACACAGTTACTCTCTTTTATTTGGGTGGACTATAGAAGTCCAATCATAAGCATCGCATTAGGAAGGAAACTCTCTAAAGGAGAGACTATCCCATCCGTTTTAGCAGTTCCTCCAACACCTTTTCTCCACCACTGATGGCTTGCATCGACCAGTGGAGTTTGAGCCCCAGTTGTTCATCCTCGCTCAGTTGCCAATTCAGATTGGGCAACGAACGCATGCGTTCGGTAACGCTAAACAGACAAAGGGCAGCACTTACACTGATATTGAAGCTCTCGGTAAAGCCATACATCGGAATCTTTACATATGCATCAGCCATATCGACAGCCTCTTGTGTCAGCCCTGTCAGTTCGGTGCCGAACACAAGTACCGTAGGTTTGCTAATATCTAGGTCGCCTATAAGGGTGTCATTGGCATGGGGTAGGGTAGCCACGATGCGGTATCCTTGGCTACGCAGTTGGTTGTAAGCTTCCTGCGTGCTTTTATATTTGTGGTAGTCAACCCATTTGCTGCTCCCTACAGCCACATCGCCAGCAGGATTAAAGGTGTTGGTACGTTCCACAACGTGAACATCTTGCACACCGAAACAGTCGCAGCTGCGCAATACAGCAGCTGCGTTGTGACTTTGGTATATATCCTCCACCATCACACTGATATGACGTGTGCGCAGTGGAGCCAATCGGTCGAAAAGACTCCGTTTGTTTTCGCTGAAAAACTGACACAAAGCTTCATAAAGCTGTTGCTTTTGCGCCAACGTATAGGCAGCAAAAAGATCTTGGTCGTTATTTTTAATCTCTGGCATAGTTTCGTGATGTCGTTTTGGGAAAATAAAAAGAGAATGGTAATCAAGAGGAAGAACTACCACACTTTGTTGAAGTCTTCCGCCTCCAGTACCATGCTATCGCGTTGGTATTCTAGTAGTTTGGCATATTTTAGATAACTGTTGGTAGCCACAGCTATTGAGAGGGTCAGCCCGTCTATACCCCCCACAATACCGCCGCGAAGGAAATAATTGGATAGGAAAGCTCCCACACCATGGTACACGGGCGAGAAGGCGTTAGCTTTTTTTCCTTGCAAATAGAGTATCTTTGCCCCACGGGTGCTATAGTTACGTTCTGGTTTAGCAAACAGTTCGCCTATATTGCGGTAACGATAGTGCAGCAAATCGCCCTTAAGACGGTAGGTGTTATCGCTAGGCACTCCAGCATGTTGTTTCACCTCACGGAAACGGAGCTTATCGTGTCGGTACAATCGTACTAGATAGTCGGGATACCATCCGCAAGCCTTCACCCATCTACTCCCAATCATATTGCGTCGCCGTACAGCAAAGCCATCATAAGGAGTTTTCTCAAGGTCGATAGCCCGAATGGCCTCCACCAGATTCGGCATCAGCCGTTCATCAGCATCGATGCTGAGCACCCAACGGTTTTTTACATGGGCTAGCGCTACATTCTTCTGTATGCCATCGCCTAGGTATGACTGTATTACCACAGTGGCACCCTCCTCGCGGGCTATCTCGCACGTGCGGTCGCTGCTAAAGGAGTCAACCACCACCACCTCATCGCACACTTGTCGTAGTGACTGTATGCATTGGGCAATATTGCGTTCCTCGTTGAGGGTGGTAACTATTCCTGATATATTCATCTACTAAAGAGTTGGTATATGTTGTATTAAACGGCAGTAATGCAAAAATATTGCCTCCTCCAGTTCCTCGACCGTTATTTCTAGCCAATAAGCTGCCGCTACATAGATATCGGCAATCGAAAGGCCACTATCGTCAGTCTCCAAAAAGAGGCGATCCTTTCCCAGTTGTTGCAAAGCAGCAATCGCTTTATGGTGTTGAGGATTCAGGATGGCTGCGCCAAACGAACATCCTATTCCTATCCTATCCAGTTGCAACGCCTGTTGGGACGAACCAGTAAAACCGTGTACCACCCAGGTCCTCTGCCATTGCCGCTGTCTACGTATGGCTACCAACTGTTCCATAGCTCGCACACAGTGCACCACTACTGGCTTCCCCACTGTTTCGGCTACTTGCAGATGGAGTTGGAAAAGCGATACCTGGAAATCGAAAGACGCTCCTCGTAGCTTATCCAATCCACATTCCCCCACCATCGTTATAGAGGGTTGAGAACAGCCATCGCTCAAGGCCGAAAGGATTTGAGGCATGTCGGATTCTGAAAACGATGCTGATTGCCATGGGTGAATACCGAAACTGCGGGGGGCTATTGAGCCCTCCGCAGTTGGTAAAAGGTGGGTATGGAAATCTACTAGCATTATTTTACAACAATGCGGCGTACCGTACGGGTACCGTCGTTGGCTGTAAATACTACGTTGTAGATACCCTTGTTCAGCTTCTGGGTGTCGATAGAGTAGAGGATATCGCCAGCAGCATCGAGGTTGGCAGTATGAGCCACACGGCCCATCATGTCAACAATCTGCACCTGGTAGTGCATACCGTTGCCCATATTGATGCGAACTGATGCGCAGTCGGTAGCAGGATTGGGGAAGAACTGACCCAACTGGTCGGGCTCCACCTCGTCGATAGCCAGTGGCATATCGGTACCCATGTAGAAGGTGTAGTAGCCTCCCTGGTTGGCAGTCATCGGTTTGGTGATGGTCTTGCCGTTGGTGCTAGTAGCACTGATGTAGTATTCAATGGTGACATAGCCATTCGAAGGAACTGTAATCGAAGAGGTGGGGATAGTTCCGGTATACTCGTTGCCGTTGCCTGTGCTAGTGAGTGTTACCTGCTGCCACGAACCTTCATCTACACGGTAAGAGCAAACTACCTCCGAGATACCGCTGCGGTTTGTTACCTCAGCGCGGATGCTAGCATCTGTGCTGCTATAAGCATTGCCGTCGCCGGTAATGGAGGGGTGCAGAATGCGAACAGGATTATCGGCAGGAATCTGCTTTGTAACGCAGTGGATAGCACCGCCCGAGCCGTCGAACTCGCGCACATCGATAGGATAGATGGTGTAACCAGGATAAGCTTTCTTAATTACCTCGATATTGTTAGCATCCCACTGAGCCGAGGGAACGCCGTTCACTACCTTACTGAAACAAGGCTGAATAATCACGTTGTTCACAAAGGTGTGGTTGCTATAGGTACGTGTATAGTTGAGGTTGTATTGCGACTGGGTGGTAAAGTAGCCACCATTGTTAGTGCTAGGGAAGGGGAGACCGTGACTCTTGTAGTTCTGTCCGAAATAGGACTGATAAGAGGTGAGCGAATCCATATTCTTCTTACCCGTAATATAGTCGGTCCAGTTGCTATAAATATCAGGCATGATTGAGAATACGAACTCATTCTCATCCCACATATCGGCATAGAGGTCTACGTGGCCAGTGCCACCATCGTATCTGAAAGCAGGAAGGATGTAGGTGGCACGAGATCCAAGGATATGAGCCAATGAATCCTTTACCTGAGCATTCGTCAACCCCGTTTTCGAGGTGTAATGAATCGTGGAGGGATCCACACCATCCCATACAAGTTGTCCAGTATTGTCGCGGTTGTGACTATACAGTGCGTCGCTCGAAAGCACCATGCCGGCACCATCAACGAGGCAGTTGCCACCTTCCCATTCAATTTGGGTGATATAGTTAGGAATACCGAATTGTGCTTCGATCAGAGAAGGCAACGAGTCGTCGAGAGCACGACCAGGGTAGTACTCAAAGTCTACCATTGCCACACTATCCTCATCGCCATAATAGAAAGCGATAGGACCACAGTCGCGGAACCAAAACGAGTTGCCAGTACCGATAATGAATTTCACGTTGTTGCTACGTAGACCCATGCGGTCTAGTTTGCGTAGAATCATACTTGAGTCGGAGGCTTGCTCAATGCGAACCCATGCCTCAGCGCCACCCATCTGGATAGCATCCATGATATAGAAAAACACATTGCTAAAGTTATCGTCGCTCGTATCGGGAACTGCTACATAGGCACCACCCTGATTGGAGCGTTGCCAACCGTTGCTATAGTGGTAATAGTCGGCATATCCGCTCACAATGGGGTCGGCGGTCCAATACATATCGCCCACGTGGTCAACAGGATAATAGTTGTAGTAGCAAGTAACGGCAATAGCTTTTACCTCTTCCCATTCGCCAGGAAACCAACGGTTTTCAGGCAATGCCAATCCTCCTTTGGTATCACCTTTGGCGGCGGTAGTAGCAATAGGGAACTTCTTTTCTAAGTGCTGTTTCGAAATGTCGCGTTTATTGAACATTTCAATCTTTTCGCGACGAATCTGTTCAATCTGTTCTTGGGTCTGAGCCATAACCGAACCAGTAAAGGCCATCATGATCAGACTAACAATAATGATCTTTTTCATCAAAAAAATGACTTGTTTGAATATTGATACTTGGGTTATTTATACAAAATAAAAACCCGACGGTGAGGAAGCCCCTCACCGTCGGGTCGTAAACGGTTCATTAGCGTTTGTGGAGACTTAGTATCTCGCGAGCTTCATCGCTGGTAGCAATACCACGACCCAGCTCTTTGGCCATACGTACCACCTTGTCTACCAGTTCACCATTGCTCTTAGCTAGCACACCGCGTTCTAGATAGAGGTTGTCCTCAAAGCCAACGCGGACATTACCACCCATCATGATGGTGGGAGCAGCTAAGGTGAAAGCATGGCGACCAATACCAGTAGCGGTCCAAGTGCTGCCAGCAGGAATGTTGCTTACCAGCCAGTTGAGGTTACCCACTGTAGCGGGGGTGCAACCCAGCACACCTAATACAAAGTTGAACTGCATAGGAGCCCCAGGTACTTCGCCCTTTTTAGCCATATGCAGGATGGTGTCCAAATGGCCCATCTCGAAGCATTCGTATTCAGGTTTGATATGGTTCTCCATCATGCGCTTACCAAAAATGCGCATCATCGGCATCGTGTTGTCGAAAATATCATCGCCAAAATTGCAAGTACCGCAGTCGAGAGTAGCCATCTCAGGCATCAGTTCGGTGGGTTGCAAACGCTCCTCAGCACTCATGCCTACAGCACCACCCGTCGAAGGGATCAAGATCACGTTGGGGCACTCTTTATAGATAGCGTCGATACACTCTTTGAAACGAGCTTTGCTCTGGGTGGGAGTGCCATCGTCCTCACGTACATGGAGGTGAACAATGGCAGCACCAGCATCCACAGCCGATTTGGCTTCGCGTACAATCTCCTCAACGGTATAAGGTACGTTGGGGTTCTGTTCTTTGGTTACTTCGGCACCGCATATAGCGGCGGTAATAATAAGTTTATCCATCGTATATTCTATTTATTATGAAATCATTATTAATTTTTCTGTTCTTGGCGAACAAAGTGCAAAAATACGCTTTTTGAACGAATTGGCAATTTTTTCTTTATACGTATGTCAAAAAAAATGTATCTTTGCATCTGCATTACTCCCTTCATCAAGTGGGTATGCTATTGATATATAGTGTTATCATATGGAGAAAATTATCCTTGGAATAGACCCCGGTACCCTCATCATGGGATATAGCCTCCTCGAGGTTGACGACGAAAAGCAGCAACCTCGTCTGCTCACCATGGATGTGGTTTACCTCAAAAAGATTGCCGATCCCAATCAGCGTCTACGCCGTATCTTCGATTCCACACTCCGTATCATCGACACTTTCCATCCTGATCATCTCGGCATCGAAGCTCCCTTCTTCGGAAAAAACTATCAGTCGGCCCTCAAATTGGGGCGAGCCCAAGGCATCGCTATCGCTGCCGCTATGGCCCGCGACCTCTCGTTCACTGAATATGAGCCCGCCACTGTCAAACAGAACGTTACCGGCAATGGTAACGCTAGCAAAGAGCAGGTGGCGCAGATGATTCGCAGCATCTTCCAGTTCGACGAGGATCCGCGCTACTACGATGCCACCGATGCCCTCGCTATTGCCTACAGTTGCTTCCTAGACCTTTATAACCCATTGGGCGACATTCGAAGCCAGCTAATGCCCGTCAAAAAACGCCAAAAGAGCAAACGCCAAGCTTGGGCTGATTTTGTTGAACAGAATCCCGATCGTCAAGCATAACCAATATATATATAAACAATTTTAAAGTTCCCCATCAATACACTTCCATTATCATGTTGAAACGCACGATTCCCCTTCTCCTTATGGCCATTCTCTTGCTGCTCAGCTCGTGCCATTTGGCCTCCCGTCGCAACCGTACCTACGACCCCGCCCAGGTCAACTTCATTGCCACCTACAACCCCACCTTCGACAATATCCTCTATCCCTCCATGTTGCTGGCCCTTTCCAACTACAGTGGCGATTCGGCCCAAGTGCTCTTTTCTTGCTCCCTTACTGCCCCCACCTCCAATGCGGTTCTGCGTATCGTGGTCGACTCTTCGGCGCTCAACTATGTCACCATCCTTCAAGAGGTACTCCCCCGTCGGGGGCAGCAGTACAATTTCGAGATCCCCATCAAATGGAAATACGATAAGCTCTATAACCTACGTCAGCAGGGTGGGGTAGACCTTACCTTCACATGTTTCATCAATGATGAGGAGGTTGATATTAAGAATCTTCGACTTAACTATCGTTCGGTCAACGAATGTCTCCTTTGTGCTGTCGATACCGCCCGTAAGGCAATCGACTATCGGTGGCTCTTCATGGGCTATGTCAATGAGGATCACCCCTTCATCGATTCTATCCTCTCTACCGCACTTCAGCAAGGGCAAGTGCATCAATTCTCGGGCTATCAAAAAAACAACGAGAAGTTTGTCTCCGACCAAGTCTTCGCCATATGGAATTATGCTCTCAACCGAGGCATCGCCTATAGCTCCATTTCTTGCACCTCTAATCCTTCCAAGCGGGCCACCACCCAGCACATCCGTTTCTTCGATGAGGTCTACAACTCGCGGCAGGCCAACTGTATCGATGCTTGTGTCTTCTTTGCCTCCATCTTGCGCAAAATAGGACTCTATCCCGTCATCCTTGTCGAACCGTGCCACGCCTATCTAGGCTATTATACCGACAAGCAGAAAAAACATCTATCCTTGCTCGAAACCACCGTCACCGGCTGGGTCAACTTCCCTGCTATGGATCGCACCTATGCCGAACACCATCAACTCGCCGACGAGCAGTGGTCTAAGATTGTCCCCTATCTCTCCGAACAGCAGCGAAACGCTTGGCGAGCAGGAGTCCTCTCTTACGAAGAACTTAAAATCGATGTCTCCAAGAATCTCTTCAAGCAAGCTACCGATTATCGCAAGGAAGACTACGAGGCCAACAAGGAGGCTTTCCGCGACGATAATCAAACACGCTACCAACTACTGGTGGTCGACGAGCTGCGTCGTTTCGTCCAACCTATCGGCCTCTTGCTCGAGTAGTTCCTCCTCATATCGCCAAAAATCATCTTCTCTGACAATAAAACAGTACTCCGTGCGTTATATACCCAATCGTTTATATCATCCCTAGAAAATAAAAAACAGTATAAAAACCATTCAGTTATGCTCTATACTCTCTACGCCATACTCTATATTGTTGGCACATTCGTAGGTCTTGCACTGATATTCAAGAAAGCAGGCATTGCCCCATGGAAAGCATTTGTACCTATATATAATATAGTGGTGTGGATTAAGATGTGTGGCAAATCGGCCATGTGGTATCTCTATTTCCTCATCCCCGCCATCAATATCTTTACTTTCCTCCTCTTGGTGGTCGAAACGGCCAAACTCTTCCGTCGCAACAACCTTTGGGAGCAGACTCTCGCCGCTATCTTCCCTTGGGCCTATCTCCTTTGGTTAGGTCTATCCCCCAAGATGAGCTTCACCCCTGCCGATCAGTTGCCTCCGATTAAAGTTAGCTCGGCACGTGAGTGGGCTGAAGCCATCATCTTCGCTCTAGTAGCTGCTGTCATCATCCGCAACAATGTCTTTGAGTTCTACAATATCCCCTCCTCGTCGATGGAGAAATCGCTCATGACGGGCGACTATCTCATGGTCTCCAAGATAGCTTATGGTCCTCGCGCCAATATGGTTCCCTTTAGCCTCCCTCTGATGCATAATGTGGTGCCGCTTACCGACGGCAAGGTGGAGAGCTATCTTCGTTGGCCTTCGCTTCCTTACCATCGCTACCCAGGCCTGGGTCATGTGGAACGCTATGATGCCACCGTCTTTAACTATCCCGATGGCGACACCGTCTGTGCAGCCTTCCAAAGTAACCAGTCGTACCACGATTTAGTGCGCCAATATGGACGTGAACGGGTGCTCTCCGATAAGGCTCATTTCGGTAAAATCATTGTCCGTCCCATGAGTAAGAAAGAGAACTTCATCAAACGTACCATCGGTCTCCCAGGCGAAACCATCGAGATTCGCGATCAGATAGCCTATATCAATGGCAGCCCCATCGATAATCCCACATATCTGCAGTTTACCTACATCATCCGTATGGCTACATCGATGCAAGACTATGTAAATCAGATGGCTCCTATGGGGGGGAATCCCATGCAGATGGAACAGCAAAAACGGGAAACCGACCACAATTTCTTCGTCAAGAACTATCACATCTCTTCCGATGATTGGGGCGCTTCTTCTATCTATATCTATCTCCCCCTCACCGATTCTATGATAGCGTTGCTTGACAATTATGCCCCTTATTTCGACTATGATGTCCTCAATATCGCTCAGGGCAATACCCATCTGGTACAACTCTCGCCCAACTATGGGGTAGCAGCTTCCCAGCAGGAGTTCGCACAGCGCGATATGCAAATCTCTGAAGCTTTCAGCCAGCTTACCGCTCAGTTCCAAGCTATGGGTCTCTCCGAGGCCGATCTTATGCAGGCTTCGCAGTACTATACCCTTCCCCTCACTGCCAACGAATACCAACAACTCTCTAAAGATCCCAATGTAGCACAAGTGCTCCCCATCATATCTATCCGTGGCTCAAGGTCGCTCTTTCCCCATGCTCCCAGTTACAACTGGACTGTCGACAACTATGGTCCCGTTCTCATCCCTGCTAAGGGGATGACTATCGACCTCTCATCCGATAATCTACCGCTCTATCGCCGCGCCATCGAGGTGTTTGAGAAAAATACTGTTGAACTCCGCGACGGCCAGATCCTCATCAATGGTGAGCCTACCACCACCTATACTTTCAAGATGGACTACTATTGGATGATGGGCGACAACCGTCACAATAGTGCCGACAGCCGCTATTGGGGCTTCGTTCCCGAAGATCATATCTCGGGCAAGGCCACCCGTGTTATCACCAGTAGGGACAAGGATCGTCTCAACGGTCATCGCTTCCGTTGGAATCGTACCTTTCGCAAAGCCTCTCGCATCGATTAATAGCAATCTTTATTAGCTATATCTATAGCACAGTTCCTCGCTATCAGTCATTGATACTGTGCTATCCCAAAGAACGCCATGGTTAGAGTATCTCACACCTATCGTGGCGTTTGGTGTTATATTATTGTATATAAGTTATTTATATTACGATTATGTCCTTTATTGTAGCAGAGAGGCAAAAAAAAAGGCAAAATACTTTTTTTTGATAACATTAAAGCCAAAAAACAAAGCTTACAGCCCCCTATATCAGATAGAAGAAGAATCCTTTACCATGCTGTAAATTAACTATTTGATATAAAATGCCAAAAAAAATATCTTCTTTTGCTTGCTAGAATGAAGAAAAGTAGTACTTTTGCAAATTAATATTAATCCCTAAAAGTAAAAAGAAAATGGCTTACAAAATCACTGAATCTTGCGTTGCTTGTGGCACTTGCGCTGGCGAATGCCCCGTTGGAGCTATCTCCGAAGGCGACATCTACTCGATCAACCCCGATACTTGCATCAGCTGCGGTACTTGCGCTGGCGCTTGCCCCACGGGTGCTATCGTAGAAGAATAGTTAGGATGTTCTCGTTTGAGAGCCCCTTACAATGTTTAAAGGGTCTTGTGTTATCACAAGGCCCTTTTTTGGTTTTCCGTTTCCGTTTACTGTTTTCCGGGTCTTCTGGGTCCTTTGGGAAACTACTCCGTGGCAGCCTATCAGTAAATGGTAAAAAAAAAGACGTGCTACTCCGAGTAGCACGTCTTTGTGTTTATCTCAATCACTTTAGGCTAGTTGACCATGAATTTGCGGGCAACGCCATTCAGGCGGGCCACATACATGCCCTTAGCATAGTTACGAACGTTGAGTTCTATCTGGTTCTGACCAGCCATTACGGTACGTTCCTCAATCATTCGACCATCAATCGAGAAGATCTGCAGCATAGCGCTGTTCGTCTCACGGAGTTCGAAGGGGATTATCACATATTCGGAAGCAGGGTTAGGATAGATAGCGCTCAGTTCGACGGGCGACTGCTCTACATCGCGGATGCTCACCTCACGAGCAGCAAGGGTGTCAGCAGGAGGCTCTAGGCCTACCAGTGCACCATGGTAGCTAGTGAAGGTGTAGCCCATAGCGCCCATTTGGGCGGTGATAACGTTGAACCAGCCGTTGCCATAGCCACTCCAACCCCAGTTGAACCAGATACGGCCATTGCTCGAGTTGTAGCGTTCAGCAACGAAAGCGTGACCTGCGTGGGTTCCTGTGCTAGCAATATCGGTACCGTCGTAGCATACAGGGCGACCTTTAATAATGTCGTTAGCTACTGTGTCTCTCCACAGCGTATCCATAGCGTTGGGAGTGCCAGTGTAGTTACGGAAGTCTTTGTCGCGCTCCAGATATTTGAGACCCGTGCTGGGGTATTTGAAGTAGGTGCGCATAGCACGCGACAGATATTGGCTAGTAACAGCACCGCTACCTTCTACTGCGTACGACATACGTACAGCGATACCACAATGGTAGTTCAGAAGAGCGATAGCATCCTGAGCATCTTGGTTCAGGGTGCATACACCATAGTTGTTATAAGGAACGGTGTCCACCATGATGTCGTAGTTGTAGTAAGCCTCTGCGAAGTTGGCACTCAGTGTCTGACCATTCCAGTCGTACGACACCTGACCTTTACCTACATAGGGGTATCTCCAGTAATGGAGTACCTGAGCCATCATCGTAGCTACACAGCCGGTGGGACAGCGTTCGCCCCCAACCGAAGGACACATATTGTTATAAGGCTCGCTCTGATCCCAGATCGACTTCATGGTTTTGTATACCGTTTTCTCGCCATCCTTAGGTTCAGCGATGGTTTGGTTCAGCACCTCGTCCCATGTAGCCTTGATGGGAGCTGAAGCTACAGCCTTGCTGTTTTGAGCATCAACGATAAAACGGGTATAATCGTTTAGAAACCATTGCATAGCGGGAGGTAACGGACGGTTAGCGTCGAGGGTGCCCTCGGTGGAGTAACCGATAATGGGCTCCATACAGTCGGAACCCGAAACGATGACGTAGCCACCGTTGTTAGAGTTAAAGAAATAGAGGGCTGGAATATTGGCAACAGTGTTGTCGATGGTATATACCAGTACCATATCGTCGGCTGTCATCGATTTTTGACCAGTCTGTACACCCATATAATAGGCGGCCACTTGGCGTGCTTTTTTCAAATCTACATTACCTGCAAATGCTTTGTTTACACCTGTATACAGCAGTACCGTAAGAAGCAGTGCCGTTGTGAGTAGGGTCTTTTTGTTCATTGTTAAAGTCCTTTTTTTTATTGAAATTCGAGGTGCAAAATTACATATTTTTATCCATATGCCAATATTTTTTTATCGATAAGTCCCCCTATTAACATTAATTAAAAGGTTGCAACTTTTTTAGAAATAGATAGTATCGTTTTCCAGCCAAGTGTTATTGAAGGTGAACGTGGTGGATCCAGTGGTGGAGTAGAAGTGCCCTCTTGCTATAGTTTGGAGGTTCCTTTGCATGGTCACGTCTTCAAAGGTATGACTCACTATGTTCACACCCAAAGAATCTTTGGCACTTACAGTTATATCCATCGTCTGTTCCTCTGCGTTGAGGATGATGAAGCGGGTTGCTTCTGTTTGTGTGCCACGAGCACTAATAGGTACGGTGATCGTGTGGGTGTAGCCTGTCGACGAGGGGGAGAGCAGCGTTGCCGGGTTCAGTGTATAGCCACCATCACTGAATTCGAAGTTGATATAATACACATTGCTAGGGATGGTGTCGAGAGGAGAGATAGTAAATCTAGAGACCGCGCGATCAAGTTCCATGTGGACAGTCTTCGGACTAGTGGATGTTACACTCAGCTGTTGTACTTTTGCAAAGATATCGGTAAGATAGTTAGAGGGAAAAGTTACCAGTGCAGGAGACTGGATCGTAGCATGACCCAAACTGCTCCTATGACCTACCGCCACCAGCGTGTATTCACCCTGATAGAGTGGATAGTTTATGGTGCCAAACGACGAATCCTCTATTGACTGAGTTGTAGAGTATTCCAAGTCGCCATTTGCCTTAAAGATAGCAAAACTGATTTTTTTGACAGCCTCGTCGGCCGATGCTTTGCCTCCAGTCATAGGCTCTTGGATAAGTTCGAAGTCGTTGATGCAGACCGTGACATTTGCTTTTTCTTCCTGTAGTTCAGGTTTTTCAGTTACATTACATGCAGCGAAGAGTAAAACCACTCCTAGATAAAATAATACTTTTTTCATTGGATGTCTTATTAATGTTAGTATTGTTTTTATTCGGCTGCAAAGATAATACTTTTTTTGTAATTATGAATATTTCTGTAAAAAAATCTATAATTCTACACTAGTTGAATGTCTTGGTAGTATATCTTTGGGTAGTTTGTAATTCGATAATTGTAAAGGATTTATAGTTTACAGTAAATCCTTTACAGTTACTCCTTTACTAGATGTAAAAAAATGAGTGTAGACAATACACTCAATAGATTTATTAGGTATTTGTGAATAGATTTGATGAAATTTCTAAGGCATCCATCCTATTTTGACGCCCAGTGAAAAGAAGTTTTGGTACCAAACATCGGCAGCAACGACGGAGGCTAATTCGGGGTCGGGGCGGAAGAAGGGACGTGAGGGATCGTCGCTGATGAAGAAGCGGATGGTAGAGAGGAATGGGAAATCGTAGGAGAGGCTGAAATTTACGAGCCAGTGGCGACCGTGCATATAGTTGCGACCCCAGAGGAGACGGAGTCCATAGAGGTCGTCGAGACGGTTGGATTGCAGTTGGGTTTGTAGTATGCGGTCGGGTTCCACGAGTTGGAGGTGAGTCATAGTGATGCCGGCACCAAGGTAGCCGCCTACGGGGGCGGGGCATGGATGACGGTAGTAACGGAGTGTGACGCTACTATTGAGGAGCCACATATCGTACCAACTGTTAAGGTCGTACTGTTGACTGCTGAGGAAGAGGCGTGTACGGTTGCCCTCGCCGTCGAGGGCGAAACTCCAATGGCGACTCAGACTATATTCGATGC
Organism: Bacteroidales bacterium; assembly: GCA_030523765.1. Taxonomy (GTDB): domain Bacteria; phylum Bacteroidota; class Bacteroidia; order Bacteroidales; family P3; genus Colimorpha. Next base: position 7,072 of record JAUNHX010000014.1, on the reverse strand, counting down.
CTACAGCAGGGTTGATCTCAAAGGGGCGGAGGGCCCTTCCGTCGGTGAGACTTCGCCCTAGCCAACTGCCGAGACCCGGGGTGGCGAGGTCGATACCCATATGGAGGTAAAAACGGCCACCCATAAAGCCTGGGTTGGGCTGTGAGATGGTGAGGTTATCGTAGAGGGTAGCACGCAGATAGTCATGTTCGTCCTTGAGAGGATAGACATGAGAGAGGGAGTCAATACAGTAGCCCGAAGTTGCGTGGTATCGGGCACTGCTGATGGTGGTCTGTTCCACATGAGAGAACATATGGGTAGCGGCACCGATGGTGGCTGGGGCATAGATAGTGCCGAGGAGGGTAGCCATCCAAGGGATACGAGCCACACGACCCTCGTCGTTGTCGACAGCGACGACGAGTACCTCTGAGCAGTCGAGTCGCTGGAAGAGTTGTTGGAAGAGGGTGTCACCCTGTGGAGCATGCTGATGCTGGATGGCTATATGCCAGTCGGCTAGAAGGGTATAGTCGTTATAGAATGTATCGTTGGTGGCAGTGCGGAGTTGAGTGGCACTCATATCGACGAGATCAACCTTTGCAGCTTTGCATACCGCTGCTACATCGCCACTGAGTTGCTGTTGCCGACGGTAGCTGCGACGGGGAACGAACTGGTTGAGGGCATTGATGACGTGATAACGAGGGGTGATGAAGGCGATACGTTGATTGTCCGCGATAGACCGTCGCGGCTCATAAGTTGGAAGGGTGGGAGTGGTGAGTAGCTGCTGACGGGTCACCTCGAGGAGTGCTAGCTGCTGCAGCTGTACGAATATGGTGCTGTCGGTAGCAAGGGGAAGGTGTTTGCTGCCTAAGGCAGCGGCGAGAGAAGCATTGACCTCGGCTTGACTGCGCAACAGTAGCTCGGGATTGAAGAGGAGCACCTGCTGGAGATAGAGCTGGGCGTGGCTCGGCAGCGTATCGCGATAGAGATAGCAGCGGATACTGTCGGCCCCCATGAGGGCTGTCTGCTGCTCGACCCACTGGCTGAGGGGATCGCCGTATAGGCAACGCCCCGAACTGAGCATATTGGCTAGCTGACAGCTATGGAGCATTAGGGTGTCGCCAATAGAATAATGGTGGATGTGGCCGTAAGGATAGAGGGAAGGTCTACTCTCATACCACTGACGGGCGGTGCATTTGAAATCGTCGGGGATAGCACCCACCGACTGCAGTCCCCGAGGTATCGACTGGGCTGTGAGGGTGGCAGCGGAGGCTAAGAGTAGCCAAAGGATGAATTGACGGCGCATATGAAAGGTTATTGGTTAGTGGTTATAGGTTATAGAGGGCTACATAGGTTGGTTGATGGTCTATGGTTATGCAGCAAAGCTGCTAGACTAATGAGGTCAATGAAGCAAATGATTTTAGTTTACTGTTGGCCAATACCAAATAATCTATAACCTATAACCAATAACCTATAACCAGTTTATTTTATGATATCGACGCTGCGCTGGATAAAGTTGGTGAGAGCTTCACCTTTGAGGAGACCATTGCTTAGTAAAGCGAGGTCGGTGAGTTGGTGTACCAGCTGTTTCTGATGTGCTTCGTCGGTATCGTTAAGTATTTGTTCAATTAGGGGGTGGTTAGTGTTGACTACGAGGTTGTAGCTTTCGGGCATATCGCCGTAGAAATTCATACCACCACTGGTTTCGCTCATCTCCTTATAGCGGCGCATGAACTCGTTTTGGGTGATGGTCATGGGCTGGTCAGAGCTTTCGAGACTCTCCATCATAACGGTGAATTTCTTGGTGTCGAGTTCTCCTTCGATGATGGGTTTGAGTTTATCTTGCTCCTCTTTGCTCATTTTGGAGGGGATGGAGTCTTCGTGAGCGATTAGTTTCTCTACCACATCGGCATCAACACGGACGAAGCGGCTCTTGTCACCTTTCTGTTCGAGTAGGTTGAGGAAATGGCTGTTGAGGGGGCTGTCCATAACGAGGACATCGTATCCCTTCTCCTTGGCCTTAGCGATATAGGCGTGCTGCTCAGTAGCATCGGTGGCGTAGAGGTAGATAACGTTCTTATCCTTATCGGTTTGCAGCGGGGCAATCTTTTCGCGATAGTCTTTGAGGCTGAAGAATTGACCCTCGGTATTTTTGAGGAGAGCGAACTTCATGGCGCGTTCACAGAATTTCTCGTCGGTGAGCATACCATACTGGATGAAAATCTGGATATCGTCCCATTTGTTTTCGAAGTCTTTGCGATCGTCCTTGAACATCTGCTCCAGTTTGTCGGCTACCTTCTTGCTGATATGCTGCGATATTTTCTTAACCTGCTGATCGCTTTGTAGATAGCTACGCGACACATTGAGGGGGATATCGGGCGAATCGAGGACACCATGGAGGAGCATCAGATAGTCGGGCACCACCCCTTCAACGCTGTCGGTAACAAAGACCTGATTGCAGTAGAGTTGAATCTTGTTGCGGTTGGGATCGATAGTTTTACGCACCTTGGGGAAATAGAGGATACCCGTGAGGTTGAAAGGATAGTCAACATTGAGGTGGATTTGGAAGAGAGGATCTTCGAAATTCATGGGGTAGAGTTCGTGGTAGAACTTCTTGTAGTCCTCATCGGTGAGGTTGGTAGGGCGTTTGGTCCATGCCGGTTCGGTGTTGTTGATGATACGGGGTTTCTTAACCTCTACCCGTTTGGGGTTACCATCTTTATCTTTCTCGGTCTCGCTGTCAACCCAGTCGCTTTCTTCACCACAGCGAATAGCCACAGGCATGAAGCGACAATACTTCTTGAGGAGGTCGACGATGCGGTGTTCGTCAAGGAACTCCTTGCTGTCGTCGGAGATATGGAGGATGATGTCGGTGCCACGCTCGGTACGTTTGTTCTCTTCCATGGTATATTCAGGGGAGCCATCGCAGACCCAGTGAACAGCTGGTGCATCGGTGTAAGACTTGGTGATGATCTCCACTTTGTCGCTCACCATGAAAGCGCTATAGAATCCCAGACCGAAATGGCCAATAAGGTTCTCCCCTTTGTCTTTATATTTCTCGAGGAACTCTTCAGCACCTGAGAAAGCAATCTGGGTGATATATTTCTCCACCTCATCGGCCGTCATACCGATACCACGGTCTTTGATGGTGAGGGTTTTCTTGTCGACCACCACGTCGACGGTGAGGTCTCCCAGTTCACCATCCACTTTGCCCATGGAAGAGAGGGTTTTGAGTTTCTGAGTGGCATCGATAGCGTTCGATACAATTTCACGAAGGAAGATTTCTTGGTCAGAATAGAGGAATTTCTTGATGACTGGGAAAATATTCTCAGTCTGCACATTAATATTGCCTTTCATAATATATATATGTTTACTTTTTTTATACAAATGCAATCGTGAAAAGAGGGCTATCGATTGGTGTGCCACACGCTGTTGTTCTGCCAAGATGTCACATCTGTGCCCCTGATACCACTATAACAATTTCCCCTTTGACCTCGCCCTGGCTGAAGTGAGAATGGAGTTGGCGGAGGGTACCCCGAGCATTCTCCTCGTGGATTTTGCTGATTTCGCGACAGACACACGCTTGCCGTTCTTCGCCAAGCACCTCGATGAGTTGTTCAAGCGTTTTGACCAAACGGAAAGGACTCTCGTAGAGTATGAAGGTGCGTTGCTCGTTGGCGAGAGATCGCAAAGCCGTTTGGCGTCCTTTCTTATGAGGGAGGAAACCGATAAATGTGAACTGATCGCAGGGAAGTCCCGAATTGACAAGGGCGGGGACAAAGGCGGTAGGACCCGGGAGTGTTTCTATAGGGATGTCGTGTTGTACCGCTTCACGCACCAGTAGGAATCCTGGGTCGCTGATGCCGGGGGTACCTGCATCGGTGATGAGGGCAAGGGTTTGACCCGCCAAGAGTCGATCGATAACCCGTTGGAGCGTTTGGTGTTCGTTGAAGATATGGTATGACTGCATAGGAGTAGTGATACCGTAGTGCTGCATCAGTTTGCTCGAGGTACGGGTGTCTTCGGCCAAAATGAGGTCGGCCTGCTGCAACACCTCGATAGCGCGATAGGTGATATCGGCCAAATTGCCTACAGGGGTTGGAACGAGATAGAGTTTCATACTGAAAGATTAAAAAGAAGAAGCAATAGAAGGGAAGGACCCCGCCAACACCCTTTTGGACAGAGCCAAGAGGGTAAGAGGATGGGGGTGATCGCTCCTATTGCTTCGACAAGAGAGGGTACTATTCCTCGAAATCGTCGGGGATTTCCAAATCGTGGAATACGTTGGTAACGTCGTCGTCTTCCTCAAGCATATCGATCACCTTGAGCACCTTGCGAGTGTTCTCCTCGTCAAGCGAGCGGGTGGCGTTGGGGATACGCTGCAGTTCGGCGCTCTCGCACTCTATCTTCAGTTCGTCGAGCATTTTCACCATATTACCGAAGTCCTCGTAGGCGGTATAAAGGGTGATGTAGTCGTCATCGACCTCCATCTCTTCGAGTCCACCATCGATAAGGGTCATCTCCAGTTCTTCGATATCCATAGTGACATTAGCACGAGGAATGACGAAGACACCCTTGCGGGTGAAGAGGAAACTGAGGCTACCATTCTGATCCATGGTGCCGCCAAACTTGTTCATGATGCTACGTACGTTGGCAACGGTACGCATATTGTTGTCGGAGAGGCACTCAATGAAGAGAGCGATACCGTGAGGAGCGTGGCACTCGAAGGTGAGTTCCAGCATAGCGGCAGCATCCTTATCAGAGGCTTTAGAGATAGCACGGTTCAGGGTATCCTTAGGCATGTTGCATCCACGAGCGTTCTGGATTAACAGACGCAGACGGGGGTTGCCATCAGGGTCGGGACCGCCTTCACGTACGGCTACTGCTACTTCTTTCAAAATCTTGGAATACTGCTTGGAGCGCTTAGCATCGGCTGCTCCTTTGGCGCGTTTGATCTTAGACCATTTATTATGTCCTGACATAATGATAAAGAATTTAAGTTATTAATTATATTTTTTATTTGTCGTTTTCCATTTGAGTGGTTTCATGTGTTACCCCTTCGGCTCCGAGTTGGAAGGTGAGGTAGGTGATAGGTTTGCCTTCTGAGAGATACATCTGTTCATAGAACGTTTGCACCATCTTCGCCTCTCCTTGATAGGGATCGTGGTAGAGATCGGCGGTATGGAAGAGTAGCTGATGGCCCCCTTGAGGGATCACCTCGTGGAGGGTATATTCGTGGAGTTCCTGGCTATCGGTTTTGAGATGGATAATGCTGTTAGGAGCTAGGATGCGACGATAGGTGTTGAGGAAACGGGGCGAGGTCAGTCGCTTGTTGGGTTTCTTGGGTTGCGGATCGGGGAAGGTGACCCATATCTCACGCACCTCGTTGGGGGCGAACATACGGTCAATCAGTTCGATCTTGGTGCGAAGAAAAGCCACGTTGTGCATCTGCTCCTCGTTGCTTGTCTTAGCGCCCCGCCACAAGCGAGCCCCTTTGATGTCAACCCCTACAAAGTTGCGGTCGGGGTGGAGACGAGCTAGTGCGATGGTGTAGTCACCCTTGCCACATCCCAGTTCAAGGGTGATAGGGTTAGAGTTGCCGAAGCATTCGTTCCAACGCCCCCTCCATTCGAAACCCTCGTTGACGAGTACATCGTAGGGCACCTGGAAGAGGTTGGGGAAGGTGAGATTTTCGGCGAAGCGCTGTAGTTTGTTTTTACCCATAGATAGCAGCTAGGAAGATTAGAATTTCTTGATAGAGATATCGCCTTTATACCATTCTTTCAGATGGGCATAGAGCGCCTCAGCCTTAGTGCGGCTTTCGGCACTACCCATGCTGACGTAGTAGCCCTGGTTGACCTCGATGACATAGGCATCGCAGCCCTTCTTTTTCAAGTTGGTGGCCATACGATCGGCATAGGCTTTGGTGACGAAGAAGCCAGCAATACAGTCGTAGCCCCGTTTGGAGTGGCTGCTATAGGAGGCTGTGCTTACAGGGGTAGTGGGACGAGGAGCAGCAGCCTTGAGGGCATCCTGCTCGATATCGTTCTGACTAACCACCTGTTGGAGTAGCTGTTCTAGCTGACCATCCATCAGCATAGTCTGTACTTTACAGCGGCTGCGGTTGGCTTTGCGGTTTTTCAGAGCCTCCATATTGTAGTTGCGGACAAAATCGTTGTTGGGGATCATACGCTGAACAAGGAATCCCTCCTCACCCTGAAGACTCTTACCCAGTTGGGTAGAGGCATAGTGGCGCACCTCCTCTTTGAGCAAGTCGACAGCACCGCTGTAGCGACGGGTGTTAGCAAAATTGGTGATATAGCTGTCCATCGTCTCCATCAACTGAGAGGTATTTTGACCCACTTCGTTATCGTTGAAGATGAGACCTTCGGTCGAGAAGGTAAAGACATTGGTATAAGGATTAAGATTATCAATATTTGTAGCCCGAGCCGTTGTGGGTTTAGTAGGTTCGACACTCTGTTCGTCGTTAGCAGTTACCTCCTCATCGGTAGAAAGGTCGGTAGTCTCAGCATCGGTGATATTGGCCTCAGCTTCGTCGCCATAAATCTCGCCACTCTCAGCATCGTCGATGGTAGCAGTAGAGGATTCGCTACCCTCGCTGCTAGTGACCATCTGTTCGATGTCGATATTGGACGATTGTTGGTTCTTGTTGCCGAAGAGAGAACTGAGTTGACCGCTCTTCCACATATATAGTCCGCCACCAGCTAAGAAGGCGAGGAGGAGCGGCAATACAATCCACAGCCAGAGGTGATGTTTCTTCTTACCACTCTTCTCTTTTTTCTCGCTCGAAGGATGGGTAGGTTCAGAGGGAACCGACTGCAACTCTTCGAGAGCCTTGAGTCCATCAAGTGCTTGGTCCGATTCGGTAGCTACTTCCACCTTGTCGTTGACCAGTTCAGGTTCAGGAGTCTCAACTGGTTCAGGAGTGGGCGTCTCGACTGGCTCAAGTTCGGGAGTCGGCTGTTCCTTCGTTTCTTCGTTCATGAAACGATCCAAAGGATGGGTTTCATCCTTTGCGGGACTCGCTACTTCGGCCTCATCAACGGGAGCAGGAGTTTCTTCAACGGGAGCGGGA
>JAUNHX010000013.1 GCA_030523765.1 Bacteroidales bacterium | reverse complement strand
AATCTGCTATAAATCTTCTCCAAAATCACATTGAAGCAATTTTTAGAGGTTACCTTAAAAAAAAGAACCACTCTATGGATCGAGAAACGAAAAGCAATACTATCTCCCCACAGCATATCGATATGGGAAAAATATTGGCTGCTAAGGGCATCAAGGCCCCTCGGTGGGTGGTGCGATGGCTCAGCAAACTCCTCCATGTAGATGAAATAAACTATTGTATTTATCATTATCGTGACCGCGAGGGGGTTGATTTCGCTAAAGCGATACTGCAGTATCTCGACATCGATATGGTGGTGGAACATGCGGAACGGATCCCTATGGAGGGCTATCCTATCATTGCGGGTAACCATCCGCTGGGTGGTGCCGATGGGATGGCGCTGATCAGCGTGGTGGGGGAGAGGCGTGAGGATATCCGCTTTCCCGTCAACGATTTCCTGATGGCGCTGCCGGGTTTGGCCCCTGTGTTTATCCCTATCGATTTGGTGCACCGCAACACTACGACTACCGCCAACGGCATCAGGGAGGCTTTTGCCCAAGAGAATGCGCTGCTTTACTTTCCTGCGGGGGCTTGCTCTCGGAAGATTGATGGCAAGATTCAAGATTTGGAGTGGAAGCACACTTTCATCAAGATGGCGGTGAAGTATAGGCGCGATATCGTTCCGGTGTTTTTCGATGCTCAGAATCGGAAACGCTTCTATGCTATTGCCCGTTTGCGCCAATGGCTGGGCTTTAAATTCAATCTGGAGATGGCGCTGCTCCCATCGGAACTTTTTGCTCAGCGGGGCAAACGGTTCCGTGCGGTTTTTGGTCCTCCCATCCCGTACAGCACTTTCGATGAGAGATATACCCCTAGGGAATGGGCTGCGATGATGCACGACTATGTGTACCAATTGAAGGAGAATCCCGATGTGCCCTTTACCCCTCAGCCTTCAATGGCAAGGAGCAGTGTTGTAAAGGTAACCTCTAAAAATTCCACGTATGAAAAGGAATAATAATAACCATACTTTCAGTGCTTTTGGATTGATTTATGCATCTTGCTCAGTTTCACTCAGTCATATAGCCCGCTATACTCCTTCGTTCAACGGAGCAAATCACATTGAAGCAATTTTTAGAGGTTACCTAAAAAAGAAAAAACGGTAACGCCGCAACGTCGACGCCATCCATTCATATATCATCGTATCATCTATTTCGTTTGTAATATCATTAAAACCTACTTTTTAAATTATCACATCATGGATCTCTCGTATATTCGTCCCCCCGTTGATAAAGCCATTCTGAAAGAGGAACTGTCGCATCGCCATTTTCTTCGCAAAACCAATTATGGCAATAAGGAGATATATGTTACTACGGCCCATAGGTCGCCCAACGTGATGCAAGAGATTGGCCGATTGCGCGAACTATCGTTCGCCTCGGAGGGGGGTGGAACGGGAAAGGCTGTCGATATTGATGAGTACGATATGCTGCCCGATCCCTATTGCTTCAAGCAACTGATTGTGTGGGATCCAGTAGAGGAGGAGATTGTGGGCGGCTACCGCTTTATTCATGGTACGAATATGTATCGCAACGAGGAGGGAGAATTCCTCACTCCGATGTCGCATATGTTTGAATACAGTGAGGAGTTCATTGAGAATTACCTGCCCTACACCATCGAGATGGCTCGTGCATGGGTTCAGCCTGCCTATCAGCCAAGCACGAACCTGCGTAAGGGAATGTATTCGCTGGACAATCTATGGGATGGATTGGGTGCTGTGGGTGTAGAGGTGCCCGAAACCCATTATTTTATGGGGAAACTGACTACTTATGCTAGCATGGATTCCTATATTAAATCACTCTTGTTTTGCTTCCTCCGTAAACATTTCCCTGATCCTGAAGGATTGGTTACGCCCCGTGAACCACTCCATATGGAGGTGGATTTAAACGAGATGGCCCGGGTGCTCAATGCCAACAACTATAAGGATGATTTCAAAATACTGCAGCACGAGGCACGCCAGCGGAACGTAATGGTGCCTCCCCTTTTTGGTGCATATATGAATCTCAGTCCTACGCTCCGTACTTTCGGTAGCACCTTCAACGCTGAGTTTGGCGATACCGAAGATACTGGCATTATGGTCAAGTTGGCCGATATCTTTCCCGAAAAACGGAGCCGTTATTTTGAAACCTACGACGAGAAAAACAGCCTGTTTGATAGGAAGCATCTTTTCCGTATCAATCTGAGGCGACTACCGTGGTGGCGCAACCATCGGAACGATGATCCAGAAGAACGCCGCAATATGCTTAACTTGAAGAAGATGAAGAAAGCCCGCGTGCGTTCGGAATCGGTACGAGACGAGAGGAGCAAAGAGGAACGGAAAGCTCAGCGCAAAGCCCGTCGCCAGCAGATGATGAGTAACATACCGCTGCCCAAGCGCAAGAAAAAGAGCGACGACTAAAGGTAACCTCTAAAAATTCCACGTATGAAAAGGAATAATAATAACCATACTTTCAGTGCTTTTGGATTGATTTATGCATCTTCTCCAAAATCACATTGAAGCAATTTTTAGAGGTTACCTAAAGGGGAGATAAGCCCTCTATGAGTGGAGCACCCTCTCCTTTGAGATGGGGACAATAAAAGCCCCTTTTGTTCGTTTACCTTACTATCAACCCTCAATGATCAACACCCTGCTATGGAGATAAAGACAGCCACTTTCGTGGTAAGCAATAGTGATTACCGCAAATGTCCCGACACGGGATTGCCAGAATATGCTTTCATTGGCCGCAGCAATGTAGGCAAATCGTCGCTTATCAATATGCTCACCAACAACCGCAACTTGGCTAAGACAAGTGTGAAACCAGGAAAGACGCAACTGATTAACCATTTTTTGATAAACGATCAGTGGTATCTAGTGGATTTGCCTGGCTACGGTTATGCCCGCACCTCGAAGAGCAATAGGTCGCAGTGGCAAAAAATGATTGTGGATTATATGCTGAAGCGTGAGCAACTGATCAACACGTTCGTATTGGTGGATTCTCGTATCCCTCCGCAGGCGATCGATTTGGAGTTTATTCAGTTCTTGGGTGAACACCAGGTGCCTCTGAGCATTGTGTTTACTAAGATCGATAAACAGAAACAGCGCGAGTTGGCGCAAAACCTGAATACCTACAAGCAAACGTTAAGCGAACAGTGGGATCCGCTGCCTGAGATATTCCTTACATCGTCGGTAAACAAGTATGGTAAGGAGGCGTTGCTAGACCGTATTGATGAGATTAATCATAGCCTATAGGTAACCTCTAGCATCTTTTTTGGATATCAATTCCCTTAAGGCATACAATATTTTTCGTTTTTTGGCGTAATATAATAATGTGATAAGTCGTCAAGTACGTACTTTTCCCAATTATAAACACCAAAAAAGATGCGAAACATAAAGACATACATATCGATTCTACTGCTATCTATAGCCTTTCCTATTGCTACATTTGCTCAGGGTACCACCGTGCTCGACGAGACCGTTCACAAAGTGGCCGACGATCCTTCGATGGTTCATGCCTCGCTGAGCGTTAGTGTGCACAATGTGACTCACAATTCGGTGGTGTATACCTACGAGGCACATCGTTCGCTTATACCTGGTTCGCTCACCAAATTGTTCACTACTGCTGTAGGATTCAAGACGTTGGGGAGTGATTTCCGTTTCAAAACGACCCTTGCTTACGATGGGAAAATCGATGATAATGGAGTGCTACACGGTAATATCTATATTATAGGAGGTGGCGATCCGTTGTTGGGATCCTATCGCTATCGCAACACTTGTCCCGATAGTATTTTTGCCGCATGGCTTCACGACATCAAGACGGTTGGCATCAAGAGTATTGATGGCAAGATATGCTACGATGCTACCATTTTCGATAATGCACCACTCCACGATAGTTGGCAGTATGGCGATATTGGTAACTATTATGCTAGCGGTGTGTGTGGCCTCAATTTCCACGAGAATATGTACTTTATCTATTTCGACTCCAAAAATAAGAAAGGATTTCCCGAGATAGCAGGTACATCGCCCGAACAACTGAGCATTCGTAACCAGAACGAGGTGCGTATTGCCGATGCCAATAGTGGCGATAATGTGATTGTGTATGGCGACCCCTTTAATCCCGTACGACTTTGTAGAGGTACGGTGCCTGCAGGTAAAACGCGCTTCCCCATCCGTGCATCGCTCCCCAATCCTGCTGCTCGTTGTGCCGAACAGTTTGCCCTCTACCTTCGTGAAAAGAATATCAATGTGACGAGTGCGGTATCGGAGGTTTATTCTCGTACGAGCAATCTTACTACCATCCAAGAACATTATTCTAATCCCTACTATGTTATAGCCAAGTATACGAATCTTACAAGCAACAATATGTATGCTGAATGTATCTACAAGTATATGGGCTACAAGGAATACGGTAAGGGAAGCTATGCTAATGGCGCTCGTGTGGTGAACGATTTCTTCCACGAAAACAAACTCAATACGGCTGGCGTAAGTTTGGTGGATGGTAGCGGTCTTTCACGCAATGATAGGGTGACGGCCGATTTCCTTTGCCAATTCCTTAACCAGGTGAGTCATATGCCCATCTATGAAGATTTCTCCAATTCGCTGGCTATCGTTGGACAGACTGGTACAGCCAAGAACGTGCTGCCCAACTTACCTAGCACCGTGACCATGAAATTGAAAACGGGAACGATGACTGGAGTGAAGGCTTATGCAGGCTATGTGATGACCGCCAAGGGCGAACTGCTCAGCTTTGCTGTGATCAGCAACGGATATGACTGTACGGACCTAGAGATGAAAAACAAACTATCGGACATCCTTTATAAGATTGCCGAGCTGTAATAAAGTAAATATCCATGAAGATAAAAATCCTTTTTGTCCCTGCACTGATGACTCTCTGCTTCTCATCGTGCGTTACTTTGGGCAAATATGAACAACTAGAGGCTACCCTCAACCAGCAGAAGAAGGAGCACGCCATTACACGCCAAGAACTGCTCGATATGAAAGATGAGTATGCGGCTATGCAGCGACAGTTTCAGCAGCAAAGCGCCGATCTTACCGATATGTCGAACCTAAAGAACGAACAGGCAGAGATGATCAAACAACTGGAGGATGAAATCCGTAACCTTCAGCTTGGTTTTGATACTGTAGAGGAGAATTATATCCAAAAACTGAGTGGCACCAGTCGCAGTTTGCAAGAGGCCGACAAGCAGTTGAAGGCACTCCAAGAACGGGAGAAGGCGGCTACCAACCGCGAGAAAGCCCTTCAGAAACAGCAGAACGAATTGGAACAACGCTATGCCGAACTGCAAAAAACGGAAGAGGCTTCGCGTCGCGCCCTCGAAGCGAAAGAAAGAGAACTCAACAATCTGCGTAATAGCGTCACCAATGCGTTGGTGGGCTTTAAGGACAAAGGTCTTAATGTGGATGTGAAGGATGGCAAGGTGTACGTTTCGATGGAGAGCAAACTGATGTTCCCTTCGGGCAGTTGGACCGTGAGTAAAGAGGGTATGGAGGCTATACAGGGTTTAGCTCAGGTACTAGAGGAGAATCCCGATCTTAATATCATGGTGGAGGGTCATACCGATAATGTAACCTATAAAGGTAGCGGCGCGGTGAAAGACAACTGGGATCTCAGTGTGCTTCGTGCCACTTCGATTGTGAAACTGCTTATGAAATATGGTCCTACCATCGATCCTACTCGTATTGAGGCTAGTGGTCATGGTGAGTTTGCTCCGAAGGTGCCTAATACTTCGGCCGAGAACAAAGCTATGAATCGCCGCACGGAGATTATCCTTACCCCCAAACTTGACGATCTGCTGAAGGCAGTGGAGTAAGTAAATCGCTCAGATAAGAAAAGCTCGGAATAGCGGAACTTAGGGCTCCATGATTCCGAGTTTTTTTTTACTCTTCAATCACAGTATCCGCCTATTGTATTGACAGTAAGGGAATACTACCTTTTGATAGCGTGAAGCTCATTATCAAAAGACTGAAACTGCAAAAAACAACCACGCCCCATAGTGAGGCGTGGTTTTCGTTGTTTGAGAGTATGTTTAAAATAGTATTTTACCAAACTATGATGTCTTTCTCTTTCAGCTCGGTAATCTTGCCAAACTTGGCTAGATCTTTGGCGTTGAAACGTTTTGTGTTGCCAACCATGATGATTGAGATGGGACGTCCTTTAATATTGGAGTTAAAGAATTGCTCTATATCCTCCATAGTAGCATTTTTGATAACGGAGAGCATCTCTTGTCGGGGATCGCTAGTATATCCTGCATCGCGCCAAGTCTTCACCGTGTTGGGAAGATGGCGGAACTGGATATAGTCGCACTCCTGCGAGAGAATCAGTGCCTGCTGAGCGGTACGGAAGTTGTCGGGACGGACGGGTAACTCTTTCATCAGGTCGGTCATAGCTGTAATACCATCGATGGTTTTGTCGCTCTGTGTTCCCAGATAACCTACTAGGGCACTCTTGTCGCGACGACGAGGGTCGGCCGATACTGTGGCATAGGCGGTATAGCCTAACGAACGGAACTCACGTATTTCTTGGAAAATGATGCTATACATATCGTGTCCGTAGTATTTGTTGAATATGTTGCTTACCGAACGATCGCGCAAGCCCAATACTTCGCCAGGAGTTACAAAATAGATGTTGCTTTGATTCATCCGTTTGTTGTTTACTATAAACACTTGCGATTCGTCGTAGACTTGGCGGCGGCGGGATGGGACAATGCCGTGGATGGATTGCTCTTTCACTAATCCCGATGCTTCGAGTTGACGGGCCAGTTGGGTAGGATCGGCATTACCGGTATAGGTAACGTATCCGTCGTATTGGAATATCTGGTTTACCTCGGCAATCAGATCTTCTCCACTACGTTTGCTCCATTCTTTGATAGGGGTGCGGCGCAGATACTCTGATTGCTGTCCGAACATGACATAGGTAACTAATGCTTGGCTCCATGCTTCGGCGTTGCTGCCAAACATTTGACGTTCCGACTGGAGTCCGTCAATGATACCTTTGATTTGCTTCTCGTCGTTGCGAGGATTGGCTACTTTTTGAGCAACCAAATTGATAACAGTGGGAAGGTCGGCATCGAAAGCGGTGATGGTGAGTACCGATTCATCTTTGTCGGTAGAGAGGTCCATCGTAGCACCAAGGCGTTGTAGCTGACTGTTGAAAGCAACGAAGTCTTTCTCGTTGGCACCTAGCATATTCCAGTAGTTGACAGCCCTATCAAGATCGGCATCGTGGTAGGTGCTGTAGCTATAGTGGATGCTGATGTTCGACAGTTGGTTGACGGGGTTGGGGGCGCTGTAAAGACTGAAGGCTTCGTTGATCTTGGTGGTTTTTACATCGCGATCGAAATCTACTACCTGAGCTTTTGTTTCGATGACGGGTATCTTGCTCAGTCGTTGGGCATAGGCCGATTTGGCGTTAGCGTTGTGGCTTTCAAGGGGTTTCCAGTTGGGTTTCTCTACCTTATCTTTTTCGGGGAAGCCCATCGATGAGCGCAGTGCAAGGAAGTCGTCATTGAGATATTTGTTGGCTACGCGCATCAAGTCGGCCTTTGTCATATGGCGTACTTTTTCTAGATCGGCAAGCCATTCTTCATAGGTTTTTCCCGTTGTTTCGAGTTGGGTGAAGATATCGGCAATGCTGTGTATATCTTCAAGTAGCGACTGCTGCATGACCACATAATCCATCTTAGCGATATCGAGCAGCTCCTCGCTGAAGTTGCCTGTGCGGAGCGAATCGATGCAGGCGAGAATTAATTGTTCGGCCTCTTCGTGTTTCTGACCTACCAGTTTGGGTATATAGAGGAAGGCATTCATGCCGCCATCTTCGAGCGAGAGAAGCATGGGTTGAATACCTAGAAGTTTCTGCTCTACCATCAGTTTGTCGAGTAGGCCAGAGCCTCCGTTGGAAAGGATAGAGGAGAGGACCTCCAAATAAGTAGCATCTTCGTGGTTGTTAGGAACACCGCGCCACATCAGTATACCCAGTTTGATAGGAGTGAGTTTTACCTCTTTCACGTCGCCAGCTTTGAACACGGGAAGGGTGTAGGTGGGCGGCTGCGGTACGTTGCCCGATTTCAGTTTGCCGAAAGTACGTTCGGCGATAGCTTGCACTTCAGCAGGATTGACATCGCCCACCATGATAAGGGTCATATTGTTGGCTACATAGTAGGTGTTGTAGAAGTCGTGCATTCTGGAGGGCTGAGGGTTCTTGAGGTGTTCGGTGTATCCAACAATAGGACGTCCGTAAGGATGTTCGCCGAAGGCATCGCGGAACATCTCTTCTACAAGACCCTGCATGGGTCCATCGGCATACATGTTCTTTTCCTCATATACTGCTTCAAGTTCGCCCTGGAACAGACGGAACACAGGGTTGCGGAATCGCTCGGCATAGAGTTGCATCCATTTCTCCAATTGGTTGGCGGGGAAATCGTTGAGATACTGCGTCATATCGTAACCTGTACCAGCATTCAATCGAGTGCCGCCCATCGAAGCTACAATGCTGCTCACCTCGTTGGGTATAGCATATTGAGAGGATGCAAGAGTGAGATCATTGATGCGCATTTGCAGTTGCTGTCGTTTGGTAGGATCGGTTTCATCGTGCAACACATCGTAGAGATGTTCGATACTATCTAAGATGGGTTTCTCTTTGGCCCAGTTGATGGTGCCGATGCTGTCGGTTCCCTTGAACATAATATGTTCGAAATAGTGAGCCATACCAGTAGCATCGAGGGGATCGTTTTTACTTCCCACATGCACATATACGGTACCGTATACTTTGGGAGCTGAATGCTCCTCAACAATCACCAACTTCATGCCGTTTTTTAGATGGCTGGTGGTTACCTTAAGCGGTTGCTGCGCTTGAGCCGACAGTGCTACTGACAGCATCAACATCCAGGCCGCTACTTTGAATACTAAACCTTTTCTCATTTTATTGTCTTTTTTTATAAATCAAACCATAATACTTTTTCAGATGTAGTGGTAGGAGGGGCTATTACGACATCAGTTCATTGATATCCAATCCTAAATCCTCGATACGTTGACGTACCACAGGCCATACCTCTTCTACAAATTCTTTGCGGCGCATTTGGAGGATTGTCTTCTTGGCTCCGGCGCTCACAAAGTAGCCTACGCCACGCTGGTTGTACACAATATTATTTTGCTGCAAGTAGTCGTAGGTTCGCATCACCGTGTTGGGGTTTACCCCCAGTTGTGCTGCTACCTCGCGGATAGAGGCGATACGATCCTCTTCAGCCCACTCGCCAGCCATAATACGGTCGCACAGCAGTTCGGCTATCTGATGATATATTGCATTTTGTTTCTTAAATTCCATAGCTTTCAGTTTTTATAATGGATGGCAGTTCCGTACACCAATACCTCGGCCGCTTGGGCCATAATGGAGGAGGTGGTGTAACGGATTCCTATCACGGCATCGGCTCCCATCTTGTGCGCTTGTTCGATCATCCGTTGGGTGGCCTCTTCGCGAGCGCTCTCCATCATGCGGGTATAGGCTTTCAGTTCGCCGCCAACAATGTTTTTGATGCTCTGACCGAAATCGCTTACCACATTCTTGGCCTTCACAATGCTGCCCGATACGGTGCCAAGCATGATGTAGTCTTTGCCAGAAAGGAATTCAACTGTATATAGTTCCATAATATAATGTGTTTAGATGGTTAATAGGTAATCTTTTTCAATCGGAAGTAAAGCCACACGGCAATACCGATATTGAACACCCAATCAATAATCTGCATCCAAATGCTCAACACATCGATTTTGTTGATATCATTCTGGAAGATGTTCTTTACAAAAGTGGATACGTCGCCCATAAAGGGGATTTCGATCAGGGTAACGATAAAATTGAGAGCAATCAATGTGAGGATCGACATTACCCACTTATTTTTCTTATAATAGGTATTGGTTAGCATAAAGAAAAGGGCTGTCGAGATATAGCTGATGACAGCAAAATGAACCATTGTGCCCATATTCCAATGTTGGAGTCCTAATTCTTTAGCTTCGGAGGTAGAAGCAAGCAACCCTTCCCATATGGGGTTGGATTCCCACAGCCAGCAGTCGAAACCATAACGGGGGGACAACGAGAGTAGCATATCTACAGCGACGGCACCTACTAGGTAGAGGATAGGTACGATGATGAGACATATAATCATCATACTCATGTATTTCTCGAGCTTGGAAGCAGGCAGGGTGGCGAAATAGATGCCAGCGTTGCCACGATTAACATTGTGGAATATTTTCGATGGTGCTATCGACATCACACCTGCCAAAAAGAAGCCCATCAGCATCACGCGAAGTTCGGGGCCCCAATTGTGAGGACGGTGGAGTGCCAAACTGATTGCCATCATAAGTATGGGCAAGAGGATAAATACCAATATCGAAGTACCGTATTGTTTTATTGTGGATCGGAAATCCTTCTTCAGAAGCATACCGAAACGTTGGAAATCGAAAGTATTATTCATGATTTGTGTTTTTTATTATCGTTATTATTATTTTGTTGTATAGATTTATGCCATTGGCGTGGGGTTGTTTTGTTGGGCAAACAGTCGTTTGACTTGTTCGGCATTGCGAAGCACTGCGTTGAAGAGGGCTTCGATATTGATTTGGCTTTCACCCATATTATCGTTCACCATCACGTTCATATAGCCGTCGGGTTGCATCTCGCTGTAGAGGGCTTCCTTGCGCTGCTCACCACCATATTCAAAGAAGAGTTTCTCTGTGATGGTTGCTACCGATGCGTTGAGTAGCACATCGTTTTGGGTGAGGATCACGATGGGGTCGATCAGATTCTCCACATCTTTTACCTGATGGGTAGAGATGATGATACAGGTGTCGTCGTTGATTCGTCCACTCAACACTCTTCGCAGGTCGGCTTTCGAGGGTATATCGAGTCCGTTGGTAGGTTCGTCAAGCAGCAAGTAGTCGGTGCCTAAACAGAGGGCTACAGCCAGCAGCGATTTCTTTTGTTGTCCAAACGACATCTCTTTGAATTTACGCTGCGGTTCTACGTGAAGTTCTTGCATTAATGAGTAGAAGTCGTTCATGCTCGATTTGGGATAAAAAGGCAAAAGCTCTTTCAAATATTTCTCTGGAGTATGATCTTCAGGCAACTCTACTGCATCGGGCAAGAAGAACACCTTTTGCATTGTTTCGGGTAGTCGGTCAAACGAGCGCTGTCCGTCCACGATGCAACTTCCCGCTTGTGGATTCTGTAATCCGGTGATGATTTTCAGCAAGGTGGTCTTGCCTACTCCGTTTTCGCCTAGCAGGCCGTAAATCATACCTTTCTCAAATCGAAGGTTGATGTTGTTGAATACTTGAGTCCGTTTGTAGCGGAAGTCGAGATGGCTAATTTCAATCATATCTATTCGTTTTTTTGTGTTTGTACTAATAATGTTGTTATCTGTTTGTTTTTTTTGTTTTACATTTGAGGTGCGCCTGCACCTTCGGTAGCGCCTTGACGGGCTTTGCTTTCAAGTTCCATCTTGCCGATACGCCAAGTGAGACCTAAGCTAACGAAACGGCTATCGTAGCGCTGACTGCCGGTGGTTTGATAGTTGGGTGCTGTAGTGTTTTCGCCCCATTCGGTCATGCCAAAAATATCGTTAACATTGAGGTAGACACTCAATTTGCGATCAAAGAAGTCGCTACTCATACCGAAGTCGAATCCTTTGTTGGCTACACTAAGACTGTAAAGACCCAGACGAGGCGAAGAATAGTGTGCGTTGGCAAACAGTTCAAGCCAGCCACCCACTTTGGTCCATATGTTGGCGCGGAAACTATAGCTCAACTTGCTATCGCTGAAATCTTGATAATTGTATCCGTAATTAAACAGAGATGCATTGAGGCGAAGGTTGAGGAAAGCGTTGGGGCGATAGGTGATGTTGGCTTCGATTCCTTCAGTGTGGCTGCTACCGATATTTTCGGGACGGGTATAGTTAACAAGGGTCGAACCGAAATATTCGGGGGCAGTTCCTACATAGGTCATGGTCCCAATTTCGTTGGTATTGGCACGGAAATAGGCGTTGAGTCCGATATTACCGAACCCCATAATGTATTTGTTGAAGGCAGCCTCGAGATTGTGGGTATAACTCATCAAGAGGTTGGGGTTGCCGGTAAAATAGCTGTAGTCTTCATAGTGATTGAAGGTGGAGAGTTGCGACGATCCAGGGGTGCTGTGGCGACGTGAATAGCTGATGCTATAGCTAGTAAAGGTTTTGGTTTGATAGCTTAAGTGGATGCTAGGTACCAGTCCGAAGAAATTGGTGTCGACGGTGGTTGATCCTGTGCCGTTCAGGTAGTGCCACTCGCTGTGCTTCCAGTCCTCTTCTCCGCGCAGTCCTAGTTTGACTGCAAATCCGCCCCAACGTTTCTGCAACGTTACATATCCGTTTAGGCTGCGGCCGCGCTCGGTACCCTCCGTAGAACGCAGTTGTTCTTGTACATAGTTGCCAGCTGCAAGGGTGTCGAAACATTGATATTCGAGACCGTTCCCCATTTCTGCTTCGGCACCAGCTTCTAGTTCAAATCCGTTTTTCAATGGATGGGTATAGTTAACGGAGAGACTACCCGAGGGGTTGTTGTTGTTCATCTTGGTGCGACGATAAAGGGAAGAGCGCGTTGTGTCGTGGTATACGAACGATTCTGTTCCTATACCTCCCTCATTCCAAATGTTGCCGCTAAAGCTTACCGACACTTTGCGTCCGGTGGTATCAAAACGGTGTTCGAACCAGGCACCGCCGTAGCCGCCCCAGCCAAATCCGTTGGGGTTTTTGTCGGTATATATATATCCCATATTTTGTTTAAAGGGGAAATACTCCAAGTACTGCATATCGAGGGTGGAGGTGCTGCTGCTCCAGTAGGGATAAGCTCCAAGCCAAGTGGCAAGATGGCTCTTCTCTGATATATTCCAATTCAAGTTGAGTCCCGTGTAGCCTCCTATGTTACGACTATTGATCTTGGTGTTGAATTCTTGGTAACGGCTTGTGTCACCGTTAGTGGCAAGGAGTAGGCTCGAACCGTTGTTCTCCATTCGATGGGTAGTATAGCCGGCGTTGACGTAGAGGTTGAAGTCGACTTTCTCGTTGGCCCACACATAACTAGCCCAAGGGGAAATGCCCGGCGAGGTACGTGCTCTCACACCCAAACAGAGCAGTTCGTTGCGAGTTATTTTCTGGGTGGTAACGATGTTGATCACGCCGCCAGTGGTTGAATAGCGGGCCGAAGGATTGGTGATTACCTCAACGCGTTCTATGGCATTGGCAGGCAGTTGCTTGATGTATTGTTTCAGTGCCTCTTCGTTCATATGGCTAGGACGGTCGTTGATCCATATCTCGACCGAGCTGACGCCACGAAGGGTAATATTGCCTTCGGCATCGACCTCCACACCAGGAGCATTCTGCAAGGCATCGCTAGCAGTTCCAGTTTGAATTGAGGGATCGTCCTTCGTGTTGTACATATTCTTCTCGCCTAACATCGTATAAAGAGGTCTATCGGTTTTGATTTCGACCGTTGTTAGTACTGTTCCTCGGCGAAGTTCAATTATTTTGTCCGATATATTGTTGTGTACGTCTATTTTCTCGATATGGGTTTGGTATCCCACACACGAAACCTGGAGCAGATAGTTGCCAGGAGTAACATCTTCAATCTTGAATTCTCCTTTTTCATCGGTAACGGCTCCGCGCATAAAAACAGTATCGGTAGTCCTCATCAGTCCTACGTTCACATACATCAGTTCTTCCTCATTTACATGATCTCGTACGGAACCTTTTACTTTTAGTGTCTGTGCTTGAACGGAGCTGCCTAGGGCTACTAGTGCGAGCAGCGTTATGATCAATCGTTTTGTTGTGTTCATCTTAGTTAATGTTAATCTTTTTCTTAATGGGTTGATTGCTGTTTTCTTTTTGTTGTGTGGGGGAGCGTTTATACACTCGCTGGTTTAAGTTGGGTTGTGTCATTGTTGTTTGTTTGTTGTTTGTTTGTTATTTTGTCATCAAGGGAACGTCTTGATAGGCCGTTATTTTGTTTTTTTTGTGCTTTGTTGCCTTTGTTTGTTACATTGATAATTTGTTTTTCGCTCTTTATTTCAGTTATTTACATTGTTTAATGAAGTAGTGTATTAGTTAACTAGTACACTGCAAAAGTACGACAATTTTATAAACCACCAAATTTTTTTTGCATTAATTGATAAAATAATTTTCAAACTGTTGATTTATAGAAGTATAAAAGAGCAAATTTTTTTTTTGATGAGATACTGAAAAGAAGGAATGTATTGTTGTAAGAAGGGAGGGTGTTCACTGTAAAGTAATTCTAACCATACAATGATGTAACTCTAACCATACAATGATGTAACTATATATATAAATGTATACAATAATATATATAATGAACTCATTAGTCGGAAGCACCTTATATATAGCAAAGGATAGTTTCCATTCCCTTTTTTGAGTGGGGGAGAGGAGATATTACTATCATACCCAAAAGGTAATTAGGATGCTTTACGGAAAAGAAACGGATAAAAAAATAAGCAGGACCGTTAAGTCCTGCTTTCTCTTAGTAGCGGGGGAAGGATTCGAACCAACGACCTTTGGGTTATGAGCCCAACGAGCTACCACTGCTCCACCCCGCAGTATAGTCTTTTCATCTCTTGAAAAGCGAGTGCAAAGATATGACTTTTTTTTTAACTGGCCAAATTTATTTTCATTCTCCCGGCTCTCATATGCCCTTATTGTCTAAACAACAACGATATAAAAATATCGAATTGTTGTGCTTTAAATTCAATCTGCGTGGTAAAAATGAAGCTTTTGGATAGTGGAAAAACAAAAATGGCCTCTTTTTTTTCAGTGTGTGTGGAATACAACTATCGCTTTTTCCTTTTTCGAAGCACAAAGATAGGTCCGAAGGGGAGGGAAGGGATGTTAGTTTGGGACTAACCCGTTTTAATATTGAAAAAAGGTTAGCGATAATGCCTTCTTAACTCGCTTTACCTCAGTTTGATGCAGAAAAGGCGAATGCCACATTCGGATTTTTGAAATGCCAAAGAGGTCAGTGACTGTGTTTACCGATGTACTTTTGCAATCGAAAAAAAGAAATAAAAGTTCAACAATTAAAAAAAACTCATCATGAAAACAATGATTTTAACAACCCTCGTCATCTCTAACGCCACTATCGTATGGTCGTTGATTGGTTTATTCCTTGTAGCCGCTTTCGTTTATCGGGTTATCGACGATATGAAAACGGTTCGTTCAATCGATCATGAACTGAAGAACAAAGCTCTCATGCATACCGTTGAGCCGACACGAAAAGAAGATACTTCTCATCATGTTGCCTAAGAATGATAGTATTAGTTGTTTTAATTTGTTATAGTGTAAACTCATTGGACTGAGAGGGGTAATGCCATTCCCCTCTCTTTCTTCCCTCCCCTTGTAAAACGATACTCTCTTCGAAAAAATAAGCATTCTCACATCAGCATTGCTCATTGTTGACAAAAGAATTATAAAGTCTAAATAATATATACTATGGATTGGTTTTGGAATCTATATAATACCCCCTCAGTAGGATCGGCGATCCTTTTTGTTGCTATCACCATTGCTATGGGGTTGTGGCTAGGACGTATCAAGATTGGCGGCATCTCGCTAGGTATCACGTGGATCCTTTTCGTAGGAATCCTTTTAGGTCATCTAGGTGTGCGGGTGGAAGCCAACACGCTCCATTTTATTAAGGAGTTTGGATTAATACTATTTGTCTATGCTATCGGTTTGCAGGTAGGACCCAGTTTCTTTTCATCGTTCAAGGAAGGAGGTCTACGCCTTAACTTGCTGGCAGTGGCTATAGTGTTGCTGGGAGTGGCTGTGACTTATGGTATAGGTGTTATCACTGGAACCGATATGTCAACAATGGCGGGTATATATACGGGTGCTATCACCAATACGCCCGGATTGGGCGCAGCACAGCAAACATATGCCGATTTGCACGGTGTTCCCGATGAAACTATGGCGATGGGATATGCTGCAGCCTATCCACTGGGTGTGGTGGGTATTATATTCAGTACGTTATTGCTCCGCTGGGTGGCCCGTATCAATCTTGATAAGGAGGTGCTGCCACAGAAAGGACAAGAGCAAGCAGCGATGCAGGTGAAGGTGCGTATGACAAATCCTCAGTGGGCTGATAAGCGGGTGTCGGATGTTGTGCACTCAGGTTGTCAACCATTTGTGATTGCTCAGATTAGGCATGCAGATGGCTCTATTGAGTTGGCCAACAGCAATACGATATTGCAATCGGACGATGTGCTGCTCTGCGAAACGTGTGCCAACGGCAAAGAACAGTTGGTGGCTCTGCTGGGTGAAGAGTGTAGTGCAGTCGATTTCTCATCCAACAGCGATAGTCCAATTGTAAGTCGTCGCATCGCTGTAAGCAATGCCAAGATGAATG
Source organism: Bacteroidales bacterium (assembly GCA_030523765.1). Classification (GTDB taxonomy): domain Bacteria; phylum Bacteroidota; class Bacteroidia; order Bacteroidales; family P3; genus Colimorpha. The sequence continues at coordinate 34,924 of JAUNHX010000013.1, read as the reverse complement.
GAATGCGACTGGGACGTTTGCATCTCCGGTCGCTCTACGATATTAATATTACCCGTATTTGTCGTTCGGGAATCGAACTGCTGGCTACCGAAGATCTGCAGCTGCAGGTGGGCGACCGAGTGAGTGTGCTCGGCACCGAAGCCGACGTTCAGAAGGTGGCCAATTTGTTAGGAAACGAGATGAAGAAACTGGATCATCCCAATCTTATTCCTATCTTCTTGGGTATCTTCTTGGGCATCATTTTGGGTAGCATACCCATCAAGTTCCCAGGACTCCCGATGCCTGTCAAACTAGGCTTGGCCGGTGGACCCCTCATCGTAGCCATCCTCATAGGTCGCTTTGGACCTTTCTACAAGATGGTTACCTATACTACCACTAGTGCTAATCTGATGCTTCGCGAAGTAGGTATTAGTCTCTTCCTTGCTGCCGTCGGACTTGGCGCTGGTTCCAACTTTGTTTCTACTATTGTGAATGGGGGCTATATGTGGGTGTTCTATGGATTGGCAATCACGTTAATTCCTCTTATCATCGTCACCTTTATAGGTCGTTTTGTTATGCACATCGACTATTTTACCCTTATAGGTATGGTGGCAGGTGCTACCACCGATCCTCCCGCTTTGGCTTACGCCAACTCGCTTGGAGAGAACAGCCAGTCGTCGGTGGCCTATGCTACTGTCTACCCCCTCACTATGTTTCTTCGCATCCTCACAGCCCAAATATTAGTCATACTTTAGGGATTTATCAATAGTTTTATAAATGTTTCACCAATAGTCAATAGGGTTCTGTCAACAAAACCAAATTATCCATACTTCCATAAGCTACTGCTTTCACTGATTATTGCAACAAAAAAAACGCTATCTGAGAAAAAATGACTATCTTTGCACTTTCAAACATGAAGAATATGGAACTACGACAACTGCGTGCGTTTGCTTTGGCAGCACAGACTATGAATTTCTCGGAAGCGGCCGATAAGATGTGTGTAACGCAGAGCACATTCTCACAAACTATCAAGTCGCTCGAACAAGAGCTCAAGGTTGAACTCTTCCACCGCAACAGCCATGAGGTAACCCTTACCGAAGCGGGTAGGGAGATTCTTCCCTTTGCTCAAAATACACTCCAACAGGCTAAATACTGCGAGGATAGGGTGCTCGACTTGATGCAACTCCGTTGCGGAACCCTAAATATTGGTGTAACCCATTCGTTCAAGATAGTGGCCTCCGATGCCATCATGCTTTTTATTCGTACTTATCCTAATATCCGTTTGATGGTTTACTACAAGACAATGCGTGAGCTGCTCGAGATGTTGGAAGGGGGCGAGGTTGACTGTGTACTAAGCTATAAGCCGGATACCATCAGCGACGATATTGAGAGTCATACCCTCTTCGATGATCGCCTCTCGGCGGTGGTGGGTATCAGTCATCCAATAGCATCGGCCAAGAGTATCGCGCTGTCTGAACTGAAGCGCCACTCACTAGCCCTCCCAGCAAAAGGTATGCAAGCTCGCAATATCCTTGACCAGATTTGTCACCAACGTGGCATCGACTTGCAGCCGCGACTGGAAATCAATGAGGTTACCCCGTTGTTGCAGTTGGTTCAAACCAGTAGTATGGTTACTGTCCTGAGTCGTTCCTCTATCGAAGGTCATAACGACCTCAAGGCTATACCTATCGAGGGGTCGGAGGGACTGATGACGGGTTCGTTCCATGTATTGCGCGATGCCTATCGGAAACATTCAATGAAGGCGTTTGTCGACATACTGGTACAAGCCACTACCGTCCATAAGCGTATGGGTTTGCTTGATTAACAGAAGAGAGTATATTCGATTCTTTTTATCATAACAGAAAAAGGCAACACCCTTTCTCCGTAAGAAGGAAAGGTTGCTGCCTTTAACTATAGGGTAGGGATCGTTAGTCGAGACGATGGCCCGATACCATTACTTCGGCAACGAGATAGTCGCCATCTTTGATGTCTACTTGGTAGAGGCACGAGGTTTCGCCCATATGGCGGCAAATGGCTTCGGCCGAGATAACCTCGCCACGAGGCTGGCCTATGAAGGTGATGCTACTGTTCACCGTCACCCAGTGGAGTTTCATCGATTCTTCGATGGTGGCAGCATTAGCACATTCCACCATATTCATGGCTACTGCGGTAGAGAGATCAGCGAGGGTGAAGAAAACACCGCCCATCACTGCCCCTGCTGCATTGCGATGCTCAGGACGTAGCACCACCGAGCATATGGCGTGGCCTACAGGACGCCCCGTCTCTGTTTCAATATCGGCCAATTCGATAGTAACGCCTGTTTGACGTGTAGCATAAAGGTCTTTGGCAAATCGGTTTTTGGCCCAATCGGTTAAGATCATAGCTTTTTGTGTGTTAGAATTAATAAATTGTATCCTTAATTGTTATCGCAGTGTGAAGGTAGCCCCAAGCGATACTGTCTCGCCGCTGGGCAATTTCACTATTACGTCGTAGAGTGTAATACTTTCCCCTATAGGGAGTTCTTTGATGCTTTGAAGCATCTGTGGTGTGAAGGTGTTTCCATCGGCAGTAAGGGGTTCTGAAATACCACTATGGGATAGTTTGAACGAGAGTATGGAGAAATGAATATGGCTGAAAAAGGGGCCGGGAATGACGACACCGATGCTGTCGGGAAATTGTTGGCGGGGAATAGCGTCGCCATTGAAGGCCGATCCGATGGTGATATAAGGCTGCGGAAGGGGTTTCACCACAAAGGTTTCGTACCCTAGATCGTAGTAGGTGTCCGATACGTAGGCATTGACAACAATCTTTACTTCGCCAGGCACACTAGGGATCACGGAGTATAGAATCTCGCCCGATTCGTTGACACCCAACCGTTGAAGGATGGCACTCTTGGGAGTGGCCGATACCGTTACTTCGCTCTCTTTGATCGACTTCAGATAGACACGCACATGATTCTCAATGCCAGCAAACATTACGGTGGCATCGGTTTTGTAGATGTCGGCGTTGGGATATGAACTCTGAGCTTGAGCATACCATGGGGTAGTCATAGCTATACATATCAACAGCAAGAAGGAAATAGTCTTTTTCAGTTTCATTTCGACATTTATAGAGCGTTTGGTGCGTTCTTATGGTTATTTCAATTTTCTTAATAACTCTTTTCGTTTCTATTTATTGTGTTGACGCTCCCTTTTTTTTATTCAACACAATAATTTGGCTATATATGAGTTATCTAGCCATGATAAATACCACTACTACAATTCGCCTTGCTACCCTCGATGATTTGGATATAATGATGGATATTGTGGATGAGGCAAAGCAGACCATGAGGAACAGTGGCAATTTTCGTCAATGGGTGAATGGCTACCCTCAACGGGAACTGCTTGCCGACGATATTGCGAGGCAGCAGTGCTATCTGATGCTCGACAATGATCGAGCGGTTGCGCTGTTTGTCTTGGTGGCAGGCCCTGATCCTACGTATGCTACTATCGAAGGGGGTGACTGGCTCGACAATGATCGCCCTTATCATGTTGTTCATCGTATTGCCAGCCGTTCCGATAGTCGCAATGTAATGCGTCGACTGCTACAGTTTGCCTTCTCAGTTGATCACAATATCCGTATCGACACTCATGCCGATAATGTCATTATGCAGCATATCATGGAACGGGAGGGTTTCTCCTATTGTGGTATCATTTATGTGGCCGATGGAACTCCTCGAAAAGCATATCAGAAGATAATTGGATAGAGGGGGTGCTCTTATCTCCGTCGTCTCTATTTCATTTAAAAACACATCACACTCATACGAGTTAGAAGGGTCGTTCCCTACGTGCTACCAGCCTTGTTCTTATGAAATAGGAGGGCCGTTCCCTACGAGCTCCTAGTCACTATATATGGTTGCACGGAAATAAATGGGAAGATTTCAAAATTGATGTTTCGTGGTTTGACTCCATATTATAAAATAATATGTATATTTGCATATCCTAAAATTGGGTACAAATTATTATATTATGTTGAAAAATATATTGTTAAGAGCAACTTTGATGCTGCTAGTTTCATTCATGGTATTGTTATCAGCCTCTTGCACTAACGGAGTAGATGAGTCTGTAAATCCTCGAATGGGGTATCGTGATTTAGGTGCGACGGGACTCCGTGTAAGTGAGATTGGTATAGGCTGCGGTCCTTTCGAGGATATGAGTCCCGAGGAGTCTCGAGCCTATATGGATGTGGCTTTGGATAGCGGTATAAATTATATCGATATCTATGATGCTAATCCCTTGGTGCGAAGCAATATAGGTTATGCTTTGAAGGATCGTCGCGATAGGATGATTATACAGGGCCATGTGGGCTGTTTTTGGAATGGTACCTCTTATGAGCGGACACGCAATAGGCAGCAAGCCGAACGTGGTTTTTCCGATCTGCTCGATTTGCTGGGTACCGATCATATCGAGGTAGGTATGCTACATATTGTAGACAAGATGGATGAGTGGGACACAATTCTTAACAGTCAGTTGATGGACTATTTGCGTCAGCTGAAGCAGGAGGGCAAGGTGCAACATATTGGTATGAGTAGTCATAATGTCGATGTGGCCATGGCAGCCGCTAAAAGTGGTGAATTTGAGGTGATTATGTTCAGTATGAACCCCGCTTTCGACCGCTTAACCTCCGACCATAATCCATGGGAAAAAGATGCCGAGATGCTGCCTGGTATTGACCCCAAACGTGTGGAGTTTTACGACTATTGCACACAACATCATATCGCTATCACCAATATGAAAACTTTTGGTGGTGGCGGTCGTTTGCTAAAAGCCGATCAATCGCCACTAGGCTTTGCCCTCACTCCAACCCAGTGTATAGCCTACTGTTTGAGCAAACCCTGCTGCGCTGTGGCCATCGCTGGTGCCTCTACGATTGAGCAGTTACAAGAGGATCTGCACTACCTAACTGCTGCCGATCAAGAAAAGGATTTTAACAGTGTGCTTCAAAGAGGTGTTGCCGATGCTTATACCAACGAAGCGGGCAACCAATGTGGTCCCGAATCAGCTACCGTCAAAGCTGCTGCAAGCGTTAACGGTAATCAATGTACTTATTGTAATCACTGTGCCCCATGTCCAGTAGGAATTGATATCGGCAAAGTAAACAAGTTACTCGACCAAGCAAGAGGAAAGAACCCCGTTCCGGAACAAGTTAAGAAAGAGTACGAGGCCCTTGAGCATCATGCGAGCGAATGTATAGGCTGTGCACAGTGTGAAGAGCGTTGTCCCTTCAGTGTTCCCGTCCGCGAACGCATGCAAGAAGCAGTCAAGGTTTTCGGTAAGTAATACATGCTAATGGAAATTATTTAGGTAATTTTTTACATAGGACTGTAATATAATATGAGGTTGCGCGATTATAGTGTGCAAAATCGTTGTAAGTAAAAAAACAAAATAGTCATGAAATATAAACGGTTAAACATGATAATGCTAATGCTATTAGCAATGATAACATCATGCAACTTCATTGGGCCAGATGTTTATAATATCGTAAAGACCAACGCCGATCAAGGCGTCGATACAATCAATTTTACAGATGCCTTATGGTTTGATTGGGATACAATGTATTGGTTTCCCAGTAATTATCCTTTGGAAGAGATCAATGCTATAGTGAATATCAACAACTATTGGCAAGATGTAGGGGATAGGATTGTGTTTGTAAAAGACCATAAAATTGTTTATTACAATGAATTTTTTCCTTATCACGAAACCCCTTTGGAACGGATTGATTTCAACACAGATTCACTAATGGTCGTAGGCTCAGATGATGCCTTGTTCTCTATACAGAAAGTTGGCGATAAACTTTACATCCTATCCTCAATAAAAAAGTAAGCACACATATGTTGGATATCTACCAAGAACTCGCCCCTCTGCGATACAGACTTGTTATGGAAAAAGTCTAGATATTTCGCATAAACGACTGTAAAAGTGCAATCTGAACAAACAAAATATCATCTAGGTCTCTAAGTTGTCAAAATTCTAAAAATCGGTTGCTGTTTGTGCTGTTTTTTGATAACAAAGACACTGCATTGAGATTGGAATAGAAATTTATGATTAACTATAAATCACTAGATTACATGATTGAAATAAAAAAAGTTGCAAAAAAATATTGTCAATTCAAAATAATGTAGTACTTTTGCACCTCAAAACGATAGAAAACGTAAAGAAATGGCAAAGAAAAATAAAGACGCAAGAGTCCAAGTTATCCTGGAATGCACCGAGCAGAAAGCCAGTGGTGTACCTGGCATGTCGCGCTACGTCACGACCAAAAATAAAAAGAACACCCCTGAACGTCTTGAGCTGAAGAAATACAACCCCTTCCTCAAGAAAATGACTGTTCATAAAGAGATTAAATAATTATTAAAGAAGAGAGGACTGAATTATGGCAAAGAAAGTTGTTGCAACACTGAAAACCGCTACCGGTAAAAGCTACGCTAAAGTTATCCGTATGCAGCGTTCGCCCAAGACCAACGCCTACATGTTCAAAGAGGAAATTGTTCCCTCCGACAATGTGCAGGAGTATCTGAAAAAGAAATAATCCCCCCGCTATATTATAAAGGATTAGAATATAATTTTTTTCATACGCTTTTGTTTTGCACCCGCTGTGAAGCGGGTGTTTTTAGTGTGCCTATCTACAACCCCTATCCAAATATTTTTCGCTATATTGAAAAATTATTCTATTTTTGCAAAATAATAACTCTTTAATAACTGTATTATGGGATTGTTCTCAATATTCAGCAAGAAACAGAAAGAAACCCTCGACCAGGGACTAAGCAAGACGAAAGAGAGTTTCTTCTCAAAACTAGGTAAATCTATACTCGGTAAGTCGACCGTTGACGACGAGGTGCTTGATAATCTGGAGGAGATGCTTATCTCGTCCGATGTGGGTGTTGATACTACATTGAAGATCATCGCCAATATCCAAGAGCGAGTAAAACGCGATAAGTATATCAGTGTATCGGAACTGAACGGCATCTTGAAAGGGGAAATATCGACCTTGCTGAACCAACATCATGCCGATGAATTTGAGGATTTCTCTTCACCACTTCCTAAAAAGCCTTATGTAATCTTGGTGGTCGGTGTGAATGGCGTGGGCAAAACCACCACGATTGGCAAATTGGCCTATCAGTTCAAACAGGCTGGCAAGAGTGTTATGCTGGGTGCCTCCGATACCTTCCGTGCCGCTGCTGTCGACCAACTAACTATTTGGTCGGAAAGGGTAGGTGTGCCCATTGTTTCGCAGGGTATGAATGCCGACCCCGCATCGGTGGCCTACGATACCCTACAGTCGGCTCTTGCCAAAGGCACCGATGTGGTGATTATCGATACGGCAGGACGTCTGCACAACAAGGTGGGTTTGATGAACGAGCTTACCAAGATTCGCAAAGTAATGCAAAAACTGATTCCCGATGCTCCCCACGAAGTGTTGTTGGTGCTCGATGCATCAACCGGTCAGAATGCTATCGAACAGGCACGCCAGTTTACCGCTGCCACCGAGGTCAACGCGCTTGCATTAACCAAATTGGATGGTACGGCTAAAGGTGGTGTTATTATTGGTATCAGCGATCAGTTCAAGATACCGGTGCGCTACATCGGCCTAGGTGAGCAGATGACCGACTTGCAAGTGTTCAACGCCTCCGAGTTTGTCGACTCGCTATTTAATCACGATAAATAATTTTTTTTATAACCATTACTTTCTCCCCGGAAAAGAACTATCCTCCACCCACACAGCAGGATGCTGTTAGGTAGAATACGAAGAATGAAAGTCAATATTGTAACTTTGGGATGCTCCAAAAATGTTGTCGATTCAGAGAATGTGGCGGGACATCTAAGCCGTAATGGCATCGAGGTGCGGTTCGATAGTAATCGTACCGACTGGGATATATGTATTGTCAACACCTGTGGCTTTATTGGTGATGCCAAAATCGAATCGATCAACACGTTGCTCGAACTGGTGCAGGTGAAGCAGCGCGGTCGAAAACCGCGTAAAATCATTGCTGTGGGTTGTCTTATTGAACGATACAAGAAGGAGCTGAAGGCCGAAATACCTGAAATTGATGCTTTCTATGGCGTTCACGAATGGAAACAGTTAATCCAATCGGTCGTTGATAGCCAATGGCAGTCGTTGGCTTCGGAACGCTTGCAAAGTACCCCTCGTCATTATGCCTATCTGAAGATATCGGAGGGCTGCAATCGTAGTTGCTCCTATTGTGCCATACCCTTAATACGGGGCAAACATGTGTCGCGCCCTATCGACGATCTTGTGGCTGAGGCCAAGGATATGGTGGTACAAGGTGTGCAAGAAATCATTGTTATTGCGCAAGATACTACTTATTATGGTATGGATCTTTACGGGCGTCGCTGTTTGGGTGAACTGCTTGAACGACTGGCAACCGAAACGAGAGCCCCCTGGATTCGACTCCACTATACCTATCCCACTTCTTTCCCCACCGACGCCATCGAAGTCATGCAGCGTCATCCCAATATATGCAATTATATCGATATCCCGCTACAGCATATCAATAGCAACATCTTAAAGTCGATGCAGCGTGGTATTGATCGTGAGGGGACGTTGGCGCTACTGCAACAGTTTCGACAACTGATGCCCGATGTGGCCATCCGCACAACCCTTATTGTGGGTTATCCTGGCGAGGGAGAGGATGAATACCAGGAGTTGAAACAGTTTGTAGCCGAAGCACAGTTCGACCGCATGGGTGTGTTTGCCTATTCGCCTGAAGAGGGGACACCTTCTTATCATCTTGGAGATCCTATCGACGAGGAGATAAAACAGCAGCGCATCGACGAGTTGATGGCAATACAAGAAAAAATATCGCTAGCTAAGAATGAGGCCAAGATAGGTCGCACTTTCAAGACATTGATTGATCGTCGTGAGGGCGAATTTTATATCGGTCGCACCGAGTACGACTCCCCTGAGGTCGATGACGAAGTGGTGGTAAGTTCCGACAAGCCGCTCCATGTGGGACGTTTCTATAACGTTACTATCACTGATGCTATGGAGAATGATCTGATGGGCTGTGTGGAGGAATCGTAACAAACACTCCTTCAATTGTTCAAAAAATGTGGATAAAGTTGGCAACTAACTCAATATTTGAATGTTCTATCCTTCGATAAGGGTGATAATTTTTGCATTTCACATCTTTTTTCTCACATTGTTGAACAACAGATAGTTGGGTTATTTTTAGGAAGAATAGAAGGGCAAATTGTAGCAAAAAAAATTACGTAAAATGATGTAATATAAATTTTTTTTGTATTTTTGCACCGCTTTCTTATCGAAAGTAAATCATCATCATCAAGATTGATAGAAAAAAAGTAAAATTAATAAAAAAATTTAAGACAATGACTAAAGCAGAAATTGTATCGGAAATCGCTGTAAAAACTGGTATTGAAAAGGTAGCCATCCAAGCTATCATCGAAGAATTTATGAACGTAGTTAAAGAGCATATGGCTCAGGGCGACAACGTGTATCTCCGTGGTTTTGGCAGCTTCATCATTAAGAGAAGAGCTGAAAAGATTGGTCGCAACATCTCCAAAAACACCTCTGTGGTTGTTCCCGCTCACAATATCCCCGCATTCAAACCTGCTAAACCCTTCATGGAAGAGGTTAAAAAGAGTGTAAAATAATCACGCTATAACTAGTTAAAAAGTAATGGCCGTCTCCCATCCTTCGATAGGAGACGGTTTCTTTTTGAAACTCTCTCGTTGGGCGAAAAGGGTATCTGTTTTTTTCAATGAATAGGTGTCTTATGTTGTTTTTTTAAAGAGGTTCTATACTAATTTTCCCCTTTCGTCGTTATCATTCTACCTTGTTTCTCGGAAACAGAGTTTTTTGCAATCAATATAATAGTAAAGAATAGAATATGACAGAAGACAATCCTCGCCAATCGTTTGGCAATGGCTACGATCCTAAGTCCACTCTCCTTTTCTTCCGCCGTTGGTGGAAGGTGTTGGTTATCGTTACTGTAGTGGCGGCTGCCATCAGCTTGGTGGTATCTATGCTTATCACCCCTCGATACAAATCGTCGGTGGTGCTTTTCCCCACCAACTCTAACCGACTCTCGAAGGCGATTACCGCCGATCGCTATAGTCTCGATTTTATGGATTACGGTGCTGAACGCGATTGCGAGTATACAATTCAAATACTCTCTTCGCAGGCTATGGAGAATGCTGTATGCAACAAGTTTAACCTCATGGAGCACTATGGTATCCCTTCCGACGATCCTCATCGGTTGTTTAAATTGCATGAGAATTATATGGGCAATGTGTCTGTTCAACGTACGGAGTTTCTCGGCATCCAGGTGTCGGTACTTGATATTGATCCTGAGATGGCTTGCAATATGGCCAACTTTATTGCTGCCTATTATGATACCCTTTGCCACCAAATCCACTCCGATCGTGCCAACGATGCATATGCTATCATGGATGGGGTATGCCGCCAGATGGAGGTGGAAATCGACTCTATGCAACGTGCTGGTGTTAATGCCGAGTTGCTGCAGATGAAACGTGCCGAGCTGGCTGCCATGCAAACCCGTCGCGCTGAACGTAAGGTGGATATGGAACAGAAGGTGAGTTACAAGTTTTGGCTCGACCAGGCTACCCCTGCCGACAAGAAGGCCTATCCCAAACGTAGCGTCGTTGTGCTGTTAGGCACCCTCGGTGCATTGGCAGTATGTGTGTTGTCTATCCTTATAGTAGACCGTGCTCGCCGCAAGGATGAGGAATAGCCTTGCTCCGTCAGTTCTTCATTCATTAGCATTGTTGTTATCCCTATGAAAGAGTGGCTACATAAAAATAGGACGCTACTCGTTGCCCTTATAGCAACGGGAATCTTCCTTGTGGCCAATTCTATGCTTATTGTCCACGATCGCAACTGGCTTTTCATGCTTCCTCTGGCAGCATTAGCCATATATCTTTTTGTGGTGAAACTCGAAACGGGATTGCTCACCATTGCACTGCTTACCCCCTTCGCTATCGATTTCGCCCTTTTGCCCCAAATGGAACTCTCGATGCCAGTCGAGCCTATGATGTTGCTCTTCACTGTCATCTTCCTCTTTAGGGTGTTGATTGATCGTACCTACGATACACGCATCCTGCGTCATCCAGTTACTATAGCTGTCATTGTTTCTTTGCTATGGATGCTAATATCGAGTTGCACCTCGCAGCTGCCGTGGGTCTCGTTCAAATATCTTGCTGCTCGCTTGTGGTTCGTTATCCCCTTTTTCTTTGCAGCGGTTCAGATTTTCCGCGATCGTACTCGTGTACGTCAGTTCTTTTGGTGTTATGCCATTGGTTTGGCTGTGGTTATCTTGATATCTACTACCAAAACGTTGGGCAACTTCAGCGATCTACAAACCCTCCACCGGGTTATGCGACCTTTCTATAACGATCATACGGCTTATGGTTGTGTCATCGCCCTCTTTGTCCCCGCTGCCTTCTATTTCTTTATCGAGAAAAATAATAAAAGCTGGTGGATGCGAATCTTCACCTTGGCACTGTTTCTCCTACTTGTAACTGGACTTCTCTTCTCCTACAGTCGTGCCGCTTGGATCAGTGTAGTGGCTGCCGTAGGTATATATGTGGCCATTCGTATGGGCATCAAGGTTCATTGGATGATGCTACTCTTCGGTATAGGGGTGGGACTCTTTTTCTACCATCAAAGCGATGTGCTCTATAAATTAGGAAAGAACAAACAAGATTCTTCCTACGATATTGCTGGACAAGTGAAATCGATTTCCAATATCTCGACCGATGCCTCCAACCTTGAACGTCTCAACCGGTGGGCCTCAGCCTTCCGTATGTTCAAGGAACATCCTGTGATGGGCTGTGGTCCTGGTACCTATCAGTTCCTCTATGCTAGTTATCAGCGCAGTTACCAGCGTTCGGTTATCAGTACCAACTTTGGCAATAGGGGTAATGCCCATAGCGAATACATAGGTCCGCTCACTGAACAAGGGGTGCCTGGGGCGATGCTAGTGGTATGCATCTTTATGTTAACCTTCGCTACTGGTGTGCGGGTATATCGTACTGCTGTCGATCGTGATGTGGCTAACCTCTCGTTGGCTTTTACCCTCAGTCTGCTCACCTACTATGTTCACGGTGTGTTCAATAATTTCCTCGACACCGACAAGCTATCGGTTCCCTTCTGGGGTTTTACTGCGATTATAGTGGCGCTCGACCTCTATTCAGAGAAGAAGCCTCAGCCCGAACGAACGCTACAACGACGCCCACAAGGGGTAGCGCTCTTGTTGGCAGGACTGTTCTTCTCGGTGGGAGCCCAGGCGCAATTGCCCGACTATTTGGCATATAAAGATAGTACAGGTCGTATTCCGTTCTATATTGCTAATAGGAGTGGCGACTCTCTTACGATGGGCGATATGCTCTATCTAGAGGCCGAAAAACATCTAGGTACTCGTTATCGTTGGGGTGGGAAAACGCCTGCGGGCTTTGACTGTGCTGGATTTACCCGTTATATCTACGGGAAGGTATACAATATTGAACTGGCTCCGTCGGCAGGCGGACAGTATCCACAAGGAAGAAAAATAACCCAATTGAAGGATCTCCGTCGAGGTGATCTTGCTTTTTGGGCGGGTCGTCATGGCTCTAAGGCGATAGGACATGTAGGTATGGTGGTCGACGTTGATACTGTTCTGAATAGTTTCTATTTTATTCATAGTGCCACATCGGGTGGTATTCGTATCGATCGTTCGTCTGCTCCATACTACAAGAATCGATATATTGGTGCCTGTCGTGTCCTTCCTGATCAACAGTGTTTAGATCTTCCTATCGATTCGTTGCCTCCTCAGCCTGTCCACCCTTGTTGGCATCCTCCTATGGCACAGCCCTGATGCCAACAGCTCAGCAAGAATACATACGTGCAATGGTATTCCTTAGTTGAAATATTCCTAATCTATAAAGTTTACTATCCACCCTCACCATATTTTCTTTCCGTAAGAGATGTGAGATTCCAATGAGTTTGATGTTTGGATTACCCCAAATGTCGATTGTTTTTCCGTGTCCGTTTACCTCTTTAACAAAGAAAAATGGGGAAAAACGGGGTGAAAAGTGACCAAAGTGACCAAAAACTGACCGAAAAAGTGACCGTTTTTATGTTTTATCTTATTGATATTTAAATTATTAAAAGCGTAAAAATAGCTTCGGTCACTCGGTCACTTCAATTTTTCCATCGTTTTTTTAGGTATACTCCTGTAAATATAAATAGGTATATTATATATTATTTAATTATTTTTATATAGAAGCGCCCCCTACCTCAATAATACCCAATTTTTTGAAGTGACTAAAGTGACCGGCGTTTATGATGCTTTTATATAGTTGAGAATAAAAATGTTACAAGCGAAAAATGGTCACTTTTTCAAAAAGTGACCGAAGAGACTGAAGAGACCGAAACGGTCATTTTATTATTGTTTAATAAGGTGGTCAGGGATGTACATAAAGTTTGCAACAACTGTCCTAACACTAATGCATGTCTAATGTAACTCCGATGTAACTCTAACTTTTGCATCTCTCGCTTCCAACGATCGATGCTTCTTTTATACCCAAAGGAAAAACTTATCTTCTTCTTTTCAATACCGCTTTGCAACGATGGTTGTGGGTGACTTTGTGATATATTGTAGGTCATTTTGTCAACTGCTAATGTTATTAGATAGACCTGATTCGGTTATTTTGTCACACAATATCTGTCGTAATAACATTGTATCGGTTATTTTGTCAGATATTTTTGTTTTTTGAGTGAGAAGGCACAGATATGGATAATAGATGGTTGTCTTCGATAAAGCAAAAGGCTCAACGGAGACAAATAAAAGTTCGAAACCGAAAGGGATTAGGACAACGGGTTACCAACCAAACGACAAATAAATAAAAAACAAATACCATAAACCATTAAAAATAGGAGATTAAAGCTATGTTAACTAACAGAAACAACCAACTGATGATGCCTTCGCTCTTCAATGAGCTTTTGAACTGGGATAACTGGACCAATACTCATTGGGATGAGACTTCGGCTGTGACGAAGATGAATGTAAGCGAAAGCGATAATGACTATCTGCTGGAACTGACGGTGCCAGGTCTGAAAAAAGAGGATCTCAACCTGAGTCTTGACGCTGATGGCAACCTTGTTATCGAGATGGTGAAAGAACAGAAGAGCGAGGAGAAAGATGAGAAACGCAACTATCTGCGTCGCGAGTTTGGATCGATTCAGTTTAAACGTGTCATGGCTTTGCCAGAGAATGTTAAGAAGGATAAGATCAGTGCTAAGGTAGAAGACGGCATGCTGCGTGTTACCCTTCCCAAGGTGACTGAAGAGGAGAAGAAGCAACTGGCACAACATATCCAGATCGACTAAAATTCCGAACCGAACCAACTGTATTAGTTAATAACTCATATTTTGCATACTCAATTTTTTCATAAAGTGTAAAGTTTTAATTGGTTAATTAAATCCACCGACTGCTCTCACCTGTGATAGGCGAGGGCAGTTTTCTTGTAGTAGGGAAAAACGAGGCGAACAATATGAATAGTGGAGATAGTGTAATGATACATTGTGGATGAAAGTATTCTTATGTCCATTCTTTTTTTTATCTTTGCAATATGAAAAGAAGATATTCCTATTACTGTAATTGGCTGATAGCTATACTGCTGTTGTTTTTTTTGGTAGGGTGTAAGCATTCTTCTCACGAGGCTTCGGCACCTCTCCGAGCCATCTATCATTGGAAAACGACGTGGAATCCCAGTAGATGGGAACAACAGTTCTTGACAGTTCATCACATAGAAAGAATCTATCTGCGACTATTCGATGTCGACATCAATAAGGAGATGAATTGGAGCTCGGAGTCGATTGTGCCTATTGCTACCACGCAGATTGAGCAGCCATTACCACAACAGATCGAGGTGGTGCCTTCGATCTACATCACTAACGAGGCTATGCGACAGTATACTCCCGATGTTGCAACCAAGATCGTAGAACGGGTAAAGGCAATGATGGAGTATCACAAAACCGAATGGCACGAGTTGCAAATCGATTGCGACTGGACCGCACAAACGCGTACTAACTATTATGCCTGCTGCAAAGATCTCCAAACGTTGCTATCGTCACAAGGACGACGTCTGAGTTCTACCTTGCGTCTGCACCAGGTGGGAGGAGCAATCGACAGTCTTGATGTCTCCCGTTTTACCCTCATGCTTTATAATACAGGCAATTTGATGCAGCCTGCTACCAATAATTCTATCCTCGATTATCGGCAAGACGTGATTCCTTATCTTGATCGTATCCCTACTAGAAGATTCGACTCACTCGATCTGGCAGTGCCACTCTATGGTTGGGGAGTGGTCTATCGCAACAATCAGTTCAGTTGTCTGATTCATCAGACCGATTTCTCTGATACCTCGCGTTATCGTTCGCTCGGTGATCACCGCTACAGCGTTGTTGCTCCGCATACCCTCGAGGGTAATGCGCTGCAGGTCGATGATCATATCCGAGTAGAGCAAGCCTTGATGGAAGATTTGTTACCGATGCTTCAACGACTTCATTCAGATACACCTCGTTCCCTCGTTATCTACCATCTCGATTCTGCTAGTTTGTCGCACTACTCGTTCGAACAGGTAGAGCAATTGTTTCAATAATAAATAAAATGGATAAAAGTATGCTACAGTTAAACAAAGTCCATCATATAGCAATCATCTGTTCCGATTATCAGCGCAGTCTCGATTTTTATACCTGGGTACTGGGATTCCGTATAGAGGCTGAACATTACCGTCAAGAGCGACAGTCGTACAAAACAGACTTGGCTTTGGGGAGCGATTATGTGATAGAACTTTTTTCCTTCCCATCGCCGCCACCCCGTCCTTCGCATCCCGAGGCGGCTGGATTACGCCATCTCGCCTTCGAGGTAGATGATTTGACGGAGTCGATTGCATCATTAGAACAGATGGGGATTGAGCACGAGCCTATCCGTATTGACGAGTATACGCAATGTCGATTCCTCTTCTTGCAAGATCCCGACCATTTGCCTATTGAACTCTATGAGATTCGACGATAGTCCTTATTTCTTTTTCTTCTTCTTTGGTTCGGGGAGGACTTGATAGGTGGTGCCGACCAACTTGCTGAGGTAGTCGCGGTCGTCGATATCTTCAATGTAGAAAAAGTCTTTGGCCCCTTCGTAGGGTGGTTTCATCAGAGTGCTTCGTAGCAAGGATCTGCCTTCTTCGGTAGGCTTTAGGAAGAGGGCGTTATCGCATATCAATCCTACAATCTTTCCATTGCAATATAATCCATAGTCGCCAAACATTTTCTTGGCGGTAATCTCTCCTGCTCCACTACATTGATCGATAATATATTGAACAAAATCGCTTTTACTTGCCATAGTTTTCGTATGATTAAATGATGTAGTCTTTCCATTCGTCGCAGTGACGGGCATAGTATTGGGCCGTAGTAGTATGGGTATACTGCTTTACTACGAGGCTGATATGACCTAGATAGGAGTGGACTTGTGCCAGCACTTCGGGATCTTGGATCATTGATAAAGAGTGTTGGAGTGTCCACGATGCTCTGTTTTTCAGGTAGGAGGGGAGAATATGATTATAGCAGCGACCCCAATAGCTCTCCGTTTCGTAGCCTGTTTTAATGAAGACCGAATGTTTCTCGTCCCATTCGAATGTCTCGTAGCCTTTGCCATAGGATAGTAGGGACCAGCATTGATCGGCAGCGTTATTCAACGCTGTGGCATAGAGCACCCCTGCCAATCCCTTTTCATCGCTACTGGCAGCATATTCCATCTGGTTTTTCAGTTCGGCCATACGACGAGCAAACTGCAGTTTGGCTTGTTTGGGATGATTCCATCGAACGGTACTGGCTTGGAAGGGATCGTACAGATACCACGAACGGAGGTTGGTTTTGTTTTGATAGTCGTCGGCTACTTGCTGCAGCCACATCACGGCGGTAGCAAATTCCTCTTGTCGCATCCAATGGGTGCCTATCTGTTCGTACCAGTAGTCTTTGTCGGTATAGCTGCGGCTATTCCAAAACTTATCGTCGACCCGGTTGCTCTGTATGCATTCCCAATAGTTGACCAACGTCTGGGCATCCATACTATCGGCTAGGAGAAAGGCCTCGTTGCAATAGTCGAATCCATTGCCTGAGTAGTAGTAGAAAAAGTCTTGGGCATCCAAGTCGGGCAGCGTTTGGGTTCTCAGGTAAGTCAAGGCCTGGTTGTGGGTAGTAATAAAGAAACTATTTTCTACTGCGTTGGCCACTTGTAGGGCTCTGATGGACTGTCCGTAGTACAGCAGTCGGGGCAACGCATATTGTATCACCATTTGTCGCCATTGCAGTTGCAAGTACACCATTTGCGAGAGCTCACTCACACTAGGAGAGTATACAGCATAAGTAAAGTCATCAGTAAAACCCATATAAAGTTGGTGGGGTTGATTGTTCTGTAAGTAGGAAAGCATTGGGCTGCTCAATTTTTTGCTTAGTTGTGCCCAGCGGTTTTCTAGCCATAGTTGGTATTCTTGAAGTAGTTGTTCATAATCCTTACCCATAGGGGTGGTCTGCAATAATTGTTTACAGCGCAGCATATGGATGGCATCTTGTAGATAATTCCAATCCTTGAAAGAAATCGTGCCAAAATCTTTGGTCACCCCCTCTGTTTGGTCGTAGTCCTCTAGCATCAAGAGCACCATATCGGATTGCCCTTGGTAGTCGTATAGGCAGGCCGCCACATAGTGCCATAGGGCTTCATTCAGTACTTTAGGATTGTTGATGGCTTTTGTAGCTAACGCCATCAGCCGTTGACGGTTGTTGTCGTCCTTTTCCGATGGTGTCAACTGGTAGGTGAGATAACGAGGGTCGAGGTCTACATAGGGCCAGTGCCATTTTAGCAGCATATACTGTACCGCTTCAGTGAGCATTGATGCATTGGGGTTTTGAGTGTAGATTGCTTCGGTCAGATCCATCAAACTCTTCTTCCCGTTCAGTTGGAGTAACGATTCTAGGTCGCCAATGCGCATATAAATGGTTGAGGCTCCCTCTATATCTCCTTGTCGGGCCATACATCCAGCCACGTAGCCCTCTATCTTCTCTCTCAGCGCTAGCACATTCACGTAAGGCTCGGCTTTTTTCCATAGTTGGATGCATTCCTTATCGGCCTTCAGGGTAAATAGGGCTTTCGTCGCTAGCAGCAAGGCTCGTTCGGAGTGGGTACGGTCAAAGCAGGCTTTACCGTAATCGGCACAGCGTCGCAGATCCTCCTCTGGGTGTTGGCTAGGATGGTAGTTCCAAGGATCGAGTTGTATGCCACGTATCACCTCATAGCGTTTAGAGTAGCATAGTAGACGTACCGATGTAGTGTCGTGGGTCTTGATAAGACGTTGGATGAAACTGTTCTGGAGGTGGGAAGAGAAGAGTAACTGCCGAGAGTCTTCGCATACGTGACCCTCTATTTTCTCCCATACGCTAAGGTCGTAGTTATATA
Source organism: Bacteroidales bacterium (assembly GCA_030523765.1). Classification (GTDB taxonomy): domain Bacteria; phylum Bacteroidota; class Bacteroidia; order Bacteroidales; family P3; genus Colimorpha. The sequence goes on along the minus strand of JAUNHX010000013.1, from coordinate 16,416 downwards.
TAGCATCTCGCACATCCTCTATTGTTACATTGCCACCCACTTGCTCTTTCCATAGCTCGCAGTTGTAGTCGACGAAGTTTTGATCCCGATTCAACCTGACGTTGAAAGGGGTGAAGTAGTATTCGGGTACTTGTGTTACCTCGTAGACCCAATAAAAGGGGCCACAGGCTTTCGTATCAATGGGTTGTATCAGAAGGGTTAGCAGTACTACGAGGGCTGTTAGGTGATATCTCCTATTGCTCTTTTTGTGTTGGATGAAGTGAGTGTTCGCTTTCATGACAAAGGCTGTTATTTATGTGATGTAAATCTAAATCATTTTCTTTCAGTCAGTAATGAATATCAATGCTATTCATGCTGCTAGATTATTTCTGCTGCAAAAATACACTTTATATTCGTATTTAATCTATTTTTATATTTTTTTTCTTGTAAGCACGATATAATTAAGGGACAGCCCGTAAATGAAACTGTCCCTTATGAGGTTTGTAAGCTGAATGGTCAGAAGGACCGTTAGTGTTTATTTGGTGGAGACCACTAGATAGTTGGTGTATTTCCAGAATGTGCCGGGGTTGAGGATCTTCAGGTAGGCGGTTACTGAAGGATCGCTCTCGTCGGCTACCAGTTCGTAGCTGTCGGCAGGGTGTTTGGAGATGACCACCGGTTTCTTCTGGTTGATGGTGATGGTGGTGACCTTGGTACGATCGATCATGGTGAAGAGTTCGGTGTTCATGTTGGCCGAAGCACTCTGTTTCTTACCAATGCCGATGAATCCGCCACTCTTGTTGACGATGCCTGCGTTCTTCAGTTCGCTGTAGCTACCCACAATGAAGTAGGCTTTGTTGGCTTCGGCGGTCTGACGGGCGATGGTGGCATCCTTTTCCTGGTTAGCAGCGTGAAGAGTGTTGATGTTCTCGTTCAGTCCTTTGATGATAACTTTGCTGTTTTCCAGTTCGGTGCGGAGAGCGGTGATCTGAGCCTCTTGATCGGTGATGCGTTGTTCCAACTTAGCAACAAACTCTTGCAGTTGCGAACTTTCGTTGCCTGCCGTTTTCAGTTTGGCGTTGAGGTTGGCCAGTTTGGTCTTGTTGTCGGCCAGCATGGTCTCGATGTTGGCGATCTGATCGTTGATCTCGCCTTTAACATTGTTGTTGTTCTCGATGCCGCCACGACTCATCTTCTGAACAGAAGAGTATTTGTCGTTGATCTGATTAAGATTGTCTTCAATCTGGTTGAGGACATCGAAGAGGGCATCGATTTCTCCATCCTTCTCGTCGATAATCTGTTGCAGCGAGTCGGCACGTTGCTGAGCCATCAGGACGTCTTCGTTGGCATTGTTGTTGCATGCCGTAAAGAAGAGGGGCATCGCTGCAAGCCCCATAATGAAGCAAAACTTTTTCATTGTATTGAATCTTTATTTTATAACAATATTATTTCTGTTTCTACGTTTTGTTAACAAAAACGTGATTGATTTAATTTTATTGCGTGACTATAAAGAAAACTATGACAAATCCGTTACTATCGGCGTGGAATACGCCCTACGATACCCCTCCTTTTGCTCTGATTAAACCAGAACACTATAAGCCTGCTATCGAACAGGGTATGGAGGAGGCCCGCCATCATATCGAGGCTATTGCTAACAATAAGGAGACTCCTACTTTCCTTAATACCATCGAGGCCCTCGAAAAGTCATCGCCCCTATTGGATAGGGCTACAGCTCTCCTTTTTAATCTCAACGAGTGCGACACCAACGAGGCCCTACAACAGCTGGCTATGGAAATGAGTCCGCTGCTAACTCGTTTCAACAACGAAATTTATATGAATGGTCCCCTCTTCCAACGGGTCGACCAACTGTTCCAACAACGTGAAGCACTGTCACTGAGTGCTGAACAAATGACACTCTTGGAAAGGACGCACCGCAGTTTTGTGAAACATGGGGCTCTCCTCGACGAGGAGCACAAGCAAGCCTTTGCTCGCTATAGCGAAGAACTAGCTACCCTCACACAGCAGTTCAACCAAAACGTGTTGGCCGACACCAATGAGTATTGGATGCATATAACACACAAAGAGCATCTGAAAGGACTCCCCCCGCGGGTGGTGGAGGCGGCTCGCGAGGAGGCTCATAACCGCGGGTTGAGAGGATGGGTGATAACGCTTCAATTTCCCAGTTATGGACCGTTCATGACTCATGCAGAGAACCGTACTTTGCGGCGGTTGCTGCATCAAGCCTACAACAATCGAGGTAATCGAGGCAACGACAACGATAACAATGCTATTATTTTTCGGATAGCGGAACTGCGACTAGAACTGGCACGACTGATGGGCTACGACGACTATGCATCGTATGCGCTGAGCGATAAGATGGCTTGCGATGTAGCAACGGTACGTGCTTTCATGGACAGGCTGATGGAGGCATCGCTACCAGCAGCAGAAGCCGATTTGCAAGAGGTGGTCGATTATGCCCGTCAACAAGGGGTTCGATTCCCTTTGCAGAAATTTGACTTTTCCTATTATAGCGACCAGTTGAGGAAAGCTAAATATGATTTCGATAGCGAGTTGCTGCGCCCCTACTTTCCTTTGGATCAGGTGCGGCAAGGCATCTTCGATCTATATCATCGTTTGTATGGTCTTACCTTTAGTGAGACAACCGAGGTGGCGGTATATCATCCCGACGCGAAGGTGTTCAAAGTGGAGGATGGCGAACGACTGATGGGGTTACTCTATCTAGATATGCATCCGCGCGCTAGTAAGCGGGGAGGTGCCTGGATGACCGAGTTCAGGGGACAGCATCGTGAAGGTGATCGCGATGTACGTCCGCTGATACAGGTGGTGTGCAACTTCTCTAAACCGATAGGTAACCAGCCAGCGCTACTCAGCTTTGGCGAGGTAGAGACGTTTATGCATGAGATGGGGCATGCTATGCATGGGATGCTGAGCGACGTAAAATATGAGAGTTTGTCGGGTACCAATGTGCTGCGCGACTTCGTGGAGATGCCTAGCCAAGTGATGGAAAACTGGTGCTACGAGCCGGAGTTTCTCAACACTTTTGCTTGCCACTATCAGACTGGCGAGCCGATACCGACCGATTATATCGAGAAGATTCGTCGCAGTCAGAACTACCTATCGGGCTGGCTTTGTGTGCGTCAACTTAATTTGGGCAATACCGATCTATCTTTCCATACACTCCACCAGATTCCCGATAACCGCGACGCAGCCTATTTCGAGCATCAAGTAATGCACGAACTGTTGTCACAACAACCTCGATGCAATACCGCTACAGCTTTCACCCATATCTTCTCGGGTGGCTATGCTGCTGGCTATTATGGTTATAAATGGGCGGAGGCCCTTGATGCCGACATCTTCTCCTATTTCAAACAGCAAGGTATCTTTGATCAGACTACGGCTATGCGTTTCCGTCAAGAGATCCTTTCGCGAGGAGGCACCGAACATCCGTCGCTCCTTTTCCGCCGTTTCATGGGGCGTGATCCCAATCCCGATGCCTTGATAGAGCGTAGCGGATTCAACCATCGATCTTAACCTTATTCATTTATCCTTATTATAATTATCAAACAATCATTAAACAATGAATACAGACAAAATAGAAGTTCAGATATTAAAAGTTTTTGCCAATAGTCCTTTCTCTACGTTCAACTACAAACAGGTGGCTGCCAAGGTGGGTGCCTACGATAAGGCCTTCCGCGAAATGGTACGGGCTACCGTATTACAGATGGCAGAAGATCATATCCTAATTGAAGAGGGGAGGGGTAAGTATAAAATCAACCCCAAGCATATCAAAGACGATTTGCTGCCTACCAATTACTTGATCGGCACCATCGATATGAAACAAACGGGCAAAGCCTATGTGATTCCGAAAGAAGAGGGACGTGAGGACGTGCTCATCGCTCCCAACTATACCAATCATGCGCTGCACGGTGACACGGTGAAAGTGCTGATGTTCCCACAACGCAAGATGCACAAGCCGGAAGGTCAGGTGGTAGAGATCCTTGAGCGGGCCAAGACCCGTTTCGTGGGCCGCATTCAACGGCAAGGCAATTTTGCTTTCCTCTTGCCCGACAATCGCAATATGGTGGTCGATATCTTTATTCCGCTGGCCGATTTGAATGGGGCTGTGGATGGCGAGAAGTGTGTGGTGGAGATGACTGACTGGCCAGCCAATATGCACAACCCTGTAGGCAAGGTGATCAATAGGCTGGGTAAGCCGGGCGACAATAATGTGGAGATGCAGTCGATCTTGGTGGAAAACGATTTCCCCATCGATTTCCCTGACGATGTGAAGGCAGCAGCAAACAAGATAGTTTCGCCTACTAAGAAGGATTACGAAGGGCGACGCGACTTCCGCCAAACTACAACCTTCACTATCGACCCCTCGGATGCGAAGGATTTCGATGATGCACTCTCGTTTAAGGTGTTGAAGAATGGCAACTACGAGGTGGGTGTGCATATTGCCGATGTGTCGCACTATGTAACACCTGGCTCGCCTATCGATCGCGAAGCCTACGAACGTGGCACCAGCATCTATTTGGTGGATCGCACGGTTCCTATGTTGCCCGAAAGACTATGCAATGAACTCTGTTCGCTCCGTCAAGGGGAAGATAAACTTTGCTTCTCGGTGCTTTTCGAGATGACGCCTAAAGCGACAGTGGTCAATCAGTGGTTTGGCAAGAGTGTGATATGTAGCGATCGCCGTTTGGCCTATGAAGAGGCGCAAGAGGTGATAGATCGAGGAGCATGGGTCGATTCTGGCAATCCGGCCGACAAGAAGGTAGGCGAGGCCATACTGATGCTCCATCAATTGGCTACTATCCTTAGAGAGGGCCGCTATAACGACGGTGCTATCAATTTTGAGAGTCAGGAGGTGAAGTTCCAACTTGACGAGAATGCCAAACCTATCGGTGTTTATATTAAGGAGTCGAAGGAGGCCAACTGGCTGATAGAGGAGTTTATGTTGTTGGCCAACAAAAAGGTGGCTGAGAAGGTGGGCGCCATTGCCAAAGAGGGCAAGGCCCGCCGTAACCCTGATGCTAAAACTTTCGTTTACCGTGTGCACGATGAACCCAATCCCGACAAGTTGAACACTTTCGTGGAATTTGTTAGCAAGCTGGGCTTCGAGATGCGTACGGGCAGTCGTAAGGCTTTGGCTCAGTCGTACAACAATCTGTTTGAGAGTATTGCTGGTCGTGGCGAGGAGTATATGATCGATTCGATTGCTATTCGCACAATGGCAAGAGCCTATTATAGTACCGAGAATATTGGCCACTATGGGCTAGCTTTCCCCTTCTATACCCATTTCACTTCTCCCATACGTCGCTATCCTGACCTCATGGTACATCGACTCCTCTTCTCGTACCTGAATGGTGGCGCGAGTGCTAATGCTGCCGAGTATGAAGAGTATTGCAAGCACTGCTCTGCTATGGAGAAACGTGCGGCCGATGCTGAACGCAGCAGCGTGAAGTATAAGCAGGCTGAGTTTCTAAGCGACAAGATAGGACAGTCGTTCCCTGCTCTTATATCGGGTGTCAGCAAATGGGGTATCTATGCCGAGATTGAAGGCAATAAATGCGAGGGTATGATACCTATTGGAAGCTTGAAGGGCGACTACTATATGCTTGATGAGGATAATTATCAGGTGATTGGCCGTCGCACGGGACAGACTTACAAACTAGGTGATCCTGTGATGATTCAGGTTAAGGGAGTTGACATGCTGCGCAAACAGATTGATTTCATATTGCTGGATGAGAGTGGCACCTCTGAGGAGAACGACCGTAGTAGTCGTTCCAACAAAGGAAGAAGCGGCAAGGGTAAACCTTCAAACACACAGAAAAAAACTCGTTCTACCAAATCAACTAAAGGTAAGGGATCGTCCAAAGTTTCGAAAGGGGGCAAACCGAACCGTAAGTCAAAGAAATAAGAATGGGACGGAAGTCCTAAAAAAAATAGCGTCGATACCTGTGGGTACCGACGCTATTTTTATATAGTTTAGGGCGTTATACCGTTTTGTTGGCGTAGTTGGCCTTACCTTCGTTAAGCCAGTGGATAAACTTGTTGACGTCGCGTTCGTATTTGAAGTTATGCTTGGTCATCACGTTACCTTCGCTGTCGATTATCACATAGTAAGGCTGTGCGTTCATGTTGAAGGTCTTGGTTTGATAGTAGAGGTTGCGACGACCTAGTGTCTTGATCATACGACCATGATCGTCGGGAATCCACTCGTTTTCGGGCAGACTGATATCATTCATGTCGGCAAAAAGAGAGCAGATGATGAAGTCTTCGTTCAAGATCTTCTTTACCTCGGGATCAACCCATACCGCATTCTCCATCTTACGACAGTTGGCGCAGTTGCGCCCCGTGAAGTCGATAAAGATTGGCTTGTTGTGCTCTTTGGCCCATGCTTTAGCTTCATCAAGGTCGTAGAATCCTTCGAAACCTACAGGGAGATGGAGCACATCGACATATTTGCGGTCGGCAGGCAGCGAGCCATGAGCTGCTACAGTTGCAGTCTGGATGTTTTGTGTATTCTCAACAACCAGTCGTTCAATATTAAAGTCTTGCGTATCCTCGGGAGGAAGATAACCAGAAATACCTTTCAGAGGTGCACCCCACATGCCTGGGATCATATATACTACGAAGGAGAAGTCGAGGATGATCAAGAAGAGACGAAGCACGCCAATCTGTTTGACATCTTCATCGCCTTTGAACTTGATTTTTCCCATGAGGTAGATGCCCCACAACGAGAAGATAACGATCCATAGAGCTAGATATACCTCACGGTCAAGTAGTCGCCATGCCCAATATTGGTCAGCCATGCTCAAGAATTTCAAACCGAAGGCCAATTCCAAGAATGCGAACGATACTTTCACGGTGTTCAGCCAGCCGCCCGACTTCATATTTTTCAGTACCTGGGGGAAGAAGGCCAGCAGGGTGAAAGGCAATGCAAAACCGATACCAAAGCCGAGCATGGTGACCAATGCCACCCAACGGTTGGTCGACTCAGAGGTGAGTCCTACCAAGGCACCGCCAATGATGGGACCGGTGCAAGAGAAGGAAACCAATACTGTGGTGAGTGCAATAAAGAAAGGAGCCATTAATCCCCCTTTGTCGGCCTGCTCGTCCGATTTGTTAATCCATTTCTCTGGCATCTTGATTTCGAAGAGGCCGAAGAATGAGAGGGCAAAGATGAAGAAGATGACGAAGAAGATCAGGTTGGGTATACCGTGGGTGCCAATATAATTGAGCGATTCGGGTCCGAAGATGAAACTAAGAATAGCACCTAGTACGGCAAAGATGAAGATGATAGAGAATCCAAAGAACCAAGCCTGACGGCGGTTTTTGCGTTTGTTATCGCTACCATGCATAAAGAAATTCACCGTCATGGGTATCATGGGGAAGACACAGGGGGTGAACATCGTAACGATACCACCCAACAAAGCTAGAAGGAAGGTCACAAAGAGACTATTACTCTTTTCCTCTTCATCTTCAACATCGCTATCGTTGTTCTCTTCGGTGCTTTGGGTGATAGCGGCTGCAGAGTCTCCCTCGGCTTCCGAGTTGAGTGCAGATGAATCCACCTCATTAGGAGAGGCATCTGCAGCATCAGCCTCCTCCTTCATGGTAGCAACGGGCACATTGAAGGTGAAGGGCACATCGCTAGGAGCGATACAACTGCCGTCGTTGCATAACTGATAATATAGTGAGCCAGTAACCTTGAAGGCTTTCTCTGTGTTGCGTTTCACTTTCTGGCGGAAAGTAACGGTATTGGTGAACGATTTGACGGTGCAGCCAAAAGTCTCGTCGAACTCTTCGTGAGCTTTGGGTTCGCGTACTTTGCCTACACGGCTGAAATCTTTACCTTCGTCGATGGTGAATTCGAGGGCTATGGGGCCAGCAGGATCGGTGTATTGCGAATAGATATGCCATCCAGCATCGAGCTTGCATGTAAATACCAAATCTACCTCAGTGGCCGAAAGTTCTTTCACGGAGTAGGACCATTTTGCAGGGTTTTGTACCTGGGCATACGATAGCAGTGCGGAGACTGCAAATAGTATGAGAATCAGATATTTCTTCATAGAGTTAATCTTTTATATTACCATATTAAGAAGTGCAAAAATACAAAAAAATAAGTACTTACAAAAAAAAAGATATAATGGATTCTCTTTCGGTAGTTAAAGTCGTTCTTCCATTCTTCCCTATTGTGGCCACGATAGGGAAAGGATTTGAGAGAAATAATAAAGCGAAACTCTACTCGCCAGCGTGTTATTTAATCATAAATTTTATGATAGAAAATAGGTGAATCCCAAAAAAAGTGTACTTTTGCATTTGTAATGGAGATGCCGAAAACCATATAGAGTAGGCCTAATTAATTAGGAATAAAAAAGATATGAAGAAAGTTCTCATTTCCCTGGCAGCTGTTGCAATGCTTGCTTGTATGGCTAGTTGTAACAAAACTTGCGACTGCAAATTGTATGTAAACGGAGCTGTTACCACCGAAACAGAGGTGGAACTCGACAAAGACAGCTACGATAAGTGCTCAGATATGAACACCATCGTTACTATTGCCGACAAGAAGAATGGTCTGGAGTGCAAATCCCAGCTCTTCTAAAAAGTAATTGATTATCCTCATAAGGCGACCGTTCGTTCGAACGGTCGCCTTTCTTTTTCTCTAATGCATTTCCTTGCACAAAAAAAAGGAGACATCCGTTGAGGATATCTCCTTTATGATTTCTGTTAAGAGAGAGTCTGCTTATTCCGCATCGGGAACAACAGAGACGTACGATCTGTCTTTAGCACCACGCTTGAACTGGACGGTACCGTCGCAGAGAGCGAAGAGGGTATGGTCCTTACCCATGCCAACATTCTGGCCAGGGTTGTGGACGGTGCCACGCTGGCGGATAATGATGTTGCCAGCGATGCAGTGCTGACCACCGAAAATCTTAACACCTAAACGTTTGCTTTCGGATTCACGACCGTTGCTTGAACTTCCGACACCTTTTTTATGAGCCATGGTATATTACTTTTAATTGTTTACAACTAAGGATTAATTAATGCTATCAATTTTGATCTGGGTCAGATAGTCACGATGACCGTTCAGGGTCTGGAAGCCTTTGCGACGAATTTTGCGGAACACAAGGACTTTCTTACCTTTTAAGTGTTTGATAACGGTTGCTTTTACGTTTGCGCCCTCGATGTAGGGTTTGCCAACGGTAACGTTACCATCATTGTCTTTGAGCATCACGGTGTCGAAAGAAACCTCGCTACCTTCTTCGCTTTGAAGACGGTTCACGAAGATCTTTTGATCTTGCACAACCTTGAATTGCTTTCCTGCGATTTCAACTATTGCGTACATTGTTATACTTTTATTTATTGATATTATATATTCCTTAATTTTGATGTTTTCGCTACGAAACGGAGTGCAAAAGTACTATATTTTTTTATACTGACAAAATAAATTTTGTGTATCTTTTTGCAATATTCACTATATTAGTTAGTTGCGTTTTTATTTTTCCTTTCTATTGGTTGTCTCATATTGTGTTAAATATGCTGATTGGTGTGTGGAAAAGGGAAAAATTGCTCCTAACTTGGACTATTCTACGATAGGACAGAGAAGTCTATTATATGTAAGGCTGCTTGATATCAAATGATTATGATGGATTTGCTGGTGGGTATAATATCTTAACATCACTGGTATCGGGGCATTCGTCAAGCAGTTGTTGGACCGTTTTGTGAAGTAAGGGATGTACAAAATCGGGTATCAGTTCGGCCAATGGCTGCAACACAAACCGACGTTGGGCCATGCGGGGATGGGGAACCTGAAGGGTAGGGGTGTCACTGCAGAGACTGTCGTAGAAAATTAAATCGATATCGATGGGGCGATCTTGGTAAGTAGTATGTTCCGAAGGCTGTATCCATTCAGAGCGAATCCTTCCCAGGTCTTCCTCAATATGCAGTATCTCGTTCATCACTTCATCGGCGCTTAGGTTGGTATCAACGATAAGTGCTTGATTTAAGAAAGGTAGGGAACTTTCAAATCCCCAAGGTGCTGTTTCGTATTCATAACTTCGCATGCTTACTAAGCCTATCCGTAATGCTATCAAGTATATCGCGTTCCTTAACATCTTTTCGCGATCGCCTTGGTTTCCACCTAATAGTAACACGGCGGTATGCTGTCGCCAATGCTGTCGCATTCGCGGAATATATCTTGATTGCTGTAGCAGATCGAGAAACTGGTCGCGGGGTATGGCGGTAGCACCCATCGAGTTGAGATGTTCGGTAGGTTGTTGGGCATCAATAAAGGAGAAGCCATGGAGCGTAGCGAAATCCATCAGTCGTACCAATGCCACCTTCGAGGCATCGGTCATGGTATGGAACATCGACTCACCGCAGAAGTAGTTGCGGGTGCATACCCCGTAGAGTCCTCCCACCAGTTTGCCTTGATAAAAGGTTTCGAAACTGTGCGCTGCCCCTTCTTTATACAACTGACAGTAGGCCTTGATCATGTTTTCAGTGATCCACGAGCCCTTCTCTCCCTGCCGTTCTGTTTGCTGGCAGCAACGCATCACCTCTTCGAAGCAAGTATCGATCCGTACTTCGAACTTACCACTTTTAACCACTCTACGTAAACTCTTGCTATATCGGAAATTGCTTGGGAACAGAATTTCGCGTGGATCAAGTGACCACCATAGGAGTTCAAACCCATCCATAGGCCAGGGGAAGATGCCATGTTCGTAAGCTTCGATGAGTCGGCGGGGACTTAGATCGCCACCAATAGCTAACAAACCATTCTCATTGCATTGACGAGGATCGGGGAAAGTTGTATCGTTCTCATTGAGGATGAAATATTCCATTGTCGAGGGTGTTGTTAGGTACCACAGGAAATAAATACAGACCGCGGTCAGATTTATCCAACGTTGCGGTCTGTATAAGTGATCTTAATCTAATTATTGATTAGCCGCAGTTAACGAAGGTCTCAACTAGTTCGAGAATCTTCTCACTGTTGTTGCCGATGTCTTTGCGTAGCGTGCGGTCGTTGAAGGAGCGGAGATCTTTCAAGATACCGTCGATAAGACGAGGATCGAAGATGCCCTTGTCTTCATAGATAGCACGGTCTTTCTCCAATACATCAGCGCTAGCGGCGCAGCTATCGGGAAGTACAGCCAGACGTTTCAGCACCTCTTCATGCTCGAAGATGTTCACACTGACGTAGCGATCTTTTGCATACTGAACAGCATCTTTCATCTCGAAGCCGTGACGAGCAGCCACAGTCATACCAGCTAGCAGCAGGTACACATTGGCCGAGCCGTCGGGAGTACGCAGCTCGATGGTTTGTTTATGGGAGAAATCAACCTCTTCGTTCTTCTCCAGCGGATTGCAGTCGGCCATCATATTGCCACTGCCTTTGGTCCATCCCAGAGGAACGCGGACCATAGCCGAACGGTTGCGATCGCCCCAACAGATGTTGGTAGGAGCCTCTTGGTGAGGTACTAGACGGAAGTAGGAGGTGGGGTTGGTGTTACCGAAAGCGGTAAGAGAACCTGCGCATTCGAGGATACCAGCAATAGCCTTGTGGGCTGTCTCGGTAAGGCCATTCTCACCAATATACATGTTCTTGCCATCTTTCGAGATGCGGGTATGAACGTGCATACCGCTACCAGCCTTGCCCACAGTAATCTTAGGAGCGAAGGTGACGGTGATACCATACTGGTAAGCGAGGGCACGCATCAGCCATTTGGCAATCACCAGTTGGTCGGCAGCATCCTCCAGATAAGTGGGGAGGAATTCGATCTCGTTCTGCTCGTACATCGTATCGCCAACCGAGAAGTTGCCTACTTCGCTATGACCATATTTGATCAAACCACCACATTCAGCAATCAACTTCATGGCATTGATACGATAGTCTTCGAACTTGCAGAAAGGACGCGAAGCATGATATCCACGCTGATCAGCGGCCATAAAGAGATCTTCTTTAGGTGCTATCACATAGTATTCTAGTTCGCCCATCACCTCGAACTCCATGCCACCCGTAGCCTCACGGAAAGCCTGTCCGGCTTTGTGCAGCGTATATTCGGGTGCCATCTCGAAAGGTTTGCCGTCCTTGGTGTAATAGTTACACAGAAGGTCGAGCGTAGGAATCTCGGCGAAGGGATTCAAGAAAGCGGTGCGGAAACGGGGAATCACGTAGAGGTCGCTGCTGCCAGCCTCCAGGAAGGGGAAAAGGCTGCTACCGTCAACGCGTTCGCCGGAAGTGAGTACCTCGTCGATATGCTCGTACGAGTTGATCACGAAATTGAGGGTCTTCAAGCGTCCGTCGTTGGCCATATAATGGAAGTTGACCATCTCGATGTTGAATTCCTCAATCACTTTCATGATATCGGCTTTGGTAAAATCTTTGGCAGGCTTTTCTAGGAAAGCCACCAATTTGTTGGGGTTGAGTTTATAGCTCAGAGGGTTCATGATTACAACAATTATTCAGTTTAACTTTAAGGTTTATAAATCTCAAAATCTGAAAGTTTAACCCTTTTCCCTATACAATGCTCCATTGGGAAGAGGACTGCAAAGATACAACTTTTTTCGATTATGCAACTGATAATCGAAAATTATTTTGTAACTTTGCAGTTCCAAACAACGAAAGAAGAAATAATTAAAAACGATATAAATATGTTTAGTAAAGAAACTTACATTGCTCGCCGCAACCAACTCCGCAAGGATGTGGGCCAGGGTATCATCATCATTCAAGGCAACCACGAAGCCTCTTGTAATTACCCCGACAATACCTATTATTTCCGTCAGGACAGCACCTTCCTCTATTTCTTTGGCCTTCAGCGTGAAGACTTGATTGGTGTTCTCGACTGCGATAATGGACAGGATTATCTCTTCGCCAACGATTACGATATTGACGATATTATTTGGACTGGTCCACTGCCTAGCGTAGCCGATCTTGCTGCCAGCGTAGGCGTTACCAATAGCGGTTCGTTGGCCGACCTGCAGGTGTTTTGCAACAAAGGCATCGCCCAAGCTCGTCGTATCCATTATCTGCCTCCCTATCGTGCCGACAACAAATTGCAGCTCTCCAAACTGCTTGGTATGAAGCCTTGCGCTATTGACAAGTATGCTTCGATGGATCTGATCAAAGCCTGTGTAAAACAACGTAGTATCAAGAGTGCCGAGGAAATTGCCGAGATTGAGAAAGCCATCGCTACCGCTTACAATATGCATGTAGGTGCCATGAAAATGGCTATGCCCGGCCGCTATGAGTACGAGTTGGCAGGCTTCATGGAGGGTCAGGCATGGATGGGCAACGGTCCCCTCTCGTTCCCCGTGATTATGACCATCCACGGCGAGACACTCCACAACCACAATCACAACCACAAACTCGAGTTGGGTCGCATGCTGGTGATGGATGCTGGCTGCGAAACCGAGATGAATTACTGTAGTGATATTACCCGTTCAGTGCCTGTAGGTGGTAAGTTCAACGATCGTCAACGCACCATCTACGAGATTGTTCTCAATGCCAACCTCGAAGCTGCACGTGTTACTCGTCCTGGTATCACCTACCAAGAGGTTCATACCGCTGCTAGCCGTGTGTTAGCGCAAGGTTATAAAGATCTAGGAATCCTCAAAGGCAACCTTGACGATATCGTTGCCAACGGAGCCCACTCCCTCCTTATGCCTCACGGTCTAGGTCATATGATGGGTCTCGACGTACACGATATGGAGAACTACGGACAGATCAACGTAGGTTACGATGATGAGATTCGTCCTTCCGAGCAGTTCGGTTTGGGCAGCCTCCGTTGTGGGCGTCGTTTGCAGCCTGGTTTCGTCATCACCGACGAGCCTGGATGCTACTTCATCCCCGCGCTCATCGACAAGTGGCATGCCGAAGGCACCAACAAAGAGTTCATTAACTTCGATGAACTAGAGAAATGGAAAGACTTTGGTGGCATTCGTATCGAAGATGATATTCTCGTTACCGATACCGGTTGCCGTGTACTAGGCAAACCAATTCCTAAGACTGTTGCCGAGATCGAAGCCACAATGGCAGAATAGTCGATTATACGCATATCCACATAGTATTTGGGCCGCTAAACAACAAGCGGTCCTTTTTTTTATCATGGTGATGCTTCTTCTGTTTTTTGTGAAAAAAGATACATTTTTGTTTAAAAAACAAAAAAAAGTAATTTTGCATTGTCTATTGCCATCGCTAGCATGGTGTGATGGATTATATAAATGCCTCATTGGTTGGAGCTTAGGATCTCTTCCTACCGATGAGAAAAAAGAACAAACTGAGGTCCCCACAAATAAACACTGTCTTAAACAATTAAAAACAAACAAGCAACCACAATGAAAACAAACATCATTTCCTTGATGCTTTTCAGCATCGCCTTGATGATGTGCATCCCAAGCAACACATCAGCACAAGATTTCCAAGTAGGCGGCATCGCTTATAATATTTTATCTGAGGCAGACCACACGGTCGAGGTGTGCCAAAAGACGTACATCTACCAAGGCAACATCTCCATTCCTCCTACGGTGAATCATGGTGGCGTTACCTACGATGTTGTGGCGTTAGGCTCGTATGCTTTTAGCAATGCATCCATTTCCAACATCACCATTCCCACGTCGGTAACGCAAATCAAGTCCAACTGCTTCCTCCAGGCCTCCCTTCCCTCATCCATCAATATCCCAGCCTCGGTAACCGAAATTGGGATTTTAGCTTTTGCAGGTCAGGGTCTCGCCATCATCAATGTAAATAGTGCCAACCCCGCCTACTGTTCTATCGATGGTGTTCTTTTCAGCAAAGATACCACCACCCTCGTAGCGTGTCCTTCCATGAGAAGAGACACCATCCAACTACCTCAAGCCACCACCCATATTGCACCCTATGCCTTCATCTATTGCGACAATTTAGCTCATATCGTGCTCCATGAAGGAATTGTAAGTATAGGCAATGGTGCTTTCACCCGTGTCATCCAACTCAACAATATTACCATTCCATCCACTGTAAGTCAGTTAGGTTTCAATATTTTTGCTGGATGCACATCCCTTACTAATATAGTCATCGCCGAAGGCAACAGCCATTATTATATCGATAATAAGATGATTTATTCAAGTGGTGGCGACACCCTCTTCTCCTGTCATCAGAGTGCCGACTCGCTCTTCCTCCCCAATACGCTGCGTGTTGTTGGAGGTTTCTACATCAACAGTGATATCCGTTATGTTCATGTCCCCGAGGGGGTAACCACTATCGTTGCCGATGCCTTCAACAGCAGCACCTTAGAAAGTATCGACTTGCCCGATCAGATGGATCTCATTGATGAATCGGCCTTTGTTTATTGCTCCAACCTTGTGCGTGTAGCCATGCCCTCCTCTTTGGGTCAATTAGGGCGCGATTGTTTTGTTATGTGTTCTAGTTTGCCCTCTATCGTCTTACCCAACAATATGCGTGTTGTTCCTTTTCAAGCATTTGCAGGATGCTTCGAACTCGAAGAGGTGATTTGGGGCGATAGTATTGAAGTAATCGACTCGATGGCTTTCACCTACAGCAATATCACTCATTTAACGTTTCCTCCCACGCTACGAGTAATCCGTTCAGAGGCTTTTACCGCATCATTTGATCAGACTGAAAAGTTGAAGGTTGTTTTCACCGCTCTTGTCGATACCCTTGAAGACAAAATCTTTACCGATTATCGTATATCGTCGTTTCGCCTAATGAATGAGGTACCTCCCGTGACCATCGGTGCAGGCTGTCTTAATCTTTCGGTAGTCGACACTATCATTGTCCCTTGTGGCACTAAGAGTGTCTATCAGAATGATCCCTATTGGGGACAATACGATTGTTATGTGGAAGATTGTGATGGGGTTGCAACTGCCGATTCCGACAATCTTGTTGTAACGGTCAACGAAGGAGTTATCACGGTGCAAGGCATCAGCGATCAGCCTATGTGTGTCTATGATCTCCTAGGTCGTACCATTGCCAACACCACCTCGTCGCAGCAGATTCGCGTTCCAACCAAAGGTATCTACTTGGTGCGTGTGGGCGATTATCCAATAAAGAAAATAGCGGTCTTCTAATTCCGTAACCCAATGAAATAATGAAATATTATTTATATAGGTAACCTCTAAAAATTGCTTCAATGTGATTTTGGAGAAGATTTAAGGTGGGTTCTATAAATTGCTTTCGTGCGATTTTGTTTTTATTTCGAGCAGATTTTCGTGCGGAAGGAGGGCGCAATGCGGTGCATTGTAACCGACTAACAAGCGGAAAGATGCCGAAATACGGACAAAAGCGCTGAAAAATTGGGGCTCACTCATGTGAATGATTATTTTTTGAAAATGTGGAATTTATAGAACACACCTTATAGCAGATTGCTCCGTTGAACGAAGGAGTATAGCGGGCTATATGACTGAGTG
>JAUNHX010000042.1 GCA_030523765.1 Bacteroidales bacterium | reverse complement strand
CGATAGCATTACCATTTTCTCCATCACCTTTACTATTTTCTCCGTCAAGTCTACTACTAATGAAGTTTTCCCCTGCAATATAGTAGGTGCTTCTACTTTGGCCCTTTTGTTCTAATAACCCTTTTGTACACATATAGTGCAAGTCATAGGATGCTCGTTGATTGTTAATATCACTATTCAACTGTCGGAAGGTAATATTGTCAATTGCCCCTACCTCACGTACAAAGACCAGAGCCAATCTTTGTTCATTGTTCAGAGAATAGCTGGCATAGGATGCGAGCCACTTGAGGGTCTCTTTATCCAACAAATGGTGCAACAGCAGGCGGGCGGTAAACTGATTGGCCGAGCGATTGGATTCAAAAGTGGGAGGCATCAAACCAGCCTTCTTCATGTGTCCACGCATAGACCTGATGCCCGAGCCTTTGGTTTCTGCCAAATTGGTATCGTGGAATATGGTGCTGATAAATGGGTTGCGCTGTACCGACCCGGGTTCACCAAGGGTTTCGGGTGATTTCAATGAAAAACCAGGATTGATTACTTCCAAGCGATTAGAGTATCTGATAATCTGGATAGGTTGGTTAAGGCGGAATGAACAATGGATGAAAGCATTGACCAGTACCTCGCGAAGGACATCGTCGGGCAGGTCGATGGGGGTGTTTGCTTGCAGCTTGCCTTTGGGCAGTTCAAAGCCTTTGGGCAGATCGTCTTTGACTGCATTAAGAGCACGGTTGACTAACAAGATAAGCGGTCCGCGCATATCGATAGTGGCCTCAAACCGCTTGTCAGGATCTTCAATCCATCTGTTTCCGGTCACTCTAATATAGTCAACTCTTAATGCTGGCAGCAAACGGCGCAACGACATGGACTTGCCAAACACCACAAGACCCGTATAAGTCAAAACATACTCTCCGTTTTTCTCTTTTTCACACGCCCTTAATGCCAAGAGAAGGTCATTGTCGTCATAGGACAATTCTTCGGCATTGGGATTGACCCGTGAGCGCAGTTTACGGTAATGTGCAACAGCATTCCCGTCTATATCATCAAGGGTGGCACCTTTGACAACGGTGCTGTCGAAACTCTCGGCCGAGGAATAGAACACCCGCATGTCGTCTTCCGTGCATTTTTGGTCGGAAGCCCCCACTCGGCGGAATGCCCCGCTCGGGAGTCCTTTGCTCAAAAAATATACCGGCTTCTGAGAATCAGGCAGCTCATCAATTTTCACAACGATCACTGTCTTCCCGTCAACAACCTCGGTCTCAACCTGAGGCCGAATGTGCATGTTCAGCATCGAACTGCACTTAGAGATAAGGTCGTTCTGGATTTTGTCAGGATTATCTATGTTCTCAGGCTCATAAACAGGCAGACCATCACAAAAACCAGTCCGAACCGCACCTAACAACAGGTATCCTCCACCCAAATTGGGTTCGTTGGCAAAAGCACATACTGTTTCCATGATGCCCTTGTCTATCTCTGATGCTTTCTTGGCTTCTATTCTGACATTTTCGTCAATAGAATTGAGCTGTTCGAATAATTCCTGTGCTGTTTTCATTGTAATTCCTCCGCTAAGATGATAGATTCCTCACCGTCGTCAACGTGGTTGTAGGTCTCGATGATACGGGAAATGTAGTAATTGTCGATTTGTTCAGGTAGTTTTGCATATTCCGATGGTTTGAGTTTGTTAATGAAGCGGAGTTCATATCCGGCAAGGCCATCGTTTTCAATTACCTTCTTCAAGTCTTTCAGATAGTCGGCAGGCAACGCTTTTTTAGTCATCATCACCTTAATCTTCTGCAAGGCTTCGATGCGTTGCTTTTCGTTTTTATCCTGGCTGTCGGATTGGAAAAGATGCGACTTAGTAGTTTGATAGATGCTGTCGAAGGAATTGGACAGAGGTTTGGGTTCTTCGGATGGAAGAGCTTCAAACAAACCGATGGCCTCTTCCGCAGTCAGTTGATGGAGGCTACCTTCGTTGTTGCCAATCTTAAATACGAAATCATCGCCCTTTTTGCCAAACAGCAACACACCTTTGCTGAGTTTGTCAACTGAGCGTCCCGTTTTTGCGCGGTGAGGCATCTGCAGAGCTTCGTCATAATCTGGTGTGCCCTTCATTGAGTTGAGGAACGTCAAATAACGGTTGTCCCAAGAGGCTTCTTCGCTCGCAGCACTTTCGCGGCGATATTGTTCGAGAAAATACGACTGGATTTCCTCGTCTTTGGTCAATGCTTTGGTGTCTTCACCCATAATGGCGTGAACCATAGCCATCTTCAGGGTGGAAATCTCCTTGGTACGGGTTTCGGACTCGCCCACGTCGGTAGGGAAGTAGTTGTAGATGAAAAGTTGGTCAAATACTTTTTTGTTCACGCGGTTGATACGGCCGATACGCTGAATGACACGGGTGGGATTGTAGGGGATATCATAGTTGATGATGGAGCCTGCACGGTGTAAATTGTAACCTTCGGAAATGGCGTCGGTCGCCACAAGGATTTTATAATCGTCCTTCTGGAACGCCTTCTTTTCTCCCGCATTGAAGTTGGCGTTGATGATGGCTTTGTTTGCCGCGTTGGCATCGGCAGAGGTGTATTTGAATACGGGGAGGCCAAAGGACTGCAGCGCTTGTCCCAGATAGTCGGCGGTGTCGGCAAACTCGGTGAATACTATGATTTTGCGTTTGGGTTCCTTTGTTATTTGTTCGTTAAGGATTTGTTTAAACGAGTCAAGTTTGGGGTCGATTGCAATATGCTGGTCTTTGCCAAACCATTGTTCGAGAATGTTTTCCAATAGATTCTTGTCAGCATTGATGTCTGCGATAAACTCTTCCTTTTTTAGGTATTTCGATTCAATCTCAAAGAAGCCTTTCTTCTCGTATTTCTCGTAGAGTTCGGTTACCGATTCGTTTCCGTCATCATCTGTTCCATACAAGTCTTCCACATCAGGAAGATTGCCTTTCTTGTAGATGGGAACCTTATTGGTGGTTTCAATCCATTTAAGTATCTGCTTGAATGACTCAATCATGTATTCCAGAGACTTGCGGAACGCATATTCGGAGCTCTCGAACCGGCGCACCAATAACCGGCGCATGAATTTGGCCACGTTGGCTTGTCGACCTAACAGGAGGTTGAGTTCCACACCTGTTTTCTCTTCCATTTTTTTTGCCAATTCCGGTACCAAGTCTTCCTTTAGATACAACACTGGAGAATAGCGTGCTGCCTTAAATCGGTAGGTACCGTCACTTACATTCTCAACAACGGCACTGATTCTGTTTAATGTGGACAGATACAACCCTTTCAGTTCGCTCAGGTCGTACTCCAATTCTACTGGGTCATTGGGGATAACCAGTTGGATGTTCTGTTGACGGAGGTCTTCGGCATACTCAGGGATTTCCTGCAAGTCGATTCGGGAACGTCGAATCACCAACGGCGCAATGATAGAACGAATCTCTTTGGCAATTCTTTCAGCCTCGGCTTTTGCATCATTGTCTGAAATACGTTTGTCGCGTTGATCTTTTTGTAGCTGTTTGTATTTACTAATCAGTTCTTTGAATTTTGCCCCCAGATTCTCTACCGTCTTTAATGTCGACTTGGTAGGTATCTGGAACAGTTTCACCATTGCGTAGATGTCATCAGGCCGGTTGTTGAAGGGTGTGGCGGTAAGTAGCATCACCTTGTTGCCGGAACAGAGTTGGTGAAGGATGGCGTAGTCGCGGGTGTATTCATTGCGGTAGCGATGTGCCTCATCGACTATTACCAAGTAGTTTTCTTTATCCTTGACAATATGTTCATAGTAAGCAAGAGCCTCTTCAAGTTTTCCTGACGAGAACACTGTTGCGGTGAACCCGAAATCATCACGGTAAGATTTCCACTGCTCTTCCAAGTGTGGCGGGCAGACAACGATTGTCCTTAACCGTAGATTTCGTGCAACGGTAGAAGCAATGATACTCTTGCCAAGTCCCACAACATCCGAGACTATAACACCATTATGATTTCTTATGGCATTTATGGCCATCTGTACGGCATCGGTCTGATATTTCAGATTGGAGAAACGGCCGTCGGTTATGTCGTAAGGGGTCATTATATTGTCGACCGTCGGAATGGTAAAGTATTCTTTCAGCACACGTAAATACATCAGGTATGGGCTGAAAAGACGGTCGTACCAAATCTTTTTGATGACTTTAATATCAAAGTCTGGAATAGTCTCTTTGTCTGCAATGATAACCGAACTATCCCATAACTCGTTGAATATGGCTGATGCGTCTATGTGGGATTGCTTGTCGTTGAATCGGGAGTTAATTTCCACTCTGCCCGAAAGGCCTTCGTATGATAGATTGCTCGAACCGGTTATTACGGCGCCAGGAACTTCTCCGTTCTCGTTTACGTCATTGTCATAATTGAAGATATAAAGTTTTGCGTGGCATGGGTCTTCCGTCTTGCGGATTTCAAGTGAACCGTCTTTTAGTTTGTTGTAGAAAAGAGTGAACCCGTCAAGTTTTGTTTGGTTGTCAAAAAAGTCCGTCTCGTTGAACAGTCGCACAAAGTTACCAAAATATTCCTCCTTGATTTGAGTGCGTGACTTGTTCGCATTCGTCAAGGAGTCCTTTTCTCGTAGATTCTTAGTGATCGTGGTGTCGATATCAAGTCCAACAAGTATTCTAACGTTTTTATTCTGAAGGTTCTCAGAGATTAGCTTATATCCAGAAAAGTAGAAATACCCAACCAGAATGTCAACGGCTTTGCTTTTTGGCAATATGCCGTTGATGATATCCGACAATAATTTGTCTTGATTGGTTATGAAGCTGTTTTGTTCCATACAATATGGCTTCTTTATTATTACTTAATTTTAAAATGCAAAGATACGAATGTCGAGCGATGTCTACGTTTTTTTGATGTTTGAGTTTAAAGCCAAAACATGCCAGCTGCCGTCGTCGCGGCGGTCGAGATAGCCTTTCTTGCGGAATGTCTCTACCTGCTTCTGTACAGCAGAACGGTTGACCGACAAAGAGTCCGCCATCTCGGAGAAGGTGACGAAGGGCTTGTCGTGCAGGAGCGCAAGCAGGCGACTGCCGTTCCCGCTCCTGAAGTGGATCCGCTGACCGTCGTACCACCAGGTGTCCTTGTCGGCATTCCTCACGATGTCTATCTCGCATTGCATCTCCTCGCAGACCGTCTGGCGGAAGAAGGCAAGGAAGGAAGCAATCTTGCCTATGGTGGCGTGAGCACCGTCGGAGGGCACTTTGCCGATTTTCTGGTCAGCACGATGCAGGGCCTCAAGGTATTCTGCTTTCTTGCGGTTGCGGATGACAATCATGGGCCACCCGTGACGGGCCATAATGTAGTTCACCATCAGGCGGGCGATGCGTCCGTTGCCGTCTTCGAAGGGGTGGATGCGGATGTAGCGGTAATGGAACAAAGTAGCCAGCTCCACAGGCGACAGCTTGCCCCCCTGCTCGGCAGCGTTGTACCAATCCACAAGGTCGCTCATCAGCGAGGCCGTTTCTTCGGGCGACGCATATTCGAAGCGGTCGCCATATCGGGTAATGACGCTGTTGGGGCGCGTCTTATACTGCCCGGCATGGACGGTGTAGCTTGTCTGTCCACCTCCAGGGAGGTCACGATAGACGGTGTAGTCCTCGCGCAGTAGCACCTTGTGCAGTTGACGGATGAAGTTCTGTGTCAGCGGTATGCCTTTGTCGCGTACGGCTTCCATCACCATCTCAACGCCCACCTGACTGGCTTTCATATCGACAAAGTCCTTCAGGTCTCCTTCGCCGCTCACCTTGCCAAACAGCAGGAGCAACTCCGTCTGCCCATAGGTCAGCGTGTTGCCCTCGATGTGGTTGCTGTTGTAGTTGTACTCGGTCGTAAACTTGTTACGCAACAGTTCCACATGCTTCTCCGATAGCGGGAAAAGAGCCTTCCAGTCGTTGTATATTTCTTCTATCTGCATAAGCGTACCACTATATTATATGGGTTTCATACCACCTTACTAACGCACTTCTTTCGTTTTTATTGTATATACCACCTATTTAAGTGGTAGTTGTACCACCTTTAAGGCAAATATCGCTGTTTCTTCGTTGATTACTTCGTGATATTCTGTAGATTTATCGACTGCAAAGATACGCAATCTTTTTGAAACCACAAAATGGCTATCATACTCCCAATTCGAGGCTCCATTCATAAACCGGCTGCACCTTGATATGGTGGCCGTTCACATCAATTTCTTCGCTCTCGTGGTCGGTGAGCAACAGCAGGTTGTTGCATCCCGTTTGACGAGCGGCCAACAGGAGTCCGTTGATCTCCCGCTTGCGGGTCTTCTCGGCCGAGATGTCGTAGGACACCTGGATGGCCTGAACGACCTGGTTTCCCTTGCAGACAACGAAGTCGCACTCGCCCGAACGGTCGTTAAGGTAATACACATCGAGGTCCTCCATCTTGCATTTCCGCTTCAAATGGATGGCCACGATGGTTTCCAGCCGGTGCCCCAGGTTCTCGCCTGCAAAAGCGTTCTCGCGTTGATCCATCATCGCCACATCGACGGCGTAGTACTTCTCCTGCACCACCCGTCGCCGGCTCTTCTGCGAATACTTCTGGATACCTATCAGCATGTAGGCCTCCTTCAGGTATTTCACATAGTTCTTGACGGTGTTCTCGGACTTGATGTTGAAGAGTTTCGCAAGGTCTTTGACGACAACCACGGTGGGTGCCACATTCAGCAGGTGATGCGAAAGCTGCTCGAAGGCTGCCTTGTAGGATATCTTATAGCGCTGCTCGATGTCGCGTTTCAGGATGTTGTCCACGAGGGTGCCTACATAGCCTTTGTTGTCCTCGATGGTCAGCAACTCGGGGAAGCCACCTTGTTTCAGATAGTCATCAAAGGCCGCCCTGCGGAAAGCTTCAGCCTTGGTGGTACGACGCACGGTATCCACCTGTTTCATAATACAGAACTCATTGAATGAAAAAGGATAGAGTGGAATTTCCTTGTTGCGCCCCGAGAGGTGTGTGGCCAGCTCACCGCTGAGCAACTTGGCGTTGGAGCCAGTGATGATGACGTGCATCTTCTTCCGAAGCATACGGTTCACGAAGAGGTGCCAGCCGTTGACGTTCTGTATTTCGTCAAGGAAGAGGTATTGGAAGTCGCCATAAATCTTATAGAGCACCTCCAGCACATCGTTCAACTGTTTTGCCTCGATGTCGGCCAGCCGCTCGTCGTCGAAGTCGACGTAGGCAAACTTGCCGCCATTGCTCTGCACCGCCTGGTAGCTGAGTGTCGACTTGCCGCTGCGCCTCACGCCTATCACCACCTGCGCCTGAGTGCTTTTCAAGTCGACGAGCGCTTCTTCGCGCCTGTGGCACAGTGTTTCCTGCGTCTTTGCTTCGAGTTCCTCCTGTTGGTCGGAGAGAATGAATTCCAGTGTCCGTTTGTCTATCATATTTTTATCAAATTGCGGTGCAAAGATACGAAATATTTTTCATATACTGCATTATTTTGCAAATTTACATGATACAGATTGCATTGTTTTGCAATTTTTGAACATTCAAATTGCACTATTTTGCATCCAAATAAATAGGTTCGCATTTTAAATACCTGTTTTTCAATTTGCAAAGATACGCAATCTTTTTGGAACGGCAAAATAAAAGTGATAGAGCTTGGAGCACTACCAAGTGTATTGTCGTGGAGTAATTTGGAATTTTTAGGCCAACGACTTCTGCGTAAGACAATAATTCAAGTAATATGTCGTTATAAATATATGTCACACACGGATGGAAACACTTTCGGGTTGGAACACGGGAAGATAGGCGACCGCATTGCGGTGGTGCTGGATGGGAAGACTGTGTGGAAGTATAAGGACGCGCTGACTCAGAACGGAACGTATGATTTACTGTTCAAGAGATTCAACGAGTATCTCGACAGCATAGGGCTGATTGTGAATGAGGGCAAGATTGTCGATGCGAGCTTTGTCGTAGTCCCTCGACAGCGCAACACACGCGAGGAGAACAGGAAGATAAAGGAGGGCAAGGGCGATGAACTCTGGAACGACAATCCCCACAAGAAGTGCCACAACGTTGCACAAAGCGAGAGCAATGGGAACTTGTTCCTATTGCCGAGCCAAAGCAACGTCATCGAAGATAAGGACATCGACGCCCGATGGGTGAAGAAACGCGGGGAACGGTTCTACGGGTACAAGGACAACGTGGAGATATGCAACAAGACCAAGCTCATACGCAACTACACAGTGTGCGCCGCCAGCCGTCACGACTCCAAGGAGACGGGGCAGGTGCTGACAGAGCCGCCCAAGGAGGCCCACGGAGAACCGGCGTGGATCGACGCAGGATATGCTGGGATGGAGGATGTGGTGAGAGCGAAACACATGACTCCGATAATCTGCGAGAAAGGGAATAGAGGCCACCCGTTGACCGAGCATCAGAGAGAATCGAACCGTAAGAAATCATCCATCCGTAGTCGTGTGGAACATGTGTTTGGGTTTGAGGAGGGCAGCATGAATAGGCTTACGACGAGGACAATCGGATTTATGAGGGCGAAATCGACAATCTTTTTCAAGAACATGCTCTACAATTTCTTCCGATTAGAACAAATAGTTCGACTGGGAATCAATTAATGGTCAGAATTCTTGAAATATGCTTATATCATAACGTATTGATAATCACCCCCACCCGAAAAACTGGGAAGAAAAATGTAAAAAATAGAATTGAAATAGAAATTATTTAGTATATTTGCATATTGAAATCAGGTGCGAAACGGCAAACTAGGCTCTCCGTCGAACGCCTACGAATAAAAAGTTGAATTTTTAGAGCCTACCTTAAACAATTACAGTTATGAAAAAGACATTGTTTGGTTTTATGACGGTTGTAACCGTTTGCTCGCTACTGTTTGCTTCGTGTGGCAAAACGGACGAGGAGCTGATTCTCGGTTCGTGGACGAGCAATGCTAATTCTTATTATTTGGAACACATCGATGGCTCTGCCGATCCCGATTATTTGGAGGATGGCGAAATGACCTTTACGTTTGAGGAAGATGGCACGCTGGAATGTGTGTTTAACAACCAGAATAACAGTAGGTTTTCTTATAACTATACTGTGAGCGGCGACACACTGACGCTTATCCATGATGTGAACGAACCTGATGCCAATGAATACTGGACCATCAAGGAACTGACCAAGAAGCAGTTGGTGATAGAGCTCTCTATTAAGTACAGTTATGAAATCAATGGAGAGACTCACACTGATGGCCATCTTGTGCATTATGAGTTTGACCGCGATTAAGCTCGACGTTTCCTAGATTGATAAAAACGAGGCTATTCGAACCTTATTCTTTGGAATGACGTTTCTGCACTCCGCTCTCAAAAACGCCCTTCGTTTCTCTTCTTGACCACAACCGCTATGCTAAAGCGCCACAGGCCGCCTCCGTGAGAAGGAGCTGCGGCCTGTGGTATTCTCAGTGTTTTGAGGGCTCTAGGCGATATGGCAAAATCGAACTGCCTCTCGTTCCTTTCACGCCTAGCTATACATCACCCTTACTTCATCTATACCCATAAGCAAGGTTATGTGAGAGTAAAGTTAGAGTTAGGTTAGAGGTAAGTTAGAGTCAGAGTGATGTATGGCTTTGCAATAGAAATAATATCTGATTGTCAACCTTTTTAGGAACACTGTCAACGATGTCAGGAATGTGTCAACTTGTACAAGAAAACAAGAGACAACCATATTAGGAAAAGAGCAAAAACTGTCAACCAAAAACAGGAAAAGACAATCACATCTTTCAACACACCAAACGACAATAACTACATAAAACGCTGATTTTTCCTTATTTAACAACAATAAGATGGGCCGACCATTACAGCATTACAACATTACAGTTGATATTATGGCTTTTCCCTTTTTTTCTTCTTTTCTTTCTTAAGGTAACCTCTAAAAATTGCTTCAATGTGATTTTGGAGAAGATTTATAGCAGATTGCTCCGTTGAACGAAGGAGTATAGCGGGCTATATGACTGAGTGAAACTGAGCAAGATGCATAAATCAATCCAAAAGCACTGAAAGTATGGTTATTATTATTCCTTTTCATACGTGGAATTTTTAGAGGTTACCTTAAATATTTAGCATTCCTTGTTGTTTTTTTGTGACTCTTATTCTATGTATCTATATATAATAGATAATAAAACAAGGACTAGCAAGTGATTCGAGGAAAGTTGGAATAGCCTAAAAAACAACTGTAATGTTGTAACGTTGTAATGCTTTGATAGTCGCGTATGTTGCCTATCCTTTCCTCTACAAGGATTAAACTACTCAAAAAGAAATAATTACCATGATTCGCTTCTCCCTTTTGTATCAATTCAACTAGGAGTACTTTATTGTTCTTGTGGCTCAAATGAGGTATGTGGGTGAACTTGCGCTATCTTCGCTCTTCTATCGCTTTTCTTTCGCTCTAGCCTCGCATTACCCTTACTCTAGCCATACATCACCCTTACTCTACCCATACTCATGAGTAAGGGTGAAGTAAGGGTAAAGCGAGGGTGTAGTAAGGGTAATCCTACCCATCATGCAAGCAATAAGGAGGGGGAAACGCCTATAGATGAACGGAATCAGAGAGGGAAAGAGGTAAAAAGAAACTTCTGTTGTCATATACGGAAATAAATTGTCCTTTTTTTCCTACCCCAAAAGAAAGAAGATAATGGGGTGCCATCCGCTATCCCCCTCTATCGGTAAAATTTTTTTCGCAATAATCGGCTGAAAATCATTTATATCATTAACTGCCAAAAAAAATTTCACTTCTGTTTGTTACTTTTTTCCTATTTTTGCAACTAATTATAATAGGGGGCAACCGACAATGGAACTAACATCACTAAGGTAATGACCTCTATAAACTCACCAAACATAATATAGAAAAGAAGAAGGAACTAATGGAACTAAGACAAAGACTACTATAAAACTCACCAAACATAACTCGAAAAAGACTTAAAAAAACAAAACAAATCCTGAATGAAACCGCACGCTTGTCAAGATGCCGATTTTCTGATGATGCTTCGCGAATGCGAGGGCATCCTAATGAAGATAAGCCTTTTTTTCACTAATCGCCAACACGACGACTTCCGCGACCTCTATCAGGAAATCGCTTGTACCCTTTGGGAAGCGTGGCCCACTTTTCGCGGCGAAAGCAACCTCAATACATGGGTTATGCGCATCGCCCTCAATGTTGCAGGACAGTCAGTACGCAAGCGGAAACGACAGCCCCAGTTCGTAGAACTTGACGAATCAGTCTATGACACCCTTGTCGAAGAAAATACCGACCTACGCTACCACCGCCTCTACAACCTCATCGATCGGCTCGATGACGACGATGAACGAAAAATACTTTTTCTTTACCTCGATCGCAAACGCCTTCGAGAAATCGCCCAGATAATGGGCTCCACAGAAAACGCTGTAAAACAAAAACTCTATCGCATTAAACAAAAGTTAAACAAACTCAAAACAATAGATGATGAATAGTAAAACCGATACCCCTTCTCACCCATGTGCACATGCACATGCTGACATATATGAAGAAGATCCCGTCTTCTCCGACCTTCAATCCCTATGGGACGATCAGATTTGCCGCATCGATCACCTCCTTGCCGAGTATCTCGAGGCTCGTCTTGTCCGTCTCAACCTCTACCACAGCCATCCTAGGCGCCATCGTATCATGGTGAAATCTCTTACCCTCGCCCAACTCAACCTTACTACGAGTCTCTAACCTCTCTTCACCTTCCTATCCAACTCCTATTACTTTATCCCTAACACTAACATATTCCTTGTCTCAACGAATACCTTTAATGCAGTTCACAACTGCTATTTTCTCATTCCATAGAAATGAAACACTCATGTACCATAACAAGTATCATCTGTCTCGTCCTCTTCGGGGGCGGGGCTACCTATACTGAAACTTTCAGTTTTGACAAGAAGACAGGAGTGTACACTTGCTAAGCAGCATAATAATCCGCTTGCAACAGGTCCATTCCCCTTAATA
>JAUNHX010000012.1 GCA_030523765.1 Bacteroidales bacterium | reverse complement strand
ATAGTTTTCTAGATGAGGCCAATAAGGCCAATGGGACCATTGGTTTATAATTTATAGTAAAAAAACTGTAAACCAAAAATTGTAAACTAGTTACAATTTCTATCGAATATTTAAATCGTTGATTGGGTGGGAATTATTTTGAATTCTATAGCAGTCTTTGCTGCTATTTGATTTTGCAAATATACGATGAAAAGGGAGCAAAAACAAGAAAAAAATTAAAAAAAAGATATTTCATATAAATTCATATCTGAAATTCAGTCACTTATGGATGAATTTTTTTTATGTCTTTTTGTTTATTTAGAAGTTTTTGCTGTGAATGAATTGTCCTTTTATTTGCCCCTAAATCGGCTTGCTGTTACCTATCACCCTTACTTCACCCTCACTATAGCCTTACTTCAGCCTTACTCATGAGTATGGCTAGAGTAAGGGTAATGCGAGAGTGTAGTAAGGGTGATACGAGAGAAAGGAGAGAGAAGAGAGGGTGAAGAAAGTGAAAAAAAGGTGTTGGGAGGAATGTGTTAGAGGGCTTTTTTACGCACCATCATGATGCCATCTCGAAGTGGGAGGAGGATATTCTCTACGCGAGGATCGTGCTGAACATCATGATTCAACTGATCGAGGAGATGAGTATCGGCATCGGGATTGAGGTCGGTACGCAGTACTTTGCCGCTCCAAAGAATATTATCGATAAGGAGGATGCCCCCTATCCGCATTTTGGCTAGCAGCATCTCATAATAGGTGGGAGTGCTGGGCTTGTCGGCATCGATATAGGCAAGGTCGATATTGTTGGGCAATGAGGGAATGAGGGTATGGGCATCACCGATATGCACTTGTACCTGATGGGAGAGATGGGCTTCACGCAGATTGTTTTGGATAACATCCTCCAACTCATCGTTCACTTCGATGGTGTGGACTACCCCACCCTCTGCCAATCCTTGTGCTAGACAGATAGCCGAATAGCCTACAAACGAACCAATCTCTACTACTATCTTGGGTTGCATCATCTGCGATACCATCGAGAGGAAAGCCCCTTGATAATGGCCCGATACCATGCGAGGATAGGCTGAATGTAGATGCACCCACCGCTCAATCTGTTGTAGTTGTGGGGTGGGTGTTGTTGTATGTGCATCGCAGTAATCCTGTACTGCCTTGGGAGTGATTTCGAAGGTGGTTGGTTTCATAGAACAGACAGATAGTTATCAGTGAACAGCCTAGAGACTTTTGAGCAACTGCTCGAGTTCCACCTCATCGTGGATAAGCACCTCGCGAGGTTTGGAGCCATTGTGAGCTCCCACAATACCCGCAGCTTCGAGTTGATCGATGACACGACCTGCTCGGTTGTAGCCTAGCTGAAGTTTGCGTTGCAAGAGCGAAGTGGAGCCAAACTGTGCAGCCACCACCAAGCGGGCTGCCTCGTTGAAGTATTCATCTTTCTGCTTGGGGTCGAAATCTTTATTGGGTTCCTCGTTCTCATCGAGATATTCGGGAAGGATGAATCCCTCACTAGTCGTTTCTTGATCGCCAATGAAGTTGACCAATCGCTCGATCTCTTCGGTCTCGATAAGTGCACATTGCAGACGTACCATATCGGAACCAGCCAACGAGATAAGCATATCGCCTCGTCCTATCAGTTGGTTGGCACCACCGGTGTCGAGGATAACGCGCGAGTCGATAACCGAGGTGACACGGAATGCGATACGGCCAGGGAAGTTGGTTTTGATATTACCAGTAATGATCGAGGTGGTAGGACGTTGGGTGGCCACGATGAGGTGGATACCTACGGCACGAGCCAACTGGGCCAAACGGGCGATAGGCATTTCAACCTCCTTGCCAGCAGTCATGATCAAGTCGGCAAACTCATCAATGATCAGTACGATATATGGGAGGAAACGATGACCATTGGCAGGATTGAGTTGACGGGCTTTGAATTTGGCATTGTATTCGGTGATTTTACGCACCTGAGCCGCCTTCAGCAAGTCGTAACGGTTATCCATCTCGATGCAGAGCGAGTTGAGGGTACGCACCACCTTCTTCACATCGGTGATAATAGCGTCATCACTATCGGGCATCTTGGCTAGATAGTGGCGATCGATTTTGCTATAGAGGGAAAGTTCCACCTTCTTGGGATCAACCATAATCAGTTTCAGCTCGGAAGGGTGTTTCTTATAGAGCAGCGATGCGATGACAGCGTTCAAGCCTACAGACTTACCAGTACCAGTGGCACCAGCCATCAACAAGTGGGGCATCTTAGCCAGATCAGTAACATATGGTTCGTTGGAGATGGTTTTGCCTAAGGCAACAGGCAGTTCATATTTGGTATTCTTTTGGAATGCATCGCTAGCTAGCATCGTCTTCATCGAGACAATCTGGGGATTGCTATTGGGTACCTCGATGCCGATAGTACCCTTGCCAGGCAGCGGAGCGATGATACGGATACCCAAAGCCGAAAGACTCAAGGCGATATCATCCTCAAGGCCCTTGATCTTAGCAATACGGATGCCAGGAGCAGGCTTGATCTCGTAGAGCGTAACGGTGGGTCCAGGAGCCGCTTTGATGTCGACAATCTCGATACCATAGTTGCGGAGCGTTTCAACGATACGATCTTTATTCGCGATAAGTTCCTCTTGGGTAACCTTCACATTGCGCGTCTCCCAGTCTTCGAGCAGATCGATGCTGGGCATCTGATAGTGAGGATAGTCGAGATGGGGATCATATTCGCTGTCGAGGGTGAAATGCTTACGGGTATCCTCTTCGGGAGTCTCCTCGAGGGGGTTCTCGATAGCATCGGCCCCAGCATTGCCCTCGGGATTGTTGTCTACAATAGTGAACGTAGGATCGTTGGTTTTCTTCGTTGAGGGATCGCCTACCTCCTCGCCACGAGCACGAGCATTGACGCGAGCAAACTGATCGTCGATATCGAAGAACACCTCATTTTTGTTGTTTTCAGCAGTGGAGGTGTCGTCTGTAGGGTTGATAGCAGCCACATTATCCCCTTCGATGACGAACGGCACATCTGCAACGGCAGCCACCTTCGGGCGGTTCTTCTTGGCCGGTTCTTCATCAGGAGTGGTAGCCGTTTCCTCGGGTGTGGTATCGGTAACAAAAGGTTTCTCCGATTCATAATCAGCTCCTTCCTCCTCTTCTTGTTTCTTACGAGGCTCTTTGGCAGGGAAGAGTCGTTGCCAGATACTCTGTTTCTTAGGTACATCCACCACTACAGGATCCCAGTCTTCCGCCTTTTTCTCTTCTTCGGTCTGTTGTTTCTTCCACTCGGGCACTTTGACGTGATGTACAAAGACCAAGAAGATGCATGCCAAAGCTACCAACAAGATGGGGGTGAAACCACGAATGGCACCACACAACCCTTCAGCACTGAAATAGCCAAAGGTTCCTACCCAGGGAACGATATCGGGGTTGCCTTTGTTGACAATAAGGTGGTTGACATATCCTAACGAGCACGATAGCCAAGCCATCCAGAAGAGGGTAATAAGGGATGTGGCGGCCAACGGAAGAATACTTACATTGACCAAGCGTAGACCATAGAGGAAGAAGAGGAAACAGAAACCAACAGCTGCTACACCAAAGGTGCTTTTGCTGAAGAGAGCAGCGAGGGCTTCGCCCAATGTCCCGAACCAATTATTGCCTTCGCCCGAGATATAGAACGACACCATTGCCACCAGCAAGAATACGGAGAAAAGGATGAGGAATACACCACATATTTTCCGAAAATCTTCGCTTTTGAGGAACGATATAAACTTTTCGCCGTGCTGAGAAGCACTGCTATTGCCCTTTTTAACTGTCGTTTTCTTATTTTTTCTCCCCTTA
The DNA here is from genome assembly GCA_030523765.1 of Bacteroidales bacterium. GTDB lineage: Bacteria > Bacteroidota > Bacteroidia > Bacteroidales > P3 > Colimorpha. The sequence goes on along the minus strand of JAUNHX010000012.1, from coordinate 49,234 downwards.
TTTGAACCTTTTGCCATGATATACAATTACTTATTATCAGATATAATGAAATACAAAATTACATATAAAAAGTTGGAAAACAGCAGTTGTGATCTGCTATTTTCCAACCATTGAATGTTGATAACTCAGAGGTGTGAACCCCTTAGTGTTTCATCTCGTCAAGGATATTATTCATCACGTTGACAAATTCCATAGGATCCATAGGATCGGCATTGTGCATCACCTTGTCGAACTCCTTGAAAAACTTATCGTTCTCTTTGGAGGCTTCAACTTTGTTGGCTACTAGATGAATAAAGATAGGCTCCTTATCGTTGGCAGGATAGAAAAAGTCGTATTCCAATACCGGATGATTCAATCCCCAGAAAGGAGGCTGCCAGTTTTTGATTAGCAGTTCTTCGGCTACCCAGATAGAACCTCTGACATCGTTGAGTTTTACATCGTAGCGGACTACCTCATAGCCAGCCAACTTCTTCGTTTCTTGGGTACGAGTATAGATCTTCTTCAAGAGTTCGTTGGCAGATTCGAGATCGCCCTCCCTCTGCATATTGTTTAATTCTTCGAGATACTCGCAGTAGCCTTTGGCAGCCATACAGAGAGGCATCTCACAGAAGATGCGAGGACTATCGAAAGCCGAGAAAGCGGTACGATAAAGCATCCCATCCCCTTCGTAGTAACGATAGAGTCCCATCATCTGAGAGAGACTATAACTGTCTTCGTATACAGCATAGTTGGGCAACTCTTCGATAGCAGAATGAGGAGCGGCCACCTGAGAAGGTGCCTGATTGTTGAGGTTCATCCGCTTATCGTCGTTCGAAAGGTCGGGTCGATCGCCCATGGGTTTAATAGCCTGCTTCTCCACCACATAGGTGATGGTACCTAAAAACAACTGTGATTTCTCACTCTTCGCGGTCTGCGATGAGGGTTTGGCTGTTTTCTGTTTGGCTTTATTTTGAGCAGATACTTCTCCTGCAAAGAGCATCAGTACTGCTGCAAAAAGCATGACAATTGTTTTTTTCATAAGCTTTAAAAATGCTAATTATTATTCATCTTGCAAATACTTCATCTCTTCAGAGAGCTCTTCGTTGAAGCGTTCCTGCGTTTCTTTGTCCATCTCCTTGAAACCAGCAGGCATCAAGAAATCAACATCTTTTACTTTACCTTTAACAATCTCGGTAGCCGAGACGGTGATAGCACGACCCTCGCCCAAATTCTGGGTGAATTCGAGAGGCATACCTTTCACACCCTGAGCAAAGTTGTTCACTTCGGGTCCAATCGCGTCATCGTACCAGATATCGAGCGTATTATCTTTACCCTCTTCGTCGAACATATGGAGGCGAGCCAGTTTGGCTTCGTGGCCTGCAATCTTCTTGGTTTCGCCAGCCACATATTCAATATAATAGCCTTCGGTTACGGGGATGGTAAGGCTATCGATATCGGACTGCGAATAGGTATGACGAACAAAGATTTTACCATCGCCACTATAGGTGGTCAACTCAATATCCTTAGCAGCCAGATAAGCTAGCAACATGCTGAGATCCTGACAAACAGTAACTTTACGACCATCTTGGATGATACGGTTAATCATAGGGCTGTTGGTGAAAAGAAGACTCGAGGTAACCATTTGTTCGCCCATCACTTTGATTTCGGCAGTAGAGCTTTCTGCAGGAATATTGATAGGCACTTCGCCTGTAGAAGAAATGGTATACTTGACGATACCTTTGAATTTGTTTTGTGCGTTGACACTCAGCGAGCCAAGCATCAGTACGGTCAGAGCCGCAACCGTGAAAATTCGTTTCATTTTATACTTTATTATTGTTTAATTACTGTATTTGTTTCGCAGTGCAAAAGTACGAAGAATTCTTAAAACGACAAATAAAAAGCATTTTTCCTTTCAAAAAAGAGGGCGACGATCTACGGGGCGACCGACGCCAATGTTGCCTTAGGCTACGACTTCAGCCCCGAATCCGATGTTGCTTGATGTAACTGTCGATAACGTGGGCAACATTATTTTATTTGTTTCATCGGTGGTTTTATTGAACTCACCTTTATCTCTTTATTTTTTCTTTTGGGTTGGTACAAACAACGACAGATCGCAACGGATACCAGCGGTGATAATATGGTTGTAAGGGTTGGTTTGAAAACCATCCAATGCTGTTCCGGTAAGATCGATACCACCATTCATGATAGATGAGAATGTTTCGGTATTAGCGAAGTCGGCAAATGCTACTATGCGAAATGCGGTGTGGCGGTCAAACTGACGCTCGAAACCACATTCTAAATTGACACCCATTCCGAAAGTGCCGATGGGGTTGTCAACGAGCGTGGAGGAAACATTGGTGGCGGGGTTGGTATACTCGTAATAATTGGAACGTGCCGTCAAATTAACACCTACACCATATACGAATGATGTTTTCTTGCCCATGGGCATAAAATGACGAGCCATAAGTCCTACCTGATCGAGCATCACCTCTTCGCTGATATTATTGGCCAGACAGTAGCTACCGCTATTTAAGCGCAACGTAAGACTAGTACGGGAGGGGAAACGGTATCCCAACTCAATGTTGGTACCCAGTGTTTTGTATTGGGCATTGGTGGAAGGAAGCAGAGAGAGTGCTGAATTATTGAGCGCACTCATGGTTCCAAGACCCACGCTCAGTTCCAATGCACCACATCTCTTACCCTCTTTGCAGCCACCCTTATCGCAGTGGTTTCCAGGTTGAGGTCCTTTGTGCTGATCGCAATTGCCTTTGCATTGCTTGTCGCCCTTGTGCTGATCGCAATCACCCTTGCATTGCTTATCGCCTTTGTGTTGATCGCATTGGTTTTTGCATTGATGCTGAGGCATAGCGGCCTGATCGTGATGCTGTGCGTGATGAGGACAAGCCTTCTCTGCTTCGGCAGGCGACTGAGCATTAATCCGTTGCGCCTGGATAGAGGGCATCGTTGCAGGACGAGGGGTTGGAGTTTGAGCTATAGCTATACCAACCATAAAACAGGTGGAGAGCAGGAATGCTATTGTTTTCTTCATTTTTCTGTTTTGTTTTAATTATGGAACATTTTTTATCGATGAATTTATAGAACTCACCTTAATCACATACTAATAACGAGAAACAACTTTTTTTATTGCATCAACGAACTGAGTGATGTCCTCCTCGGTGGTATCGAAACTACACATCCAGCGTACCACATCGTTGCTTTCGTCCCAGTCGTAGAAGAAATAATCGTTGAGGAGCTGATGCCATGCATCGTGCGGCAGTTGTGCAAAGACGCTATTCACTTGAACGGGATACATCACCTTGACTTGAGGCACATCCTTGAGCCCTTCGTAAAGGAGTTTGGCCATACGGTTGCTGTGTTCGGCATTGCGTCGCCACAGATCGCCTTTCAGATAGGCTTCGAACTGGACGGCCACGAAACGCATCTTGCTGCAAAGCTGCGACATCTGTTTGCGGCGATATTTCACATCATCGTCAAGTAAGGGGTTGAGCAACACTACGCTTTCGCCCATCATCAGTCCGTTTTTGGTTCCACCAAACGAAAGGCAGTCTACTCCACAATCGGTGGTCATCTCCTTGAAGGTACAGTTCAATGCTACAGCAGCATTAGCCAAACGGGCACCATCCATATGGAGATACATATTATATTCGTGTGCTAGATTGGCCAAAGCGCGAATCTCATCGAGCGTATAGAGTGTTCCTAGCTCGGTGCTTTGGGCAATGCTGATGGCTTTGGGTTGCGAATGGTGTTCGAAGCCAAAGCCGTGAAGCTGTGTCTTTACTAGTTCGGGGGTAAGTTTGCCATCGGGTGTAGGAACCGTAAGCAGTTTGCAACCCACTATACGTTGTGGTGCTCCACATTCATCGACATTGATATGGGCCGAATCGGCACACACCACAGCATGATGCGAACGACACATAATGTCGATATTCAGCACATTGGCACCAGTGCCGTTGAAAACAAAATAGGCTTTGGTTTGCGGGCCAAAATGCTCTTTGAAGAGCTTTTCTACGCGAGCGCAGTATTCATCATCGCCATAAGCCAGTGCGTGTTCCACATTGGCATTAGCAATTGCTTGCAAAACTTCGGGACTGATACCCGAGTGGTTGTCGCTTCCGAATCCTCTTTTCATTATTATATAATATTTTAATGCTGGGATACTTGGAGCATCCCAGCATTGATTTGTTTGTTCCAGTTTTATTTGTCGAGCGACGCAAGGAACTCCCTATTGTCGCGCGTATGGATAATTCTTTTCTGAAGTTCTTCCATTGCCTCTTGAGGAGTAAGATCGGCCAGCACCTTTCGTAATCCTTGAACACGAGCCACCGTATAGTTGTCGAGCAGCAAATCTTCACGACGTGTGCTCGAGGCGGTAAGGTCGATAGCGGGATAGATACGTTTGTTGGCTAGCTTGCGATCCAGTTGTAGCTCCATATTGCCAGTACCTTTGAACTCCTCGAAGATCACATCGTCCATCTTCGAACCTGTTTCGGTGAGTGCTGTAGCAATGATGGTGAGGCTGCCGCCATCTTCAATCTTACGGGCGGCACCAAAGAACCGTTTGGGTTTTTGGAGAGCATTGGCCTCCACACCACCCGAGAGCACTTTGCCCGAGGCGGGTTGGACGGTGTTGTAAGCACGAGCCAAACGGGTGATGGAGTCGAGCACAATCATAACATCGTGTCCACATTCGGTGAGTCGCTTAGCTTTTTCGAGCACCAGATTGGCAATCTTTACGTGGTTTTCGGCAGGAGCATCGAAGGTGGAGGCGATAACCTCTGCATTGACGCTGCGCTGCATATCGGTAACCTCTTCGGGACGTTCATCGATAAGGAGCACCATCAGGTATACCTCAGGGTGGTTGGCAGCGATGGCGTTGGCCACCTCTTTCAGCAAGGTAGTCTTACCAGTTTTGGGCTGCGCAACGATGAGTCCGCGCTGACCTTTTCCGATAGGGGTGAACATATCGATGATACGGGTGGAGAGGGTTTGATTTTGATGACCCGTAATTTGGAATTTCTGGTTGGGGAAGAGAGGGGTAAGCGATTCGAAGGGTACGCGGTCGCGGATCACCTCAGGATCGAGTCCGTTGATATCTTTGATCCTCACCAAGGGGAAATACTTCTCGGTTTCGCGAGGAGGACGGATCATACCGCATACGGTATCGCCCGTTTTGAGTCCATACTGACGTACAAAGTTGCTCGACACATAAACATCATCGGGCGAATTAAGATAGTTGTAGTCGGACGAACGGAGGAATCCGTAGTTCTCGTTGGGCATGATTTCGAGCACACCTTCTGTTTCTACAACACCATCGAGCATCGAGATCATCTCCTCGTAACACTGTTCGCGATAACGACGTGATCCAAGATCGGGCATATTGTTTCTTTCACGATCTATCTCTTCGGGAAACTCCTGTACTATAGGCTCATCCTGAATAGGTTCAGCAGCAGGGATAGAAGGCATATCAGGCGCTACAGGAGTAGGCTGAGGAGTTTCAACCACAGGTTTTACCGGAATTGGTTCTGCTACAGGTTCGGGAGTAGGGGTAGTCTCCACAACGGGCTTGGCTTCTACTTTGGCCGTTTCGGTGGGAGCAGCTACCTTATTTTTAGGAGGACGGCCACGTTTGCGTTTGGGCGCTTCGGGGACAGGAGCAGCCTGCTCGGTGGCTTTGTTGTCTTTATCGGAAGCAAGAGTAGTGGCCGACATAGCGGCTTTGGCAGCAGCGGCAGCTTTGTCGGCTGCTACTGAGCGAGAATTTGATTTAGATGAAGCGGCATCGATAGCGGGGAGTTCGATAGCAGGAGCCTTGATAGGTTCGGGGGTAGTAGCATTATCGTCAGCTTCTCCAATGGCGGGGAGACTGAAGAGTTCGGGGACCGATGATATCTCAGGTATTTCAAAGTCGAACGACTTAACATTCAGTTTTGTATCTTTCTGCTCATCATTCTTTGATGCAGAAGGTTTCATCTGGTTGAGACGCTTTACATTCGACTCAGCGATGGGTGAAGGTTTGAGACGACTACGACGAGGACGGTTTTCGGCATTCTTCTCATCGTCGGCCGATGCCATCTGTGATGCCTGAATGTCGAGCACCTTATAAACTAGTTCTTGCTGGTTGAAACGGGCAATTCGCGATATACCCAACTCCTTAGCGAGTTCTTGCAGTCTCAGCAAGGGCATATCAATCAATTCTTTCTTAGTATACATTCTTATTTTTTCGATAAAAAAATGGGGTATTGTTCTTTGATTTTTTTCGCTACAGTCATCGTAACTTTCTGATAAAGTATTTGCTAACGGAGAGATATTAGCAATATACGATGACTGAAAACATTTGCAAAGATAAAGAAATTTTTCAAACTGCAAAAATTTTTTTTGCCAATCGAAGTAAAAGGTGTATTTTTGGCAATCGAATAACGTTGCTCCTTTGAGCAGGTTGATGAGAATAAACAGTTGTAAATCAAAATAAAAACGAATTTTTAATAACCACTAATATTAGTATAAAAAATGAACATTCCTCAGAATTTACGCTACACCCAGGACGATGAATGGGTACGTATTGAAGGCGAATTTGCCTTTGTTGGCATTACCGACTACGCTCAGCACGAGCTTGGCGATATCGTTTTTGTTGACGTTGATTGCGAAGGTGAGACTTTCGAGGCTGGTGAGGCTTTTGGTAGCCTTGAGGCTGTAAAGACTGTTGCTGACCTTCTGATGCCCGTGAATGGCGAAGTTGTTGAATTCAACAGCGCTCTCGATGATGCTTCGGCTATCAACAACGATCCTTATGGTGCTGGCTGGATCATTAAGATCAAACCCGCCAATATGGCTGACGTTGATGCTCTTCTCGACTCCGAGGCTTACAAAGCTAAAATCGGTGCCTAAGGCATTGAGTGAGCATTCAAGTATAAAAGCATCGCGGCTAGGGCTGCGATGCTTTTTCTTTTATATTTTATATGGGTTGTTGTTTTATTCAACAATAGACTTCTTTTCGAGAAAAATCATCCACCCTACCCTTTTCTTGTGAAAATATCTTTCCAGTTTTTTTTCTTTTCTTTCCCGAAAATAAATCGCCTCGAAATCTTTTTTCTGAGTTAGCGTTAAGTAAGACTTAGGTTAGAGTTAGGTTAGAGTTGAAAAGGAGTTCGGATTGCTGTTTTTTGGGTGGGTAATATTTTTATTTCCCCACAACGGAAAGGTTTTATTTATGACCAAAATAATATTGGCCCTTCCCTTCGGTTTGTTTACCATACTGAATAGCATTTTGCGGACAGTGATGATAGCAAGCCATACAGCAAAGACATTGATGATTCCATTGGGGTCGACCTCCTTCTAGGTGGATATTGCCTACGGGACAGACCTCTTCACAGTGTCCGCACGATACACAACTGTCGAGTACTTTAAACGGTTTATCGCTGATAAGAAACGATTTGAAAAGTTTGTTAATAAGATGCGATTTTAACCAAGGCATTGATCCGATTGTGAGGTCTTTAGCATATCGCTTTTCAAGTATTGATTCAACAATATGGGGGATGCGATCGGTGGCTTTATTTATCTTGCTGCGCTCCCCTTCGGGGGTATCGAGTTTGAAGCCCGGAAGGTTGATATAGGTTTCGGGCATCAGCACACTATAGCAGCCTTGCAGTTCGATTCCTTTCTCTTTCAAAGCTTGCGAAAAAATGTCGGCTGTCTGTCCTACATCGTCACCTGCTGTACAAACCATATAGGTATAGGCAGGAGTGGAGTGAAGAGTCATCTTGGCAATGAAATCCAATACTATAGGTGCTGGCGCCCAGGCATATACGGGGAAAACGAAGCCTAACGACTCACCTTGCGACAACGAGTAGTCGAGTGCTTTACCCTCCTTCAGTTCGGAAGGGATAAAAATAAGTTTTTCGCCCAATTTTTTTGCCATCGTTTCGGCTACAAAACGGCTGTTGCCGCAACCAGAATAGTAGAATATCATTGTTTTAAGTTCAATAGGTTGTACTATCGCACTATGTGATAATAAAATTGCAAAATTATGAAAAAAATGGAATATGTACAAAAAGTTTTCTTCCGTTAAACAATCTTAAAAGGTGTACGTTTTTTTATTCCATCAGAATTATTGTTGTATTTTTGCATTTGAAATTGAAAGATATAACACCATTTAAATTATTAATTCACAATGAAAAAAGCTTTATTAATTGTTTCCTGTGCCCTCTTTATGGCCGGAATGACTGTATCGTGCAACAATAATGGCAACGAAGAAGTGGCTGACACCATTGACACCACCATCGTTGACGAAAACTGCACCAACGAAGAAACCCAGAGCTGCGAAGCTGAAGCCACCAACAACGAGGCTGACGCTGCTATGCTGGCTGCTGCCAAAGAGGCTGGCCAAGCTAAATGCAACTGCTACAAGAAAGATGCTGCTTCGGTAGAGGCTTGCATCCGCGCTATCCTTAGCGAACGTTTCGCTCAGTACAAAGATGATGCTGCTTTCAAGGCTGCTATGGACGAAGAGTTCAACCGCTGCGTGAAAGCTAAAGTAACCGAAGCTGCCAAAGAGACTGGCGACAAAGCTATCAAGGCTGGTGCTGAGGCTATCTCGAAACAATTGAAGAAATAATGTAGTAGTTCCTATTTCTTAGCTAAACAAAATAGGCTATCGCTTCCTTTGAGGCGATAGCCTTTTTGTTTTCTCTATTCTACCCTACCCTCTTCATCATCAATATAATATGAACATTTCTAAAAATCTGTTGAAAAGTTTTTCGACCAAATAGTCGCGAAGCCGAATTATTTTCATATATTTGCCAAAAATTATGCACTACTCTTGTTGAGTGTATTCGTTTATGAAACAATAAAATAATTAATTATTAAATAAATATTTCAAGAATGAAAACTACTCCGTTTACCGATTTGCACATTGCTATGGGTGCAAAAATGGCTGAATTTGCAGGCTATAACATGCCTATCCAGTACACCTCGATTATCGAAGAACACAACAATGTTCGCAACAACGTGGGCGTATTCGACGTTAGCCACATGGGCGAATTCCGTGCCAAAGGTCCTCTCGCCAAACAGTTCATGCAGTATGTTACCGTCAACGACGTGGAAGTCCTCACCGATGGCAAAGTGCAGTATACCTGTCTGCCCAATGGTCAGGGTGGTATCGTAGACGATATGCTGGTGTATCGTGTTAAAGACGATGAGTATTTCATGGTCCCCAATGCTGCTAATATCGATAAGGACTGGGCTTGGATGAGCCAGATTGCCGACAAGATGGGTATGGAACTGGGTAAAGACTTTGTGAACGAGAGCGAACAGTGGGCTCAGCTGGCTGTTCAGGGCCCCAACGCACTGAAGGCTATGCAGAAACTGACCGACAAGAATGTGGTTGATATGGAATACTATACCTTCCAGATCCTCACCTTTGCTGGTGTTGAGAACATCATCTTCTCCACTACTGGCTATACTGGTGCTGGTGGATGCGAAATCTATATCCCTGCTGCTCAGGCTAAGAAGGTTTGGGACGCTGTGTTCGAGGCTGGTAAAGAGTTTGGCATCATGCCTGCTGGTCTTGGCTGCCGCGATACCCTCCGTCTGGAGAAAGGTTTCTGTCTCTATGGTCACGAAATGGACGACACTATCAGCCCCATCGAAGCTCCTTTGGCTTGGATTACCAAACTGAAAGCTGAGAACAACAAGTTCATCAACAAAGACCTCTTCATCGCTCAGAAAGCTGCTGGCGTGAAACGTAAAATCACTGGCTTCGAAATGGTTGACCGCGGTATTCCTCGCAACGGTTACGAGGTTTGCGATGCTGAAGGCAACAAGATTGGTGAAGTTCGCAGTGGTGCTCCTAGTCCCAGCACTGGCAAGAATATCGGTACCGCTCTGGTTTGCGCCGACTATGCTAAGGTAGGCACTGAAATCTATGTGAAGAATCACAACAAGCTGCTCAAGGCTGTTACCGTTAAGATGCCCTTCTACGAAGGTTAATCAACGACTTTGATTCCGTAAAATGGAACTTGTGCCTCTCCGCACAAGTTCCATTTACAATAAGTGTGTTCTATATATTCACCTACTAAACAAATAAAAGTAAGGAATTTGTAGAACATACCAAGAAAGCGCTCAAGGGTGGGTACCCTTTAGCTCCTATCCAACGAACCAAAGTATCTGAACCTGAAACAAAAGACTGTGGATAAACTGTCGCTGCTTCAAAACGAGTCGTTCTCTGTCTATGATGCTCAAAGCTTGGCCTCTGCGGCATCGTGCAATGCTGAAATGCTCGACCATCTTTTGTGTATCGCCACAGAGGATTCCTCGAAGGAGGCGCAACGTGCTGCATGGGCACTGACCCATCTGCCCAAAGAGAGCACAGTCTTGCTTGAACCCTACCGAAACAGGCTGTCGACTTCGGCTTTGAACACCGATAGCTCTACCCTGCGACGACTGATGCTGACCCTCTTGATACGTCTGCCTTGGGGTATCGATGATATAGAAACCCATCTGCTCGATTTCTGTTTCTCTCATATCAACAATCCCCATCAACCTTACGGTGTTAGGGCGCTATGCATCAAACTGGCTTGGCTTCAGTGTCGGCACTACGAGGAACTCCGTCACGAGTTGCAGCAATCTATCTTGATGATCAATACCAACGATGTGGGTCCTGGGATACAATCGGTTGTAAAACACATCAATAAGGCTTTATTGGTGGCTGCCCGTTAAGAGGGAATCTAGTAGGTTCAGACGAGCGTAATTATTTTATCTTCAATGCACAATATTTTGTAGCATTCTACGTTAAGAAAAAACTTAATTTATAATAAAAATCAATATAATTATCAAGATATGTCGATAATCAAACCTTTTAAAGGCTTCCGCCCTCCCCAAAACATTGTTGAGAAACTGGCTTCTCGCCCCTACGACGTTCTCAATTCCGAAGAAGCTCGCAAAGAATGCGAAGGCAATCCTTACAGTCTGTTGCACGTTACCAAAGCTGAGATCGACCTTCCTAAAGGTACCGATGAGCACGATCCTCAGGTTTATCTGAAAGTGGTTGAAAACTACAACAACTTCAAAGATTACGGTTGGCTTGTTCAGGATCAGGAAGAAAAACTCTATATCTATGCTCAGAGCATGGATCAGAAGAAATGGCAGTATGGTATTGTAGCCTGCGCTGCTAGCGAGGATTATGTTAACAAGATCATCAAGAAACATGAGCTTACCCGTAAAGATAAAGAGGAAGACCGCATGAAACACGTTCGTTGGACCAACGCCAACGTGGAGCCTGTATTCTTCGCTTATCCCGCTGTGGCTCGTATCGATGAGATCGTTGCCAACATCGTTAACAATCAGAAACCTATCTATGATTTCGTAGCTAAAGAGGATAACTTCGGTCACCGCTTCTGGGTAATCGACGATAAGGCTACCATCGCTGAACTCGTTGAGCTCTTCGACAAGAAGGTTCCCGCTATGTATATCGCTGACGGTCACCACCGTAGCGCTGCTGCTGCCCTCGTAGGACAGGAGAAGAAGGAACACAACCCCAGCCATACTGGCAAAGAGGAATACAACTTCTTCATGACGGTTATCTTCCCCGACAATCAACTGAATGTGATCGATTACAACCGCGTTGTAAAAGATCTCAATGGTCTGACCAAAGAGCAGTTCATCGCTGCTGTTGGCGAGGCTTACGAGCTGCAGGATATGGGCACCGAGATCTACAAACCTGCTAAACTGCACGAGCACAGCATGTATCTCGATGGTCACTGGTACAAGATGACTGCTAAGCCTGGCACCTACAACGATAGCGATCCTATCGGTGTTCTCGATGTTACCATCCTCAGCAACCTCGTTCTCGACAAGGTTCTCGGCATCAAGGATCTTCGTACCGACAAGCGTATCGACTTCGTGGGTGGTATCCGTGGTCTCGGCGAACTGAAACGTCGCGTTGACAACGGTGAGATGAAGGTGGCTTTCGCTCTCTATCCCGTTTCGATGAAACAGATCATCGACATCGCCGATACTGGCAACATCATGCCTCCTAAGACCACTTGGTTTGAACCTAAGCTCCGCTCGGGTCTCGTAATCCACGAACTTCACAACTAATACTCCGTTATTAGACAATATTTTAAGCCGATGCTACCCCTTAGCATCGGCTTTCTTTGAAATCATTCACAAATTATTAAATCCTTTATCCTTATGAAGTTATTGTTTTTACAAGATGTATCTACTGCTGGGGCTGATACCATTGTTCCTGAAGAACTGAAGAAGGTAGACAGCATCCATAGCACGGTGGCCGATTCGCTGAAGAATCTGCAAATTACCGATCTGGCCGACGTGGTTACAGGTAAGAATACGGTGGTGAAAGATGCATTCACGGGTCTCTTCGATCTCTGCGTTCAGTTCCTTCCTAAGCTTTTGGGCTGTATCCTCGTTCTGTGGATTGGCTTCAAGCTAGTGAAACTGCTCAAGAAAACCATGAACAAGATGTTCGACAAGCAGAATATGGAGCCTTCGCTTCGCAGCTTCCTCCTCAGCTTTGTCGATGTGCTCCTCAAGGTGCTTATCATCATCATGGCTATGGATATCATCGGCATCAAGGCTACCTCGTTTATCGCTATCATCGGTGCTGCTGGTCTTGCTGTAGGTATGGCTATGCAGGGAACGTTGCAGAACTTTGCTGGTGGTGTGATCATCCTCATTATGAAGCCTTTCAAGGTGGGCGACTATATCTCGGGTGGTGGTCATGAAGGTACGGTTCAAGAAATCAAGATCTTCAACACCGTTATGCTTACCCTCGACAATAAAACCATCATCGTTCCTAATACCGATCTGGCTACTTCATCGCTGATCAATTTCTCGAAGCAGCCTACTCGTCGTGTTGATGTTAACTGTGGTATTGCCTATGGCATGTCGGTTGACAAAGCGCGTAAGGTGATGCTCGATCTTGCTAATGGTGATGCTCGTGTGCTGAAAGATCCTGCTGCTGTAGTGGTGGTTACTACCCTCAATGACAGTTCGGTTGATCTCCAACTTCGTGTTTGGTGCAAGACTGAGGATTATTGGGGCGTAATGGGTTATCTGACTGAGAATGTTTATAAGGAATTTGGCAACAATGGTGTTGATATCCCATTCCCACAGATGACTGTCCATATGTCGAAAGACTGATTCTAACGCTTAGTTAGATTATTTCCATAAAACCATCCCTCTCCTACTCTCTGAGGGGTGGTTTTTCTTTTTTATTAAGGAAATTCTATTATTATATATAATAATCCCAAACAACTTGCGTTATTTATACCTAAATACTGTTTAACTGAAATAGTAAATATATAGAACACTCATGAACTGGGCAAAATGGATATTAGGTGGCATCGGTTGGGCTGCAGGCGGCCCTATTGGTGCTATTATTGGATATTTTATCGGAAAATCATTAGGCAATAACGGTCCTCGGATTGAATCGGGCAACGAATGGGGGCAACAAACCAATTCGTCGAGCAACCATCGTGGTCCCTATCAGAATACGGGTAATCAAAACGATGTGTATATCTCGCTATTGGTGCTTATTGCTGCTGTGATGAAGGCCGATGGCGATGTGAAGCAGAGCGAACTGAATCATGTGAAGGCTTTCCTTAACAAGAACTATACCGAGGAGGAGGCCAAACAACTGTTGGCTACGCTGCGCGATATTGTGAAACAGGATATCGATGTTACCTCTGTTTGCTATCAGATTAAACAGAATACCAACTACACCACTCGCTACCATATGTTCGATTTCCTTTATGGATTGGCTGGTGCTGACAATGACTTCAATGCTAGCGAAGAGGCGGTGCTCAACACTATTCGTCGCGGATTGGGTATCAATATCAGCGACTTCCTTTCCATTCGTGAACGTCATCGTGGCTACAGCTCCTACAACGGAGGTTTCGGTGGTGGTTTTGGTGGCTATGGCAACAGTCAGGGTGGCAGCTACAACAGAAGTAGTAGTCAAAGCACCTATACCAAAGATCCTTACAAGGTGCTGGGTATCGACAGTAGCGCTACTGATGATGAGGTGAAGAAAGCTTATCGACGATTGGCAATGAAATATCATCCCGACAAGATGGAGAGTATGGGCGAAAGCATGAAGAAACAGGCTGAAGCCCAATTCCGTGAAATCAACGAAGCCTACGAGGTGATCAAAAAAGCCCGAGGTATCAAATAATTATTTATCGTACCAATTAAACAACACTTTATGCTTAGAAAAATACGTATTGCCCTCGCCTTGATCTTCTTTATAGGCATCACGTTGCTATTCCTCGACTTTACGGGGGTAGTACATATATATTTAGGATGGATGGCCAAGATGCAACTGCTGCCTGCTATTTTGGCTGGCAATGTGATAGTTGTGGTGTTCCTCCTCCTTGTAACGCTGTTATTTGGTCGCACCTACTGTAGTATCATCTGTCCGCTGGGTGTGATGCAAGATGGCTTCTCTTGGTTGGGAGGTCGTTTTATGAAAAAACGTTTCCACTATCGTCGTCCTCACCAGTGGCTTCGCATTGTTGTGTTGGTTCTCTTCATCGCTCTGATGGTACTAGGATTGAATGCGATTGCAATCTTGATTGCTCCCTATAGTGCTTATGGTCGTATCGCCTCTTCGTTACTTCAGCCTATCTATCTTTGGATCAACAATCTGTTGGCTTCATGGGCAGAACATGCAGGAAGTTATAGTTTCTATACTGCCGATACATGGATGAAGAGTGGCATTACGCTGCTAGTTGCTGTTGTTACCTTAGTGGTGGTAGGTCTGCTAGCTTTCTTCAGCGGACGTACTTGGTGCAACAATATCTGTCCTGTAGGAACGGTGTTGGGTTTCCTTAGCAAATTCTCCCTCTTCCGTCCCGTTATCGATACTACCAAATGTGTGGAATGCAAGAAATGCGAACATAAATGCAAATCGCAATGCATCGATATTACAGGAGGTCATTCGATCGATATGACCCGCTGTGTGGCTTGTTTCGATTGCATTGATAATTGTAAGAAGGGGGCTATCTCCTATCAAATGCGTACTAAGAAAGAGACTCCTTCTACTGGAAAGCCAGTCGATGAAGATCGCCGTAAATTCTTGGTAACCACTGCCGCTATCGGTACGGCTACTGCCATTCAGGCCCAGGAGGCCAAAGTGGATGGAGGTCTGGCTGTGATTCAAGACAAACAGATTCCTGTCCGCACTACCCCCCTCAAACCTGCAGGTTCCATCAGTCTCAAACATTTCACTAACCACTGTACTGCTTGCCAGCTCTGTGTTTCGGAATGTCCCAACGGTGTGCTTCGTCCTTCTAAAGACCTGACTACACTGATGCAGCCCGAGATGAGTTTCGAACGGGGCTACTGTCGTCCTGAATGTGTGCGATGCTCTGAGGTTTGTCCTACGGGTGCCATCAAACCAATCGATGTGGCAGAGAAGAGTGCCATCCATTTCGGATTGGCTGTAGTGGTGACGAAAAACTGTCTCCCCGTTGCCGAAGGGGTGAAATGTGGAAACTGTGCAACGCACTGTCCCACTGGAGCCATCCTCATGGTACCTATCCATGCTGGTGATGATCCCGACCTGCCTATGACACTGAAACGTCCTACAGTCAACACCGATAAATGTATTGGCTGTGGTGCTTGCGAGAATCTCTGTCCTGTACGCCCCTTCAGCGCCATCCACGTAGAAGGACGACAGGTTCATATACACGACTAACTCATATTTCAAAACTAAGCAAATACAAAAAAAACATCATGAATCAAGTTATAGAAGACATTAAAAAACTGGGCCAACGCGAAACGTGGACAATGGTTGGTCAAGCACTTATCTCCTTCAAATTCTGGAAGGAACTAGTTATTATGACCATTGGCATGCTGCTTGTTGCAGCCTGTGTTAACTATTTCCTCACCCCTGCTAGTATGA
Organism: Bacteroidales bacterium; assembly: GCA_030523765.1. Taxonomy (GTDB): domain Bacteria; phylum Bacteroidota; class Bacteroidia; order Bacteroidales; family P3; genus Colimorpha. The sequence goes on along the minus strand of JAUNHX010000012.1, from coordinate 33,315 downwards.
TTATTGGTACTATCTCGGGTCTCTCCATCGTACTTAGCAAGTTGCTTGGTGGTGCTATCTCGGTACCTACTATGATTGTAATCATCAACGCTATCTTGCTGGTACTGGCATGGTTTCTGATTGGCAAGGAGTTTGGAGCCAAAACGGTGTATACCGCTATGATTCTGGGTCCTCTGGTTGATCTCGAAGAGAAAATCCTTCCTTGGGAAAGTCTCGCTATCCCTGTGCCTGGAATGGATGGTACCGTTAGTGTGATGGGCAACCTTTGGTTCGACCTGCTCTGTTTCATCCTGATGCTCAGCGCTTCGCAAGCCATCCTCTTCTCGATCAATGCCTCTACTGGTGGATTGGATATCTTGGCTAAGATCGTCAACAAGTATCTCCATTTCGATATTGGCAAATCGGTAACCATTGCTGGTGGTATCATCTGCTGCACCGCTTTCTTGATCAACGATGCCCGCATGGTGATCATCGGACTTATTGGAACTTGGCTTAATGGTGTGGTGGTTGATTACTTTACCGCTCTGCTCAACAACCGCAAACGGGTATGTATCGTCTCGAAAGATACCGACAAGTTACGGCAGTTTATCATCAATGATATTCATCGTGGATGCACCTTGCATGAGGTGATTGGTGGCTTCACGGGCGAGAAGTCGCTTGAGCTTGAGACACTGCTTACCAAAGATGATTTTGCCAAACTGCATAAATATATTGACGATAACAAGATAAGCGCCTTTATGACTGTCGATAACGTGAGCGAGATGTTTGGTTTCTGGAACAAGAACAAACATGCTCGTCGTCATGCTGAATCGCGATAGCCTCATTAGAAAACACTTATCAAAGGGCTCTCCCCTATCCCCCATCAGTTCATCATTTGAATAATCAACAAACAAACCCCATACCTATGAAAGATATCTCTCGCCGTCAATTCCTTAAGGTCTTCGGAGCTGGCACCTTAGCCACTGCTGCTGTGGCTGCTGGCTGCGATCATCCCAAAAACGTAAAAACGGAAGGTGGCCAACTGGGCGAAGTGCCCACTGATAAGATGACCTATCGTACTGACCAGCATGGCGAGAAGGTGTCTCTGCTAGGTTATGGTATGATGCGTCTTCCAACTATCGAGGGCAAGAGTGGGCGCGAACAAGATATGGAGCTGGATCAAGATCAGATTAACAAGCTTGTTGATTATGCTATTGCTCACGGTGTCAACCTCTTCGATACTGCTCCCCCTTACTGCAAGGGACGTTCCGAACAAGCCACAGGTATAGCTTTAAGTCGTTATCCTCGAAGCAGCTGGAGGGTAAGCACTAAGATGTCTAACTTCTCGCCTACAACTTGGTCGTTCGAGAAGAGCAAAGCAATTTTCGAGAACTCACTGAAATATCTGCAAACCGACTATGTCGATTTCCTAATGATCCATTCGGTAGGTGGTACATCAAGAGATGCCAATGGCAACACCCTCTCTTCGATGGAGACTTTTGAACGTCGCTTTATCGATAATGGTATCCTCGAATGGCTGATGGAACAACGCGACAAGGGGCGTATACGCAATCTCGGATTCTCCTATCATGGCGATATCGCTGTGTTTGATCGTTGTATGGCTATGCACGATAAGGTGCATTGGAACCATGTCCTTATTCAGCACTCTTTTGTTGATTATCGTCATGCCAAACAGATGAACGAGAGTAATACCAACTCGGAATATCTTTATGGCGAAGCCGATAAAAGGGGTATCCCCTGCTTTGTGATGGAGCCACTGCTGGGAGGACGACTGGCTGAATTGAACGAGCATGCCACTCAACAACTCAAGGAGCGCGAACCTGATGCCAGTATCGCATCGTGGGCTTTCCGTTTTGCAGGCACTATGCCTCGTATTCTCACCGTCCTTTCGGGTATGACCTATATGGAGCATCTGCAGGACAACATCCGTACCTTCTCCCCGTTGAAACCCTTGAATGAGGAGGAGTTTGCATTGCTGGAGAATATCGCTTCAGTCTATGCCGATTATCCTATGGTGCCTTGCACTAGCTGTCAGTACTGTATGCCTTGTCCCTATGGCATCGATATCCCCTCTGTTTTTCAGCATTATAACCGCTGTCTCAACGAGGGTCACATCGTTGAGGCAGACGATATTGATGAGAAAACATCGTCCGAAATGCGAGCCTATCGCAAAGCTCGTAAGGCCTTCTTGGTTGGCTACGATCGTTCGGTGCCTAAACTTCGTCAGGCCGATCACTGTATTGGCTGCAATCACTGTGTGTCGCATTGTCCCCAAACCATCAATATCCCTGAGGAAATGCGTCGTATCGACCAATATGTTGAGACGTTGAAACGCAACAGTTGATAATCTATCAGCATATATATAGTATAAAATATAGTATTCATTAAATAATATACCTATCCTATGCATCTGTTAAACATTGGTACCACCGAAATCATCGTTATCCTCCTTATTGTACTACTCCTTTTTGGAGGCCGCAAGATTCCTGAACTCATGAAAGGCATGGGTAAAGGGGTGAAGAGTTTCCGCGATGGCATGAATGGTATCGAAGAACCCAAGAAAGATGACAAGCCTTCTAACGAAACGGCTATCAAGTCGATCGACGAAGAGCAGAACAAGACCAACGAACAGTAATCGTCTGTGACCTTTTGGGAACATCTTGACGCCTTACGCTCCACTTTGGTGCGTATCATTGTTGCCGCCCTTGTAGGAGGGGTGGTTGCCTTTTTCTTTAAAGAACCGCTGTTCAATATAGTGCTGGCTCCCAGTCGTTCCGACTTCATCACCTATCGATGGCTTAGTCGTATCAGTGCTTTCGATACCCCTTTCCATCTCGATCTTATCAATGTGGAGCTGGCTCAACAGTTCATGATTCATCTCAAGATAGCCCTTTATGCAGGTCTCCTTTTGGTATCGCCTTATGTGCTTTATGCTTTCTTCGACTACATCTCCCCTGCCCTTTATCCTCGCGAACGGGGCAATGCCCTCAAAGCAGTAGGTGGTGGCTATCTGATGTTTATTGTAGGTCTTTTGATTTGTTATCTTATCATCTTTCCCCTCACCCTCCGTTTCTTAGCCACCTATCAAGTCAGTGAATCTATTGTCAATCATATCACCCTCACCTCTTATATCTCAACCCTTCTTATCCTCTCCCTTTCGATGGGTATCGTGTTTGAACTCCCCATCCTTTGTTGGCTTATGGCTAAGATGGGCATTCTTCGTGCTACATTCATGAAGAAATATCGTCGTCATGCTATCGTCATCATCCTTATACTTGCTGCCATCATCACCCCTTCGGGCGATGCTTTCACTCTTTTCGTAGTATCGTTACCTATCTACCTCCTCTACGAACTCAGTATCCTTATTGTAGGCAGAACGGTGCATGTGTCAGCACCTGATAGTACTACTACAGCAGATGGCAACGAGAAATAATCCTTTTCGTTATTTCCCATCCTTCATTCTTTTGTAATAGAAAAATAGAAATAAAAAAGGCTCTCCACCTTTAGGGGTGGAGAGCTTATTATGAATAGAAGTAAGTTTGAATTGTTCTACTTTATTCAACGATGGTGTTCCAGTTGTGAACATCCTCGGCCTCGCCTAGCTGGATAGCGCGGAGGGCGTGATAGAGTTTAGTGCTCCAAGGACCGGGTTCTTTACCGAAAACATAGCTCTTGCCAGTTTCAGGATCATCAAGGCGCTCGATGGGGCTGATAACAGCAGCCGTACCGCAAGCACCAGCCTCCTGGAAGCCAGCCAGCTCTTCAACATCGATAGGACGACGTTCTACCTTCATGCCCATATCTTCTGCCAACTGCATCAGGCTCTTGTTGGTGATAGAGGGAAGGATCGAAGTCGACTTGGGAGTGATATAGGTGTTGTCCTTGATACCGAAGAAGTTGGCAGCACCAGCCTCATCGACATATTTCTTCTCCTTAGCATCGAGATAGAACTCGCAAGCATACTGACCACCGTGGCAAGCTTCAACGTGAGCACGCAGCGAAGCAGCATAGTTACCACCCACTTTGTAGATACCAGTACCCAGAGGAGCACTGCGGTCATATTTACGGGTAATAACATAGGGGTTGGCCTGGAATCCGCCCTTGAAGTAAGGACCTACAGGAGTAACAAAGATCATGAACAGATACTCGTCGGCAGGTTTCACACCTACAGTGATGCCAGTACCGATGAGTAGAGGACGGAGATAAAGGCTTGCGCCAGTACCGTAAGGAGGAATGAAACGCTCGTTGAGACGAATAACGCGTTTGCACATCTCGACAAACTTCTCGGTAGGCAGTTCGGGCATCATGATACCACGGCAGGTGCTCTGCAGACGCTCAGCGTTTGCTTCGGGACGGAACATACGGATCTTACCATCTTTGCAACGATAAGCCTTCAGTCCTTCGAATGCCTCCTGGCCATAGTGAAGACTCGAAGCAGCCATGTGGATTTCCACATTCTCCGATGAGGAAGTCTCTACTTCACCCCACTGACCATTGCGGTAGTAGCAGCGTACATTATAATCCGTTTTTACGTAGCCAAACGGAAGGTTTTGCCAATCTAATTCCATATTTTTTAGAACTTTATATATTATACAATAGTTATTTAGGTAAAGCAAAGATACAAACTTTTCTTTGATTGGCAAAAAAATATAAAAATAACGTTCCTTTTTTCTTTCTACGTCAACAAAAAAAGCAGTTCTGTCTTCACAAAACTGCTTTTTCTTGGTGGGTGGTCCTTCAAGGGCTCGAACCTTGGACCCGCTGATTATGAGTCAGCTGCTCTAACCAACTGAGCTAAAGGACCCGATTTCTTTCTCTCGAAATCGAGTGCAAAAATACAAAAAAAATGCAACATACAAGAAAAAATTTCATTTTCCTTGCTATTCTTGGCTTGAAAGCATTTTTCAAATAGTTTACCATAGACTGTTCAAGGGATATAGATGATATAAAAAAGAAGTGCCTCTACAATTTTTCCGTCATAGATGCGTTATCAAGAATGTTGTTATGGGTTTGTACTCTGTTTTCGTCAAACCAAATAAAACAAAATATCAATTATTATTAAAGAATGACACATATTTATAGAAAGATACTACCTTTTGTAACTCTGCTGCTTCTCCTTTCATCGGCGTCGGCCCAACATCGTGGTCGTCGCAACAGCGCTGTCTTTCATGCCTATCCGGTGGCAGGACTTACGATATCGCAGATTGAAGGCGATGAGCTGAAAGGCTTCAAGCTGCCTGGCTTCACCGCAGGTGTAGGTGCTATCCTTCCCCTTGATCGCGATGAGATGTGGCACCTCTCTATCGAAGCTACCTATTCTCAACGCGGTGCTAAGAACACCATCAACCCCGATCCTTATCTGCTCGAAGCCCTCCGCCTCAACTATGTAGATATCCCGATTATGCTCCATTTCACCGATCCTTATGGTGGTATCACCATCGGTGCGGGCATAGGCTATAGTCGATTGGTACAACAACCTCATGGATCACTCTTCTTCAGCGACACTTACTTCATTCCCGATACTAGCGATATGTCGTTTCTTCGCAACGATATCCCTATCATGGTCGATATTCGTTTCCCCCTATGGCAAGGCTTGAAGTTCAGCTTCCGCTGGCAGTATTCCCTCTTCCCAATCAAGAAAGATTGGCATTTCACACGCATCACCAATGGCACCAATACAGAGACTTGGACCAACGATTGTTACAATTCCTCCCTCTCCTTCCGTCTGCTCTACGAGTTTGGCGATAGCAAAAGCAGTCGTTACAAGAAGGGGCGTCGTCGCTAGTATTGTGTTCCCTTATCATCATCCAATCCCCCATTCATTATGCAACGTATCGCTATCTTCCCCGGCAGTTTCGATCCCATCACCATCGGTCACGAGCAGTTAGTGCGTCGTGCCCTCCCTCTCTTCGATGCTATCACCATCGTAGTAGGAGTCAATGTTCGCAAACAATATCACTTCCCTCTTGAGCAGCGGATAGAATGGATACGTCGCACCTTTGCCGATCTGCCCCAAGTTAGTGTTGATACCTGTAGTGAACTGACGGTTGATTACTGTCGTCAGCACCAGGTGGGCTTCATCCTTCGGGGTCTCCGCAATGCCAACGACTATGCCTACGAAGCTGAGACAGCTAAAGTTAACAATCTTCTATACCCTGCTGTTGAGACTGTTATGATGCTCAGTAACACCGATGCCGAAGTGGTCAGCTCCTCTACTGTTCGCGAACTTATCGCCTTCGGACGTGATGTGCGTCCCTTCCTACCTCAGGCCATCCGTAGCGACTTTGCATAATCTACTCCTCCCCACTTCCCTCTTATTTATCACTAACTAAGAGTAGCGTTCCACGCTCCCTACGTGCAACCCTTCCCGTTCTTAAGAGAATCCCACCTCGTTCCCTACGTCCGTTTTTCCCTCTTCCTATAATCTTATTATTACAGCTAGCACTACTGGTGGATGACATCATTGTAGTACATAAACCATGCTGTTCTTTCTCGTTTTTCCTTTTTTTATCCCTATACAATAATAATTTCACTTATGCGCCGTTATAAATAACATGTCAGTAACCGATATGGATATTACTATGTTGAAGGGGGTAGGTCCTGCCAAAGCGCTGCAACTACAACGTGAGTTGGGTATCTTCACCCTTGGCGACTTACTAATGCATTTTCCTTATCGCTATCTGGATCGTTCCCATGTAACTAAGGTCTCCGAACTCGATGCCGATAGCAGTCTCGTTGTACTGCGTGGCCATATCTCTCAGCCTCAGGCTCAGATTGGAAGGACTCCCTTACTCAAAGCCACCTTCACTGACCCTACTGGCTCTATCGAACTGGTGTGGTTCAAAGGATTGCGATGGATTCAAGACTCCATTAAGGTGGGTTACGAATATTTGGTGATGGGCAAGCCTACAGTGTTTGGCAACCAAATATCGATTGCTCATCCCGACTTAGAACTCCTTTCTGGAACTCAGGGAACAGATCATACGCCCCTCCCCTTTATCCCTGTTTACAACTCCACCGAGAAGTTGAAAAATGCGGGGCTCTCCTCCAAAGGGATGGCGCGACTGATGGAGAACGCCTTCCGTATGCTCGAAGGTCATCTCTCTGAAATCCTACCTGCTTCTGTTGTAGCTCAATATCAGTTGCCCTCACGCTACGAAGCTATGCGGATGATCCATTTCCCTCGCAATCATCAAGAAATAGCTATCGCTACCCAACGGATGAAGTTCGAAGAACTTTTCCTCCTCCACCTCGACTATCAGTATGCCAAATATGAACGTCAGCGAAAAAACAACGGATTGGTGTTCAATACTGTGGGCGAGCATTTCAACCGTTTCTATGCCGAAAAACTACCCTTCGAATTGACGGGTGCTCAGAAACGGGTGGTGAAAGAGATACGCAACGACATGCGGAGTGGTAAGCAAATGAACCGCTTGCTGCAGGGCGATGTGGGTAGCGGAAAAACTCTTGTAGCTCTGCTTTGTATGCTCATAGCCCTCGACAACGGATGTCAGTCGTGTCTTATGGCTCCTACTGAAATCCTTGCTACCCAACATTATAATACGCTTTGTCGTATGACTGAGGGACTAGGAATCAGGATTGAACTTCTTACCGGTTCGGTTAAAGCGGCTGCCAAAAGAAAGATCAAGCAGCGGCTTCAAGAGGGTGAGGTTGATCTACTTATAGGTACCCATGCTTTGATTGAAGAATCGGTACAGTTCCATAACCTAGGTTTTGTTGTCATCGATGAGCAGCACCGTTTCGGTGTAGCCCAACGTTCTAAACTTTGGACTAAGAACGAAATACCACCCCATATTCTTGTTATGACTGCTACTCCCATTCCTAGAACGTTGGCTATGACCCTCTATGGCGATTTGGAGTGCTCCGTTATCGATGAGTTGCCTCCAGGACGAAAGCCCATCCGCACTACCCATGCTACTGAAGCGCAACGATTGGCAGTATATGGTTTTCTGCGTAAACAGATTGCCCTTGGGCGACAGGTTTATGTGGTCTACCCTCTGATTCAGGAATCGGAGAAGATGGATTTGGTTGATCTGATGAACGGATACGATGCGATGGTAAGCTATTTCCCTCTACCTCAGTATCAAATAAGCATCGTTCATGGCAAGATGCCCCCCGATGTGAAAGCCTACGAGATGGAGCGTTTCAAGAAAGGTGAGGCCAACATCATGGTGTCGACAACCGTCATTGAGGTTGGGGTTGATGTACCCAACGCCACTGTTATGATGGTAGAGAATGCTGAACGCTTCGGACTCTCGCAGCTGCACCAACTGAGGGGTCGTGTGGGTCGTGGTGCTGATCAGAGCTATTGTATCTTGATGACAAAAAACAATCTCTCCACTACTGCAAAGGAACGTATCCAAACGATGGTCAACTCCAACGATGGATTCCGTATCGCAGAGGCCGACCTTAAATTGCGGGGCCCAGGCGATATACAAGGTCTCCAGCAGAGTGGCATCCTCGATCTTCGGCTTGCCGATATCGTTGACGATGAACCGTTGGTGCGTTCAAGCAGGGAGTCGGTACAAGCCATCCTCGATGTCGACCCAACCCTCTCAAATCCTGAACACTATAGCCTGCTACTCTATCTTCGCAACAAACGTAACGGCATCAATTGGGGCAAAATATCATAATCATTTTTTTCGATAACCTTATCAATCTATCAACATATCAACGTATAAAACTATGAATAAGAAATATACCCTCTTCTTCCTCTTCTTAGCCCTCTTTGGCACTACCATAGCGCAACAAAGCAACGAATCTCAGCAGTTGATCGAGAAAGGTGTCAATGCCGAGAAGTTGGGTCTCCTCGACCTCGCAACCGACTATTATACTCAGGCTCAGGCTAATGATCCCGAATGGGCACTACCTAACTACCGACTTGGGATTGTGGCACAACGGCGATGCCATTATAGTCAGGCTATAGGTCACTACCAACAGGCTATTCTCCTCAACGACACACTCTCTGATGCTTATGCCCGATTGGCAGCATGCATGATTGAGAATGGTAACTGGGAGCCGATTGAGGTGCTGCAAGGATATGTAGAGAAAGCTATCGAACTGAATCCCAAGAGTGCATCGGCTTATGCCTCGATGGCTATGATCAACAGCCATCAGAAAAACTATACCAATGCGCTGCATTGGGCCAATCGTGCTATCGAAGCCGATCCTAAGAGCCCAACCGCATTCAATACCCTCGGTGTTATCTACTATCATCAAGGCAAGGATCAGGAGGCCATCCAGCAGTTCCGCAAAGCCCTCAGCCTTGATGCCGACAATCTCGATGCCTACTACAATCTTGGTGTGATGTATGTGCTTCGCAACAATCACGAAACTGCTATCAACTATCTGCGCAAAGGTCTCCAACGCGACAACAAGTCGGTAAAACTATATTACTATCTTGGTGTTGCTTATATTCAACGGGGCGATGCACAGAAGGCGATAGCATGCTACGAAACCATTATCAACGAGATAGATAGTCTCTACACCCCTGCATACAACCGTCTTGGGGCAATCTATTGTGGCAAAGGCGACTACGACAAGGCTGTGGCATACCATACGAAAGCTACACGCATTGATCCCTCCGATCCTGAATCGTTTAAATGTCTAGGAAAAGTATATACCGATCGGGCCGATTATCCCAAAGCAATCCGTAACTATCAGAAGGCGGTACAACTCAACGATAAAGATCATGAGACCTACTGCCTCATTGCAAAGTTGTACAACAAGCAGAACAATTCGGCTCGCGAAACAGCTAGCTATAAGAAGGCTGCCAAACTGGGCAACAAGGAGGCTCAGCAATGGATGGTGAAACACGGTATGGCTTGGTAACGATGAAATACTAACTATAAAATTATTGATAAATGAAACAAATGCATTTGATTAAAACGATGGTACTCTGCGCTATTGTTTCCTTAGGAATCACTTCGTGTGCACAGAAAACATCAGATGATAACAACCAAAACAAAGAAAATAACATGAAAAAGACTCTTGTGGCCTATTTCTCTGCCACCGGCACCACTAAAGCTGTTGCTCAACAGTTAGCCAACGAGAAAAATGCCGACCTCTTTGAGATCGTTCCTGAACAGCCCTATACGGCTGCCGACCTTGATTGGAAAGATAAACAATCGCGCTCCACTTTGGAGATGCAGGACAAATCATCGCGTCCCGCTATCAAAGGTACTTGCGAGAATATTGCCGACTACGACACTGTATGGATTGGATTCCCTGTATGGTGGTATACAGCTCCTACCATCATCAATACCTTCATTGAGGCTCACGACCTGAGTGGCAAGACTCTCTGTGTATTTGCTACTAGTGGAGGTAGCGATGTTGAAGGCTCGGCTGAAGATCTTAAAAAAGCTTATCCTCAGTACACTTGGGGCGAAAGCAAACTGATGAACTAGGGGTGACAGTCCTCCCCTCTCTTGCCCAACGGCTATGCATAAAGATTGCATAGCCGTTTTTTGTTCCAGATATCTGCAAAAGAGTGTTAGGTGGAATCAGCTACTCCCCTTCTCTTCTTCTCTTGTTTTAGTGAAGGCGCATGGAACGGAGTGTATGTATTGCGAACAATAGTGCAAAAAAAATAAATATGTTGATATCTTTTATTTTCAAGATAATCAACATATTGATAGTTTATGACGAAAATTATTAATGTTAAATTTTAAGGGCTTGTAGATTTTCGGGGCAAAAAACTGTTATTTATAAGTGAACAACAAATTAAAGTTTTAATACAAAAGTATAACTAAAACATAACAACGATGATTAAAAACATTAAAAAAATTGCCATGCTGTTCTTTGTTGCAGCTACTATGATTACCGCTACTTCGTGCGGCAAAGACATTGAGGAAGACCAAGTATTAGGTACTTGGAAGTTTCCTTCAGAACTTGGTTATAGTGATCTGGCTGGTGGTAAGATGGAAGTGAAAAGTGATCATACTGTAAAGTTCTATGCTAATAGTGGCAGTATTTCGTTCGATTGGACATTGGACAACAACCATCTGATTTGCACTCTCAGTCGTGGCTCGGTAAATGCTCAGATGGATATGGAAATTAAAGAAATTACTTCTTCATCGATGACCATTGAGGGTGACTATATTGTAATGGGCGATAACAAGGGCTCTGTGGATGGTACGTTGACGAAGATTGAATAGATTGGGTTTCATAAAACAGAATAGGTTACTTTCATTATATCAAATGACACACACAAACACTATACAAATATGGAATGACAAATAACACACAAAAAACACAAACACATTTTTCAGGAGGTGCCCGGAGTATTTCCGGGCATCTTTTTTGTGTGTAATTAACACTGAAATGCAAGGGACAGTATTGGGTAGTCCAACTTGAGAACGCTATATGATTTAACAGATAAGGTATAGAAATCGAGCTTAATTAGTTGCTAGAGCCAAAGAGTTTTTCATGCTGCATCATCGAATTGGAAGGATTGGTACGTTGGTAGGTAATAGGAATCTTCTGTCCTACACTTAATGTCTCAACCGTCTTATTGCCAGGCCGATCATAGTCGTGATAAACAGAATCCTTAACTTGATATTCGTAATAGACGGCCAGTCCCCCTTTGGTAGGATCAGCTATGCGGGTTATGATAGCTTCGGTGCTAACAGGATCGTCCTTTATCAATGCGCGTTCATGATTGATTTTGATGATGCGAATGGTCATCCATACGATACTTAGGATTATAATAATCCAGCTTATCACACCCAATACGTTTTGTGTTGAATTCCAAATTCTCTCTCCTGGTGTTGGTGTTTGCTGTTCTTCTTTCATAATAATATGTTTTTTTTTATAGAACCCACCTTTAAGCATATAATGATTTTTCTTTTTATTCTGCATACATGGCGTTAGATGGATCGGTCCGCTGATAAACAATCATGATAAGGTGTCCAACCCTCATGTTTTTGGATTCTTTTATTCCTGGATAGACCTTCCCTTGATATGTAGAATCATCAACTTGAAATTCAAAATATACGGGAGGGCCTCCACACCTTCCTTCTGGTCCTATATCAATTATTGTAGCAGCTGTTTTTACAGGGTCCTCTTCAATCAGTTTACGATTGTGACGATTATGTATTATTTCATTTGTAAACACTATAATACAACCAACTACAAATACAAGACTAATCCATATGTCGATGTCTTTTAGCTTTTTCCGGATGTTGGGCCAGCGTGATGACGATGATGATTTCCTTTTCATTGCAATTTAGTGTGGTATTAAACAATCATATTGTGTCATCTTCCTATTGGTTGAAACTGTTGTGCTCTTTAGAATAGACTATCAGTTGTTTGAAGAGCGGATTATAGGAGAGCCATTGGGCACTACCAATCATGATGTATTTTTTTTATTCTGTTTTTTGTAGCATCATCATAATATCTAGCATTGGAAGGATCGGTCCGTTGATAGACAATCAAAATATATTGTCCAACCCTCATGTTTTTGGATTCTTTTTTCCCAGGGAAGACCTTTCCTTGATACGTAGAATCATTTATTTGAAATTCATAATACACGGGAGGGCCTCCATCTCTTCCACCTCGTCCAATATTAATTATTTTAGCTGCTGTTTTTACAGGGTCATCTTCTATCAGTTTACGATCGTGATGAATATTTATTAATCCTCTTGTCAACCATATACTACCAATAACTACAACGACAATATAGATCCATATGTCGATGTTTTTTAGCTTTTTCCGGATGTTGGGCCAGCGTGATGACGAAGATGATTTCTTTTTCATTGCAATTTAGTATGGTATTAAACAATCATAATGTGTCATCTACCTATTGGATGAAACTGTTGTGCTTTTTAGCATAGACTATCAGTTGGTTGAAGAGCGGATTGTAGGAGAGCAAATCGGCATTACCAATCATGATGAGATGCTCTTGGGCTCGAGTCATTGCGACATTCAGTTTACGATCGATGGTTTTGCCGTTCTCGGGATCATCGAAGGTATTGTCGCAGAGGAACTTCAACTGCTGAGGCTCTTTGACGGTGAAACCATAAATGATAGCTTTTCGCTGACTGCCTTGATAACGTTCAACGGTGTCGATAGTGATAGCAGCTAGCTGTTGACGATCCGATTCGGGAAGCGACTCTAGCTGGAGGATAGCTTCGCGTACAGCACTGATTTGCATGCGATAAGGAACAATGATACCAATTGAAGTATCGGGATTGAACTGTTTGGGTTCTATCCTGAGATAAAGCTCTTTCGCTAATTGGGCTATCAACAGGGCTTCGTCAGTGTTAACGTTGTTGCTAGAGATATAGCTCAACGTTTGCGGCTGCATATCGAAGAAGAGGAAACGATGACTGTCGAGCAACGCTGAGAGTTTTCCTTCGTTTCCCTCTATAGGTTCCAAAAGGGCACGCTGACGCTTCTCGTCCATCGGCTCTAGGTGTGAACCATAGAAATAGCGGTTGGGGAAATCGGCTATATCGACATGCATGCGTCCCTGTTTTTTCAACATGATGGCAAAAGATGACTCCTCCCCTTCTGCAAGATGACGACGATAGAGTCGTTCGAAGAGAGAATGACGGCAATCGGTGAAACCATGCTGATTTAGAATCTCTTCGTGTATCAGCGACTCATCGCGCGACTCTCCAACAATAGAGGCCAGCTGTTTGTGGTCACCTATAAAGACAAACCGATCTATCGCCATCCCTCTGTCGTTACGAGCAGTAAGGATGGGGAGTATCTGTGTTTCGAGCAACTGCGATGCTTCATCAACGATAGCTAACGAGAAATGCTTCATGCTGAAGATATTGCCATTCGACATAGCGCTGACAGTAGAGACGATAATGGGAATAGAGGCTATCGTATCGGACACTTGCTGAGGTGTTTTGCAGTCGCGGAGTCGTTCGTCAAGCAGATAGGGACGTACACTCTCTCCAACTGCGGCAGGCGATCCTACTCGGACAAAATCGATTGCATCGGGCGATGCCATAAGTTTATGACATATCTCATCGACAGCTTGATTGGTGAAGGCACACAGCAGTACCGATGCTTGTGGCTTGCACAGTTCTTCGCGTAAGATATTCATCAGTGCCACAGAGGTTTTTCCTGTTCCCGGAGGACCCATCACTAAGAAATAATCCTCAGCCTCCATCGCCCTTGTGGCTAACGCTTTATGGAGCGGATCGGAATAGTTATAGTGGAGCGTAACTGCTGTATGTTTGCGAGGTGATTCTGTTCCTAGAATCCAACCGCGACGATGGGCATCGGTGGTGAGGAATGCAAGCAGCGACTCATAGGCCGACGATTTGGAGGAACGGGTTCGATAGGGTTCTACTGCCCATCGTTGATCCTTCGAGGGTCTGAAGAGCAGCTGATTAGATTGATCTGCGGCGAGTGCTATCTCCAACTGCTGCCCTATATTGATTACGCTACCTATAAAGACTATCGAGCGGCATATCTGATCGCGTCGTCTTTCGCCAAACTCTTTATTGTCGGTATAGGGATGATAGGCATAGAGCGATATGCGATCGTTACGGCGTAAGTTGGTGGCCACATAACTTTCGGGCAACTGGAATAGCAGTCGCGACACCGCTTCCCCTTGTTCTACGGGATTGCCCTTATCATCGAGAGTAGACAACAGTATCAGGTTGTCAATCAGCTTGCCCGCATTACGCTTTTCGCTAGCAGTAAGTCGCCAAAGAGCCGACTGTCCATACTCGTTGCTGTTGGGTGTACCCATCTGCTCTATCCAGTCTTCGCGCATAGCAAACTGCAAGAATCGTTTGAAGTAGGCTCGTTCCAGTTCGGAGGCTTGCTGGATGGGATCGAGCACCGCTTTGATGGGGGGCAGGAAATAGTTGGTGTAGAACACCCCCTCTCGCTTGGGTAATTGGTCGGGACTGAGGGTGTCGAGGAAATCGAGTCCCTGAGGCTCCATATGATTGATAAGTCGTCTAACCAAAACATTGCGGACACCGAAAGCCCTGAAGAGGATAGCTGCATCGGGATATTCTCGCAGCAGTCCATCGTCATAGCGGGTATATAGCATGTGGCTGGCAATCTTCTCACTAGGAATATTGTAGTTGAAATGGAGTATGGCCCGATAAAGCAGCAGCTGTACCTTGTGTTCCAGCCGAGAGCGGATGCCCCCATAGTTGTCGTATTTGCCCGATTTCTGCTCTAACAAGATAGAGAAATCGCTCTGCAGGAAGTCCATACGTCCTTCAATACCCAGCATCTGGCAGAGGAAGGAGGGCTCGAGGATCGACTGTTCGATATCGAATCCATCGATGGCTGGCATCAGTTTTGTGAAGATGGTATGTATATTGCTACGCTGATGTTTGGCGTTAGCTTCAAAATCATCGGCATTGAAATTGGGATCGTCCACCGAAAGGGTGTAGTCGATCTTGTTGCGACTAAAGAAATCGGCATGACTCTCTTCGTAGGGAATATCGCGATGGAAGATCTCATCATCGAGAAACTTACCCACCAGGTTACCCAACAAGAGGTGGGGATTAGGTTCGGTGCTTTGCAGTTTATTCAACAGATGGAGCATCGAAGAATCGCCAAAATCGTTGATACAACGACTTATCTCGGTGGCTGAAACTAGATAGTCTGGTTCATAAATATATAGGTCGGCCCATACGATAGTGCCTTGCAGATGGGGTTGCACCAGATTGACAACTGATCCTATACGAAGCAATCGTTTTATGTACGTCCAATCACCATATGGGTTGTTGTTGTAACACTCTAGTTGTAGCTCGCGGCTGCCCTCTTGATCGGCAAGACCAAAAATCTGCTTATTTTCGATGCGGGTGACCTCGAAACGCCAGCAGGTGGCGGACGACTGGTGGATGAATTGTTGCTCTTCGTAGTGGTCGTTGGACGACTCCTCTTTGTCGAAATAGGAGGCTATAGCGTTGATAAATGGCGAAGGAGCATACTGTTTCAAGTAACTCTCGCCCATCTTGCTGCGACAAAGCTGATGCTTGGGAATGACCAAGATAAGTCGCTGGCGCGATCGGGTAAGGGCCACATAAAGCTTACGGGCATCCTCCTCGTCGTGTGAGGCTTTGTTGAGCATACGACTGTTGAGGTAGAAGGGATAACGTCCCTCAACTACATTGAATACAATCACATTCTCGAACTCTAACCCTTTGGCTTTGTGGATAGTTGAGATTACCACTTGCTGTCCCTCCAACTTTGCTCCCATATCGGAACCAACCAAATCGCTCTCCCTCAAGGTGGAGAGTATGGGCATAAAGAGATCGAGTTGTTGCAAGAGTGTGTTGGGCATCGTATGATGCTCGAAATAATGACGTATATAGTAAAGCAGATAGGGCAACTTGTCGATAGGCTTGTAGCGGTTGCTGTTCTGCATCAGATGATAGCTTCGATTAATGGCCTCGAGAAGTACTGGATCGCCTTCCCCTACCCTCTCTTCACTAGCGAAGGGATTGATATAACGCATACTACAGGTATCGCGATAGAGGGTTTCGTAGGAGCGGCGCAGTTCGGTGCGTTCCCGTTTCATATCATCGAGGAGCGCTTGTTGCGATAATTCGAGGGCTTCTGCCTTTTCGGCCAGATGGAACGCTAGTCGTACGGTGGCCAGCGCGTCATCGTCAGCCATATGAGAATTCTCTCCCTCTAGCTGCAATTCGGCAATCAAATCTTTTAATTTGTGGCTACTCATCTGTGGGTAGATGAGTCGGGCCATCTTCAAAGTGTCGAAGTAAATCGGATGAATCTGCTCTAAATCGTTGCGTTGACAACGTCGGATAAGGTTGAACTGCAAAATCCGATAATCGTACTCTACGTTATGTCCCACCAATGGGAGTCCCTCGCAGAAATCGAGAAACTGTTGGAGTCCTACGGATGCCTCCACCAAAGTACCATCTGCCTCAGCTTTGCAGTAGGGTTCGATAAGAGGATTGTCTATCAAGCCCAGTTTGAGGGGCAGCTGTTTATCGGTCCGCATGATCAGGTTGAGGGTATCTTCTGGTTTTCCGCTATATACACCGTTGTGTATGCGGAAAGCAGCAATCTGTACTATATCATCGGAAGTGACATCAAGTCCGGTGGTCTCAGTATCAAACACCACTACGTCGCCCCGCATCGATTCAGCAAAACGGAGACTATAAGGTTTCTCCTCCAATAGGTCGCTAGGCAGAAGGGCTTGTGGAGCCAGCTGCTCCATTATTCGTCGTCCGTCAGAAAAACTGCGGGTTACCTGCAAGCGGTGTAGCAGACGAGCCCACGCCACAGTATCGCTCTCGCTATGAATCACTTTGAGGTGCGATATAAGAAGCTGCATCTCGGGAGTGGAGAAGAAATCGACACCCGAAATCTTGAAGTAGGGCAGCATCGCATCATCGAAAGCGTTGCCTATCATATCGGCTTCAGCGTTGGACGACACCAAGATAGCGGTACGTTGGGAAGAGGGATATTGGCTTACCATCTGTGCCACATCGTAGCAAGCTGACCGTTCGGAGAAGGCATAATGGATCACCATATCGCCTGGTTTCTGCTGTTCAATACGCGATGGTGTTGGGAGAAAATCGGGATCGGTCTTCAGTTGTTGGGCCGCATAGGTGTTGAACACCTGCTGGAGGTAGGAGGGGGAACGATAGTTGGTGGTGAGGTGTAGTATCTTGTTGTCGCAGCGCTCCTTAATCCATTCGAGGGTCTGCAGTTTGGCCCCCATAAAAGCGAAGATAGCTTGCTGCTCATCGCCTAGATAGAGCACCATCGAGGGATTGTCGTTATCGGTAAGGAGATCGATGATAGCTAGATGGAGTCGATTCAAATCCTGCACCTCATCTATCTGAATCCATCCGTAGCGGGGCATCCTCTCCGGTTTGTTCACCAACGCCTCATAGGTGAGTATCAACAAATCGGCAAAATCAAGCAATCGGTACTTCTTTTTGTAGCATTCATACCAATAGGCTACCGCCATCTGTTGCAGCAACTCGTTGTTGGTGTCGAGGATCTGAGCTTTAGGATCATCTATCAGGGTGCTTGCATTGTGGTATATATCGAGGAAGCCCTCTAACGTACAAGGACGATCCCACTGCTGACAGAGTTCACTCACCATCCTTCCAGAAAGCATCTCACGATCGGTCTGCAGTTCCTTGGGATGATGATGAGACATCTGCCAAAACAGATGCTGAAGTCGATAGCAGTCTTTAGCGAAACTGACACTACGGGAGTTCTGTAGTTTTCGCTCCGACATATAGTCTAATATCAGGTCGTTGGAGTCCTGTTCATCGATCACCGAAGTGCTGTGATGCACCATACGACACGAATACAGCAGGTTGGAACAAAGACAATGAAGATTGCCGGTAAAGACTTTCTCTCCTTGCTCTTTGCCCAACATCAGATCTATTCGCTCCCTCATCCCTCGCGAGGCTCGGTTGGTAAAAGTGAGGCACACCATCTGCTGCGGGTCTACTCCTTCTGTTAGTGCGTTCTGCACACGGGCAGCCAAGATATCGGTCTTGCCGCATCCTGGAGGGGCTAGCACTAGCCAGTGGCCTTCTTTTAGTTCAATCACTCGCTGTTGGTCGGAATCGTATTGATGCTGTTGGTTGTTCATAGATAGTTATTATGCTGTATTAAAGAATGATAGTGCATCATCACTATCGTTTAGTCATAGGGGTTAAGGATTGCAAAGATAGTATTTTTTTCTGAATAATGCCCCTTCTTTTTTCGCTAACAGCGGAAAAACCTAGCCTAGATGCTCCCTTCTTATTCATCAACAGTCGCCTATCGAAAGACTCTTTTTTCGTCTGAATTTTTACACCTATAATATATATATGTATAATTTTTCTTGCCATATGCGAGAAAAATAGTACTTTTGCACTCCGAAAAAAAGAAAACAAATATGGGCCGAATTTTGGCAATCGACTATGGAAAAGTGCGAACAGGAATCGCAGTAACTGACACTTCGCAGATCATTGCGTCGGGACTCACCACAGTGGAAACCCCCAAGCTGATGACGTGGTTGAAGAACTACTGTCAACAGGAAGAGGTGGAAGCTTTCGTGTTGGGCGATGCTCGTCATATGGACAACACCCCCTCTGAATCAATGAAGTATATTGAACCTTTTGCCAAACAGTTGGCCAAAGTGTTTCCCGACAAACCGATCCATCGGGTCGATGAACGGTTCACCTCCAAGATGGCTTTTCAGAGTATGATCGACAGCGGACTGAAGAAGAAGCAGCGTCAGAACAAAGGACTCATCGACACCATCAGCGCTGCCCTCATCCTCCAAACATTCCTCGATACTCGAAGAAATATGAGCCGTTAGGATAATAAAAAATACATCATTGCGTTAATATTTAATTGTAACTAAGTAAAGAAAATATCATGATACTACCCATTGTGGGCTACGGCAGCCCAGTGCTTAGAAAAGAAGCCGAACCAATAACGAAAGACTACCCCAATCTGAAGGAGCTTATCGATAATATGTTTGAGACGATGTACCATTCTGATGGTGTGGGACTCGCTGCCCCTCAGGTTGACCTCTCTATCCAACTGGTGGTGATTGGATTCCGTCCTTATGACGAGAAAACCGATACCTTCGGTCCTGAAGAAGAACGTCATGTGCTTATCAATCCTGAGATACTCGAAACCAAAGGGGCCAACAAACTCTTCAACGAGGGTTGCCTCAGTATTCCTGGCATCCACGAGGATGTGCTCCGTCCCGAGACTATCGTGCTTCGCTATTTCGATGAGAACTGGAACGAACACCACGAAGAGATCAGCGGTATGTTTGCCCGCGTAGCTCAACACGAGATCGATCACCTCCACGGAAAAGTCTTCACCGACCATCTGAGTCAGCTGCGCAAAACGATGATTCGCCGAAAACTCAACGATGTGGTGGGAGGCAAAGTCAAAGTAGGCTATCGTATGAAATTCAGCAAAAAGAAATAAACATCAACAATCCATAAAAATACAACTATGAAAAGAAATATCCTCTTAGCATCAGCAGCGGCTATCGTGCTGGCCCTCACGGCTTGCGGCCCCAATCACGATAAAGAAGTGTCGCAGATCAAAGCCCTGGAAGACTCTATCTACAGCAGCAACAAGTTGGTGCTCGACACCACGATGGGCAACAACCTAGTGGCACTCTACACCCAGTTCGCTAACGATTTCCCCGACGATCCCGCTACCCCAGGCTACCTCTTCAATGCTGCCGATATCTCTAGTAATATGTGCCACTACAACGAGTCGATTGAATTGCTGAACCGTATCATCAACAACTACGACACTGTCAGCAATTTAGGCGACTGCTACTTCTCGTTGGCTCAAGCCTATGAGGGCAATAACGACTACGAGAATGCTAACGAAACCTACAAACTCTTTGTAGAACTGTTCCCCGAACATCCCATAGCATCCGACACCAAGATCATGCTCGACAACAACCTCATCGGTCTCTCGCCTGAAGAAATGCTGAACCGCATCCTAAATCAGACCGATTCTACAAACATCTAAAAAAAATTATTATAAGAAAAACAAGAGGGGGAGATCAAACGATCTTCCCCTCTTTTTTATAAAATCAAAAAGCGTTTTTTTTCTACAACGATGCCAAAGGAAACAAGCGAAGCGTTCCAAACAAACATCTGAAGGATGCAACTACATAGGAACAACTACAGCTGTTCCGGATAATACTCCGAGAAGGAGTGATCATCATAAAGCACAATAAATTTAACAATTCTTTTCTTCTGATTCGGTCGACTATCCTGTTCTGCCCCATCTGAGCGATTCTCGTTGAGGAATGCGGCATAGAGATTGGGGTCGAAAGGAGGAATATTCATCTGAGGGGCAGCTTGTTGTTGTGCCGACAAAGGAGGAAAACCTTGTTGCATGTTTTGCTGCAAACTAGAAATCGGAGCCTCATAAGGTGCAGAAACAACTGTTTGTTGCCCCATGGGTGGCATCGAAGGTGTAGGAGCTGAGGGGGCACTCGGGGAAACAGGAGGCATCGTTGTTATAGGTTGCGGTGTAGGGGGAGTCTGCAAAGGTGTATTGGGGATAGGAGTTGAAACTGGTGTCTGCATTGGGGGAGTTGATATAGGAGTTGGGGCAGGAGTCTGTACTGGGGGCGTTGGGGGAACAACCCTCTTAGTGGATGACTGGGAAGAGGAAACTCCTGGGTTGGGTTGGGACATAGCCGCATTCGAGAGTTGATCACCATTGGGCGTTATCCCTTGACTGGAGAAAAGATCGAAACCACTATTTGATGGGGCGGGCGACTTCTCATTACCCTTTTTAGGCGTTCTAGAACTTTCAGCATTCTTTTGGTAGACATTAGCTGAAAATTGAGGGGTAGGGTTAGGAGTAGGAGCAGCAGGAGGAGTCATCATCTGAGGGGCTGCTGGTTCCGGAGCAACTGACTCTACAGGCACCGGACTACTCCCAGTTTCGTACATCTCACCCTTGCCAAACATCAGCCAATAGATATTCACCTCGGGATAACGCTTCACCACTTTCATCACAAAATCGAGACTCGGATTGTTACGTCCCGACATGATATGCGACATTCCAGAAGGCTGCACACCGATCTCTTCGGCAAACTGTTTTGCAGTGATATTTTTGGCCTGCAAAAGTAGGTTTATCCTGTTATTCATAATTTTACATTTATAACATTTTCATCTTTCTAATTACAAAGGTACGAATATTTTTGATATACAAAAGTTAAAAGTTATATATTTACATTTGTAATTACATATGTAAACTCAAGTGATACTTTAATTAAATCAAATTTAAATACTATATTACAAATAATTACAATTTATTCTAATCTATGAAATTGACTTTTACTAAACTTACCTTTATCTTATTGAATATATACTTTAACCATTTATCTATAACCACTGAGTTATACCTATTTATGCTATCCATATTATCAATCAATCTCACAATATTAGCATATTACAAAAATAATCATTGTTTACAATTGTAATTGGCGTAAATGTACTGATACATTTGTAAATATATACTGCGATTTACTTTTGTAATATACAATTGTAAATTATTAAATTTGCTCCATAATCCACTATTATCATATCTGCCTACATTCCCCTACCTGAATATAGAGATCGTTGCTTAGCGTTGAAATTATGCTTACGTTGAATCAACAGCAGTTTTTCTTCATTTGAACAACACTATTAATATATGTATGTAGGCAACTGTTGTTCCTCTCCTACCCTCTTCCTAGGTTTTATCCTTTATAGCAATTAGCGATTGTTCTATTCTCGATGATCCTTCCTTAACCCCACTTCCCTATCATCATCGTTCCAATATATGCGATCATGTACACCTACTTATTTAAACAACACTTTTATACTATGGATTGAAAAAATAAGCCCCTCTTTTTATCCAAGCTGTATCGTAGTCCCAAAGAATCGATTCTCGTAAAGTATCCCTTTTTAGGGTTCAATACGACAAAAAGAAAAAAAAATATGACCAACGATATACTAAGAATAATGATGTTGCGTTATACCAAAAAATTTAAACAGATAAAAAGTAACTCCAATGAAGAAGAAAGTTGTTATTCTTTGCATAGTGATGGCTGTTTCCGTTTTGGCTGTTTCGTGTGCTCACAAAACCTGTCCCGCCTATCGCGGTTCAGTTGCCGAGAACACTATGGTAGTCGACGAATAAGATCTCCCCTACCCCTTCACCCTTTTATTGATTCACATCTAGGTGACAAATACTTTAGTATTGTCACCTGGTTATTAATTATGTTTCCTCGTTATAAACAACCTCATTTAGCGTCATACTAACTGGGTTATTATTCTCTACAAAATAAAAATATTGGAATTTATGCGCTTATGAGAAAATCCTCCAGGATTGTTATGCGATAACCCTTATAGATTCTAAAAAACTTTCCAGTCCTCATACCCCGCATAATTCAAGCCGATCAGAATGTATTTTTCATCCTTCTGCTTCGAATGATTATGCAGCCGATAATAATAACAATAGATAAACGATATAAAACTAGCATCCGCAACTCATTGCAGATGCTAGTTAGTAAAGGTGGATTCCATGAATTCACCGATTCTATAATACAATAATGCGCAGAAAAAATCTTTTCAGCGCTTTTGAAGTCTTGTCGGCATTTTGCTGCTTGTCACTCGGTTGTATAGCCCGCTATGCGCCCTTGCTTCGCACAGCAATCTGTTCGACAATCCTTTCAAAATCGCAAGAATTGAATTCATAGAGTCCACCTAAGGTGGATTCCATGAATTCAACGATTCAATAAAACAATAATGCGCAGAAAAAATCTTTTCAGCGCTTTTGAAGTCTTGTCGGCATTTTGCTGCTTGTCACTCGGTTGTATAGCCCGCTATGCGCCCTTGCTTCGCACAGCAATCTGTTCGACAATCCTTTCAAAATCGCAAGAATTGAATTCATAGAGTCCACCTAAGGTGGATTCCATGAATTCAACGATTCAATAAAACAATAATGCGCAGAAAAAATCTTTTCAGCGCTTTTGAAGTCTTGTCGGCATTTTGCTGCTTGTCACTCGGTTGTATAGCCCGCTATGCGCCCTTGCTTCGCACAGCAATCTGTTCGACAATCCTTTCAAAATCGCAAGAATTGAATTCATGGAGTCCACCTTAGGTGGACTCCATGAATTCAACGATTCAATAAAACAATAATGCGCAATAGGAATCTTTTCAGCGCTTTTGAAGTCTTGTTGACATCTTGCCACTAGCATGAATTTGCAGAACCCAACCCAAATGATGTCAGCCCATCTGTTACCTAGAAGCGACATCATATGTAGGAGAAATACACGAAGTTTAGTTTTCCCCATCGGGTATGTAAATCACACGACCATCATCAAGTTGATACGCAGTACCTAGACGTTTACCCATTGTACCATCGGCTTGTTGCTTTTCGCCTGAAGCCTTGTAAGTATTGATTTCTTTACCCTCTTTGGTAATGATCTCCATATTATCTTGACCAGGATTCTTGACGACAGTGAAATTGTCGGAGCCAAAGAAGTCGGCCATATTGAGGTGCATCACCATCGCCACCATGAGACTTACAGCGAAGACCATAGCCACATCAAAGAGGTTTACAACAACACTCAAAGGATCACCGTCATCTTGGGTCAAGAGACTACTCTTTCTACGTTGTTGTCTCATTGTTGTCCTCCTTTGCTAAGAACGAGGGTATGAGCAACACGTTCCAGATTGTTAACATCTTGTGCATACCAACGTTGCTTGGTCTGTTGAACAAAAAGACCAATAATACTGATCACCAAACCAAGTACCGTAGTAGCGAAAACCACTTGCATGTTGTAGGCCATACCGCTGATATCACCAGTAGAGAGACCTACAAGGGCAGGACTCATAGAGATAAGTGTGCCCATCAAACCCAACACAGGACCCACCTTAGTGAGCAGACGTGCTTTATTGACATCTTTAGCTGCTTGGGTTTCAAAGTCGTTGAGCAGCCAATTGGTATAATCGTCGTTGGGATTGGCATTCATCAGATCACATAGATAGTCGATAAACAGCGAAGGAGACGATTTTTTGAGTCGTTCCTTGATCTCTGGGAGTTGCGAGGGCTCCAAATGATGGATCAACTCTTGGAACAGTCGCTGGTTCTTGTTACGAGCAGTGAAGGCTCCATACGTGATACCAAGCATGATGAGTGCCCAAACGAAGAAGAGTATGAGCAACACGATGTCGGGAACCAACAGACTGTTGGCGATACCAAAAAGAATTTTCGAAATAGCTTGCATTGTCTATATTTTTTTTTATTTAAGCGGGTTCTACAAATACCATTCGCGCAATCTTGAAGGGATAGTCGAACAGAATGCTATGCAAAGCGAGAACGCATAGCGGGCTATGTAACCGAATAACAAGTAGCAAGATGTCGACAAGACCTCAAAAGCGCTGAAAAGATTCCTATTGCCCATTATTGTTTTTTATTGAATTGGTGAATTTTTAGAGGTTACCTTAAGTTATAAGAATGATGACTATAAGGATTTATGATGACGCCAGCGGAAACGGTAAAGGACAAACCCCATAGTAGCCAAAACCACAAAGAGGACCACCACTGCTAGCAAGAGTCGTCCATCGAAGGCATTCTGTTGAGTGCTATAGATAATCTGTCCCGTCTGAGTGCTGAGGAGTCCCAACACACATACCATCATCGAAAGCAACAGATGTAACTCCACCCTATCATCGTTGGAAGGTAGCAACCATCGAAACCCTTCAGCCAACAATGGCAGGAGAAGCGCTACCGCTAAAGCCATAAGAAGTGCTATAGTACTGAAGCTGACACCCGTCAATGAAAAGAGTAGTTGAGTAAGCAGATAGAACACCACAGGAAACATCAAGAGCGAAGGATAGGCTTTCAACAAGAACCACCCACCTCTCGATAGCAGCATAGCAAGCCTACTACGTTTCGTTGATGAGAGAGCGTTCCGATCATTGCTTCCACTACGAACAAAGTAGGCAAAACAGTAGGCAACACATACCACCGTTTCTATCGTTATAACCACCGCCATATTCTGTAAAGCAGAAGTGTTGTGAAGAAAATCAGACAGTTGTGTCTTCGACTGCTGTGAAGCCCAGTCGACACTCAGCCAAGCAAAGAGTCCCAACACAACACTGTAGATAGTTCTTTGCCACCAACGCCACATACTCAACTTGCTGATACAGTTGAGAACCACAAAAAGCAACAATATATAAATAAGTATTTCCATGTTATATAAAAAGGATAAATCTTTTGTTACGTTTCTTTTAGGGGGCACCCTCTCACTTTATTGAAGCGCAATCCAATATTATATACCCCTCATGCTAACCACAATTCCTACTAGATTGGGTTTCGAGAGATAACACCTTTATGCTTTCTTCCTTTTAATACGCATCCAAACAATCAGAGCAACAAACAGAGCCAGCACCACACCTACGGCAATCATGATATTAGCAGTATGACCCTCCGTAGCATCACCCCTATGGGTTTGCTTCTCCATCACCTGAGCCTCTTGCGATGAGGAAGCCTGCTGTTCACGCATCTGTTGTTGATAGCGTTGGGCTGCTTCAGGCGATGCATGCTCGGCAATAAACTGTTGCAGTTTAGCATTCTCCCCATCGAACGACGAACCCGAAGGACCAAAACGATCAACAAAATCGGTATATACTTCAGCCACACGAGCCAACTGTTCAGGAGTAGCATCCCAGTAACCCTTACGAGCCGTTTCCATCATAGTGGCTGTCATCTCCTGCAACGCCATAGGGTTAATCTGAGCGAACTGATTAATGGTACCCATCTGATATTTATCGTTGATATATACATCATAGAGTTCATTCCACATATGGTCACCCACCGCTTCGGGTTTCATTACGTTCCATCCATACATATTACGTACCATCTCCGACATATCGTCAGTAGGCGTTGTACCTCCATCGAAAGCACGTTCCATATAAGTAGGATTGAATAATTTTGTACGAGCTTCGGTAGCGATAGCCTCTTGTCCAGACTGAACGCGATAGTTGTTGCGGTTACGATAATCACTGAAATAGGCCTCAGGATCTTTTCCCGTAACTTCGCGAACAGCCAGATTCATACCTCCCATAAACTCGTATACATGATCCAGTGTGAGAGCACCCCACGTATTGTTCTGACGGGGTTGAACCACCACATCAGTACGGGTGAGGGCAGCCGAGAAAGCCTCATGAAGATCGTCCATCCAATGTTCTTCGTCGCCATAGAAAGCACCCATATTGTTCATATAAACCTCAGCAATCTCGCTGTCGTCCTCCCAAGCATCACCCCGCTCAACCATACTCTGAATACCTGTACCATAATTACCGCCCAGTCCTCCAAATATACGGTAACGACTCATGGAGCGCGCCTCCTTCGGAGAGATACCCCTATCGATAAGGGTTCGTTCGCTTTCGTCAACGCCAGCTTTCACCATATTATCATACTTATCGTTATCAGCGTTAGCAGCCATCTCTACTGCCCTATTGATAAGGAAGAGTCGGCTGGCAGCCAAATCGCGAAGCTGTCCAGACGTCTGCACTACCACATCAATGCGGGGGCGTCCCAACTCCTCCGAAGGGATAAGACGCAGATCATTGAC
The DNA here is from genome assembly GCA_030523765.1 of Bacteroidales bacterium. Lineage (GTDB taxonomy): Bacteria > Bacteroidota > Bacteroidia > Bacteroidales > P3 > Colimorpha. The sequence goes on along the minus strand of JAUNHX010000012.1, from coordinate 6,206 downwards.
CCTACCATAACGATCGCGAAGAGGTTCAACGCCCAGCATATAAAGCACTTGGGCTATGGTAGCGCCACCTGTTTGTACAAATTCGCCCGACCATAAGGAGTAAGCCACTTTGCGAGGATAATCACCACCATGATTACTACGATATTCCTCTATCGTATTCTCGGCCAAAGCTACACCTTTACGCCAAGCCTCCTCCGTAGGAGTAGCTTCAGCATTGATAGCAAACATATTGCGGCCAGTAGGCAGCGCGTTAGGATTAGCGATAGGATCACCACCAGGCGAAGGAGCTGTATAACCCCCATTAAGGGCATTCAAAATACTATTCAACTCTTGCTTAGGACTGCTACCAAGTTGTTTTCGATAAGCATTGATATTATTAAGTGCTTGCTCCACCTCTTCAACAGCACGTATCCAATCGGGCGAGAGCATCGAAGCGTCAGCTTTCTCTATGCTATCTCTATCATTCATCGCCAACGTTTTCGCCTTACCGTTATTAGCATCTGGTTCCTTCTTGCTATCCTTCATCCCCATAGCCTCAGCCATTTTCTTCAGCGCCTCTTCGTCAGCCCCCATCCTGCGGGCCATCTCAAGCATCGTGTTGGCATCACTGCTAGCCATCATTTTGCGCATCTGTTTGCGCATCATCTTAGCCATCGGACTCCGTTTTGCTTCAGGTATTGTCACCTCTGTCTGCATCTCCTTCTTCATCCCCATCGTGCCAACTTGTGTGCTATCACCTTTCTCCTCACTAGCAGCCTTCATCATCATAGCCATCATTCCCTTAGGAGCATTCTTCTCAGCGATAGCCTTTCGGGTTTCATTTAGTTGCTGAACACTGATGCCCATAATAGCACTCACCTGAGCATCAGTTAGCTGAGCCTCCCGTCCATAATACTGATCCACCAATGACTCAGCCTTACGAAGATAGCGAGCATCGAAGAGCGACTTGTGACGTTCAAGATTAGCAGGAGCCTTACCCTGCAAACGATCAAGAGCATAGAGGCTATATGCCAACGGATCTACTGTCATAGCGAAGACCGAACTGCGAATATCGGGCTCAGTATAGCTCACGCCTAGAATATAGGGACTCGAGGTAATCTTTTCGGCAGCCAGTTCCTCCTTATAATCTGCCAATCGTTCTATCTCTTCATCGGTAAATGGACGGGAACTGTTGCTGTCGAGACCTAGATCGTGAATCAACCCCAAACCAATAGCCATCTGTTTGATTTCAAGATTCATATCTCGTTTGTCGGACGACTCGTTTTCAGCATATGCCACCAATTTCTCATCTAAACTTTTAAACTTATTGCGCAACTCACTCTCGTGGAAGGGAGGAGTAAGATACGATTGCAATCCAGCATAGGTTCTTCGTCGTGCTATCATAGCTTCGCCCACATTATCCATAGTATAGAGATAAAAATGGGGCATCGTCCCTACCAGTCGGTCTGGCCAGTCGCTACTGGATAGAGCCACTTGTTTCTTGGGGGTAAACTCCAACGAACCATGAGCACCAAAATGAATAAGAGCATCAGCCTGAAACGCATACCTCATCCACAGATAAGGAGCTATATAACTATAGGGTGGCGCCACTTCGGTACCGTGAACAATCCGAAACTCATCCTTACCCTCGCCAGCAATAGGTTGTGGAACAAGAACCACATTACCATACTGCAAACAGGGGAAAGCCAGTTTTCCATCATCCGAGCGGAGTTGGTTGTGCGTTCCTGGGAAAGGACCAAAATGATCGGCCACCTGATCAGCTATAGGGGTAAGCATAGAACGTTTGCACCACTCGTTGTATTCCTTTTCCGAAACCCATTGTGGATGACCCTTCTTCAGATACTGTTCCACATCGCCAGCAGCAAACGAATTGAAGAGAGAGCCTTCCGCCTGAAGCTGACGGCCCAGTTCGTCCGCATTTGATGGCAGCCCATTAAGGTTGTAACCCTGATTGCGCAATTCCACCAGCATATTATATAGCGAAGGAATCACCTCCATACCACTAGCAACCAAGCTCCCCTGTCCGGGACCTTTATAATAAACAATAGCAATACGTTTCTTGCTATTCTCTTTCTTTCTTAGTTCAAGATAGTTACCTATCGTCTCAACATATTCTTGCAATCGTTCGGGCACAGCATAAGGCTGCAACAAACCGTGCCTATCTTTCTTCAGAGCAAAGATAGCTTGCGTGCGGATAGCCCCATCCAATTCGGGCATCACTATACTCTGACTCATAAATCCACCCACCATTCCCATCGGATCCGACTCCCATTCTTCGACTGTTGCATTCACGTAAACAGGATCAAACAGCAGCACATTATTGTCGGTCAGATACTGAACCAAATGATCGCCCACCCTACCGTGAGCCGAGTTAACGATAGCATCAGGCTTTATCTCTTCCAGATAGTCAATCAGATGCAACATCGAAGAAACGGGATAAACATTGTAGCCCTTCAGGGAGAGCGCCTTGATTAATTCCGTCATATCTGCAATGAGTCCAGTCACCACAATCTTCGAAGCCCCTTCATTGAAGCGACCCTGTTGCTGCATAGCCTTCTCGAAATCAGCCACCGAAGTAAATAACTGAGGGTCATCATCATTATTGTCGGCAGGATAATAGAGATAATCGCTAGGCTGTTGTTCAGGAAGGGTAATCTCTCCCACCGACGTCAGTTTCCCATCAATATTGCGACGCAGAAAGTTGAACATACTACGATAGTTGCTACGAGAGCCATTCATCATATACTGCATGATGAGTTGAACCTCATCGCCCGTAAAGTTAGTAATATTGTTATCGGGATTAGTAGCCATCGAAGTGTAAATTGGTTTACCCTTCGCCGCTAGTTCTTTCAGCTGCTCACGCTGATCGGCCGAAATATTCAAACCCATACCATTCACCATCACGATATCGCAGCGTTTCAGTTTCTTTAGCTCATCTACCGAGATGTCGTAAAGACGAATCTTGCGATTATTGTTGGCTTGCAGATATGCCTGCAGCGTTATAGGCTGTTCGTTAACGAAAGCCACTTTGGTGCGCGACATATAACTGCGGTAAAACCACACCACCAACAGCAACAACAAAACACATAATATGATGCGCCATATATTACGCCGCCGGTTGTTTTTTTTTTCTCCTTAATCTTATTCATAAAATAAACTTTTTTCTCTGATTAATAGTTTTTCTATTTCTGTATTAATAGATTTTTTATTTCTGTATTATAAAAAAATAAGGCAGCCCACTGGTAATCTCACCGATCATACAGTTGCGGTAAAATCCGATGAAGATCTATCGAACAGCCCAACAAGATTGTAGTCCCTAGGGTATAGGGCATATTGTATTCATATTCTTTCGGCTTGTAGTTAAACAGATTGTCAATACTGAGCGAGATCGTTGCTGCATTGCGGAAACGCTGCATTATCGACACCTTCCACAGTGTGTATCCCACCGAATGGAAGGGAGCATAAGTGTCGTAGGCTACCCCATCGCTGCTGCTCACCACATAATAGTCGCTTGCTGAAAGCATACGTCCGTTTATCATCAGGAAAAGATCATAATGCTTAAACGCCTTATGGTAATCGGCCTGCAGCACCACCGAATGGGGGCGTGTGTCGCTCAGATTGTACTCCTCTAGGGGAAACTCATGGAAAAAAGTATAACACAGTTTGCCTCCCAACCCACAGTCGGTACGCAGCACCACCGTAGCATCGATAGTAGCAGCATGCATTCCCCCCACATTCTGGTACACCATACCTCCCAACTGCGGATCCCACACCGTCGTTATCTGATTGTTAACCCTATTATAGTAGCCCGTAAGGGTAGCGCTGAAATGCTGCCGCAAATATTCGCCCGAAAGGGAGAAACAGTGACTCACCTCACTCTCCAAACTCTCGTTACCATAGATAGTGAACACATTCGCCATATTGAAATCCATAAACATCTCTTTCAGCGTAGGGGCACGAAATCCTTTGGCATACGAACCCCTCAACCGAAAGTCGCCCAACTTATACATCGCAGCCAGTTTGGGAGTCAACTCAATACCATAATGGGAAAAATAGTCGGCCCGCAGTCCCCCCACCAGTTCCCAATGGATAGAGGGTTCCCAATCGGCTTGCGCAAACAGGTCGGCCGTTTGTTGTTGGTGGTTATTCTGTTGGGCAGCAAACTGATACGACATCAAATAGTCATTCATCATATCGCCCCCCACCGCCATATTGATATTCTCGTTGAACGTATGGGAATAGAGCGCCCTAAGGGTATGCTGCACATTCTTGTAATCGAGAAACTCCTTATCTATCAGAGGATAGAAATCACTCTTATCGTATCGATCATACCCATAGTTTACTTCCAGACGATCAAAATCGTTTAGTTGTTTCTCATAACGCAGTCCCCCGCTAAAATCACGCGCCCGTTCCTTATCGATCTCCGACACTTCGCGCTGATGGAAATAGAAGCCACCACGTGCCGTAATCTGCTCTTTCTCATTCAGTTTAAACACCAACTTATCTTTTATATTCCACTGATGATTACCATACACCAACGTGCTGTCGCCATCCTTATCATAAAGCTTGTAGGAATCAAAACCATCAGTCTGCACATTTATCAAGTTGCTCACCCGCCCCTTGTTGAAGCCAGCATGCCCCCCATACCTATATTGTCCGTATCTACTGCCCCAGCGCCCATTCACCTGAGCAGTCCAGGGTTCGTTAGGTGTTTTGGTGATGATATTGATCACAGCCCCTACAGCATTGCTGCCATACAGCGCAGTAGCAGCCCCCTTGATGATCTCAATTCGTTCAATATTATCCATATTCAATCGGGCAAAATCGATATTGTTGAGCGTCTCGCCCGCCAACCGTTCTCCATCCACTAGGAAGAGTACCGACATCCCTCCCATCCCTTGAAGGTTCACCGACACCTGCTGATTCATACTGTACGAAAACTCAATGCCCGGAAGTTCAGCCTCCAGCAACTCGCGGATATTCGTAGCATCAATCTTCTCAATATCGTGCGAAGTAATGATGCGCGTCACCACCGGCGTATTAGCTATCGTCTTCGGTGAACGGGTAGCGGTGATGGTCACAGCATCCAGTAGATTATTGTTTTTCAGATAAATCCTCCATACCGAATCGCCTGTCGAGACAGTAGTGGTGTTGGGAATAAAACCCACACAAGTAGCCGTAAGCTGATAGGAGCCCTGAGGAAGTTGCAGTTCAAAATAACCATTCTCGTCGGCCTGCGTAGCATAACATTTGTTATCAACATAGAGGTAGGCGTAGGCCACCGGTTCGTCATTTCGAGTAAGCACCACCCCTTTCAGTACTGCCGCGTGGAGCGATCCTGCCGTAAGGAGTAGCAACAAAAGCGATAGGGAGCGAAGAAGAGTATTCATGAGTTGAAAGAAAAAACAGTTATTCAAACGGATAGATATAGTCGAACGAGATATAGCCCTTCATGTTGTAATTGTTGGGATTACTATAACCCGTAAAACGGATTGCAGCCAACGAAGCGTCAGCCATACGGAGCAGATACACGCGCCCCGACTCCGTATAGATGGGAGGCATCGTGCTGAGATCAACACTAAGCCAACGTCCCATCACCCTATTCATCTTACTCGGAGCTTTCGTAAGGTAGCCCTCCATCATTGTCGACATATCGATGATGATACTGTCAGCCTCGTCGGTAACAAACTGATCATCCGAAGGAAGCACAAAGCGCCCAGCGCGATAATCTTCTGTCAACTTCTCCAAACTGCTGTAGTCGGTCTCATAGCCGCTACCCCCATGTGTCTTCACATCATAGCGGTGTAGCGCCAAATGCCACTCTTCCGGAATCTCCGTAGTATCCTCATAGTAGAGAGTCGTCTGTCGTTGCAATGTAAGATCAAGATATACCCATTGGGTATAGCTAGTAGCATCGATAAAAGCAAACCCATTGTCGCTCGTGGAAGGCTGTTCGCTGGGATCATCATAAATCCAATCACAGCCAACTGTCGCCCAACAAAGCACCACCGCCATCATCCAACGAAACAATCTATTCATCTTATCCATTTTCAACGAAAAATACTTAGTATGATAAAGAAAAGAGAAGAATGGCAGACCCACTCGTTTTTTCGAACAGGACTGCCATTCATGCTTCACATGATTAGAATGATTCTATAGGTAACCTCTAAAAATTCCACGTATGAAAAGGAATAATAATAACCATA
>JAUNHX010000002.1:41341-155703 GCA_030523765.1 Bacteroidales bacterium | reverse complement strand
AAGTCTAATGTAGGTCTAATGTAATCCTAATGTATGTCTAGTGTGTGTTTGACCCCTTTCCCTTTTCTTTATAGAACTGCTGTTATGATAATACTATAGGGGTATTTTTTTTGTATCTTTTGTCTACAGTTTGAAAAAAATATGTAACTTTGCAAACAATGAAAGCTGGCAAGATATCATATATATTACTGATAGTATTTACAATAGTGCTTGCGGGATGCCACAGAGAACGGCGCCCCGAGGGACTGTTGGAGGAATCGGTTTTGGTCGATTTCTTGGTCGATGCCCATTTGCTAGAGGCTTATTATTCCGTACAAGTAGGGTTCCGTATCGATTCGGTGGCGGCCGATGTGGCAGCCTCCTATGAAGAACTCTATGCCAAATATAGCACCTCGAAAGAGCAGGTAGACAAAACGCGCGATTACTATCAGAGCCATTTCGATGAATATAAGGCTGTATATGAGCAGGTGGAGGAGAAGTTGGCCCATTATGCCGACAATCTTCCCCCAGCGCTGCCCGATGATGATGTGCCGCAGCAAGATTCAATGAGGGCTATTCAGCCAGTCGCCTTTCCCTTTGGCAAAACAAAGAGTCAAGATGTAGGTCATTGATGATAACTAACGTTCTTAAACACATCTATCTTATACATTTACATTAGAGGTATCGTATGTCGATACAGAAAGGAATATTCCATGCTAGTAAAAACCTATGGAGCCGCCATTTACGGCATTAACGCCTATCAAGTAACTGTTGAATGCAATGTGCAGCCTGGTGCTGACTATCTGATTGTGGGTTTGCCCGACAATTCGGTCCGCGAAAGTCGTCAGCGTATTGAGAGTGCCATTCAGCAGTGCGGTCTTCGTTTTCCAGGCCGCAAGGTAGTCATAAATCTCGCTCCTGCCGATTTGAAGAAAGAGGGCTCTGCTTACGACCTCACGATGGCTATAGGTATTCTAGCGGGCAACGAGACAGTCCGTTATGAACGGTTGAAAGACTATGTGGTGATGGGTGAACTGTCACTTGATGGTACCTTACGTCCCATCAAAGGGGTGCTACCTATTGCCATTGAGGCACGCCGCCGCCATTTTAAGGGGATCATCATTCCCGCCGAAAATGCGCGCGAGGCCGCTATCGTAAACGACCTAGAGGTGTATGGGGCCAATCATCTTTCGGATGTAATCAAATTCTTTAACGGTGAAAAGATGTTGGAACGTACCGAGTTCAATACCCGTGAGGAGTTTGCCAAGAACCTGAATCAGTATCCTTTCGACTTTGCCGATGTGAAAGGACAAGAGTTTACCAAACGGGCACTCGAGATTGCAGCTGCTGGTGGACATAATGTAATTATGATAGGTCCTCCAGGAGGTGGTAAGTCTATGCTGGCTAAACGTTTACCCTCTATTTTGCCCCCCTTGAGTTTGGAGGAGTCGCTCGAAACAACACAGATTCATTCGGTAGCAGGCAAGATGCGCCCTGAAGATGCACTGATTGCCCTTCGACCCTTCCGTTCGCCTCATCATACCATCTCCGATGTGGCCCTTGTAGGTGGAGGTACCAATCCTCAGCCTGGCGAGATTAGTCTAGCTCACAACGGTGTACTCTTTCTCGATGAGTTGCCCGAGTTCAAACGATCGGTACTCGAGGTGTTGCGTCAGCCTATGGAGGAACGGAGGGTCACCATCAGTCGCGCTCGCATGTCTACCGAATATCCAACCTCCTTTATGTTGGTGGCGGCTATGAACCCCTGTCCCTGTGGTTACTACAACCATCCCACTATCGATTGCACCTGTGCCCCAGGGGCGGTGAACCGTTACTTGAATAAGGTCAGCGGACCCCTACTCGATCGCATCGATATACAGATAGAGGTGATTCCTGTTCCCTTCAGCAAACTAGCCGAACAGAAAGTAGGGGAGAGTAGCGAGCAGATACGCGAGAGGGTGATTGCTGCTCGCCAACGGCAGATGGAACGTTTCAAGGATTATAAGGGAATACACTGCAATGCCCAGATGACAACCAAACTATTCAATACCTTCTGTGTGCTAGACGAACCCAGTCGCCAACGACTCAAATTAGCGATGGAACGTCTTGGCCTCAGTGCTCGTGCCTACGATCGTATCGTAAAAGTGGCTCGCACCATCGCTGATATAGAGGGTTCGGACAACATTACCGTTGACCATATCAACGAAGCTATCACCTATCGCTCACTTGACCGTGAAAGTTGGGGAAGGTAAGTCCCTATTTGTGTATAATCAATCCACAAAAAACAATTATATGCCTACCATCCACCAGCAAAAATAGGGGTACGTCATTCGAAGTCTCATGAAAGAGGAGATGCCATTGTTGGACTATTTCTAAATACTCATAATTACTGGTGTTTTTTTATACTCTTATCCCCTTGTTTTTATACTCTAGGTAAGTTTTAGCAAGCTCAAATGGCTTGCTTAGTACTTGTTTAGTAATTGTCTAGGGCTGACTTAAAAGTGTAATCCACTAAACAAGGATTGGACCACGATAACCATTATTAAAAAAATAGAAATAGTCATAAATCGTTCAAAGAGCTAAGTGAAAAAATGGTTATTTCTTTTTTATTACTATTATATTTCAAAAATCTTTGTATATTTGCATTTGTAATCTGAGAGAATATGGATTGTAAGAAAGTGCAAATCACTCTATTCCGTTGGTGATAATCTGGACAATTCTCACAACTGTGATAAAGAAAAGTGTTTTGATTGTTTGCTTTCATAGACTGTCACTACCCTCACGGGTAGACAAGGCTGTGGAGCATTTGTCAACCTTATTTTATCACAGGGAGTCTAGCCCTACACCAACGATAGGGTATGATTGAGGCTCCACTTTTCTTTATTATTATGTGAGAATGTCTTTGTGCTTCCGATGATTTATTAAAATATGGTGTGAAATGTTTTTACTATGTTTTTTCAGCATCATGTTTTGAGTAATAGTTAGATAATAAGGTATAGTCGTACATTATGACGGCCGATAGGGCTCTTCAGTTATTTGGAGGGCTCTCGGTTTTTTAAGACTATTGAGGAGGATAAAAGTATCGCTGATAGAATATTTTTTTCAAAAAAATGTAGTTGCGTTTTGTATTTCTCAAAAAAATGACTACCTTTGTAGTCCGATAACACAACACTGAAATCCCGATAAATTATTAATCTATAATTATTTTGTCTTATGTATAGAATCGAAAAACACCCAATTCTCGACATTCCTCAGAGTGAAATGGTGGAGTTTCTCTACAATGGCCGTAAGGTGCAAGGACGCAAAGGATACACTATTGCAGCTGCACTCCATCAGGCTGGTTTTCCGGTCCATAGCCATAGCATTGACGGCCAACCACGTAGTTTGGAATGTGGTATAGGCAAGTGTGGTGCCTGCGAGATGTTGGTAGACGGTAAGATACGCCGTATCTGCATTACTCCGGTAGATGATGTGAAGGAGGTTTGTGAACTGACCGAGAACTATATTCCCGAAGTGCTTCCAGTACAAGAGCGAACCGTCAAAGTATACAAGACGCAGGTAGCCATTATTGGTGCTGGTCCTGCTGGATTGGCTTGTCGCGAACAACTCAATGCCTTTGGCATCGACAATTTGGTGATTGATAATAATGTTCGAATTGGTGGCCAGTTTAATATGCAGACCCACCAATTTTTCTTTTTCGAGAAGGAAAAACGGTTTGGTGGCATGCGCGGTTTCGATATTGCCAAGACGTTGGCAGGCGACAATATGGAGGGTATTCTGCTTAATAGTACTGTATGGGATCTGCTGGAGGGACGCCGCATAGCTATCAAGAATATAGCTACCCAAGAGGTGGCCTATGTTGATGCCGACCATTTGGTGGTGGCTACGGGTGCTGTCCCCTTTATGCCTGCTTTCGAGAACGATGATGTGCCTGGAGTTTATACTGCTGCGGTATTCCAAAAGATGATGAACCAGGAACATACCTTGTTGGGCAAACGGGTGCTTACCGTAGGCGCTGGCAATATAGGCTATCTTACATCCTATCAAGGTATGCAAGCGGGAGCACATATCCGTGCCATCATCGAGGCAATGCCTCGTGAGGGCGGTTTCCCCGTGCAAGCCAATAGGGTACGTAGACTAGGCATACCTATTATGACAGGATATACCTTAGTGCGGGCTATCCCCAATGCTGATCGTACTGGCATTGTAGGGGCTGTGATAGCTAAGTGCGAGAACTTCAAACCCATTGAAGGAACAGAGCAGACCATCGAAGACATCGATATTATTAATATATGTACAGGATTGGTACCCGATAATCAGTTGCTCACCAAGGGCAAAGATGTGTTTGGTATTCATACCTATGGTATTGGCGATGCAGTGCGTATTGGCGAAGGTACGAGTGCTGTGTTGCGAGGTCGTCAGGCAGCCTACGAGGTGGCGCAGAATATGGGAGTTCGTATCAATTATGACGAGTATCTCGAGATATCGCGACAGTATATTGATTCGCAGCAACATCCGGTACGTCTGCTCGATCAGCCTCGTCTGCCCTCCGATGAGCGTATGCGTCTAAAACCCTTCGTGCAAATTGATTGCCTCTATGGTTTTGCATGCAATCCCTGCTCCTTCTCTTGTCCGCAAGGGGCCATTACGAAGATATCAACCTCTTCTACACCAGTGGTAGATTACGATAAATGTATTGGCTGTATGGAGTGTGTATACCAATGTCCAGGATTGGCCATATTTGGTTATAATATGCAGAAGGAGTGGTGTTTCCTCCCCATAGAATACGATATTGATGAAGGCCATGAGGTCTTCTTGGTCGATAATAATGGCGCTAGGGTAGGAGAGGGCTCCATCGAAAAGATTATGCGCAAACCTAACAAAACCCATGTGGCTAGGGTGAAGATTGCTTCTCTTTTCGAGAATAAACCCATCACCGATATCAAAGGCTTTATTGCCAAAGATCGCTACCCCGAACCTTTGCAGTCTTTTGCTACCCAACAGCAGGAGGCCGATCCTACCTATGTATGTCACTGTGAAGATGTGAAACTTGATGATCTGCTAGCCGTGATTGGCGATCGCAAATATATATCGGTCGATGAACTGAAGCATATCACCCGTATGGGTATGGGCCCTTGTCGAGGCAAACGTTGTGTGCCCCGCGCCCGTCAGGTGCTGAGGGCTCATGGCATTGAGGTAACAGGCGATGCTACACCGCGTGCTCCTCTCTCGGCTCCCGTCACCCTTGGCGATATTTATACTGAGGGTAGTAAAGAACTATTTGTGTTCCCCAAGAACAACAATGTAAGTCGCGAAGAGGTAAGGGTTCTCATTGCTGGTGGTGGTATAGCAGGCAGCAGTCTGTTTCGCTATTTCTCAGAGGCCAATATGAATCCAGTGCTAATCAACTGGAGTCGTGGCGCCTCATGGCGTAATATCGGAGGTGGACGACCGGCTTTTTCCAATCCCGATATTGCCGATATCGCTATGCATAACCGCGAAATCTTTATGAGCATACAGCAAGTACACAATATTAACTTCAAGCCTACACGTTATGTGAATTTGGTACACGATGATGCTACCTACCGTTCGCTTGATGCTTCGCGTGCATGGAGCGATGCCTATATGGTGGATAGGAAAGACTTCAAGAAAGAGATCTCTCCTTTCTGGGACGATAGCAAGACCACCTATAGTCATGCCTTGATGACACGCGACTGCTGGCAAGCAACACCAGGAAGGGTGATCGACTATATCCGCGGTATAGGATGCAGTCTTGGAGGCCGAGTGTATGAGGATTGCGAGTTGCTGCATGTGCAACGCAATGGCGATCGCATCCTAGCGTTGGTGCGCAACCATGATGGTAAATATATAGAATATAGTTGCGAGCATTTCGTCAATTCGATGGGATGGGGCGCTGAGCGGTTCACCGATATGCTAGGTATCGATACAGGACTCTACCCAGTGAAACACCAGGCTTTCATTACACGACGTTTGCCCATGATGGGTGTAGGAGGCGATGCCCTTGATATGATTATCGATCGAAGACACTATAAGGGATTCAGTGCCGTATACGGACAACAGTTTGCTCATACAGGTCAGGTGATTGGCTGCGCTAGTCCAGACACCGATGCCTACGAGACACGACAGAATATCCGATACAACAGCAAGGAGTTCCTCGAGATTGTTAGCGAGGTGTTTGCTGAATGGATTCCCAACCTGCGCGAGGTAGGATTCCATGCTGTATGGGCTGGCCGCTATACCGAACCTCGTTATATTGTTGATCCCGAGGTGGGTCTGCTCACAGGATTGAGAGGACACGGATTTATGTTAGGACAGTATTTGGCCAAGCTTTATGTAGACAAATATCTGGGTCGTGATGTGCCTTCCTATATGAAGGATCTTGCCCTTTCGGGCAAAGGTCTCAGTGAGAATGCCTTCAAGTAAAACAATAGATTACTGAGTTTATCGAAGGATCGGAATGGGATATGTCCTGTTCCGATCCTCATTTTATTAGAATGCCCTCTCGTTATTAGTTTTGCCAAAAGATGAATGTGGGGCGTAATGTTGCCGATGTAGGGCTATCGGTGAAGCCCAAGAACCCATATTTATAATAGATGTTCTATGAGTTGACATATCGATAGGGAGAGGACGGAAGGCGAAAAAAAGTAGTTACTTGATTTTTTTTTGTATATTTGCACATCGAAAGACGGAGGTTCGTCTTGAATAAGACAATGAATAGTAAACAGTTGCTATATACGATAGACGAAGGGACGGCGGCTTTTTCTTCTGTAAAAAGCACGCATCTTTGTTGTACTGTTATGCAAAATAGCATCCATCAACCTCGTTCTGTTCGTCCTTGGAGCCCTCTAAACCAACCATGTATGAAAAGAATAGGACTATTTATATTGCTGTTGTTTTGTTCGGCAGTACTTTATGCCCAAACCACCACCTATGTAGGTACCCTGACTGTTGACGGTTATACACGCCATAATGTAACGGCTAAGGTGTCAGTGAATAACAATAGTGCTACAATGGTGCTTTATGATGTGAAATTTGCTAGGATGATGCCTGTCAAGGTGGATGCTACTATTCCCAAACTGCATGCTTCTACCACCAATGGCACTACTACTTTGAGTGGCACCAATATAGTACCAACGGTGGGAAGCAAGAGTCACACCAAACATATAGTGAAGAACTTAAGGGGTACCTGCACCGCATCGCAGTTGAGTACAACTATGATGCTAGGCGATAAGAAGACCTCCTTTAGCGGCAAAGCAAAGAGATAAGAGAGTATGGCATTCCGACCGCTGACCAGGCAGACATATAAGATTTTGGATCGCTACATCCTCGGGAAATACCTGAAGACGTTCCTATTGGCTATGCTCCTAATCATCGTGATCGTAATTACGTTCGATATTTCGGAGAAATTAGATGATTTCTTAGATAGTCGTGCCCCTATCAGTCAGATTATTTTCAACTATTATTGCAACTTCATTCCTGGCTTTGTCAACCTCTACAGTCCACTGTTTATCTTCATATCGGTTCTCTTCTTTACTTCCAAGATGGCCTCTAATACAGAGATCATCGCTATTCTAGGCAGCGGCATCAGCTATAAACGGCTCTTGCAACCCTACTTGCATGGATCGGTGATAGTGGCGTTCCTTATTCTATTGCTGGGCAATTTCGTAATACCTTGGAGTAACCAATACCTTATTGCTTTCGAAGACAAGTATATTCATACCATGCATCGCAACAATTATGTGGATCTTCACTTCCAGTCGGCTCCAGGCACATTGGTTTATGCCCAAAGTTATGATGTGAGAAGTAAGACCGCTTTTCGTTACCAGCAAGATAGCTACAATGAGGAGGGCCTTCTAGTTGAGCGTCTTACGGCAGACAACATTACCTACGATAGCGTTGAACTACGATGGCTAGCCAATAGATTGGTTATTCGAACTGTAGAGGGCGATAAGGAGCATTTGGAACAGGTGCCTCGCGATATGATCGATATCAACTTGACTCCCAATGATTTTAACCTAGCATCGACCAACATTACTACACTCAATACCCCTCAACTTATTCAATATATCCATGAACAGAAGTTGCGTGGTACAGGCAAGGTAACCACTGCGAAGATAGAACTCTATCAGCGTTTCCTTACCCCGCTAGCAGTCATTGTAATGACCTTTATTGGTGTGGCTATTTCCAGTAGGAAGACCCGTGGCGGTATAGGTGTCCATTTGGCCATAGGCATCAGTATCGCCTTTGCCTTCATTGTCTTTATGCGCATCTCGGTAGTGTTTGCTACCAATGGCAACCTCTCACCCTTCTTGGCAGTGCTGCTTCCTCAATTATTATTTGCTTTGGCCGCTGTCTATCTAATACATACAGCACCAAAATAACAATACAACTCCACCCTCTATAACAACCTTTCTCGACGAATTATCAAGAATCTACTATAAAACAATAAGAACCATGACGATACAAGAAATAGAACAGTCTATTATAGACGAGTTTGCCAACTTTGAAGATTGGATGGATAAATATGCCTATCTGATTGAACTAGGCAAGGACTGTCCTGTGATTGACGAACAAGATAAGACTGAAGCCAACCTGATTAAAGGATGCCAAAGTCGCGTATGGCTTAGTTGCCATATGCAGGAGGGTAAACTCCATTTTCGTGCCGATAGCGATGCGGTAATCACCAAAGGTATCATCTCGTTGCTTATACGGGCACTTAGCGATCAGACTCCTCAGGATATCCTGGCTGCCGATTTGAAGTTTCTCGATGTTATTGGTCTGAAAGAGCATTTGTCACCTACTCGCTCGAATGGACTTACGTCAATGGTGAAACAAATAAAGATGTATGCGCTAGCATTCTTGGCTAAGCAGCAGTAATGATTTAACCCAAAACCAATTATATTATGGAACAAGAACTGAATAAAGAAACCGTTCGCGAATCGGTAATAAACTGTTTGAAGAATATCTACGATCCTGAAATACCTGTCAACGTTTATGATCTAGGTTTGATTTACGGCATTGATCTCGATGATGATTTCAATCTGAAAATCACCATGACAATGACTGCCCCTAACTGCCCCGAGACTGAAAATATGCTAGCAGAGGTAAAGCAGATGACAGCCTATGTTACCGGTGTTAAATCGGTCGAGGTGGAACTTACCTTCACACCCGAATGGTCGTATGCCAATCTGAGTGAGGAGGCCAAACTGGAACTGGGTTTCTTATAGTAGATAAGCTTTTTTTTCATTAATAACCCTTCAAAACCGTTCGTATCATGCTATTCCTATCTCGTAAAAATCAACGTTTTGCTAAAGAGGAGGCTCCCTATAAGAGCACTTCGCTTACAGCAATGACCCTTCGTAGGTTTCGCAAAGATACGATGGCTATGATTAGTGTGGGTATCATATTGCTTTTCTCACTTATCGCTATATTAGGCTACCTGATTACTCCCGATCATACCCCCTATTGCAATCAACAATACCTTGAGTTGGCTACGATGAAGCCCTTCTCGAAGGCTACTTTCCTCTGTGTGGAGCCTTCGGCTATGGGCAACGAAGATGTGGAACGCCAATCTGTTGGACATTCGGAGGAACGGGTGGGATGGTTTCGAAAGATGATACATGGGGAACCTCTCCCTTATACTGCTATTCCTATCTATAGTCATAAGGATATGGGTGATTATATTGAGATTGAAACCTATACGGGTAGTACCCCCAACGATGGCGAGATACAACGTTTCCGCAAAAGTGATGTGGTGAAAATCCAAACACGTACCTTCCTTTTTGGTACCGATGGCTATGGTCGCGATGTGTTAAGCCAGATTATGATTGGCAGTAGGGTGAGTCTCTCGGTAGGCTTTATTGCCATTATCATTGCTCTTGTTATCGGCATCACGCTAGGTGCATTGGCAGCCTACTATGGCGGTTGGGTCGATAATCTCATTATGTGGCTTATCAATGTGGTATGGTCTATCCCTACGGTGCTGCTTGTGATTGCCATTACGTTCGCTTTGGGTAAAGGTTTTTGGCAAGTTTTTGTGGCTGTAGGACTTACTATGTGGGTAGATATTGCCCGTGTGGTACGTGGTCAGGTGTTCTCCATCAAGGAGAAAGAGTACGTAGAAGCGGCTCGTGCCCTAGGATATAGCACTTTCCGTATCGTGTTCCGTCATATCTTGCCCAATATCATGGGAGCGGTCATTGTGGTAACGGCCTCCAATTTTGCCAGCGCTATTCTTCTCGAGGCGGGGCTTAGTTTTCTTGGCATTGGCGTACAGCCTCCAATGCCTTCATGGGGTAGTATGGTAAAAGAGAACTACGGCTATATTTTGCTCGATTCGGCTTATCTAGCCCTTCTCCCAGGTATTGCTATCATGGTAATAGTGCTTGCTTTTATGATGCTAGGCAACGGAGTGAGAAATGCATTAGATATTAAGAATCAATAAGATGCTATTATATGGTATATCTTAGGCTAAACAAAAATCTAAAAAAATCACAAATTATTTCCTCTATATTGAGTTTTTTATGTATTTTTGCAGAAAATTTTAATCCAACAAAAAGTATACTATTAGAAAGTTTATTAATTAATTAAATCATTTTTAAATTCACAATCAAATGAAAAACGTATTCAAATTCTTAGGCATTGCCTTAGTAGCAGGCGCTCTGCTGACCGCTTGCGGTGAAAAGTACACCGTTACCGTTAACGTTAACGATAACACCATGGGTACCGTTACTGGTGCTGGCGACTACGATCCCGATGCAACTTGCACCCTTACCGCAAGCCCCAACAGTGGTTATGAATTTGTAAGTTGGAGTGATGGCACCAACACCATTACCGAAAATCCTTACACCTTCACTGTTACCGCTGACGCTACTTTTACCGCTACCTTCGCTAAGAAAGAAGGTGTAAACGTTACCTTCGGTAGCGCTACATGGAAAGCTGATGCTAGTGCTTCTCAGTACTCTTTCCTCTCCCAGTACAATGACTTCGTTCTCGCTCTCGTTGAGACCTCAGGCAGCCTTCCTCAGGCTATGATCTGGGCTAACTCTGCTACTGGTGATCACGCTGGTACTATCGACGACAGCCAGTGGGCTTACGACAACGAAGACGCTTACATGTGCGACTATTTCGCTGACGGTGGCGTAACCATTAACTATCAGGATGGTAGCCAGGTTTCCCGTGGTGACTGGTGGGCTTACACCTGGACCGCTACTGTAAACAGCTTCGATGCTACTGCTATGACCCTCGACGCTTCAGTTAGCGCTACTATGTTTGACGTTATGGAAGCTTATGGTGATGGTGGTACTGGCTCTGCTGCTACTGCTAGCCATCAGAACATGACCGTTAGTGCTGCTGTTACTCTTACCGCTTCCAAAGCTCCTATAGCTAAGGTAAATGCTGGTAAAGGCATCATCAAATAATTTATACCTAGAGTAGAACATTATAAGGCCCTCATCCCGAGGGCCTTTATTTAAACAACAAAGAATACAATGAAAAAAGCTTTAAAAGTTGCTGCTCTCGCTCTCGCAGTTTCCGCATTCGCAGTTGCTTGCAACAATAACGCAGAGCCCGAAATTAATCAGGATTCTATTGATTCTGTTCGTATTGCCGACAGTATCCGTATCGCCGACAGCATCGCTGCTGAAGAGGCTGCTATGGAAGAAGCCCGCATCGCTGACAGCATCCGTATCGCTGATAGCATCGCTGCTGCTAAGTCTGGTAAAAAGGTCGCTACTAAGACCACCAAGACTACCAACAAAACCATCGATGTAACCAAAACTTCTACCACCAAGAAGACCGATTCGAAACCTGTTTCGGTAACGGCTACGACCACCACCCAAAACAACACCAGAAAAACCACCATCGACGTGACCTCTAATACTGGTGTTGGCAAAACCAAAAAACAAGTTGCTACCGGAACTACTGTTAGCAAATAATTTTTTTTAACAAAACAAATAAGTTCGATTCTTCTCTAGAGTCGGACTTATTTGTTTTAATCAATCAACGATGAAACATTTCACGCCATTTATCCTCACATTATTCATCATTTTTTTTTCGTCTTGTAACAACGATGATAAAGCTATCCGCAAAACAGCTCAAGGCTACTTGGACGCAATGGGAAACTACCAAATTGAAGCTGCCGAACCATATGCCACCGAAGAGACCCGAAATCAAACTCTCCGATTTGTAAAAGAAAATATCCTGCCCAAAACGGACACCAATTATATTAACTCCAACCGCCCCGCATCTATTACCCTAGGCGAAATAACCTATACCACTGATACTACAGCCACTATCGCTTTCCATAAAAGTACTCCTATCAAGGAAGATGACGGAACCCTCGATTTGGTGAAGCGCAATAATCAATGGCAAGCTCAAGTAATTATCAATGTGCCTAGCATCCTTCGCCCAGTAGAACCTATTTCTGACAGCACGATGAAAAAGAAGATTGTGTCGATTACTCGAACCGATTCGGTCCCCAAGCTTGGTATTCATCAGTAGTCTATACTTGCTGTCCTATTGTTTGGACTATCCTATAGGATTTATTTCTATTCAATAATAAAAAAGAAGACGGTGCGCACCGTCTTCTTTTTTATTATTGGGATAAACCATGTGTCTTATTTACATGGTTAAGGCCTCTTTATTTAAATGTAAACCATAGCATATCGTCTACCTGCATTCCCATAGTCTTGGCAACCGATGCGCAAGAGAAGGCTACTTCGAGCATGCCAGTGGCCACCGAAGGGAGGAGTAAGATACTACGAGGTATCTGGTGATCGGAGCCTTGATAGGAGTAGGTAATACTTTCGATGTTACGATCTTTCATCATCAGGGAAAAATTGCGTCCGTTGCGATGCCGTTCAAACTCTTCAATACTGATGTTGAGATAGATATTGCCGTAGGTGTCGATATGGGAGATGTAGACTACTAGGCGATCGCCTTCATAGAAAGGTGCCTTGGTGGAGATTTGTCGTGTCTCAGTGAGAAGGGTTCCTAGACTATCGGGCTTATGTCCTTTGACCAACGCTACAGCAATAGGGGTAAGGATGGTATAGGCTGTGAACGTGTCGCCATGAACATTGTCAGGCAGATTGATACGCCACACATGTTCGATACGATCACCAAAGGCATACCAGGGTAAGAGAGTATCGGCACAAAGTACATATTGCCCTGCCACCTCAACGATGAGGTTGCTGAGGCAGTCGTTGTTGTTAGGACATACATCGACTAGATGGATTGTGCCTTTGGGAAAATCATCGAAACAAGATTTGAGGACGAAAGCGGCCGAGCGAAGATCAAAGGGATCGATGCCTGTAGCGATATCAACCACGTTCACTAGGTCGAGGTTCGAATACAATCGCCCCTTTACTTTGCCAGCAAAGCCATCCTTATTTCCCCAATCGGCAATAAGCGTAATAATCTGGGTAGACATACTATTGGAGGTTAGGGTTGAGGTATCTCTTAGAGATTAAAGCGGAACCAATGGTGATCGCGGGGCTTGTCGTTAGGGGTCTTCCAGTTGAAATAGATCTGCACACCAGCGCTCTGATACAGTTGCCAATAGGTATTGGGGAAGAGAGTGCTCATCTGGTTGAAGTCGCTATCGTATTTGAGTCGTGCCATAAGGTAGGCAGCGAAGAAATTACTGAAGCGATATTCTAATTTAAACTCGAAATCGATATCGGTATCGTGCATAAGGCTGTAGCCAGTGCGCGAAAGGAATCCAGAGGGGATGGCGCCATCTACCATATCGGTGGGCCATGTGTTGTAGTCGCCTACATAACTCTCACCATCGGCAAGAGCATCGAGGACGTTCTGAGTATTAAGGTCGCGATAATGGGGCTTGCGATAATCGTAGAAGAGCTCGATACGGGTGTAGAAATTAAGGTTTTTGGCTATGTCTTTCTTGTAGTAGAATTTTACATAGCTACCAAGACCGGCATATACACGGCGGCCACCAGTGGTGTCAACACCATAAAGTTGACCAGCATCAATCACGCGGTCATCGAGTAGGAAGGTGGTTTTACCAGTAAGGAATGAAAGCGAGAGGTTCCAGAACTCTTTCTTGCACTCAAAACCAATAGAGGTGGTGAGGAAAGCGGGAGCCATAAAGCTAGATATCAGTAAGGTATCGGTAGTAGTGTATTTATAGCCATCGAAGAACTGGCTCTTGAAGTTGGCACTAGCATTGATGTTCCAGGAGTTCTTCAACTTCATCGAGAAGGTGGAGGTAAGGTCAATCTTATCGTCATTTTTGCGGCGACTCTCGAGAGTAGAGAATCCGCGCTGTGTGGTATCGCCATCAAGATCTTGCCAATAGAGGCCAAGGGCTAGGTCAACTACATTGTCCCAAGTGAATTTCTCGTGAGTATACTTATAGTTGCCGTTAAAGGTGCTAATGGAGGATATTTGCGAGATACCAGTAGCTTGCCAGTTGTTGTAGTAGTGTCCATCAATTTTAAGAGCGGGGGTTGAGCTGGTAGTCCATACTCCTCGCGGTTTGGCGTTCGAATCAGCCATCGAGGCATAGGTTTGATATACCAACTGGTCGTAGAGGTTGTCAGCCATTGTGGAAATAGTGGCAGTCAGCAGTAGTACTGCTAATAGTAATACTTTCTTCATTTTGCTTACAGATTTTTGATGTATTGGTTATTGAGTATGTGAATATGCTTACTTGATCTCGGCATCGACAACATCTTTGATGATGTCCATCTCGAAGCCTTTGGTGGCAAGGAACGACATGAGTTTACGTTTGTTCTTCTCCATCTCGCCATCTTTGTAGGTCTTCCATCGTTC
The DNA here is from genome assembly GCA_030523765.1 of Bacteroidales bacterium. Taxonomy (GTDB): domain Bacteria; phylum Bacteroidota; class Bacteroidia; order Bacteroidales; family P3; genus Colimorpha. The sequence goes on along the minus strand of JAUNHX010000002.1, from coordinate 140,907 downwards.
GTGAGTCAGTTCCACCAATGCCTGACGATAAGCCTCGGGATCAATATTGGCTACAGCCTCATCGATAAGCGACTGAGGAATCTGCTTGGAGCGCAGTTGGTAAGAGATCTTGATACGGCCCCAATGCTGGTAGCGTACCTTCGATTCGCAGTAGGCTTTGGAATAGCGTTGCTCGTTGACAAAATTCTCTTGACAGAGATGTTTTATAATCTTCTCGGCCTGAGGACGTGAAGCGCCCCAAATTAATAACTTAGCACGGACCGAGGACATACATTGCTCGCTCTGTGCACAATATTTTTCCGCTTTTTGTACGAAATTCAAGTCGTCGTCTTCAAATTTAATATCCATAAAACTTTTATAAACTGATGGTTTCCTGATTATTAACACAATTCTTGCACACCCTTTCGAAATACAAAAATAAGTAAAATTTTTGAATATAATGGCAAAAAAACAAACTTTTTCAGTTATGTCTCATTTTTAACAATTTGAATCAGACACTACGCATCGAAGATGATTCCCTCTTTCCTCATTGTGAAAGCAACGAATTAGTGAAGAATACATTGGTAAAGAAACCTTATAACTGTTATGATAAAATATTATTAAAACTATAATAATATATTGAAATGAGATTGGACTAATGGCAAATTGATAAAAACATGAGATGCATTGATATGACATTGTAATTCTATTTGTATGAGAACGAAATACAAAAAGCATATATGTAATACATATTTGATAATGTGTTATCTATTAGTGTATATGTCTTTTTTTAATATGATGATACAGAGATCGATGAATAGTCCTTGGTGATCTTGGATTGATGTCTGTTTTATCATAGCCATAATCCCATTAAAAAACATGAGTTAAATTGCAATTGGAGTACCTGTCTAGTGGTAGGATAATAAACTCCTCATTGTGTTTTAAGATTTCTTTTTTGAAGCTTTGCCTCTTTGGGATCATCTATCCGAGTATTTCATCAACTCTATGTCACACTACCACGTGTGTGGTAGGACGCTCCCTACGAGTTATCCGCCTCGCTCTTATGAACGAGGAGGGTCGTTCCCTACGAGTGTTGGATGACAATCGTATGGAAGACGAGAAGGCTAAAAAGGGTGGGGGGTGGTACCCTTCAATATAACATTATAATCACACGAATAGAAAATAATATAATTATATTTTTACTTTACTCTTATGTTATAAAAATATACTCCTCCCCCTTCTTTTTACTTTACTAAAATAAAATATTTATTTATGCATAAAAGACACTTTAGTTCGCTAAGTACCCGAAAAGTGAGCAAAAGTCTGCCTAAAAACCACTTTTTTTTAGCCATTTCGTTTTTTTTATTTAATTTTGCATTGGATAATAATATTATATAAATATGGCAAAAGGAAGAATACTCTTTGTGAATCAAGAAATTATGCCGTTTATGCCTGAAACGGAGAACTCTCAATTTGGACGTTATCTACCTCAATATGTACTTGAACAAGGACGTGACATCCGCGTATTTATGCCTCGCTTTAGCAGTATCAACGAACGACGTAACTCTCTTCACGAGGTGATCCGTCTTTCGGGAATGAATCTCATAGTAAACAACTGTGATCACCAACTCATCATCAAAGTGGGATCTATCTCAGCAGCTCGTATGCAGGTCTATTTCATCGATAACGATGAGTATTTCACCCATGCAGGATATATCTACAACGAGGATGGTTCCTTGATAGAGAATAACGATGAGCGTATCCTCTTTTACGGCCACAGTGCGCTCGAAGCTGTACGCAAGTTGGCTTGGCAGCCCCATCTGATCCATTTCACTGGGTGGTTCTCGTCAATGATTCCCTTCTATCTGAAACGTGTCAACAAAGAAAATGCCTTCTTCTCAGGTACTCGCACCGTATTTACCCTTACTGACGATGCCTTCCAGGGACATCTAGGCGAGGAGATGGAGCGCAAGATGAAGAACGATGGTGCTACAGCCAAAGACCTACGTCTTTTCACCGACCTCAACTATATGAACCTGATGAAAGCCGTTATCACCTATGCTCACGCTATTGTTATCGGATCGCCCACTGCCAATCCCGAGTTGGTAGCTTTTGCGAAAGAGAACAAAAAAATGGTGATCGACTACAATCCTGACCAGACAGAGTTCTATCAGCAAATCAACAAGATGTACGATCAGATTATTGGTAGCAACATCAACAACTAAGATTCTATGCCGAACAGCTTCGATGCTTTCGGCTTTTGTTTTATCATCAAACTAGACTGTTTTTTAAAGCAACATGACAAAAAAATCATTCCTCCTCGTCCCCCTCATGGCTTTGATGGTGGCTTTTGCTGCCTGCGAGAACGAGGAATCTCCTATCGGCATTGGGCTGCAAGATCCTTCCACCCTCTACAACGGTATCAGTGATACCCTCTATGGCACTGCCGAAACGATATTTGAAGATTCGCTTAACACCACCAACTATTCGGCAGGATTGTTGGGCACCTACTCCGATAATCTTTTTGGCGATGCTGAAGCCTCGATATTCACTCAGATCAACTGCACCTCGGAATCGGGAATTGATTATGTTGGCTCTACTGTCGATTCGATAGTGATCTCGCTGGCTATCAGTGGACTCTATCCCTATGAGAGTGACACTGTCGATGCCAAACGTTGGGGTCGTTCGCATCGCAAGACAACTACGATCCCCCTCACCTTCGAGATTCGCCAACTGGCCGAAAGCTTTGATGACAGTGCTACCTACTATGCTTTTGATGAGTTGGAAGTTAGCAACAACGTACTCTACAATGGAACGGTGACGGTGAGCAGTCGCGATTCGGTGGTATACCTCCGTCTGAACAACAACCTTAACAGTCAGCTCTCGGGAAAGAAATATACCAACCCTGAGTTCCTCGAGGCTATCAAGGGTATCCGCATCCGTATGAGTGGTACAGAACAATGCATGCTCAACGTCAACTTTGCTGGTGCTAATACCAAAATGACCGTATATCGCACCTATAGCGAAGGCTCTAACAATAGTCAGTTGGAGGATGCTTTCGTGATAGGCAATGGCTCGATTCATTTCAATCATTTTACCCACAACTATTTAGGCGATCTGGCTATCTTCAACACCAACCCCACAGCCAGCATTGACGGATCTCAATACCTTTACCTCGATCCTATGGGAGGAACCCAGTTGAAACTGAACTTTAACAATGCTATCCAAGTGTTTCATGAGGCACATCCCTATGCCATTATCCATTACGCTGAATTGGTGATGCCGGTGGCTGCCGATAAAGCCGATAGTCAGAAACCCTATTCGCTACTAGCATTGAGAAACTATGGCGATACCACCTCTACCTATATCGCCGATATGAACGATGGTTTTACCTCGGCAGGTTTTGATGGTGCCTATAATAGCACCCTCGATCATTACCGTCTCCGTGTTACGCAGCATGTTCAAGAGCTTCTACGACAGGGACGTGACGAAGGAACGACCGTCTTGATCAATGCTCGCCGCTCTTCAGCACGCAGAACAGTCCTCAATGGCTACAATGCAACGATGACGGGCCAAAATCCCTTCCGCATCGTTCTCGTATACTCTGAACCTTTCACTAAATAGCTTCTAGCTAATTGTTTAAGCAACAGCATTAATCCATTATAAAGTCAACTACAGATCATGTATAAGAAAATCTTTACCCTTGCCCTCTGCCTAGGCGCACTTACGCTGGCACAGGCACAGATTCAGTACCAAAAATACTACGACAGTGACAACAAGCAGATGGCTGTCGAAGGTCCTATGACTGATGACAGTGTGCGTCATGGTTCATGGACATGGTGGCATAAAAATGGCAAGGTGTATCAGCAAGGCGAATACAAATATGGCAAAAAAGTAGGACTTTGGAAAGTCTATTTTGATGATGGTACTCGTTGTGCAGAGGAATATCATACTGGCAACGGCACCTGGTCTACTTGGTATAAGGGTGGACAGCTGCAAAGCGAAATCGCTGTGGTTGATGGAAAAAAACATGGCACCTACAAAGCCTATTACCAGAACGGACAGCTGAAGGAAGAGATCCCCTTTGTTCGTGGAAGTCGCGAAGGAACCACTCGTGAATGGCATGCCAATGGCAAGGATCTTTTCAAGGGGACTTATAAGAACAACGAACTCAATGGAGACGCTATTTGGTGGACAGACGAGGGTAAGGTAGATATGAAGGGTCGTTTGGTTGATGGATTGCAAGAGGGTGAATGGCTCTTTTATTGGCGTGATACGGGCAAACTCGGTATTCGTGGTACCTACAAGGCTGGAAAACAAACAGGCACATGGACCTACTACTACAATACGGGCGAAAAGTGGCGCTCGGGCCAGTATGTGAATGGTGTGCGCACGGGCACCTGGACCACTTGGTACGAGAAGGGCGCTAAACTCCATGAAGGAGGTTATGCCAATGGCAAAGAGAGTGGTCTTTGGACCGCTTGGTATGAAGATGGGCGCACCGATTATATGGGTACCTTCTCGAATGGTAAGAAGAATGGCGAATGGATAGGCTATTATGATGATGGACGCCCTCGCTATATCATGCACTACAAAGATGATCAGAAAGAGGGCGAAGAGGTTCGCTATTTCCCCAACGGCAAAGTAGAGTTACGCTGCAACTATCGTGCAGGTAAATACAACGGCAGCTATGAACGCTATAATAGTGCCGGAAGACTTGAAGAGAAGGGTGGATTCATCAACGGACAGAAAGAGGGCCGCTGGATATTCTATGATGAGCGGGGTAACGAAGCCTATATCGGTCTTTTCAAAGAGGGCAAGATGACTGAACATATCGACAATAGTGGTAAGTTCCCCCAATCTGGTGGAAAACCTAGTCGCAGATAGTTGATTCTCTACTTGATGCCAATAGTCACTTCCTATTAATCAATCTAACTGTCGCTCATGATTGAACTATTGCTAGCCTCCCAGTCGCCTCGTAGGCGTGAACTACTCTCATCGTTAGGCTATCCTCTCCAGTTTGTAGATATCGATGTTGACGAAACCATTGATCGTCCCATCGAAGCATCAATGGTAGCAGAGTATTTGGCTCAGCGTAAAGCTTCTGCCTTCGATGCCTCTACTCTTAGCAGCAACCAAGTGCTTGTAACAGCTGACACTGTGGTGGTTCATAAAAACGAAGTGTTAGGCAAGCCACATAATATCGAGCAGGCCAAGCAAATGCTCCGTTCCCTCTCTAACGACCAACACTATGTCTATACTGGGGTCTGCCTTACCACACACTCCTTACAACATCATTTTACAGAGGCTACTACCGTATGGTTCGATCCGCTGAACGAGAAGGAAATCGACTACTATGTGACCCACCATTCGGTGCTCGATAAAGCGGGTGCTTATGGTATTCAAGATTGGATAGGCATGGTGGGTATACCTCGTATTGATGGCTGCTTCTATAATGTGATGGGACTGCCCGTGGCTCGCATCTGGAAAGAGTTAAAGAAGATAGTAGACTGTTAAGCGCAGATTCTTCCTTTATTGCGTTCCTGCTTGCTGTGTAACTCTCTTTTATTATGAAAAAAAACACCTATGAAAAAAATATACCTTCTCCGTATGCTGCTAACCGCTGTTGCCCTTATGATGGCACTGAATGGAGTGGCGCAAAACAACAAAGTCTTTCAGCATCCTCTATCCCTCAAAAGTCCTGACGGACAGTTGGAACTGAAATTCAATATCGATAATGGTGTGCCTATGTATTCTCTCGATAGGAATGGTAAGGCAGTACTCCTTCCCTCCCATCTAGGATACGAAGTGATGGCTTATAAAGGGGCGCCTGTACAATCGCTCATGGAGCGATTCATTATCACTGATAGTCGCACCTCCACCTTCGATGAGGTATGGCAGCCTGTATGGGGTGAAGAGGCCCATATACGCAATCATTACAACGAACTGTTGGTGATGCTCGAACAGCCAGCATCGGAAAAGGGAAAGAAAGCTACGGTGATGCATATCCGTTTCCGCCTTTACAACGATGGACTGGGTTTCCGCTATGAATTCCCGATGAACAACTCCCTCTCCTATTTCATGATTAAGGAGGAACATTCTGAGTTTGCCCTTACAGGCGATCATACTGCATGGTGGATTCCAGGCGATTATGGCACACAGGAATTTCGTCCTACGGAATCGCCTCTCTCAAAAGTTAGAGAACTCACCCCTAGCATTCGCAAAGGCTGCGGATGGCCCAATCAGAGTTTCTCCCCCACAGGCGTTCAGACAGCACTACAGATGAAGACTAACGAGGGACTCTATATCAACATCCATGAGGCTGCTGTGCTCGATTACCCCACTACTAACCTCGATCTTGACGATAAGAATTTCGTTCTTACCACATGGCTTACCCCCGATGCTGAAGGCATCAAAGGACGCATGCAAACCCCTTGTAAGAGCCCATGGCGTTCGGTGATGGTATGTGGTAGCGCTACAGAGGTCTTGGCTTCTCGTTTGGTGTTGAATCTCAACGACCCCTGTGCTATCGATGATGTATCTTGGATTCATCCTGTGAAATATATGGGTGTTTGGTGGGAGATGATTATTGGTAAGAGTCAATGGTCCTATACCAACGATTATCCCTCTGTACAATTGGGGGTTACCGATTATCGTCACTCCAAGCCTCACGGAAGGCATGGTGCTTGCAACGAGAATGTGCGTCGCTATATCGATTTTGCTGCTGCCAATGGCTTTGATGCCCTTCTTATAGAGGGCTGGAACGAAGGATGGGAAGATTGGTATGGTAAGCAGAAAGATTTCGTGTTCGACTTCATTACTCCTTATCCCGATTTCGACCTCCCAACTCTCAATGCCTATGCTCATCAGAAAGGTATCCGTCTGATTATGCATCACGAATCCTCCTCATCAACTATTAATTACGAGCGGTGGATGGAAAGGGCCTATAATCTGATGAACCAATATGGATACGATGCAGTGAAAAGTGGCTATGTGGGTCGTATTATCCCTTATGGTGAATACCATTATAGTCAGCCTATCATCAATCATTACCATTACGCTATCACAGAAGCAGCCAAACATCATATCATGGTTAACGCCCATGAGGCTGTTCGCCCTACCGGACTCTGTCGCACATGGCCCAATATGATTGGTAATGAGAGCGCTATGGGTAACGAGTTTCGTAGTGGTATCTTGCCTGGTCATACCACCATTTTCCCCTTCACCCGCTTACAGGGAGGTCCGATGGACTTTACCCCTGGCATTTTCGAGATGAGTTTGAAGAAATCGGGTGGATGGGATGAAACGATGAAGCATACCATCTGCAATCAGTTGGGGCTTTATGTTACTTTCTATTCTCCTTTACAGATGGCAGCCGACCTGCCCGAGAATTATGCTCGTTTCATGGATGCCTTTCAGTTTATCCGCGATGTGGCTGTCGATTGGGATACTAGTATCTATCTCGACGCTGAGCCTGGTTCCCATATTATCACCGCCCGTCATCCCAAGCTTTCAACGCTCAATAAGGCTGCCGAAGGGGTTGCCACCCTACCAGACGGCAAAAAGGATATGCTCTCCGATGCAGCCCGTTTCGTTTATGCCCTTCCAGCCGATGCTACTGCCTCGGATCTAGCTACGGCCCATCCTCACGATGTTTGGTATGTGGGTGGCATCACTGATGAGCAGGAGCGTACAGTAGAGGTGAAACTCAATTTCCTTAAGCCGGGAACGAAATATGAGGCTGTGATCTATGCCGATGCTCCTGATGCTGATTACGAAACCAATCCGCAAGCATATACCATCACCCATAAGAAAGTCACCTCTAAGAGCACGCTCAAACTGAGAATGGCTCGTAGTGGCGGCTTTGCCATCACCATCCGTGAAATGTAGCAGATAGTTCCTCTTTATCCTCGCTACTATAGACCCCTACCACGCCGCTAGGCTTTTACTGTCATTTTTATCTACATAGAGATGACATTTTGCGTAGCGTAGTGCATTGTTTTTCTCGCCGTTTTAAAAAAAATGATTATCTTTGCCTGCTCTCTTTTATATGAGAGTGGTAAATAATATAATTGTAATCAATAAAATATAGAAAATAATGGCATTACTGTCTATCCGTAATTTGCATGCTTCTATTGGCGAGAAGGAAATATTAAAAGGGGTAAACCTTGAAATCAACAAAGGGGAAGTCCATGCTATCATGGGTCCTAATGGCAACGGTAAAAGCACTTTAGCTGGTGTCATTGCTGGCAACCCTACCTTTACCGTCACCCAGGGCGAAGTCATTTATAACGGTAAAAATATCCTCGATCTTCCTGTTGATGTTCGTGCCAATGAGGGCATCTTCCTTGGATTCCAATATCCTGTAGAGATTCCTGGCGTAAGCATCACCAATTTTATGCGTACTGCTGTCAATGAGAAACGCAAATATCATGGTCTCGATCCGATGCCCGCTGGCGAGTTTCTTAAGCTGATGGAGGAGAAAAAGAAGGTGGTTGAGATGACCACCAATCTAGCTAATCGTTCGGTCAATCAAGGCTTTAGTGGTGGTGAAAAGAAAAAGAACGAGATATTCCAGATGGCCATGCTCGATCCCACTTTAGCTATCCTTGACGAAACCGATTCGGGTCTCGATATCGATGCTCTCCGTATTGTGGCTACTGGTGTCAACAAACTCCGCACCCCCAACAATGCCACTGTCGTTATTACCCACTATCAGCGTCTGCTTGACTATATTGTGCCCGATTTTGTGCATATCCTCTATGAGGGACGTATAGTTAAGACTGGCCCTAAAGAGCTTGCCCTTGACCTCGAGAAGAATGGATACGATTGGATCAAGAAAGAACTGGAAGAGAAAGGAGAACTTTAATCATGAACGCAACAATCGACCATCTGCGCCGTTTGCCTATCGAACTGCGAAAAAATGAGGTATGGCGTCGTGTCGACTTTGGTTCTTTCCTAGTCGATGATCTGCAGCCCTCTCAGCGTAGTCAGGAGGGACAATGCGATTGCCAATGCAATGTGCCTAATCTTGAAACCACTCGTCTCATCCTGTGGAACGGCTTCTACTATCATTCTCTGCAGTGCCTCGATAACGGCATCATCTATGGTAGTATCCGCGAGGCTCAACGCCAGTACCCTAATCTAGTGGCTGAGATGACAGCCGAAAACGCCTATAGTACTATCAATGCTGAGGGATATACTGACGGACTTTTCCTCTATGTGCCTGACCATATCACTGTTGATCTACCTATCCAATTACAGTCGGCTATTGGTGGCGAACAGCCTACCTTAGTGCAGACCCGCAACCTAGTCAAGGTGGGACAAGGAAGTCAACTATCGTTAATTCTCTGCGATGACAGTACCAATGACGATCGTAGCTTCTCCAATAATGTAACACAAGTCTTTGTAGGGGCCCAGGCTAAGGTTCAACTCTATAAGATGCAGAACCTCAACGATAAATCGGCATTGCTCAACCAAACCTTTGTGGCAATGGAAGAGGGTGCATCGCTACTCTCTATGGCCTTTACCTTCAATGGAGGAAGCATCCGCAACCATACCGAGATCCGTATGTTTGGGGAGCATTGTCACACCGAAGCTCACGGTCTTTACCTCCTCGATAAGGAGCAACGGGCCGATAACTATGTCTTTGTTGATCATGCCAAACCCAATTGTACCAGTCACGAGCTGTTCAAGGGCATCATGGATGACTCTTCGAGTGCTATCTTTAACGGTCATGTGCTAGTTGAGGATGGGGCTGTGAAAACCGAAGCCTACCAAACCAATCGTAACATCCTCCTCACCGATAAAGCCTCAATCGATACTAAGCCCTTCTTGGAAATATACAATGACGATGTGAAATGCTCGCACGGTTCCACCACTGGCCAGCTCGATGATAAAGCTCTCTTCTACCTCCGTACTCGTGGTCTCAGTGAACGGATTGCCCGTACGCTCTTGATGGCTGCTTTCTGTGATGAGGTAACCCAGAAGGTAGAAATACCAGCCCTCCGCGACTGGTTGGGCGATATGTGTAATCGCCGCTTGCATGGTGAGCTCAGCCCCTGTTCTGATTGCTATCTGAACTGTTCCACCACTGGTGGCTGCGAGAAACTGAAGCTCGATTTCCATTTGGATCCCACCAAACTCTAAAATCTCTAGGGTTTTAGCGTTTGCCATTACCATACTATGCCTATGATGAAACGCCTTTTTTTGCTGCTACTCCTCTGTTTGACAATGGTTTCCGTTGCTCAAACGCAGAACGATGGCGGTACTGCATGTCCCTATCAGTTCTCGGGCAACGACAAGCAGAATTTTGAAAAAGGCGTTGCAGCATATCAGGGTCATCATTTTGGCGAAGCCAAGTCTTTATTACGGAAGGTAAGCAGCAAGCATCCCAAGGCCGCCGATCCCTATTTCTATCTTGGCATGATAGCGGTGAAGGAGGATGACAATCCTGGTGCCATACGCCGCTATTTCACCAAGTTGATCGATGTTTGTCCCGATTATGCCAATGCGCTGGCTCATTTTTATCGAGGCATTATCTATTATACTGACGAACGGTTTGAAGACTGTATTGCCGAGATGAATCGTTATTTCGAGATCGCTAATCGCGAGTCGGTGCCCGAATATTTAGCCCTCTACGATGAGGCCTCGAGTTATCTTTACTGGTCTAATTTCTTAGCAGAAGCCTATCAGAATCCAGTACCCTTTAACCCTGTGGTTGTGGGTGGTGCCTCGAGTCGTCGCGACGAGATACTCCCTTACATCACCCTTGATGGTCAGCAAATCTATTATCTGAGGCAGGTTGCACAAGCTCAAGGCTATACTATTTATGCCAAGACTGATGAAGAGTTGGTGCCACGTCTCTGTGTCAGTCGTTGGAAAGATACTTCCTTTACCAATGGCGAGGAGTTGGGCTATCCTTTCAATCAAGGGGCCCCAGAAGGAGGGGTAACGCTTACTGCCGATGGTCGTTATCTCTATTACTCTTCAGCCCGTCAAGGTGGTAGTTTCGATCTTTATTTCTCCGAAAAGAAGGAGGGCCAGTGGGGCGACTTGCAGTCGGCTGGCATCAATGTCAACGATAAGAAGGCGTGGGATTCACAACCCTCCATCACCCCCGATGGTCAGTTCCTCTATTTCGCTTCCAATCGTAAAGGGGGACAAGGAGGAACCGATATATGGTATTGCTATCGTTTGCCCAATGGCGATTGGAGCCGTCCCGAGAATATGGGCCCTTCAGTGAATACCGCTGGCAACGAGAAGTGCCCATTTATTTGTGCTGATGGACATACGCTCTTCTTTTCGAGTGACGGATGGCAAGGATTTGGCAGTTATGATGTGTTCCGCATCGATATTAGCGATCCTTATCGCAAACGGCCTACCAATATTGGACACCCTATCAATACGGAAAATGAGGATTCCTTCTTTGGCATTACCGCCAATGGCAAGCAGGCGTATTATGCGGCTCGAGGGGGTAATCTGCCTAGTGTTGGCGGCTTTGATATCTACCAATTTGATCTTTATCCTGATGCACGACCCGAGCCGATGCGCTATGTACCTATACAGACCATTGCTGGTGCTCGTATCATCGCCCTTCGTCCCACCTCTCAGCCAGCTATCTACCTCATCGATGAGAGTGGACATGGTGCGATGATGCTTTCATGTTCGGAGAATCAAACGGTGATGGCTGTGGCCGATGGCTGCGTGCCCGAGGTGATGCGGATCAATAGGTCTGAAGTGCCTCGTATCAGTACCCTTCAGCTTACACCCCAGATAGCCAAACAGAACCAGCGTTATCCTATCAAAGCGATCCTATTCGATAGTCGCCATAGGCTTACATCCGAAGGCAAGCAGGTGGTGGATGCCTATGTGACTCACTTGCTCCAAAAACAGCCTCGTATGCATATCCGTATCGAATGTCCTATAGCAGCCCAAGCAAAAGCCATCTATGATTATCTCACTGTCGATCAAAAGATGCGACCTGAGAGGATTGAACAGCAGGCTAATAGTGGCCTAATCCAACCGCAGATTATTATTACCCAGTTATAGTTTTTCCCTATCTTGGTTATGAATAAGAGTTTGAAACCCATAAGCCGCGTTTTTTCTTACCTCCGTTTCTTTAAGAAAGAGGTAGTGCTCAATGTGGGATTCAATATCTTAGCGGTTATCTTCAATCTCTTTTCTTTTGCCATGATTATCCCCTTTGTGGAGCTTTTCTTTGGTCTAACGCCTGCCCCTGAGGTACAGCCTACGTTAGCGTTGAATCAGAAAGCGCTAACCGATTGGCTACTTTGGCAGCTCTCTGTTTATCAAGATGCTTGGGGGTTGTGGCGCTGTTTGGTATATGTCTCGCTAGGTTATCTCGCTGCGGTGCTTCTCTCCAACCTTTGTCGCTACCTAGCACTCTATTTCCTCAGCCCCATCCGTAACGGTATTATTGAGCGGCTGCGCAACGATGTTTATCATCGGATCACCATCCTCCCTGTAAGTTTCTTTGGTCGACAGAAGAAAGGGGATATTATCAGTCGTCTTTCCAACGACCTCACCGATGTGGAGTGGAGTGTGGTCTGTGCTTTGCAGTCGCTGATCAAAGATCCTATCAATATCATAGTCTTTGCTGCTACGCTCCTCTTCATCAGTCCTTTGCTCTTTGGCTGTTTCCTCCTTATCTTGCCTATCTTCGTCTTCCTAATTGGAAAGATAGGTAATAGTCTTAAACGCAGTTCTGTCAAGGGGCAGACCCAATTGGGTGGTTTATTCGCCCTACTGGAGGAGTCGCTCTCTAATATCCGTATTATCAAAGCCTTCGGCAAAGAGGAACGGCGGCAGCAGCAGTTTGAGCAAGCCAATGCTCAGTATGCTCACACCATGGTCAAGGTGGCCCGCAAAAGGGAGGCCGGCAGTCCCCTCTCCGAGGTGTTGGGAACAGTGGCTTTGGTAGGCATATTGTTGGTGGGTGGCAGCCTAGTGGTGAAGGGCAAGATGCTGAGTTCGGTATTCATATTCTTTGTTATTATCTTTGCCCGTCTTATCCCTCCAGTACAGGCTATTGTGAAAGCCTACAATAGCATTCTCAAAGGCAGTGCCTCGGCTGCCCGTATCTTTGAAATCATCGATGCTGATGAGCAGATTATCGAGCAGCCTCAAGCGTTTGTACTGTGCAACTTCGAGCACTCGGTGGAGTATCGTGACGTTAGTTTTGCCTATCGTTCTCACGATGACGAGGAACGGATGGTGCCAGTGCTAAAGCATATCAACCTCACCCTTCCTAAAGGCAAAACGATCGCACTTGTAGGACCATCGGGCTCGGGGAAAACAACCCTAGCCGATCTCTTACCTCGATTCTATGATCCTACAGAGGGCGCTATCTGGATTGATGGTCATGAACTTCGCACCCTAAATATAAACTCGCTGCGTCAGCAGATTGCTATTGTATCGCAACATTGTATACTCTTTAATGATACTGTTGCCAATAATATCGCCTTTGGTCGTCCCGATCTGTCTCGCGAACAGATTCGTCATGCTGCACAGGTGGCTTTTGCAGATCAGTTCATCCAGCAGCTGCCACAAGGTTATGATACCATTATAGGAGAACGTGGATTGGCATTGAGCGGAGGACAACGGCAGCGTATCAGCATAGCCCGTGCCGTACTCAAGGATGCCTCAATACTTATTCTCGATGAGGCTACTTCGGCTCTCGATGCCGAGTCGGAACACGAGGTACAGCAAGCCCTCAATGCTTTGCTTCAAGGTAGAACCTCGTTGGTGATAGCACATCGTCTTTCTACTATACAAAATGCTCACGAGATAGTGGTTTTGAAAGAGGGTGTTATCGTTGAAAAAGGAAACCATTTTTCGCTAATAGAGCAGGGTGGAGAGTATAAAAGATTGGTGGAAATGCAGCAGTTTAACTAAAAAATATCACTTCGTAAATTGTTGTTTACCACTACTGTTAACGCTTTTAAGCAACCTTCAGTGAAAGATTTTTTTTGCCAGTTCGTAAAAAGTTAGTACTTTTGCACCCGTTTTCGTGAGTTCTTTGAACAACATTTTGGAAGTTTAGCTCAGCTGGTTCAGAGCATCTGCCTTACAAGCAGAGGGTCACTGGTTCGAATCCAGTAACTTCCACCAAACTTAAGGGAGCATAGCTCAGTTGGTTCAGAGCATCTGCCTTACAAGCAGAGGGTCAATGGTTCGAATCCATTTGTTCCCACCACGCAGGAGACTTCGGTCTCCTGCTTTTTTTTATGCCTCTCGAAAGGCATCATACAGAGTAAACCGTTTTCAGTCGTATCAGAGGGCGACTGACAACAAAAGATAGTCGATAATTAGTAACCTGTCAATTCAATTCAGTCGAAGAGCACAGAAGTGACAACCTAAATCAGCAAATCACACTCTCTTTTCACACCGTTCCCTCGTATCACCCTTACTATACCCTCGCATTACCCTTACTCTAGCCATACTCATGAGTAAGGGTGAAGTAAGGGTAATAGGTAGCAACAAGCCATTTATGAGGGGGGAATAAAAAGGCGATGCACCCATATCATACATCCTAAGACATACGAAATTGTATAACAAGAATATCAGAATGTAATATCCAACTTTCGAGGTACAAGTTGCATAGAGCGACACTTTTCTTCCATCAATACTTACCTTTTATAAAAAAGTTGTACCTTTGTAGTGGCAAAAAAGACCCTTTTTTTGCCTTTATATGTTATTAATGAATTGTAAATCAAATCGTAATATACCATGTTGGAATTAAGCGAACAAGAACAAATTCGGCGCAATTCGCTGAACGAACTCAAGAAATTGGGCATCAATCCCTATCCTGCCAACCTCTACGAGGTTAATGCCACTAGTAGCGATATTCTGGAGCAGTTTCCTAAAGACCAAAGCCTGTTCCAAGAGGTAAGCATTGCTGGCCGTATCATGAGCCGTCGTATCATGGGTGCTGCTTCCTTTGCCGAGCTGCAAGACAGTTTTGGCCGTATTCAGATCTATGTGAAACGTGACGAGATTTGCCCCGATGAGGATAAGACAATGTACAACACGGTATGGAAACGACTTCTGGATATCGGTGATATTGTAGGCGTTACAGGGTACGTGTTCGTTACACAGATGGGTGAAACAAGCATTCATGTGAAGAGTCTTACAGTGCTCAGCAAGAGTCTGCGCCCTCTACCTATCGTGAAAGAGAAAGATGGTGTGGTTTACGATGCTTTTACTGACACCGAACAGCGCTATCGCATGCGTTATGTAGATCTTATAGTGAATCCCCAAGTTCGCGAGACCTTTGTGCAGCGTGCCAAGATTATCAACACCATGCGCGATTTCTTCAACGAGCAAGGCTATCTTGAGGTTGAGACTCCTGTGCTGCAAAGTATTCCTGGCGGTGCTGCTGCCCGTCCTTTCATCACTCACCACAACAGCCTCGATATAGACCTCTACCTCCGTATTGCTGACGAGCTCTATCTGAAACGTCTCATTGTGGGTGGCTATCCTGGTGTCTATGAGTTTAGTCGCAACTTCCGCAATGAGGGTATGGATCGCACCCACAATCCCGAGTTTACCTGCATGGAAATATATGTGGCTTATAAAGACTACAATTGGATGATGACGTTTGTGGAGACGATGCTTGGCCGCGTTGCCATGGCACTGCATGGCACCACAAAACTGAAGGTTTGGGGCAACGAGATCGACTTTGGTGGTCCCTTCCGTAGAGTGCCTATGTGTGAACTGATTAAGGAACAGACTGGTTACGATGTGAGTGGCATGAACGAGGAACAACTACGTGATACTTGCAAGGCCCTGAATGTGGAGACCGATGAAACGATGGGTAAGGGTAAGTTGATTGATGCTATCTTTGGTGAGAAGTGCGAGCATCTCCTTATCCAGCCTACTTTCGTTACCGATTATCCTATCGAGATGTCGCCCCTCTGCAAACGCCATCGCGATAATCCTGAACTGACCGAACGTTTTGAACTCTTCGTCAATGGAAAAGAGTTAGCGAATGCCTATAGCGAGCTTAACGATCCTATCGACCAATTGGGTCGCTTCCAAGAGCAGCTCCGATTGAGCGAGAAGGGTGACGACGAGGCTATGTTTATCGATATGGACTTTGTCCGTGCCTTGGAATACGGCATGCCTCCTACCTCGGGTATGGGTATAGGGATTGATCGTTTGGTAATGATGATGACCGACCAAGAGAGCATCCAGGATGTTCTTTTCTTCCCTCAGATGCGTCCTGAAAAGAAACCTACCATAACCACCGATGAAGAGTTCGTGGCTCATGGTGTGGCTGCCGAGTGGGTGCCTATGCTCCGTAAGGCTGGTATCAACACCTTGGCTCAACTACATGAGGCTAACCCCAACAAACTATACAATGACCTTAACGGTCTTCGTAAAAAGAATAAACTCGATATCGCCCCTGTTCAGAAAGAGGCTGTCGAGCAGTGGATCTCTGAATAATCATAAGACACACCTCTCACGCTCATGTTCCAAGTAAAGCAATTCGCCTTCAACCATTTTCAAACCAACTGCTATATCGTCTGGGATGAGGTCTCCAAGCAGTGCGCTATCGTCGATCCCGCTTGCGAGACCTCCTCGGAGGAGCATCTGTTAGATCGTTTCATACTCTCGCAACAGCTCACCCCTACGCTGCTACTTCTTACCCATGCTCATACCGACCATATCTGCGGATTGCGTTATGTGGCTACGAAATATCAACTGGCAGTTACTACCCATCGAGATAGCATCGCTTTGCTGCGTACTGCTGGGGGTTATGGTTCTGTGTTGGGTTTCGATGTGGATCGGATGGACGATCTCGATACCCATCTTGTTGAGGATGGCGATAAGTTGCAGTTGGGCAATGGTGAAATCGAATGCCGTTATGTGCCAGGCCATTGTCCTGGAAGTATGGCTTATGTTCTACATGCCGAACAGATGGTTATTACAGGCGATGCGCTATTCCGGATGAGCATCGGGCGTACCGACTTGCCGGGTGGCGATCTTTCACTGCTTCTCGATAAGATCCACCAGCGTCTCCTCACTCTCGATGGCGATTTTATGGTTCTGCCTGGACATGGTGACTGTTCATCGATTGCTGAAGAGGTGAATATGAACCCCTTCCTCTAGTTGTCTTCTCCCCTTTTATACTACCCTCGTAAAATAGCAGTTCATCATGGTAAAGATTGATCCCTCATGGCTTTCGGTACTGCAACCGCAGTTCGATGCCCCCTATTTCGCCCAACTGAAGAGTTTCCTTGTGGCCGAACGGGCTCAATATACCTGCTATCCGCAAGGGGGTAATATCTTCCGTGCTTTTGACAGCACTCCGTTCGACAAGGTGAAAGTGGTCATCCTCGGACAAGATCCCTACCATGAACCAGGTCAGGCGCAGGGTCTCTGCTTCTCTGTTCCCAATGGCATTGCAGTACCTCCCTCCTTGGTGAATATCATAAAGGAGATCAATAGTGATATGGGATTAAATATCCCTACCACCCATGGCGATCTCAGTGGATGGGCCGAACAGGGTGTGTTGCTACTCAATGCAACCCTTACCGTTAGGGCTCACCAAGCAGGATCGCACCAACGCAAGGGCTGGGAAACATTCACCGATGCTGCTATCCATGCCCTCTCCGAAAAACGCAGCGGCATCGTCTTTCTCCTTTGGGGTAGTTATGCTATACAGAAATCGGCATTGATTGATCGCAGTCGTCATCATGTCCTTACGGCACCTCATCCCTCGCCTCTTTCGGCTTATCGTGGCTTTTTCGGATGCAAGCATTTCTCTCAGTGCAATCAACTGTTACAGCAGCAAGGTCAAGAGCCTATCGACTGGAGTGATATAAGATAGTAATACTTTGCTTTGAGACACGACAGAAGAAATCCTAGATAACTAATTCTTGATAAAAAAGAAACCTCGTTACAGAACTGCGATAGCAGTGTGAAACGAGGTTTTTGTTATAAATAGAGGGGAGAATCTCCCCCAGGCATTCGATATATCAATCGACTTATTTCTTGATTAACGAGTGCAACAACTCCCTTGTCTTTCGTGCTTTTTTCAACGATCCACTCTTGAAGAGGAGATGCCAGTTCTCGCATATTCTGCGTAACCATGTGTGGATTGGGCCATTGATGTAGGCGATAATGAAGGGAAGATCGAATGCGACAAGCCACCACCAGAAGCCACCAATACCAGTTAGTTGTCTACCCCAGAAACCGCCAGCAGTACATCCCATGACAATACTGAATGCTATCACATAAAAGATTGACAAGAAGAATCGTACTCCGAAATTGAACGAACTATGAAACTGAGTGTCAGCCACCATTTTGTTGATAAGCAGATGGGTGGGCAAGAAGGGTATGGGATAGCATGCTATGCAGAAGAGTACAGCCCAGCGCATGGGTTGCCAAACTACACATCCTGTCAGGAAGGCTATTACGAGCAGCGTGCTAAGAAGCAGTAGTGCAGGATTCCAGCGGGTAGCCTCTACTTCAGGACGGACACCTGCCTGTTGGCATTCTCGCATATACTCTCGTGTGTTTTCAATCAGTTGGTTGAATTGCTCGCCCCCTTCAGCCTCCATGGCATCGAAACGATGGGCAATGGTTTTGCGAGTCTGGAAGCGGTTCCAACTGTTGTTGCAGAGTCCCTCTTCTTTGCGAACAGCTCCGTTCATAGTCAAACAGAGGGTCTGTGCTTCCTCGTAGTATTCCTTACTGCGGATGTCGTGCATCAAGTGCATCATCTGAGGAGCTAATGTGTCGCGCATCTGGTTCAGTGCCAAGGGCTCGTTTTCACGATAGGTGTCCATGAACTGCTGTACAGGGATGGGTTTCCCAATCTCTACAGTGAGATTATGGTAGGGGCGCTCGTAGTCATCGAAATCGACACCACAAGGAATGATATACAGTGGTTTGTCTCCTAGGCTCTTTTGGGTATCACCCGCAATGCGAAACATTCCTTTCACCAAAGGCAGCAACTGGTGCCGGTTGTTGTGACGTCCCTCGGCCATCAGACATAGGGGGTGGTTGTCAAGGATTACCTGTTTCGACTTCTCAAAAATCTCGGCATTTTTTGAAAGACTCTCTTTGCCATCACGAATGCGGTATACGGGCAAGATTTTGAGGAAGGTGAGTGCGGCAGCTACCGCTGGCTGTTTGAAAATATCGGCGCGAGCTAAGAACACGGGTGCCTTCTTGGCTATCATCAACACGGCCATAGGTTCCATTAATCCTTGCTGATGATTGGGGGCTAAGATATAGCCCTGATCGTGCAATAGATTCTCTTTGCCTTTTATCACTACCCGATGATAGTGGCAGCAGGCACCATAGGCTACCAGTGGGCGCAATGCCCAATAAAAGAAGTTGAAATCCTGAATGGCCTTTCCCATAGTGATTATTCTTTGTTTTGATAAATGATAGTGAGCTGAAAGACAATAGTTATTCTCTTTCTAGCCATCGTTGAACAAGTTGCAAAGGTACGTTTTTTTTTCTTTTTGGCAATGAATTTTATCTCAACACATACCAAAAAAGCAATTTTTGAGTTATCTTTACTGAACTATTTCAACATCGTTAATCATGAGGAAATCCATAAAACTCACCATATTGTTCCTTTTAGCCTCTCTTATGGCTGTTGCCCCTTTACGTGCTCAACGACATATCATCGTCTCGGCGGCATATGTAGAGGATGGCGATACCATCTTGCTGGGTAATCTGCGTGAGGTAAAGGTTTCGCCCTATACCAGCTTATTAACCCCTCAGGAGATTAGGAAGAATCAAAAGTTGATTCGTAATATCAAGAAAATGCTCCCCTACGCTCAGATGGGTAAACGTGAACTCGATGCCCTGGAGGCTCAGTTAGCCAATCTGCCTAAAAAGAAACAGAAAGAGATTATTAAGGCTAAGGAGAAAGAGATGCTGGATCGTTACACCGACGAGCTGAAGAAGTGCACTATCTCACAAGGTATGGTGCTGCTGAAACTGATAGATCGTGAAACGGGAAAGACTTCATATACCATTGTCAACGAGCTGAGGGGAAAACTGCGTGCAGGTTTCTATCAAACCTTTGCTCGCCTTTTCGGTTACAACCTGAAATCGGGCTTCGATCCGAGACATAGCAAACAAGATGATCTTATCAATCGCATCTGTATCATGGTAGAGAATGGGCGACTCTAATTGAGCTATCCTCAGCCTTTCTCTATCCCCATTGTATCCACATTAATCCCTTCCATACCCATGAAACCTGCCACCATCCTCCTTCCTTGCGTTCCAATGCGTGCCGTCGATTCTGACCGTTCCGAGATGGTCAACCAACTGCTTTTTGGCGATTTGCTAGAAGTGGTACAGCAAACTCCTCAGTGGTCGAAGGTGCGTACCCTGGCTGATGGATATGAGGGTTGGGTAGACAACAAACAGATCGTCCCGCTCGATACCCAACAGATGCTTAGTGTTGAATCTTGGGATGCTGTGGTAGGAACCCCTACCGCCCTTATCAGCCTTGTCAGTCACGAAAGCACCCGCTCGCTTACCATCCCTATGGGTAGTCGTATCCCCTCCGCCTCCTGTCAATTGGGCGCATTCATCTTGCAGGGCTATCACCCCACTGTCCTCAATAATGTTGTCGATACCGCTCGTCAGCTGCTTGGAGCCCCTTATCTGTGGGGAGGGAAAACGCTGATGGGCATCGACTGTTCTGGCTTTGTACAAATGGTATTCCGTACCCAGGGTCTTTGGCTCCCTCGCGATGCCTACCAGCAAGAGCAGGTAGGAGAGGCAATTGATTCTATAAAAGATGTTCAAACGGGCGATTTGCTCTTCTTCTCTAACCCCCAAGGAAAAGTGGTTCATGTAGGCATAGCGCTCGATAATAGAGGTATCATCCATGCCTCTGGGCAGGTGCGTATCGACAAGGTCGATGCTACTGGTATTTTCAATTTTGACGAAGGCCGCTATACCCACCAACTCTGTTCTATTCGTCGACCTTAATTCATATCAATATGTAGGTAAGAAACAACTTAGGGCTGTCGCATACAGAGACATCCACTATGTCTATTGTTGTTTTTATTCCTACTAGTCCCATCAATATTGCCTTCAACAACAGCGTGATGAATGGCAATACCACCATTGATGTACTATCCCATTTTTCCAGTGAGGTAAGCCTTGGTACGATCATCCGAGGGACAAGAAAACATGGTGTCAGTATTGCCATATTCAACCAATTCTCCTAAATACATGAACATGGAATGAGATGAGATTCGTTTGGCTTGTCCCATGTTATGGGTAACGATAACGATCGTAACCTCTTTCTGTAATGTCAAGAGTAGTTCTTCGATGTACTTGGTCGCTATTGGATCGAGGGCAGAGGTAGGCTCGTCCATCAACAAGATCTCGGGTTTCAAGGCCAACGCACGAGCAATGCACAAGCGCTGCTGTTGTCCTCCAGATAGGAATGTACCTTTTTTGTTGAGAACATCCTTTACCTCGTCCCATAGGGTGACGCTCTTTAAACAATGCTCTACGATGCTATCTTTGTCGCTCTTGGCCAAGTGGATTCCGTTGAGGGTGTAGCCAGCCAATACGTTGTCATAGATACTCATTGTTGGGAAAGGGGTAGGACGTTGGAAGACCATACCCACCTTGCGGCGCACATCGATGGGTTCCATGGAAAGGATATTATCTCCGTTAAGTAGGATTTCACCCTCTACGTGAATGTTAGGGTAGAGGTTGTGCATCAAGTTTACTGCACGTAGTAACGTGGATTTACCACATCCTGAAGGCCCCATGATAGCAGTGATGGTGTTCCTCTGGATGGAGGCCGACACGTATTTGACAGCCATCGTCTGTTTTGTGTAGGAAACACAGGTTTTATTGAATTCAAGTATCGGTTTTATTGTTTCCATTTCTTGGCAATATATTTTGATAAAATGTTAAGGGTTAGTACAAATATGAGAAGGACGAGAGATGCTCCCCATACTAAATCTTGTAGGTTGGGGTCGTTGAAAAACTCCCAAATAAGCAGTGGTACGGCTGAGATGGGTTCGTTGATAGACCAACGTATCATTGAGCAACCGAGGGCGGTAAACATGAGTGGCGCTGTTTCGCCTACTACACGTGAGATGGCAAGGAGGATACCAGTAAAGATACCACCGAAGGCTGCTGGCAACTGTATGCGGAACATAACTTGTGCGCGATTCCCTCCGAGAGCAAGGCCAGCCTCTTTGAGCGAGACGGGTAGAATGGTAAGAGTCTCCTCGGTGGAACGGATAATCAGTGGCAGCATCAAAATGAAGAGAGCTATACTGCCAGCTATGGCAGAATACCCCTTCATAGGAACCACCACCCAAATATAGGTGATGATGCCGATGATGACAGAGGGTGTCCCTTGTAATAAGTCGGTCATAAAGCTGACAATCCGAGCAAAGCGGTTCTTGCTGTTCTCGGCAAGATAGGTGCCACAAAGAATACCTATAGGTATGGCTAGGATAGTGGCCATACTGAGCATAATCAATGTGCCGATAATACCATTGGCTATACCTCCTGGTATGGATTCGCCTGCTGCTGCAGCTTTCATAACCTTATAGGCATTAGGGGTGGGCTCAGTAAAAAAAGACCACGACAATTGGTCATAACCTCGCATCAGCACTTCGCCCAGTATTAGTAGAAGAGGTACTGCCGTTAGGGCCGAGAAAATGCATACCACCCATAAGATGAGTTTGTTTTCGACGAGTCGTTTTCGTGTGTTGTTTTTCATAGTATCTATATAATTCTAGCCCGTTTAATCATTAGTTTTCCTATCATGTTGATAATAGCTGTTATTAAGAAGAGTATCAGTCCTATGGCTATGAGCGATGAGAGTCGCAAATCGCCTGCTTCGCCAAACTGGTTGGCGATGATGGAGGCCATGGAATTGCCTGTGGCTGTGATCGATTGGGGAATGTTGTTGGTATTGCCGATAAGCATCGTAACGGTCATGGTCTCACCTAGTGCGCGACCTATGGCAAGCACATAGGAGGAGAATATTCCAGATCCTGCCACGGGAAATACCACCCTGCGAATCACCTCTGCTCGTGTTGCGCCAAGGCTATAGGCCCCTTCTTTGAGATCGTTGGGCACCATCTTGATAAATTCGGCGCTGAGGGATGCAGCGTAAGGTACAATCATAATGGCTAGCACTAACGAGGCGGTGAGGACTCCCGATCCTTGGGGCGATATATTGAGAGCCATTACGAGGGGGCGTAGGGTGTAGAATCCCCATAGTCCGAAAATGATAGAGGGAATACCAGCTAAGAGGTCTGTAACAGTGCTAAGGATGGCGGCCACTTTGGTATCTTTAAAGTATTCGCCCACAAAGAGTGCTACTGGCAGTGAGAAGGGAATACAGAAGATAAGTGCTAAGAGCGAGGTCATCAGTGTTCCAGTAATGAAGGGGAGGGCACCGTAGTGCTCCTCTCCTTCGGTATAATTCCAATCAGTCGAGGTCAGGAATTCGAAGAACCCAAAGTGATTGAAAGCTTCGTAGGCATCGGTTGCGAGGGCATAGAGGATACCCCCGCAAACCAATGGTACTATGATGGCGGCTACTATTAGTAGCACCCTATACAGTTTATCGCTCATAAAGGCCTCCTACCGTTGGTAGAATGGGAACACTATTGTAGGTTACCGTTCGAAGGTTCTCTTTGCTTAGCTCGATAGCGCGGGCAGGCAGAGGGGCGTAATGAACCTCTGTGGCGTGCGATTGGGCATCTTCTGAGAGCATGAACTTCAATAGGTCAAGCAGGGCAAGGACTTGTTCTTTGCTGCGTTTGGCATAGTTCTGTTCTTTATAGATGATGATCCATGTAAAGGTAGAGATAGGGTAGGCTCCCTTGGCATCACTATTGGTAATAGAGACACGGGTATCGGATGGAATATCGCCACTAGCAGCTGCCGAGATGGAGGTTGGTGAAGGTTCAATGAATTCGCCTCGAGCATTGGCTATGGTGGCATAGGGTATTTTCTGTGCAAACGCAAATTCGGAACCAATGTAACCGATGGTGTTCTTTGTTTGCGATACTATAGCGGCCACACCCGGGTTACCTTTGGCTGCTTGACCCGTGGGGAAATTAACCGACTTACCAGCCCCATATTGTGCTGCCCAGTTGGAACTTACTTTGGTTAGATAGTCGGTGAAGACATACGTGGTGCCAGAACCATCGGAACGGAACACAGGTATGATAGGTTCGGAAGGCAATACAACACTTGGGTTGAGTGCAACGAGTTGGGGGTCGTCCCATTGCGTTATTTTACCTGCAAATATATCAGCAATAACCGTTCCTGTAAGTCTGAGGTTCTCAACCCCATCAAGGTTATATGCTAAAACAACAGCGCCCATACAAGTGGGGATATGGATTACATCATCCATCTCTTGCATCTCCTTATCGGAGAGGAAGGCATCGCTACCTGCAAAATCAACCACTTGATCTCGTAGGTTACGAACACCACTACCCGAACCAATACCGCCATAGGCAACAGCGTCACCATTGAGGTCGGAGAACAGCTCGAAGACAACATTGTAGAAGGGGAGTGGGAAAGTGGCTCCTGCTCCTGAAATGCTTTGGGCTTTGCGATTTCCTGTAATTCCATTTCCTCCGCAAGATACTAGTATTGCGGCAAGGGCAAGAAGGGTGAGCGAACTTAATGCTTTTTTCATTCTTTTCATTTTTTTCATCTTTTATTATATAATTATATGGATATACTATATTTTATAATCCGAAGTAACAGTTGATGTATGCTCCGTAAGTGTTATCGGCACCTTCGGCCTTGGGAATGCCAAGTCTAAAGTTGGGTGCTATCTTGACGTGCGAGCCTAACTTGAACTGGGCTCCGACAATTGCGGCCGACTCATCGTTGGCGATATTCCAATCGTTGGAGGAAGCAATGTCATCAAAGCGGGCATAAAGGGTAGCATGAGGGGAGAGTAGGAGAGAGGCGTAGAGGGAATAACCGCTACGATTAGCATCCACTACATGTTGGGCATTCGTCATGTGGTTGTATTCGGCTCCAATCGAGAACCGATCGCAGCGATAGCCTGCATAGGCGGCTAGGTTAACGATGTTTGCTTGATTGGCAGTGCTGCCTTCGTTGATGCCTCCGTAGAATCGAATTTGGAATTTCTTCACTGGCGAGAGGGTGACACCTAAACCATAGTTGAGTCCGTCGCCTTTCTGAACTTTTTTATAGCCTTCGCCGTTGACGATGATGGCATCGGCCGAGAGCCATGGTGCAATACGGTAAGCGGCAGCGATTCCGAGGTCGGCACTATTACCGAATTTGTACTTGTCTTGGAACGACTTCATAATGTAACGGTGGCCCCAGGCTTTCTCTTGTAGATTGAATTGGGTGGTGGAGATGAGTCCTCCTTGCACTGTTAGGTTTCCTTTTTTCCATTTCAGCATCGCATTCTTGACATAGGCAAGGCGTTGGTAATCTGTTATGGCCGACGAGGTGCCAATATCGAGGACACTCTTTATCGATAGTACATCGTTGAGTTTGTATTCGTATCCTAGATAACTGCGCTCTAGTTCGAAGCCACTTTCGCTGTCGAAGTGGGTGTGATAGTTGCTAAACACATTAATGATAGCACTTCCAGTAGGTACTATCGGTTGTGTTTCTTGGGCATGCAAGGTAAAGCATATACATGCAAAAATTACTGTTGTGAGAAGTTTACATTTCATTGTTTTTTAATCTTTTAGTTATAATACCGTTTTTGAATTTGACAATGCAAAATAACACCTGTAATGTTGCATAAAGGTTTCAAAAAGATGAAGAATTGATGAAATGGGCGAAAGCCCTCCCATATTAAATTTTTATTAAATCTGTTGTTGGCTTTTATCTATGCAAAAAAAACTCTGTAATTTTGCAGCGCAATAATAAGCATGGATTATGATGACAGAACGTATATTGATAGTCGACGATGAGGAGACTCTCTGCGAAGTGCTGAAGATCAATCTCGAAAATGAGGGGTATAGTGTAGATGTGGCGCTAAGTGCCGAACAGGCGTTGACCTACTCTCTGAAGGACTATTCGCTGATACTCCTCGATATCATGATGGGTGAGATTAGTGGCATCAAGATGGCCAAGATGCTCAAGGCTGATGTAACTACGGCCGATATACCTATTATTTTCTGTACTGCCCGCGACACAGAGGATGATATGGTGATGGGTCTCGACTTGGGGGCCGACGATTATATCATGAAACCCTATACGGTTCGCAACGTGATTGCTCGAGTGAAGAGCGTCCTGCGACGTACATCGGGTCACAAAGGAACAGCGGAGAGTGTGAATATATTAAAGGTGGAGGGGCTGGAACTCGATATGGAGTTTAAACGCTGTACCGTCGATGGCCGAGAGGTCAAACTGGCGCGGAAGGAGTTCGAACTGCTGGCGTTCCTTATCATGCATCGGGGTAAGATATGCTCGCGGGGACAGATACTGAGCAGCGTGTGGAGCGATGAGGTGGTGGTGTTGGATCGTACTATCGATGTGAATATTACCAGGCTGCGGTCCAAGATTGGACCCTATGGTTCTTATATTGTAACTCGTTCAGGTTTTGGTTATGGCTTTCACGATTAAACTATCTTATCATAAACGTCTTTTCTTGATGCTCTTGGCTTTCTCATGGAGCATCATCCTCTGCTTCATGGTTTTCCAATATGTGCGGGAAAAACAGTACAAATCGGAGTTCGTCAGTGCACAACTGCAACTCTATAATCGACACCTCCTGCCTACCGTCGAGGCAGGGATGTCGTGCCAGGATTATATCGATAGGCATGAGATGCCTTTCGATAGTCTTCGCGTCTCCATCATCACCTTTGCGGGGAAAGTGGTCTTCGACAATATGGTGGCGCTCGACTCGTTGGGCAATCATAGTAACCGACCCGAAGTGGTGGCAGCCATGAAAAATGGCTCCGGCTATCATATCGGCCGCTTGTCGGCAAGCGATGGACATGAATATTTTTATTCGGCCACGAAAGGCAACCGACTCATTGTCCGCACCGCCATCCCTTATACCGCTACCTTACGTGAATTGCTGAGTGCCGACTGGACTTTTATGGGTATCATGATGCTGATAAGTCTGGCAATGAGTATCCTGGCCTATTTCGCTACCCGTCGGCTGGGACAGAATATCGAACGACTCAATCGTTTTGCCGCCCAAGCGGAGAAAGGGGAGTCGTTTGCCGACGATGAGGCTTTCCCTAACGATGAGTTGGGATCGATCTCGAACCATATCGTGCAGCTCTATGCCCAGTGGCAACAAACCATCAAGGATAGGGATGCAGCACACCAGGCGGCGATGCACGAGGAACAAGAGAAGATTCGCATCAAACATCAGCTAACCAACAATATCAACCACGAGTTAAAGACACCTGTCGCTTCCATCCAGGTATGTCTTGAAACGCTGCTCTCAGGTATCAGTCTTACCGAAGAGAAGAGACAGGAGCTGCTGGAGCGTTGTTATACCCACAACGAACGGCTGTGTCGACTGTTGGAGGATGTATCGCTCATCACCCGAATGGAGGATGGCAGCCGACTCATAGGGAAAGAGCCCGTGGTCATCAATGATATTATTGCTGAGATTGCCGACGAGGTGGCGATGGTATCGGATGAGGATCGGATGCAATTGCATGTCGACTTCAAAGAGGAGGTGGTGGTAGAGGGCAACCTATCGTTGATAGGATCTATCTTTCGAAACCTAACAGAGAATGCCATAGCCTACTCCGATGGAAAGAATATCTATATCTCATTGTTAGAGAACAGCGAAGAGGAATGTCGTATCTGTTTCGAGGATGATGGATGTGGCGTAGAGGATAAACACCTGCCGCGACTCTTCGAACGATTCTATCGTGTAGACAAGGGACGCTCACGTCAAAAGGGAGGTACCGGATTGGGCTTGTCGATAGTGAAACACGCAGTGCAGTTTCACGGGGGTTCAATCGTGGCTAGCCATCGTTCGGAGGGGGGCCTTCGTTTTGTCTTTACCTTGAAGAAGAAAGCTCAGTAATGATAAAAATGAGCGCAGAGGGCATACGCTGTGAGATTCGCCTTCTGCGCTCGGTTTAATGAAAACCGACTTATACTTGAACAATTTCGGGTTCTTGATCGGGGCGGATATAGAGAAGGAAACCTTGTACATTGGGATAGCCCATCTGTTCGAGGGCGCACATATACTGTTGTACTTGTCGCAGATTGGAATCGCTGTGGATCTCGCCTGTTTTGAAGTCGACCACCCAGGTGGCGGAAGGGGTTAGGACTATGCGGTCGGCTCTACGTTCTTGCATCTTGCCTCCCTTTTCTTGCACAATCATGGGATGCTCTCGGATAGAACGATACTGTGGATCGAAGAAGCGGCTACAGGTGGGAGACTCTATCACGGCGGCGACCTGCTGCAACGCTTTTTCATCGACCGGATGACCGTCGAGCATGGGGTTTTGTTGGAACTGATGCCAGTCGTGGCTGCTCTCGAAGAGGGAGAGGATACGGTGCACCAGATTGCCCATCTCGGTGGGGGAGAGGGGTTGAGCGGCTTTGTCGTACTGCAGCTGCGACAAGGCCTCTCTGCTATGGTCGGCGATAACGATGGATTGATGCCAGTCGGCGTAGCTGAGTTGGTTGAGGGCGACGGTGCGGTTAGGGAGGTCGGTCTCTTTGACGGTCTCTTTCCCTTTTTCTTCATGATATACCACAAGGCTACCGATGGCGAAGGCTTCGCATTCGTCGTCTTCGGTGGAGGTCTCTACCGCGATGGGTTGTACAACGATGGGATCGGTGTAGCGTCCTTGCTGGTTGTTGCTGTCGGATTCGCACGTAGCAGCTTTCTGTTCGAGAAAAAGGAGGAGGGCCCGCTGAAGACTCAGCGCCCGTTGGGAGATGATGAAGAAATTGTCGATGGGACGGGTGAAGGCGACATAGAGGCTGTTGAGCTCGTCCATCTTGCGGGCCATCTTCTCGCTCTGTTGGGCAGAAAGGAAGATAGAATCGCCTTTGCTATCGGAGGAGGTGACGAAGCCTACGGGGAGGCCGTGACTGAGGGCTCGCTGTTCGGCCCCCTCGATGGGGACCCATATATTGTCGCCCATCGGTTCTTTCTTGTCGGGATCGTAATAGATCACCACCCTTTTCTCGAGTCCTTTGGCTTTATGGATCGACATGAGCTGGATGGCGTTGCTGGGGGCCCCTTTCACCGAGATCTTACCCACATGCTCGTCGGCCCACGAGACGAAATCGCTTAGGTCTTGGTGATGCGACTTGCTATAGCGTGCCACGGCATCGAGGAAGGTGGCGAGATGGGCCATCTGGATATCCTGAAGCTTGAGGGTTGCATCGGCACCACTGAAGCTGCGTATCAGTTTTTCGCAACAGTCGAGGAGGGGGAGGGATCGCAGCTCGTGGGGGGAGAACAGATAGTGATACTGACTCAAGATATCTTCGAGCGGGATAGGGGTGTTCTTATCGTAGAGTCGCTCGATGGGGATCTCATCGATCATGCCGAGCTGATAGAGGTACTGTAATATCTGGAAGGCAACACTCCTGTCGTCTGGGGTGAGGAGGTAATGTAACAAGGAGAGCACTAGGTTGACGGCGGTACTCTCGGAGAGCAGCTGCGAGTCGGGCGATTCCAGTGGGATAGGCTGACCGTTGATTGTCTGAGTGCTGAGATAAGAGATCAGCTTAGCCAACGATTTGTTGCGGCGCGAAAGAATAGAGATATCGTTGAAGGTGTAGTGCCCTTGCTGTATCAACATTTCGAGGGTGAGCAGCAGCTGACGATTCAAAGAGGCATCGTTGCTGCTAAAGAATGCGTTCACATAGCCTCCCTCTTTCTTGGGTTGCTGCTCCAGTTGATCATAGAGAGAGGGGATGGAGGGTTGGAAAAGAGATTCGTTGGCGGCGTACTGTTCGTCTACCAGATGACGGAAAAACTGGTTGTTGAAACGAACGATCTGTTCGCGCGAACGATAGTTGGTATCGAGATGGATGGTTTGAGTGACACGATAGTTGGCCGAACGTTCGCCCAGTTTCTCACAGTGCGGTGGCAGGGAAGGGGCGGGCCCTTGATAGGAGGGATCGCCCAGATGGGATAGATCGACAAACTGCTGCACTTCGCCCTGCCGGAAACGATAGATGGCTTGTTTTCCATCACCTACGATGAGCGACCCCAACTCATCGTCGTTGCCATGAGCCAGCGTTTCGCATACGAGCGGAGCAAGAGAGCCCCACTGCATGGTAGAGGTGTCTTGAAACTCGTCGATCATGATGTGGCGGTAGTAGGTGCCGATACGCTCGAAGAGGAAAGGAGCCTCTTCGTTGCACACATGTTCGTAGATAAGACGGGTGATGTCGCTGAAGGGGAGACACTCGTTGTCTTGGTTGTAGGCATCGACATATAGGTGCAGCTGGTTGAGCAGAGCCATCTCAAAGAGTCGCTGCTTGAGCAATAGGCGGCTGCGGCGAAGGGTGGCTTCGTGAAGGATATTGGCGAAGCATTGGTTGAGGGTGGCGAGGAGAGCATCGGGCACAGGATAGTCTTTACTGATGACCATCTCGCCATTCAGCATCTTTCGGAAGGTAGCAGAGAAGGTTTTCTCTTCAAGATCGTAGTTGCCATTGGCAATAGCTTTGAATCGATAATAGGCGTTGTTTTTTTTTTGATACAGCGCATCAAGATTGGGGACAGCCTGCTGAATGGCATGGCACGCTTGCTGTGCCAACTGACGGATGACTTGTTCCGATTGCTGATTGTCTTTGTTGAGCGATTCGTTGATATCGATAAAATCTTGCAGCGAGAACTGACTGAGGAGATGGAGTTGCGGAGGCACATTCTCCTTATAGAGCTCTTTGGCCGACTGGGTGATGTCGCGATCGATGGTGCTATAGCTGGCGCCACCCTCCATCTTGCTATTGGCAAAGCGAAGTAATATCTTATCGAGTTGATCGGAGTCGTGGCTGCCCACGCTATGCATCAGTTCATCGACGGCATGCTGGGTAATATCGTCGGTGTCGATTTGAGGGGCGAAACCGAGCGGAAGGTTAAGATCGTGAGCAAAGGTTCGCACCACACGATGCATGAAGCTATCGATGGTGCTAACGCTGAAATTACCATAGTCGTGGAGGATGGCCGTTTGTACCACCCGGGCACGTTCTTGCACAAGACTGACAGGGGCTAGCGGTTGCTGGTGCTCATCGTATTCGGCCGCCATGCCCTGGCGATAAAGGTTGCGTTGCAAGTCGAGCAACATGTTCTTTTTCTGCCCAGGAATCCATTGGATGCAGTTTCTTAGTTCGCGCAAGATACGTTCCTTCATCTCGTTGCAAGCCTTGTTGGTGAAGGTGATGGCTAGGATGTGGCGGAAACGATCTTGCAGAGCCCTCTCGTGGTCGGCGTTGAGGGCTATAGAGAGGTATTGGAGCACTAGGTTGTACGTTTTTCCGCTACCTGCTGAGGCGCGATAAACTAAGAATTTAGACATCTAGGAGAGGATCTTATGAGTTGTTTTGGGTTAAAGGGTTGCTTGACTACTTACGTGGTTGGATGATTACGCAGTTAGAGACCCCCCTTTCGCCAGCACTATCGTAGCGGCCATTATCGGAGGGATGATTGACGACACCGTTGTTGGGCCATCCTTTCAGATAGAGGGTGGTAGAGCCGCCGCCATCGAGATTGAGGGCATTGCGGCAACCCAACCACTGAAGGGTGGTGGCCAGTTCGGTGAGACTCATGCCGGCCGATTCTTTCATTCGTCCATCGACCACAAAGAGTATCACCGTTCCATCGGCTTTCTCAGCGATAGCGGTGCGGTTGTGCCTATCGGTGACAAAGGTGCGATCGTCACGCATAGGGAGTTGCTTTCCTTCAAAAATCAACATAGGTCCTGCGGTCATCAAGTTGGCACCTTCCACCTGATCCTCTGCATGACGGTTGCTATCGGGGATGAAGAAATGGGGCCGACCCTCGTTCAGGGTCATCGAACCATATTGGTAGTATTTGCGATTGATGGGATCGACACCCGCAGTGTTTTCGCCCAGCTGCTTCCCATCAATGCGGAGATAACAAATGGGATGATGTTTCGACATATCGAAGAAGGAGCCGTTGATAGCCACCAAAGCATCGGCTTGGCGTGCTTGGGTGCTGGTGCGAGTGCGCTGACTGCGATGAGTGAAGGCCAATTGACAAGGAGCATCGACCGGCATCTCAACATAGCAGATGTATTGGTTAGCGTTGAACAACTCGCCGTTGGCGAAATGGATACGGTGAAGGATCAATCCGTTGCTGAGGGTATCGATTGTCCAAGGGGCAGAGACGAAGGCGAGCGAATCGCGATTGACAGCTGCCGACTCCACCACCGAAGGGGGAGGAGCAAGGGGTGTAGAAGACTGCTGCTGCGGCGACTGAGAACGATAGCAAGCCTGTAGCGGAGTAACGGCTACTAGCAGAAGGGGAAGGAGGATGAAGGATCGTTTGAGTTTCATGATAAAAAAGTGATTGTTGCGTTAGCGTTAGGTTTGAGCTGCCTTAGCCATAACATCGCCAGCATAGGTCTTGGAAACGGGAATATCGTCGATATCATTGTTGTCCATCTCGGCAAAGATATTCTCACCCTCTTTGCGGAGTAGTTTTATTTTATGCAGGTTGATGAAATAGCTACGATGACAGCGTACCAAATCGTTGGCGATACATACTTGCTCAATCCCTTTGAGGGTGTTGCGAAGGGCGAAGCGGGTTAGTTTTCCGCGATTCTCGTAGTGGATGGTTACATAGTTGCCAGCACTCTCTATATAATATATGTATTGCGCCTGAACCACCAATTTGACGTTGCCTTTCTCGTCGGCAAAACGGATGGCACCCGGATCGTTGCGATTCAGTCCTTGCTGCAGTTCGGCGATCTGTTCTTCGTATAGGTGGTTGTTGGTTGCCGAAACGTGATAGAGGTGTTGTACCCAGAAGAAAGCGTAAGGGTAGATGACCACCATCACCACGCCGAAAAGCACTTCGTTGAGGTGTTCGAAATAGCCCTCGTGGAAAAGCAACGAGATGAAAAGATCGATAAAGAGTGCTGTTATCAGCACCTCGACCACCAGCCAAAAGAAATAGCTCCACATCGATATCGCGCGAAAGCGGGATACGAAATACATAGCCGTACGGCTGAGTGCCATCACTACCAAGAGGATAGCACTAGCTATAGGGATGACCAATCCCTGCATTGTTTTATAAGTGGCATAGTCCTCGGTTGCGTATCGATGACCGAACAAAGGATTATAGATCACCAGGAAGAGGAGGAAGAAGACTGTAGTAAGCAGCACTTCGGTGATCAGTGTTTTAGGCTTGGTGGCGTAGGTGGTGAGTTCCATAGACGACTATTTCCAGGCTACATCCTCAGGATTGACACGTTCGCTCTCCTCCACACAAACGCGATAATCGTTGGTGAGCGACGCACAGGCGGTGTTGAGGTCGGTATAGGTGTCGTTCATCGTCATATGACCGTTAACGACTTGGTAGCATACACAAGTCTTGGAGGTGCAGGAAGCCAGAAGGCCTAAACTGCCCAGCAGTGCTACTGCAATCAGAATCTTTTTCATGTTCGAATTATTATTTGTTTTTGTTATAAATTGATGATCATTCATTTTTATTGTTGAATCGGTGAATTGATAGAACCCACCTTTAGGGTAGGCGATCCAGGGCAGAGAGATCTTTGAAATCGATTTCACTACAGAAGAGCCAAGCCTGCTCGCCAGCACTGATGTGCCACTTGGGCATAGCCCCATAGTTGGTGGCCGTGATGCGTACATAACGGGCATGGACCGAAGGGCCGTTCACATCGGCAGTAACAACTAAGGGGTCGAGTTTGTAGTTCCACCCATTGATTGCATCATCTGGTGCGCCATTATTGGAATAGTAGTTTCCAATAGTGTTATTGGTGGCGTAAGGACTATAGTTGGTGCCATCGCTACTTACTTCGACGGTGATAGCGGAGGGAAGGAAAATCCAAGAATGGCAGTCGCTGAGCAGCGAGAGAGAGAGGCCCGAGAAGGATCGTTCAGCCATGAGGTCGACCACCACCTTCATATCGGTTTGCCATCCTTGCCACCCACCAATACGGTAGTTCTCTTCGCCTCGCATACGGTCAATGAGTCCCTCCTCACCACTATCGCGATATTGATCGGCTGGCTGAGTGATATAGGAGAGTTTCTTATCGGCCACAAAACGGGTAAGATGCTGAATGGTAGTGTTGCTGCGAGTAGTACCCTTCACGGCATAGGCCATCAGGGTAGCATCCGATTGGATGGTGAAGGGTTCGGTGTAGCGCATCCATTCCCCATCGTTGATACGGTAAAAGATACTATCGGCACGCAGACTCTTGAGGTCTATCGTGGCAGAACCATCGAAACGTTGTTCCCAACGGGAGAAATAGGGCATCGTTACCAAAGGCTGCTGCTCTTTCTCGGTGGAGCCATCGAAAGCCTCGTAGAGAGCGCCGCTAGGTTTGCTACCCATCTTGAAATGAATTTGGGCACCATCGGCAAGGGTGCGATAAGGGAGATAAGGTGCGGTGCAACCAACTCCATTCACAGAATAGGACTGTACATAGCAGTTTTTCTGGCTTTGATGATCGCAGTCGATCAAGATGGTAGCGCCATTTTCTAGATGGATATCAACCTCTTCGAAGAGAGGACTACCTATTACATATTCACCGCTACCCGGACATACGGGATAGAAGCCCATGGCGCTCATTACATACCAAGCACTCATTTGTCCGCAATCCTCATTACCACACAAACCATCGGGGTTGGGGGTATAAAGTTCGTTGCATATTTGGCGTACCAACTTGGCTGTTTTGTCTTGTTTACCTAGATAGGCGTAGAGATAGGCAGCGTGGTGCGAAGGTTCGTTGCCGTGAGCATACTGACCGATGAGACCAGTGATATCGGCTTGATCGCGACCCTCCAAACTGGCGGTAGTGTGGAAGAGCGAGTCGATCATCTGTTCCGCTTTCTCGTTGCCTCCCAGCAGATTGAAGTAGTTGAAAAGATCGTGTACCACATAGGTGGAATATTGCCACGAGTTGGCTTCGGTGAAATGGTTGTTGACTTCGGCAGGGGAGAAGGGGGTAGTAAAGCCGCCGTTGCGACGAGGATGCATGAAGCCATTCTCGTCCATGATATTGCGCCACGATTGGGAACGACGGGTATAGGTGTCGACAATTTGCGATAACGGATGATGAGAAGTGGAGGCCATAGCGGTGGTGTCCGAAGTGGTACTATCGGCAACGGGCAACTGTCCATATTTATTCATCAGCCATGAGGCATATTGTGCAATACACCAGTCATCGTAGGAATACTCGAGGGTTTTCGATACCGATTCGTTATCGATCTCGCTACTCAGATAGCCCATCGAGGCATAGGATTGGTGGGCTTCGGTGCGATTGGATGTGGCCATCATAGCCTCGAGCAGTTGCTCTTGGAAAGCTTGATCGAAATTGTCTATGATACCCGCATTCATAGCTTCGAGGATAACGGGACAGGCGTGATAACCTATCATACAGTGAGTTTCGTGCGATGCCAGTTCCCACATGGTGAGTTCACCTCCTGTAGCATATTGCTGCGCAAAGGTGTAGATGAAGTCTTCGGTACGTTTACGATCTATCAAGGTAAGCAGCGGATGGAGTGTGCGATAGGTGTCCCACAACGAGAAGACAGTATAGATGTTGTGTTTGCCATCGGTGGTGAGGATGCTATCGTTCATAGCGCGATAGCGACCATCCACATCGCTATACAGATAAGGTGATGTCATGCAGTGATAAAGAGCAGTATAGAAATTCTTCTTGGCTTTACGATCTTTGCCCTTTACAACGATTTTTCCCAGTTCCGATTCCCACATAGCGTTGGCTTGTTTGTGGGCCTCTTCGAAGGAGAGATCCTTGCTGGTGGCCAGATTCAGCAGCGCTCCCTGTTCATCGACAGCACTGATGGCCACTTGCAGTTCGGCCTCTTTACAGCCTTCCTTCAGATAAACCACCGCTTTGCAGTTCTCACCATCGATAGCGGTAGCCTCGACTGGCTGGTCGTCCTTATAGAAGACCACATGATCCACCTCAGCACTAGGATTGATGGCGAAGAAAAGTTTTTGTTCCGGATTCCAAGCCGAAGAGAAGCGCCATCCGGTAAGGGTGCCATCTTCGTGGAGGCGGATGCCCGAGGAGAGGGTTTTGTCGCGATGAGTAAGATCGATCAAAAACCCTTTGGTGCCACTATAAGGATAGGTGTAACGGTGGAGGGCAGTGCGTTCGGTTGCCGTCAGTTCCACCAGCACACGACTATTGTCGAGGATTACGCTATAGTATCCCGCTTTGGCTTGTTCGCGGCGGTGCGAGAAGGAGCTGCGGTACTGATTGCGGTCAATGCTAACCGAATCGCTGAAAGGCATAAGTAACACATCGCCATAATCCTCGCAGCCAGTGCCGCTGAGGTGGGTGTGGCTAAAGCCGTAAAGGGTATCGTCGCTATAGTGATAGCCACTACAACCGTCCCATCCGTTGAGACGGGTGTCAGGACTCGGTTGTATCATACCAAAGGGGACGATGGCGCCAGGATAGGTGTGACCGTGACCGCCTGTGCCTACCATAGGATTGACGTAGGAGGTGATACTGTGGTTGCAGCCCGATAAAGCGAAAACTATCAGTGCCACAAGGGGCAAAAACGTACGTTTCATTAAAAGGAACTAGGTTTTAAAAGGTATAATAATTGATTTCTTATTCTTTCATTTTCAGCAATGCGGCAGCGCCAAGAATGGCTACCTCGTTGGCTTTGAGGCTCGACACATGAATGTCGCAACTGCCTTCGTAGATATTGAGCAGATGCTCTTTGAAGGAGGCACGTAGAGGACGCAGCAAAGGTTCGCCTACCTTAGTAGGGCCACCCATCAGGAAGATGGCTTCGGGGGCAGAGAAGGTAACCGAGTTGGCCATAGCCAATCCTAGCCAATGGGCCGTCTGCTCGTAGGTTTTCAGTGCGATGGGGTCGCCAGCATTGGCGGCATCGCCAATCATTTTGCTAGTAATATCGGCATCG
Organism: Bacteroidales bacterium; assembly: GCA_030523765.1. GTDB lineage: Bacteria > Bacteroidota > Bacteroidia > Bacteroidales > P3 > Colimorpha. The sequence continues at coordinate 103,821 of JAUNHX010000002.1, read as the reverse complement.
GCCACCGCTTTCAGTTCGCCATTATAGTTGGGAGTGGCCTTACGTAGTTCGCAGAAAGTCTGTACAATACCACGTGCTGAGGTATAGGTTTCGAGACATCCTTTGCGGCCACAAGAGCACTGACGGCCATCGGGGATAAGGATGTTGTGACCCAATTCGCCAGCAGCACCCGTTGATCCGTGTACCAGTTTGCCATCCACCACAATGCCGCTACCCACACCTGTACCGAGGGTAAACATAATGAAATGTTTCATTCCTTTGGCTCCACCGTAAACCAATTCGCCATAGGCGGCAGCGTTGGCATCATTGCTCAGCACCACAGGAACTTGCATATATTTGTGGATCTCCTCTTCGAAGTTGAGCACTCCTTTGATGGTAAGGTTGGGTGCATTGTCAACACAACCAGTATAGTAGTTGCCGTTGGGAGCACCGATGCCGATACCTTCGATAGCCTCTACCTGATTTTCTTTCATTATAGCGGTAATACACTCCATCATATCGTGGATGTAGGGCTCGAGAAGGGTATATTGGTTGGTGGGGATGTTTTTGTGGGCAATAATTTTACCATCGTTGCGAACAAGGCCCATATCGGTGTTGGTGCCTCCAATGTCGATACCTATAGCGTAAGTATTGGTCATAACTTTAGTTTTTTATTTGAATGATTCATTAATACTTATAGCAATGTCGTTGTATAGCAATACGATAAGGTGCAATACTACAACATTAAACAAATTTCAAAGATACGAAAAAAAATATATATATTATTCGATAGGATAAATTTTTTTACCCAATAGGGTGATATTCAGTAAAATATTTCTCTTATCGTTATTTTCTAATCAAAGGGGTGGTTATTTTTATCAGTTTGACGTGAAAAATAGACAATTGAATTGTTAATAATTCTTAGACAAACGGCTATTGTTTTTTTTCTCTCTATTTGCATAGAATCCTTTTATTATAGGCAATTCAAGATATTGGTGGTGAGAGCGAAAGAAGATTATTTGCAAAAAAAAACTAGGGATAACAAAAAAATATGTAATTTTGCACTCGCAATTCGCGAGAAAAGAATTGTGGAAAAGCGCATACCGCTTTATTCCTTGAATGAGTGAATCTGGACAATTCGCTGAATGTGAAATAAGGAATAAATGCTCGACAGTCTCCATATGGTTTGAAAACCTGTGGGGCAATTTGTTGACCTTTATTTTATTTCACAGGAAGTCCAGATCCTACTCATTGAGAATAAGGTGTTAATGGAGAGTTCCACTTTTTTAAGCATATATTATAACATATTAGAGCGAATGGCAGAAGATTGTTAGGATAAAAAAATAGTGAGGATTGTAAAAAAGAAACAAATTTGATAAAGCAAAGAAGTGGTTTTATCCCTGAAATCAGTAGATTCGGATGATTGGGGGAAAAGCCAAATTAGAACAATGAGACAAAAACATATTTAAGGTAATAGAGAAACTGGTAAAACTCATCATACTAAATTGTCCATAGGAACATGGTAAGGAATACTACTATTGCATCGAAAGCTCAGTTCATTTTGCCCGTGCTGATAATACTTGTTTCGTATGTTCAGGCTCAGTCGGTTCCAGTTCATGCCGATTCTGTCTTTAATCCATATGTGTTAACATACAGCAGTACGAATAGTGAAGTGTAAGCAGCCTCTTATCCAGGCGGTGAACGAGCTATGTATGGCTATCTTGCTCAGAGTGTGCGTTATCCTCGCAAGGCAGTGAGGAATCACACGATGGGAAAGGTGGTTGTAACTGCGATAGTCGAAAAAGATGGCTCCTTATCAAACGTGAAGATTATTCAAGATATTGGTGACGGCTGCGGTGAGTCGGTGTTGAGAGCGGTAAAACGAATGCAGCGTTGGCATTGTGCTACAAAAGATCGAATACCCGTTCGTTACGAAGTCCGCATCCCTGTTACTTTCCGATTATAACTCTCTCCTCGCAAGCGAGGATGATGGTTATTACTTTTTATAAGGAAGGTCGACAGACCTTTTTTTTGTACCTATCAATGAAGATTGTTTTTCATACTTTTGGATAGAAAAGTATATGTTAACACACTTTTTGCGGCAAAAGTAAGTCTTTTCCTCAGAAAAAAGAACAGTAGGGGAGAAAGGGGAAACAGGTTCGATGTAACGCTAACCTAACTCTAACTTAAGACTAACATTATTTTTATCCTTATTTTCCCACCTTTATACCGAATGCTTACCCAGTGCCCAAGGGGTGACGACTCTTAAGTCTATTTTGGAGGTAGAAGAATAGATACTTTTAACTCGAAAAGTGAGAGAAGATAAAATGTTATCGTATTTTGCAGTTTGTTGGCTCTATATTGTAGAAATTTCTTATATTTGCAAAAATTATTAACCAACCATAAAATACGAAGAGACCTGTTTTTGAAGATAAAACCACAATTCTGCTATATCGCTGAGGAAATTAAATTCATACATATCGACTTTTGCTCGATAGGAAAATACTCTGTATTGAGCAAATAGGTCGAAACCAATAGCGTTTTCTTCGTGAGATATGAAATACGATGATTGAAAGAATAAAAATAGGATTGATTGCCATGATGTTGGCGCTCTCCCTCTCGGCTGAGGCTCAGCATACTATTGGCAGTAACAATCAAGGACATACTCAAATCCATTCCACCGATGGCGAAAAGGTGATGTACTTTGTGGCTAACGATGAAAGAATGACATATCGCACTCTCGCTGAAGTTCTACGTCAGGTGCCTGGCATTGAGATTGATATGGAGGGTAACATCAGCTATTACGGTCGTCGCGATGTGGTTTTGTGGATCAATAATAGGCCCTCTCATATGGAGGGCGAAGCGTTGAGACAATATGTTAAGACGATGCCCGCCAGTAGGTTGGAAAGTATCGAGGTACTCAACAACCCTTCCGATCGTTATCGCGTTTCGGGACAGATTATCAATCTTGTTACCCGTTCGGAAGGGGAGACCAACGAAATGCTTAGCGTAGGTCTTTCAAGCTCTACGAGTCCTTGGGTGGCTCCTTGGGTAAGTTACGTGCGGAGCGATGAGAAGGTAAATATCAGTGCAAGGGCCAATGCTTCTTATGGCCGATATGTTTCGCAAAGAGTTGATACTATGAGTTTGTTGGCCATCAACGGTGATCTATCTTCTACTCAAGGTTCAGAGAACGAAATAGAGCACACCCTCAAGAGTGCCAATATCGGGTTCAGTATCGACTGGATGATTGATTCCTCCACTTCGGCAGGTTTCGAGCTGGGTATCAGTCCTCAGAGGAATGCGCAAACGGGTGGTGGAGAAGTGGTTCGTAATGAATATATTAACCATCCTTTCCAACACAATTATAGGCTTGAGGTAGATAATTTGCTTCGCCAAGCAGAAGGGGTTGGGGGATTGTGGCTTCAGCACGATTTCGATACCCTCGGACAACGATTGCGCATCAGTTTCAACAGCAGTTACGCTCATTCCAAACTGTTGGACGAAAGACAGCGTTACTATGCCGATTTCCCTGTGATGAATCAATATAATCGTGAGCGTCAGGATCTTAAAGCACTAAAGTCCGACATAGGAGTTGAGTATACTAAACCTTGGAGCGAGAAGGGCAAACTGGAACTGGGGGTAATACTAGCGTGGAACGATGGGAGTTGTCATCGCAAATGGGATACCCTCAACTATTCCTCGAACGTGTTGCTGCCCGATGCTGCTCGTTCCTTTAGTAATGATATCAGCGATGTATCGATGGGAGGCTATTTCTCCCTTCAACAGCAGTGGGGTCGTTTCACCTTAAAGGGGGGACTTCGTACTGATCGTCAGCGAATCAGATTGAATTACTATAATCTTCCCGCCTCTTCTATCAACTATGATGTGGATAGGTTGTTCTGGAAATTTTCCCCTTCGGTTTATGCTGCTTATAATATTAAAGATAATAATACTATTTATATCGGTTATACCCTCCATACCCTTGCCCCCGAGGCAGAGATGCTAGGTGGCTATGCAATAGTGAATGAGGAGAACTACTCGATGGGCAATCCCAATCTGCAACTGGGTTATACTCATCACTTTCAGGGTGGATGGAACATGAATCAAGAGTGGGGCAACATAGGTTTGCAGGGCTACCTGAAAGTCCATTCGGGCGAGATAGCCTCCTTTGCTGATGCGGCCTTCTATCCCTATTTCGGCAAAGTGGTCGATGTGGAGCGCTATTGTAATATCAACGCTTCTCGAAAAATGGGAGGAGAGATGAATGTCACCTTTGCCCCCTCTTCGAACCTCAATATCAGTCTTTACGCTGGTGTATGGGATTATTACTATCGTGCCGAATACCGTACGGGCATTTGGGATGAACGTCATATGACAAGTTTTGATGCACGGCTCAACCTATGGGTTAAACTGTGGGACGTACTGCAAGTATATACCAATATCTATTATGCTACTCCTGGATTGTTGCTCCTGACGGGGGTTGACGATGATTTTATGGTCGATTTGGGGGTAAGCACCGATTTGTTGGACGATCGTCTCTCGTTAAGTGTGGAGATTACCGACCTTCTTCTCTATGATGGCGATAGCGGCTCTTCGCTCAATCCCTACAACCGATCTTCGTTCGATATGGTGTTCAATTCGCGCAATATCGTTTTGGGAATTACTTGGCGTATGGGTCGTACTGCTTTGACCGAGAAGGCTAACGAGGGAGTAGAGGTCCCGTCGTTAGAATAGCCCTTTGAGACGAGAAACTTGACGTTGTGGGCGAGGGGCACAAGTGTTCCGTAGGTTCGATAAAAAAATAGCATTAGTAGTACTAAAAATACAAAAAAGGCGTTATCATAATCTAAATTGTATAAAACAAAGCATCTTTTGGTAAAGAGAATCATACATATAGCTTTTTTCTTCCTCTTGTTGATGGGGAGTATCGGAGTTAAGGCACAGGTTAATTACCTGGCGGCTTTCGATGAGGATTTGCTACATTATGGCATCCAAATAGGCTATACCCAATCGAAATTCGATTTCCATTATACCTACGATGAATCAATGACCCCCTACGAGCAAGGTACTCGCTCTTACTATACGCCAGGATTCCACATCGCCGTTATTGGCGATATGAAGCTTACCCGTTTCATGAATCTCCGCTTTTTACCAGGACTTACCCTTATCAACCGCACGTTGCGCTATAGTTGGTCGGACGAATATTTGGCCTCTCATCCAAGCATGGATGCTTATCGCAATGTGGAATCGGTATACGGCGAATTGCCGTTCGACTTGAAGTTTCGGTCGATGCGTTATAGGAATTTCCGTCCCTATCTTACGGTGGGTGCTAGTTATGGGTTCGACTTTGCTTCGCTTCGCAACAATCGTAATAGTCAGAATCAGTCGATTATCCGTCTCAATACGAGTGATCTGCGTTACACTGCAGGCTTGGGGTTCGACTTTTATCTGCGTTACGTAAAATTTGCTATTGAACTGAAAATGACATTCGGTATGATCGACTTGAAGATCGATAATGATACCTATTATAATCAGTCGATCGACGGATTGAATACACGTACCTTCATGCTAGGTTTTACCTTCGAAGGATAAGTATACTCTACTTGATATGAAAACCATCGATATAGAATTGTCGCCCGAACAATATGCTTTGCCCGAATTAAGGCAACAAGTTGTAGCCCGTCAGTTGGGTTGCAGGGTGGACGATATCGCTCATATCGTGGTGGTTAAGCGTAGCCTTGATGCTCGACGAAAACAGGTGCGTTATCGTTGTTTGTTGGAGGTTTATAAGGAGGGTGACCCGTATGTTCCTGCCGATTTCTCTTCGCCTTATCGCGATTGTCGTCAGGCTCCTCCCGTAGTTGTTGTTGGGGCGGGTCCTGCGGGACTTTTTGCTGCCCTTCGCTGTCTTGAAGTGGGTATGCGTCCTATCATCGTTGATCGCGGCAAGCCGGTCGATCAGCGGAAACAGGATATAGCGCTACTGGGTCGCAGTAGGAGTGTGGATCCTAATAGCAACTGGTGTTTTGGCGAGGGCGGTGCTGGAACTTATAGTGATGGAAAACTTTATACTCGCAGTACGAAAAGGGGTAATGTGGGCGACATCTTGAAGAAGTTTGTTGAACATGGGGCCGAGCCCGATATTATGATCGATGCTCATGCGCATATCGGTACTGATCGTCTGAGTGGTATCATCGCCAATATACGCCATACGATTGAGGAGTATGGTGGCAAGTATCATTTCGATACTCGCGTGGTTGATTTTGTGGTTCAAGACAATAAGGTGAAAGGGGTTCGTACGCTTGGAGGTGAGACGATAGAGGGAACGGGTGTGATTTTGGCTACGGGTCATTCGGCACGCGATATCTACGAACTTTTTGCTCGGCGCGGATGGTTGCTGCAAGCTAAACCTTTTGCTATGGGAGTGAGGGTTGAACATCCGCAGATGCTTATTAATAGCATTCAGTATCATAGCGCTAAGCCTTCCGCCTATTTGCCGCCAGCTGCCTATAGTCTTACTACGCAGGTGGAGGGTCACGGGGTCTTCTCTTTCTGTATGTGTCCTGGAGGGGTTATCGTTCCGGCAGCTACAGCCGAAGGAGAGCAGGTGGTGAACGGAATGAGTAATGCTCATCGCAGTTCTCCTTACGCTAATAGTGGTATCGCTGTAACGGTAGGATTGGAGGATGTCCCTCAAATGGCTCAGCACGGTCCTTTGGCTTTGTTGCGTTTCCAACAAGAGGTAGAGCAGCGTGTGTTCCAAGCGGCTGGCAATACCATCAGTGCTCCTACGCAGCGGTTAACTGATTTTTGCGAAAGCAAAGGATCTGTTTCGTTGAACAAGACCAACTATCTGGGTCCTACTGTAAATAGTCCTCTCCACGAGTTGTTGCCTCCTTTCATTGTTGGTTGTCTTCAAAAAGGCTTCCGTGCTTTCGATCAGAAGATGAGGGGTTTTTATACCGAGCAGGCTTCGCTGCTAGCTGTTGAGAGTCGCACCTCTTCTCCCGTTCGGATTCCTAGGGGAGATGATTATCAGCATTTACAGTTAAGCAACCTCTATCCTTGCGGAGAGGGGGCTGGTTATGCTGGAGGAATCGTTTCGAGTGCTATCGATGGTGTAAACTGTGTTGATGCTTTGTGTAGAAACAATCATTTAGAAACAATATAATAAGATATAATATAACAATCTATTCACATGAATTTCGAATTGGTATCCGATTTTAAGCCTATGGGCGATCAGCCCGAAGCTATACGCCAGTTGGTTGATGGCATCAAGAACGACCAACGGGCTCAGGTGCTGCTCGGTGTAACCGGTTCGGGAAAAACATTCACTGTGGCTAATGTGATTGCTCAACTGAATCGTCCTACGCTGGTAATGAGTCACAATAAGACGTTGGCGGCTCAGCTTTACGGTGAGTTCAAACAGTTTTTCCCAAACAATGCTGTAGAATATTTTGTTTCTTATTACGATTACTATCAACCTGAGGCTTATATAGCCTCTACGAATACTTATATTGAAAAGGATCTGGCTATCAACGACGAACTCGATAAACTCCGTTTGCGGGCCTCATCGGCGCTGCTCTCGGGGCGAAGAGACGTGATTGTGGTATGTTCTGTTTCCTGTATCTATGGTATCGGCAATCCTGAAGAGTTCAAACGGGGTACGATCCACCTAAAGGTGGGCGATAAGATTAATCGCGACCAACTATTACTCCGCTTGTTGGACGGTCAGTATTCACGCAATGAGATTGAATTTGTGAACGGCCGTTTTCGTGTAAAGGGCGATACGGTTGATGTTTATCCCTCCTTTGCTGATTTCTGTTATCGGATCGGTTTTTGGGATGATGAGATTGAAAGCATCGAAACTTTCGATCCTATTGCTGGCACTACGCTGGAGCATTGTGAGAATATCACTATCTATCCTGCTTCGAACTTCTTGACCAATAAGGAGAGTATGGCCGATGCTTTGCTGCAGATTCAGCGAGATATGTATCAGCAACGTGATTATTTCTACGAAACCGATCGTCCATTAGAGGCTAAGCGCCTTGAGGAAAGGGTAAACTATGATGTGGAGATGATTCAGGAATTGGGCTATTGTAGTGGTATAGAGAACTATTCTCGCTATTTCGATGGCCGAAAGGAGGGCTCACGTCCTTTCTGTTTGATTGATTATTTTCCTGACGATTTCTTGTTGGTGGTTGATGAGAGTCACGTAACAATTCCGCAGATAAGAGCAATGTATGGGGGCGATAGGAGTCGTAAGACCTCTTTGGTGCAATACGGTTTCCGATTGCCTTCGGCTCTCGATAACCGTCCGCTTACCTACGATGAGTTTTATGATCTTTGCGGACAGACAATCTATATCAGTGCTACGCCTGCCGATTACGAGTTGCAGGAGAGCGAGGGTGTGGTTGTAGAACAGGTTATCCGCCCTACGGGATTGCTTGATCCTGTGGTTGAGGTGCGTCCTGCGATCGGTCAGGTTGACGATTTGCTTAACGAGATTGAAAATACAGTCGATAAAGGGGAGAGGGCGTTGGTAACAACTCTCACGAAGCGAATGGCTGAACAACTGAGTTCGTACCTTATCAATCTGGGTATCAAGACTGCCTATATTCATAGCGATATTGAAACGATGGAGCGTGTTGAGATTATTCGCGATCTCCGTATGGGGGTATACGATGTGTTGGTGGGTGTGAACCTTCTGCGCGAGGGACTCGATCTGCCTGAGGTTAGTCTTGTGGCTATCCTCGATGCCGATAAGGAGGGTTTCCTGCGTAGCGATAGGGCTATGATTCAAACGATTGGTCGTGCGGCTCGTAATGTGCATAGTAAGGCTATCTTGTATGGCGATACGATTACGGGTTCGATGCAGCGCGCTATCGATGAAACAAACCGTCATAGGGAGAAACAGATTCGCTACAATGTGGAACATCATATAGTTCCGCGTCCTATCAAGAAGAGTACGGAGGCTATTCTCGGTCAGACTTCCGTTATCGAACTGGCTGCCGAACAGCGGGAAGACTATCATGAATCGTCTCGCGATATCAATGGTCAGAATATTGCGGCTTCGCCTTATGCTCTCAATACCCCAAGTTATGGGGGCAAAAAGGGAGGCTATAGAGGAGATGCCGATCGAAAACAGATGGTTAGGGATTATGAAGCGATAGCTTCTCCTCATGCTGCTGGCGAGGAGTTCGAAGAGGAACCCCCAGTGGTTATTGAGTCGCGAAGCAAAGCGGAATTGCGAAAGGCTATTCGCGAAACGCAGCGTAAGATGCAACAGGCGGCCAAAGAGATGAATTTTCTTCAGGCAGCTAAGTATCGAGATGAGATAAAGGCTATGCAAGATGCTCTCCCTTCTGCCAGAGGAGAATAACGAAAGGATTGATAATGGTGACTTTGCTATCGATTCGATTTTTATTATTTCGATAGTTAAATGAATAGTTTTTTACCTTTATTGTATCAAGAAGCAAGATAATAATGCTGTTTGATTATTTGTTATAATAGATTATATATTAGGTTGTTGTGTTGAATGTAAATCCGTTTTAACAAAGAAAAGATAAAAAAAATATTGCGTAACGGAAATTTTTTTCTACTTTTGCAAATCGATTTTTGCTATTTGTAAGTAAAAAAGATATTGATAAACAATTAATAGAATCATTATTATGACGAAGGCTGAAATAGTTACAGAAGTGAGCCACAATACTGGCATTGAGAAAGCTGCCGTTCTGGCTACTATCGAAGAAATGATGGTCGTTATCAAGGAATCCCTTGCTAAAGGCGAAAACGTTTATCTGCGTGGTTTTGGTAGTTTCATTATCCGCAAGCGTGCTGAGAAAACGGGACGTAACATCTCGAAGAAAACTACTATCATCATCCCCGCACACAATATCCCGGCTTTCAAGCCCGCTAAGACCTTCATGGAAGAAGTAAAAAATAATGTAAAATAAATAATTAATCAATCAAGTTATGCCCAACGGTAAAAAACACAAACGTCACAAGATGTCTACGCACAAGCGTAAAAAACGCCTGCGCAAGAATAGACATAAGAAGAGATAGTTGATACCCTCAGGGTGTCGCTCTCTCTGGCATCTCGGATTCGCACCTCTGTCTGCGTTTCTAGAGAAATCTAACAAACTAAAACAAATTGCACAACGGCACTCGTTGCCGACTTGTGTGATTTGTTTTTTATTTGTTCGAAAAGTAGGGACTGCTGGTTTTTATAACTAATGGATTTTACTTGAAGCACCTCTAAAGTACTTCTATGGATAAAGAACTTATCATTTCATACTCGGAATCGGAAACTCGCATAGCACTGCTGGAAGATAAGCAGTTGGTTGAACTTCATACCGAAAAGAACAATAGCCACTATGCTGTAGGCGATATCGTTGTGGGGCAGGTGAAGAAGAACATGAATGGCCTCAACGCTACCTTTGTTGATGTGGCTGATAAGAAGAATGGATTCATGCACTATTTGGATCTAGGTCCTCAGTTCGCTTCGGTCGATAAGTATCTGCGACAAGCTATGAATGGCGATGCTAAGATGCAGACGCTACAAGATTTCAAAATTGAACCTCCAGTTCCTAAAACAGGTAATGTTACCTCTACCCTTAAAGTGGGTCAGTATATCCTTACACAGATTACCAAAGAACCTATTTCAACGAAGGGTCCTAAACTTTCGTGTGATATCTCTTTGGCTGGTCACTATCTTGTGCTGGAACCTTTTAGCAATAAGGTTTCTGTTTCTCAAAAAATTAAAAGTGGTGAAGAGCGTAATCGCCTTCGCAAACTGATTCAAAGTATTCGTCCTCAAAATTTTGGTATCATTGTTCGTACCAACGCTGAGGGTAAATCGGTGTCCGATCTTGATGCCGACTTGCATAGGTTGTTGGACGAATGGGCTGAAATGACGAAACGGCTCAAAACGATCAAAACTCCAACAAAGGTCCACTCTGAGCCCGATACTGCTTCGGCTTTGCTTCGTGATGTCCTCTCGGACGATTTTAATGCTATCTTTGTCAACAACGAGGGTATATACAATGATGTAAAGAATTATATTCATAGCGTGGCTCCCGAAAAGGATGACATCGTGCATCATTATAAGATGGAGACACCTATCTTCGAACAGTTCGGTGTGCAACGCGATATTCGTCGTGCTTTCGGCAAAATCGTTACGATACGCTCGGGTGTTTACCTCTATATTGAGCATACGGAGGCTATGCATGTGATTGATGTGAATAGTGGCAATCATATTAAGGCAGGTTCGGGTCAGGAAGATACTACACTGGCTGTCAATATCGAATCGGCTAAAGAGATTGCACGCCAGTTGCGTTTGCGCGATATGGGCGGTATCATCATTATCGACTTTGTTGATATGGAGAAGGCCGAGAATCGCAAAAAACTGTTTGATGTGATGACCGAAGAGATGAAGCGTGATAAAGCTCGTCATACGATCCTTCCTTTGAGCAAGTTCGGTTTGATGCAGATTACGCGCCAACGTGTTCGTCCGAGTACAGAGGTTGATGTGCAAGAGAAATGTCCCTTCTGTAATGGTACTGGCACCATCAAGCAGAGTATGGTAGTGGTCGATGAGATTGAGAGTAACTTGAAGTATTTGATGACGGCTCAAGGTGAGAAACGGATTACACTGATGACTCATCCCTATATCCAAGCTTATCTTACTAAGGGTATTTTTTCGCGCCGTTTTCAGTGGATGCGAAAATATCGTACCTCTATCAAGGTAATTCCTCAGGAGAGTTATAACTTACTAGAATACAAATTCTTCAATGCTATGGGTGACGAGATTGAACTATAGCAGTTCGGCCCGAAGATACATGATAGGCAATGCCCTTGTGGCTTGGGTATCTATCGTGGTATTGGTCTCGCTATCCTATCGCTTTCTTCTTAGCAATCTAGGAAAGTGTACACTTTTTTTGAAAAAAAGGTTGCAATTCAGAAAAAAATACTAACTTTGCATGTTCGATAATAGCGAGCACTAACCCCCTTTGGGTGGGGACTAATGCATAATTAGTAGTTGATAATAAACAAATTGTAATAATATATAGAACTTATGCAAAAAAGTAAAGTTGGACTCGATTTTGAGAAAGTAGAGCATGCACGTAGTGTGGCACACAACATCGCTGACCAAGTTCAGGACTTCGTAAATCAATACACCACGGTGGCTGTGGAACGTACCATTTGCCGTCTCTTGGGTATAGACGATGTCGATGCTAATGAGGTTCCCCTACCCAATGTGGTGGTTGAGGAACTCAAATCGAAGGGCGTTTTGGGTCAGGGTGCTATGTTCTTTATAGGCAACGCTATTTGTGAAACGGGCAAAACACCTCAACAGATTGCTGAAGATGTAATGAATGGGAAACTTGACCTTACTCAGCTTCCTACCCATCCGCAGGCAGAACTGGATAAGGCGCTGCAACCTTATGTGAATGCCGCTATCGATCGCATCCGTAGCAATCGTCTGCGCCGCGAGCATTATATCGAAACGATTGGTGAGGGTTCCAAACCCTACCTCTACATCATTGTTGCTACTGGTAACATCTATGAAGACGTAGTACAAGCCCAGGCTGGTGCCCGTCAAGGTGCCGACATCATCGCCGTTATTCGTACTACTGGCCAGAGCCTCCTCGACTATGTTCCTTATGGCGCTACCACCGAAGGCTTCGGAGGTACGTTCGCTACTCAGGAGAACTTTCGTATCATGCGTAAGGCACTCGATGAGGTAGGTGAAGAGGTTGGACGCTACATCCGTCTCTGCAATTATTGCTCGGGTCTCTGTATGCCTGAGATTGCAGCAATGGGTGCCCTTGAAGGCCTTGATGTGATGCTTAACGATGCTCTTTATGGCATCCTTTTCCGCGATATCAATATGCAGCGTACGCTGATCGATCAATATTTCAGCCGTATCATCAACGGCTTTGCTGGCGTTATCATCAATACTGGTGAAGATAACTATCTGACTACCGCTGATGCTTACGAAGAAGCCCATACGGTGTTGGCTAGCGACTTTATTAACGAACAGATGGCTTTGGCTGCTGGACTTCCCGAAGAGCAACAAGGTCTGGGTCATGCTTTCGAGATGGATCCCATGCTTACCAATGGTTTCCTCTATGAGTTGGCCCAAGCTCAGATGATTCGTGAAATCTTCCCCAAAGCTCCACTGAAATATATGCCTCCTACCAAGTTCATGACAGGTAACATCTTCCGTGGTCATATCCAGGATGCCCTCTTCAACGTAATTGGTCAGTGGACTCATCAGGGACTTCAGTTGTTAGGTATGCCCACCGAGGCTATCCATACTCCCTTCATGAGCGACCGCTACCTCTCGATCGAAAATGCTAAGTATATCTTCAACAATATGCGCGACATTGGAGAAGAGGTTGAATTTAAGGATAATGGTATCATCAAGAATCGCGCTAAGGAGGTACTCGACAAAGCAACTGCTTTGCTGGAGAACATGGAGAAAGAGGGTCTCTTCACCGCTTTGGAGAAGGGTATCTTTGCCGATGTGAAACGTCCTAAGAATGGCGGTAAGGGTCTTGACGGCGTCACTCTGAAAGCCGATAATTACTTCAACCCATTCGTTGACTTGATGAAAGGCAAAAAATAAGTTTTGGTAATCAACCAATGTAGTAACGATTAAATGAAAGGAAAGATAGCTATATGAGCGAAGGATTGTATTCAATGGAAGCTAAGGATTTCGACAAAACCTTAGACCTGAAAAAAATAAAACCTTACGGTGATACAATGAACGACGGTAAGGTGCAACTGAGTTTCACCCTCCCCGTTCCCGCTGGCGACGAAGCCATCGAGGCTGCTAAGCAGCTTATCAAGAAGATGGGTATGGAGAACCCCTTGGTAGTTTACTCCAAGGAGTTGACTGAAGGGTTCACCTTCTTCAACTGCTATGGTAGTCTTACCCATACAGTCGACTATACTAGCATCCATGTTCCTAAGGTGGAATCAACCACGATGGATATGCACGAATGCGATGAGTATATCCGCGAGCATATTGGACGTAAGATTATCTGCGTGGGTGCAAGCACCGGAACCGATGCCCATACCGTAGGTATCGATGCCATTATGAACATGAAAGGATATGCAGGCCACTATGGTCTTGAACGCTATGATATGATCGAGGCTTACAACTTGGGTAGCCAAGTGCCTAACGAGGAGTTTATAGCAAAAGCTGTGGAACTTCATGCTGATGCCCTGCTTGTTAGTCAGACGGTAACGCAAAAGGATGTTCATATCATCAATATGACCGAACTGGTAGAAATGCTTGAGGCTGAGGGACTCCGCGATAAGATTATCCTTGTAGCTGGAGGTCCTCGTATCAGTCATGAGTTGGCTAAGGAATTAGGCTACGATGCAGGCTTTGGTACCAATACCTATGCTGATGATGTGGCCTCCTATGTGGCTCAAGAAATGGTAAAAAGAGGTGTGAAATAACATATTTCCTCATCACGAAAAACAGATACAATAAACTAATTAAATATTCTAAATCATGGATAAAAACGAAATCAGAACCTTTATCGCACGCCGTGCTGCTAAAGAGCTGCATGATGGCGATGTAGTCAACTTGGGTATCGGGCTCCCCACCGAGATTCCTAACTATCTGCCCGAAGGTGTGAACGTCATCCTCCAAAGTGAGAATGGTATGATTGGTATGGGCCCCACTCCCGAAGAGGGAAAGGAAGACCCTTGGTTTATCAACGCTGGTGGTGGCCATATCACTCATGTGGCTGGTGCTAGTACTTTCGATAGTGCTACCAGTTTCGGTATCATCCGCGGTGGTCATGTCGATGTTAGTATCCTTGGCGCTATGCAGGTCGACGAAGAAGGCGACCTCGCTAACTGGATGATTCCTGGCAAGAAAACCCCTGGTATGGGTGGTGCTATGGACCTTCTCGTAGGTGCTAAACGTGTTATCCTCACGATGGAACACACTGCTAAAGGTAACCCCAAGATCCTCAAAAAATGTACCCTTCCCCTTACTGCTAAGGGTCAGGTGAACCTCATTATCACCGAGATGGGTGTAATGGAAATCACTCCTAAGGGTATTGTGCTTACCGAGATCAATCCTTTGTTCACTGTCGAGCAGGTGCAGGCTGCTACTGAAGCAACCCTGATCATCTCCCCCGACCTGAAGAAGATGGAATAATTTCCTAAATAACGAAGGGGTATCCGCTGTGGCGGAGCCCCTTTGTTTACTTTATTCTATCCGAATGAAAGCAACGATGTGAAGAAGAGGGTGGGAGACATATACTCATCAGTGAATTAAATCCACTCTCCTTTCTCTCGAAAAGCTTACAAGGAAAAACTATAAAAAAATAAAAGATAGAAATCAACAGATAATCTTTCCTTCCAATGAAGAAAATGTTCCTTTTAGTAGCCCTTGTTCTGATGGGCGGCAGTTTGTTGGCAAACAACATCAACGACGGACTGACTAGTATACAGCCAGCATCGACGGGCCTTCAGTCTCCTACCCGCAACCCTCAGCCTAGTCATCTGGAATTCCGCTACTACGGATTCTATGGTGTGGTCAACTTTACCTATATGACTAATCTGAACACCACTCACGATCTTTACACCGATAAATATACCTTGGCGGGAGTAAAGGCAGTGGCCGGTTTTCAATGGCGCAAAGAGTCGTCTGTTGGTTTGGGTGTCTCCTATCTGAGCGATCCTTCTGGCTCGTTCTCACAGATTCCCGTATTTGTTGAACTGCGTAGTTACTATACCCGCAGTCGTCTTGCCCCTTACAGCGCCATTCAAATGGGATACAGCATCCCTTTGGGAACCACCAACGGTGGGGTAGAATATACCAAACTCAATGAAGGTGGTATCACTTTGGGTGCTGAAGTAGGTGGTCGCTACGCTTTCAGTCGCCATTTCGGTATCAATTTTGGTGTAGGCTATCAGTTCATTATGTCCAATTCGGTTGAGCGTGGCGATGCTTCGGGTGCCATTACTCGTCTGCCTGAACACTATCATCATTTCTCCGCCTTTGTAGGCTTCTGCTTCTAATGTATAATTTAAGGTATAGCAGCAGTCTTTGAAATAGAATAAACCATAACTCGATTGTCCTATCGATAATAATATAATAGTAACCACTGAACCGCTATGTACAAAAAGATTCTCATTATCGCGTTGGCCTTGATGTGTGTATCTGCAGTTGAGGCGCAGAACAAAAAACAGAAGAGCAATGTGACACCGATCCCTGATGAATGGAACGACAAGGAGGTTTTCGAACAGCATAAGCTCTATCCTCGTGTCAATGTGGTGCCTTATGCCAGCGAGAGGGGTTTTGAGAAACAGGCTTATACCCAGTCGCCTTATTATGTAAGTCTTAACGGTGAGTGGCAGTGTGTGGTGAAAAACTCGATGGATAGCCGTCCCGATCCAGAGGCCAAAGATTTTAGTGCTGCCGAATGGTCTACTACCAAGGTGCCCTCTTATATCCTCGAGGTGGGTGGCAAGAATTATAAGACTCCTGCAATAAAGAATCCCAACAGTCTTCCCTTGGCCGATAATCCTGTTGCTACCTACTATCGTAAGTTCGATGCCCCCAAGACGTGGAAGGATTATAATGCATTCCTTCGTCTCCAAGCCAGATCGGCTTATTATGTTTGGATTAACCAAACTTATGTGGGCTATAGTGAGGATTCGCGTACACTTAGCGAGTTCAATATCAGTAAGTATCTGAAATATGGCAAACCTAACACCCTAGTGGTACAAGTGGTTGCTGCCTCTGATGGTACTCTCCTCGAGATGGAGCAAGATCGAGAAATGATAGGTATTACTGGTGATGTGTCCATCCTCCTTAAACCCAATGTTAATCTTCAGGATATTGCTATCGCGGCCACCTACAACTCTCAGTCGCGCTTTGGTAATTTACAACTTAATCTCAATATTGAGAACTTACGTAAAGTAGGCCATGTTTATGTTGAGACCTCTATTTGGGATTCACGCAACAAAGAGGTCGAAAAAACAGGTAAATGGGTAGTCTTTGACAAGAAGAGCGAACTCTCTACCACCATCAATATTGAACTAGGAGGAGTCAAGCCCTGGACTGCCGAAACTCCTAGTATCTACACCGCTGTAGTCCGTTTGCGTGATGAAAAGATGCAGCTAATTGAAACTACGGCCCATCGTTTTGGCTTCCGTACTGTTGAAGTAAAGAATGGGCAACTTCTCGTTAATCAGAAAGCCATCACCCTTCGGGGTGCCAATTATACTGGCTATCATCTCTCTACCAATAGCCTCGCCTCTCTCGACCAGATGCGTTCCGATTTACAAGAGATGAAACGCCACAATATCAATGCTATACACACCACTGTATACAGTCCTCTCGATTCTCGATTCTATGATCTATGCGATGAGTATGGGTTCTATGTTATCTGCGATGCTAATATTGCACCGTTCTCTACCAAATCGAAAGCGATATCGACCGACAAAGAGTTTGTTGACAATTTTATTGTCCGTGTGCAAAATATGTACGAAACGTTGAAGAATCACCCCTCTATTATCGTGTGGGGTCTAGGCAACGGCATCGATAACGGTATTGGTATGGAAAATGCCTATCGCACATTGAAACAGAAAGATAAATCGCGTCCTGTAGTTTATCCAGGAGCCGATTACTCGGAAAATACTGATCTTATTGCCTCCTCGTATCTCGATGTAGACGATCTGAAGGTCTTCTCTGCTAAGAGTCAGACCCGTCCCCTCATCTTGATTAACTACGGGTCTACAGAGGGCAATAATTTTGGAGGACTCGAGTCTATGTGGAAGATGATACGCACACGCAGTAGCCTTCAAGGTGGTTTTATTACCAACTGGAATGCAAGTCGCCGTAACAATATGGCTGCCAATAGCAGTGTTGTTACATCGGGTCTCTTTACCACATCCAACCAACCAGTGCCTTATCTAGACGAGATACGCAATCTTTACCGTCCTTTTGATATTGCACTTGTTGCATTGACTGCTGATCATGGCGAGTTCACGATATCAAACTATCTCGATTATCTCTCTCTTAACGATTATATTCTCGAATATAATATCTTCTCCAATCTCAAGCCGCGCATTATTGAAGGTGAAGTGAATGTGGATCTTAAACCAGGCGAATCTAAGAATTTTAAACTCAAAATTCCCAAGCTGACCCTTTATGCTGGTGAAGAACTGTTTATCCGTTTCACTGTTCGTCAACGGATAGCCACTGATGTTGTACCTCGGTCAATCGAGTTGGCAACAACCGAATTCCCCATTCCTATGCAGGCTGTAAAGAAAGCGCCTCTCGAGAATTTCGATAAAGAGGAACTTTTTGTTGTAAACGATGATAGGGGTGAGAACCGTATACATATTTATAATAACAATATCGACCTATGGTTCGATCTTACCGATGCTGATATCGTTTCTTATAGTATCGATGACAAAGAGATGATCGCAGGCAGTCCTACCATGAGTTTCTATCGAGCTCCTACCCCCAATGATCGTCAAGATCTCAATGGTAGCAAGTTGTGGTCTCACCTCAGTCCCGACAAGATGAATCGCACCATTATGGCTTGTAACTATCGTCAAATTGATAAATACAAGGTGGGTATTGATGCTATGATCCGCTACACCGATCTTAATGGCAATATTCTTTTCGATGTTAAGCAGACCTACGTGGTGCTTTATACGGGCGATATCCTTATTGATAACCAGGTGCTTGTTACAGAGCATGTACGTCTAGTTCCTAAGGTGGGATTCCAAATGCGTCTTACCCGCGATTTTGATAGCATCCGATGGATGGGCCTCGACAAAGAGACTTACTGCGATCGTAAGAGCGCTGGTGTCACTGGTGCCTATACTGCACCTATCAACAATCTCTTCTTCCACTATGATATACCCCAGGCTGCAGGCAACCGTGCTGGAGTACATTGGCTTTCGGTTAATCGTGGTAATTATGGTCTCTTTATTGATATGCTCGACACGCTATTCAATTTCAGCGTATATCCTTATGATGATAACCAGTTGTCACAATCCCTTGATTACAGCAATATCAAAGAGCAGAACTACTATACCCTCAATATTGACTATCGTCAGGCGGGTATCGGCTCTTCTTTGGCTGGTATTGATATGAGCGATAACAGCACACTCCCCAACTGTGAATTTTCTTTCCCCATACATATTCACGCATATAGTTTTGACAACAATGAGCCAGAAGATTTTCGTCGTGTCGAATATCCCACCATTCAATCGTCAGTACTCCCCATGCCTATCATCACCAAGAGTGCCGAACGTTTTGATCGTCCTATGACCATCACGCTGCAAAGCGCTGTTCCTGGAGTTGAGATGCGTTACACTACCGATGGCTCTACCCCTGATGAACAATCTCCCCTTTACAAGCGTCCCTTCACTATCAATACCTCTACGGTGGTACAGGCTAAATCCTTTAAGAAAAACAATACTCCCAGTTTTACCGCTACCAGTCGTTTCAATTTCGATTATATCACTAATGTGACATACGATAAAGCCCCCAATACTCCATATAACTACCATGCAGAGAGTATACTCTTTGATGGAGAGACAGCTGATATCACCGATCTACAAACGGGATGGCTCGGATTTAGCGGCACCGATTTCAATGCCGTCTTCACCCTTGGCAAGAGTATTGATCTTCAGGATGTGGTGATGCATTTTGCTCATGTTCCTGACGCTTGGGCTTTTGCTCCCATCTCGGTAGCAGTCTACGTCAGTGAAGATGGTGAGAATTTCAGCAGTCCTATCTATGCAAAGATTAAATATGATGCTACTGCTATTGAAATGAAGAATCCGCAACTCATCCCTATCCGTATCAATATAGAACGGCAGAATGTGCGTTATGTCAAGATTGTGGCCAAGAATATGGGTAAGATTCCTGTATGGCACAAATACAAGGGGCTGCGTCCTTGGATCATGGTTGATGAGATACAACTGAATGAGGTTATCAAATAAGAATAAACAAACTAACAAATAATAATCCATTTTCAATAAGCAGTTATATATGAATCGTACTTGTGGATTGCTTCTTATATCGTTTCTGGTCCTCCTCTTCGGAGCTTGCCAGGTGGAATTCTCTCCTAATGCAGAATGGAAGGAAATCCCTGTGGTATATGGTGTCCTTGATCAAGGTGATGATACCACCTATATCCGTGTCCAAAAATGTTTTCTGGGAGAGGGTAACAACTATGATTTTGCGCAGATTTTTGATTCTATCAACTATCCTGAAGGTAGTATTGAGGTCAAAATGCTTGAATGGCCTGCCGTTGTTACTCGTGACAGTCTCTTGGCGATTGACCCAGCTGCTACTGCCCCCAACAAGGAATTCCTTTTCGATTACCACCTGTTGGGAAACAAACCTGAAGGTGATTTCTATGCTCCCGAACAGCCTGTCTATGTTTGTCGTACTGCAGGTCAGCTCGATCCCAAGTATATCTACCAGTTGCTTATTATCAAAACCGATAGTGGTGATACCATAGCACGTGCTCAAACCTACCTCATCGGCTACGGACTTAAAATTATCCAACCCAGCACTCTCGGATTCAACTTTACTGGAACGGGAGCCCGCAAATGTTATATGGAGTGGCATACTGCTACTCGAGGTCGTCAATATCAACCACGTGTCCGTTTCTACTACAATGAATTTGTGGTTACCGATCATGGTACCTACCTCGATACGCTTATTACTCCCCATTCTATCGATATCGATGGTTATGTTATTAAGAAGAATCTTACAGACGCTGTCGCTAGCCGTAATTTCCCTGAGAGTATCTTCCTCGCTACCATACGTGACTCTATCCCAGTAAGCAATTATAACGTTAACAAGATACCTATCGATACTGTCGATATCTTTATTCGAGTATGCACAGAGGATTTAGCTGCTTATCTCTATTCCCATCAAGACAATGGCTCGATCAATCAAGATCGTCTAACCTATACCAATATTGAGGGCGGTCTTGGGGTCTTCGCAGCTCGTAGCACTCATTTTTACTCTCGCTTCAAGACCCCTGCGGCTCCCACAACAGCCTATGTGAAGAATCTGAAAGCACTTGGAGTAGGTTTTTATCTCAATAGCGATGATGAATAGTATTTGCATTGATAAAGTGGTAAAATCCCTTATTTCAAAAAAATGCGTTGCTTTTTCTTTGCATTACGTTTTTTTTAGTATCTTTGCATTTCCTTTTATAATTAGATAATATTAAATATCAATAAAATAAGTTCAAAAGATGAATATCACAAGAGAAAATTTAGGCGATTTGGACCTCCAGATTAAGATTGAACTGGACGAAAACGACTATGCAGAACGTGTTACTAAGCAGTTAAAAAAATATCAGAAACAAGCTGCTGTCCCCGGTTTCCGCAAAGGCATGGCTCCGCTAGGCCTCATCAAACGAATGTATGAGCCTTCAGTTAAAGCCGATGAGGTTCAGGCCATCATGAGCGATTCTCTCTTTAAATACCTCGATGACGAAAAACTCAACACCATTGGTACGCCTCTCGCTGATGATGAGAAGACGGGTACCGTTGATTTCGCCTCTCAGAAGGAGTTTACCTTCTTCTTCAATGTGGCTCTCCGCCCCGATGTTAAAATTAATTGGGAGAAGGTAAGTGCCCCCCTCTATCAGGTAAAAATTACCCCCAAGGAAGCTGAGAAACAGGTTAAGAATATGGCCGAGCGCTATGGTAAATTCGAAACCCCTGAAGTTATCTCCGCTGACGATATGGTTTACGGTAAAGCTGTAGAACTTGACAAAGAGGGCAAAGAGGCTGAAGGTGGCGTAAGCACTTTCGTTAGCTTCGATCTCAAAGATGTGAAAGACGATGAAAACCGCAATCTCTTTGTAGGCAAGAAAGCTGAGGATAAAGTGGTATTTACCCCCGCTAAAGCCTTCACCGCTGCTGATATCGAGAAACATTTCCGTCTCGAACCTGCTGCCGCTAAGAAGTTCAAAGCTGCTGTTGAATTCACTATCAGTGGTTGCTCTCATATCACCCCCCACGATCTGAACGAGGATCTCTTCAATCTAGCCTTCCCTGGTAAGGAAATCAAGGATGCTGCTGCTTTTAAGAAAGCTGTAAGCAAACAGATGGAAGAGAGCTACAATGAGCAAGGTGAATGGAAATATGTTGCCGATGTACGTGAGCAACTTATTGCTGCATTCGATGCTCCTATCCCTGAGGCTTTCTTGAAACGTTGGTTCCTTCGTTCAGGAAATGATAAAGATCTTACCGCTGAGAAACTCGAAGCTGATTGGAACGAGAAGTATCTGCCCTCGATTAAGTGGGAACTCCTCGAATCGGAACTGGAGAAGATTAAAAAGCTCGAACCTACTCAGGATGAGATTATTAACGAGGTGAAAGATATTCTTCGCCGCAACAACAACGGTCAACCTGACGATGAAGAGACCCTTGACAAATCGGCTCGTGCTATTGCTCAAGATCGCCAGAACATCAGTCAACTCACCGATCGACTCTATTCTAAGAATATCTTCAATCTCTTTAACGAACAGCTTAAGCCTGAAGTTGAGAAGTTGACTGTTAAGGAGTTTGGTGAGAAGATGAAATAATAATCTCTTTTCATATAAGGACATCTGCCCAATTGCTCCCGTTTTGGAGCGGCAGATGTCTTTTTTTATACAGATAATTATAATGCTATTGCGTAAACCCATAATTCTTTTTTTCTGCCTGTTTTTATCCTTTCAGGTGTGGGCTCAAGATCGACCGTTGCTCGACAATTTGGCGATCTCAGCTGGCATGGGTTACTCGTTTTATAGCTATATTCCTTCTGGCAGTAGCGAAGATCAAGGCGAACGTCATCGTGTCAACAACTATCAGATTTCTTTAAGTAAGATGATGCAACATAGTTGGGGTATGCGTGTTCAATATCTGCGTAATTATACTTCCCTTACTGATAGTGTTGACTGTAGGCTTCATCTAGCCCATTTTGATTTTCTATGGAATATTACCAACACATTGCTGGGTCCAACTCCTAATCGTATCCATAACTTGTATGGTATCTATGGCATGGCGGTTGTGCGGAGAACGGATAGTCATCGTGGTAGTGATAACGATTTTTCATTAATTGTCGGTCTCCGCTATGAGTGCCAGTTCAATCATGGCTTTTATGCTTTCGCGGATGGCCAGGCGCTACTGCTTCCTCCCGATTTTGACGAACATGTTCGGCTATCTCTTCTACCAGCCCTCAGTATAGGTCTTTCATATCGCTTTATCGATAACCCTTATCGTTTCTATCGTGGCGACTCGCAGCATCCCTCCTACGACTGGTTCTTCGCTATTTCTGCAGGCCTTAATTCATTGCAATACCGTGGTATAGGCGATTTTCAAAGTCGTATGGGGCTTAGTACACCTGCTGTTGAACTATCTATTGGCAAAAATTTTTCCAGTTATTGGAGTGGACGCTTTCAATGGTCGGGACTCCAAATACGAAGTGACTATAATGCCAGTGCGTTCTTTAATCTTCATGCAGATTTAATGTTAAACCTTAGCAATCTTATTGTTCAGTCCCATCGTGCTCCTCGTTTCTCAATATATGGTTATGGTGGAGCTGGTTCAATGATGCGATTCGATACCGAAAACAGTTTCCAGTTTGCTCTGGTGGGGGGCTTTTACAATCGCCTTATTGTTGGCTATCATAGCGATATCTTCGTTGATATAAAGTATTCTCTTACTCCTCCGCGCTTTGCTCACGTATCATATAATCAGAGTGCCTACACTGTAGGTATCCTTACGCTCACGGCTGGTTATGTTTTCAATTTAGGTAAGAGCAGTTGCCGCAATACTCAGGGGACTATTGGTTGGTAGAAAGATAGCTGTTATCTCCATTTTGGTTATTTAGTCATTGAACTACGTCTTTAATACTTGTTATAAAAAACTATCTTATGAATGTATCTCTTGTTAATATAGGTGACGAACTACTAATAGGGCAGGTGGTCAATACGAATGCCTCCTCTATGTCTAGACGTCTTATAGCAGCTGGCATGGATGTGCGTCATGTTGTTACCATAGCCGATGATGCTGATGCTATCCGTTGTACCCTAATTGAAGAATTAAAGGCCTACGATGCAGTCTTGGTTACGGGAGGTCTCGGCCCTACCAAAGATGATATCACCAAACATACTATTGCCAGCATCTTTAATTCTCCGCTAGTTGAGAATCCAGAGGCTTTGGCTACAGTGAAAGATATTTTTGAGCGTCGTCACTACGAACTTACTCCTATCAATCGTCAGCAGGCTTGGGTGCCTCAGTGTTGTACTGTTGTCAACAACAAGGTGGGCACAGCTCCTTGCATGTGGTTCGAGGGGGAAACGATAGCACAGGCACTCCATTTGCCCTCCGATACCCGTAAAGTACTGGTATCTATGCCTGGTGTACCTCACGAAATGGAGTGGCTTATGGATCACGAGGTGGTTACTCGGCTGCAGCACTACTTCCATACGTCACATATTATCAGTAAAAACATTATAGTGCAGGGCATTGGGGAATCATTCCTTAGCGATCTCATCGAACCTTGGGAATTGTCCTTGCCCTCTTATCTCCGTTTAGCATATCTACCTCAAGCAGGTATGGTTAAGTTACGCCTCACTGCTCGTGGCGAAGATTTATCCTTGTTGCAGTCCTCTATTCAGTATGCTGTAGATACGCTCTATCCTTTAGCAGGCCAGTATATTGTAGGTGAGGATTGTGAGTCGGTTCCCGAAGTCGTGGCCTCACTCTTCAGGCATCGCCACCTTACGTTGGCCACTGCTGAGAGCTGTACAGGAGGCTATTTGGCCTCTAGGCTCACTGCTATGGCTGGATGTAGTGAATACTATCAGGGAGGTGTAGTCTCTTATAGCAATGATGTCAAGGAGTCATTATTGGGTGTTGATCATCAAACGCTCACTGCTTACGGTGCTGTAAGTGAGGCAACAGCACGTCAGATGGCAGAGGGGGTTCGCACTCGTCTTCACACTCATTTTGGTACTGCCACTACTGGAATCGCTGGTCCTAATGGGGGAACACCCAATAAACCTGTAGGTACGGTTTGGATTGCCGTTGCGGGACCCCAGGGAACTACTGCCCAACTCTTACAACTGGGTGATGATAGACAGCGCACTATTGAGCGTGCTACCAATTCTGTGCTTAGTTTACTGGTAAAGGAGGTTATGTTGCTTCCTTCGTAAACTGTGTAAGATGCTCCTTTTAAAAGTAGGTTATGCTAGATAAACCTATATAGGATAAACTATGAAGCCGTTGTTCATTGAACAGCGGCTTTTTCGTTTTACTCATATCATCAAACAATATTACTATGATTCTAGTGTACTTTTATCATTTTCTAGTCAAGTATTAATTATAGACTTATCAAATAGTAGGCAAGTGGTAATTTGCTGATTATGAGTGCTAAGTGCTTGCTTACACCTTGCTTAGTCCTTGTTTAGAGCTTGCCTAGAGTATGTTATTTAGATGATTTTTACTTAAAAACTCATAAATATTTAACTGTTTTTTACTTAAATTTTACGTTAATATTAACAACAATAATCATCTATATAAAATATAGGGAAATTGTTATTTTTAGACATAAAATCAGAAGTAGAAATGATAAAGGTAATGTAGGGCACATGAAAGATATCTATGGTTCTATTTTCATTGCAAAACCACCTCCAGGGGCCATATGTATTGAGAGGGTATTGGAGAATTGAGGTTGTTCTACCTTGTAGTCATTGCCTTTGCGGTGAGCATTAATGCCGTCTTTGTATAATACTATGTTTTTGCTACTGGCGAATTTTGAAAGGTCTATCTCTATGTCGCGTTCTGTCCAGTTGGTGATGCCACCGATATACCATGTGGTTCCTTTGCGTCTTGCAGTAACAATATACTGGCCTATTTCACCTTGCAACACGCGGGTCTCGTCCCATGTGGTAGGAATGGCAGTGAGGAAAGAGGTATATTCTGGGTCAAGCATATATTCAGTAGGAGAGTCGCAGAGCATAGCCAAAGGTTGATCCAACACAAGGTATAAGGCCAACTGGTGACAGCGGGTACCTTGACTCATAGGTTCACTCCAACAGGGGTAGTAGCAGTGTTTAGCAGCGTTGCGCATGGCTCCAGGTGTATAGTCCATAGGTCCTCCCAGTTGTCGTATAAAGGGGATGAGAACATCGTACTCCATCTGATCTACTTCAGCAGGAGCCCATTTCATATTTTCCAATCCATAAACACCCTCAAAATTAATCACATTGGGATATACCTTGTCGATACCAGCTGGGATATGTGCGCCATGAAAATCAACCAACAGATGGTATTGTGCGCATATAGCTGCGGTGTGATAATAGAACTCATTAATTATTTGGTCATCACGATCCATAAAATCGACTTTGAATCCTTTAATGCCCATGGCACTGTAGTGTTTACATACTTGCTCCATATCGCGGGCAAAAGCGTAGTAACCAGCCCATAGAATGAGTCCTACGCCACGTTGGTTAGCATATTCCACTAGCATAGGCAAATCTATCTCAGGTACTACTTGGAAGAGGTCGGCCTTCAGGTTTACGGCCCATCCCTCATCGAGTATCACATATTCAATACCATATTGTGAAGCAAAATCGATGTAATATTTATAAGTATCGTTGTTGACGCCAGATTTGAAGTCAACCCCATTGATGTTCCAACAATTCCACCAGTCCCATGCTACCTTGCCAGGTTTGATCCAATCGGTATCACTTAGTCGACAGGGAGGAGCTAGCAAGGATGTTAGGTTGTTGCCAGCCAATTCGGCATCACTTTGGGCCACCATCATCATACGCCAGGGCATTGTATCGAAGGCTTGTAGTTGTGCAATCCATGGGTGACTGCTTTTAACAATGCCTTGAAGGTTATTGTGTCCTCCTTGAATAATCTGGTCGGGGTAGGGGGCATGTGCACCTCTTAGTTGTCCTGCTTTACCAGTACCTTTCAGATAAAGGCCAGGATAATGCTGCTGGTAGCATTCCGAAATAGCAATACGTGTTCCTTGGTCGGCATAGACTAGTAGGGGGAGGAAGGCAAGTCGGCGCTTGTCGAGTTCCGATAGTGTTGCAGTGGTATATGTGTTTTCAAATGAAGACATAAATTGATTCTTAGACCAGCGTACATAGGGCACTGTAGCACGGTAGTTGTGGGCAAAATTGTAGACCACCACCTCCTTGTTGACAATGCAAGCCTGTTCGGTGCGGAAACGATAGGCAAGTCCCTCGTTGCAGACTTGGAAATCTATTTTAAGGCCACCTTCCAACGATAGAGTTAACTTGTTCATTGTGTAGCTATTGGACTCTAGGTGCTTATTAAATGAACCACGTTCAGGAGATGCTATCACTTCCATCTTACGATAGTGTGTAGTACCGCAGGTACGGTCTAAAGCAATGGGCGATTCCAAGAGGATTGTGTTACCATCTACATTTAGATCGTATGTCAACTTGCCCTTATCGGCCACGATATGGCTAACAATTTTGCCGTTGGGTGATGCGAGGGTGTAATTGCGAGGTTGAGCTACAGTGTGCACCCCCATCATACATACAATAATAAAAATACCGTATTGTTTACAATTCTTCATAGTCTATTTTTTCGGTTTTATGATTCATTTAAAGATTCTCCTCAGTAGAGAAGGTTGTGTTGTGGGTGGTTAGTGGTTCTTATTCTACCTATAGTTTCTTGTTTAGATTGCAAACTGCGTAATATCAGCGATCTAGATAATAATCAACTATAAGATAGATACTGCAAAGATAGTAAAAATGGTTTATATGCAAAAAACAATTATTCGGTATTGAATGTAGAAAGGTTCTTAGGGCATGTTGAAATCTAGATTGAAAGGCAACCGTTTTATCTTTTTTCTTAGGTCTTGTACTTGATTAATAGCCTCTTCAACTATCAGTATAGTTAAGGTTTTGTAACTGCTGAAACGCTCTTATCGTTCCTTCACTAAAGTGGTGATTAATTACAATTGATAAGATATTACTCTCCGCAATGAGGAGATATTACTCTCTAGGATTAGGAAATGTACCTCCCTGCTGAGAGGGAATATAGATCTCTGAAAGAGGAACACTATGCAGTATGATGCGCAATGGGAAAGTGCTTTATGAACGAGAGTATTACAAGAATCCAATTAAGTTTATTAAGAATATAAGGGATAGTAGAGTGTTTGTGGTAATCTGGTAAGAAATAATTAATAATCGTGGGTAATGTGGTTTCACATAACGAAAAGAGAAACATACCTTAATAGGACTGTGTTGCTCTTTATTATATGGGTTATGGACCAAAAAGAAAAGGCTGCCTTGATTAGGGCAGCCTTGAATGGTTCATGCGATGGGGAGATTACTTCTTACCACTCTTCGATGCGTTGTAGAAGACACGATAGGCACCTGCGTTACGCAGTTCCTGCTTGATGTCGCTAACAATACCCATTCTTACTTGTTGGTCTGATTTGATGGCCATAGTAAGGAGGTTTCGTTCACTTTCGTCACGTTGCATTTTCTCAAGTTCAACGAAGGTTGCGATTGCGGTAACATCGCTTATCTGATCGTTGAGCTGGATGCGAGGCTCAGTACCATATTTAGCTTGGTATTGTTTTTGGGGAACACCAATGTTGATATAGCTAACGAGACTCTTCTTTTCGAGTTTGCTAACTTCAGTGCCTTGAGGCACTTTAATCTGGACGAAGAGCGAGCTTTCGCGCATAGTGGTGATGACCATAAAGAAGAAGAGGAGCATGAAGATAATATCCGACATGGAGCCCATATTAAGTGCGGGCGTCTCTTTTGCTTTATTTCCTGTAAATCGTGCCATATATTATTGTTCTCCTATCTTTGCGGGTTCGGCCTCCGAGATGGCAATGGGGATTGCTTGGTCGATGGCTTTACGTTGGTCTTCTGTAATATCAGCATAGCCTTTTTGGAACTTCTCGTTGGAAAGCTCATCGCGCATTTCGTTGATGGCTGCTGCCAACTCGTTGTTTACGCGGAAGTACATGTCGTAAGAGGTACCACGGTCGTTCTGCAGCGAGATCACACCTCTCGATACAGGGTATGTGCCACCAAAACCGGCAATAAATACATCCTGTTTTTCGGGAAGGTTGGGATCGTTGTTGGGATTACCGAGGAACTCCTTGGCACGATCTTTCAACATCGAGACATCGCCAATTTCTCCATTAAAGAGAACACGGTCCTTGCTGTTGATCTTCACAACGAAGATGTTACGCTCCTTGACATCGGGCGGTGTCTGATTGGGAGGTAGTGGCGGCGGAAGACGACGCGCAAGACCCATATCAGAGTTGATGCTGGACACCATAAGGAAGAACGCCAACAGCAGGAACGAGATATCGGACATTGAGCTCGTATTCAGGCCTGGAGTTTTTCTTTTACTCATAATAGGTTACTTCTTTTTAAAGATTTGTGCTAATTCTACGTACACGATGGCGAGTACGGAGACAATGACCAAAGCATAAGTGGCATAAACACCAGCACCTACTAATTTGGAGGTACTTTCGGTGGCTGCATACTTATCAAGGAAGGTCTGGCTAAGGTCGGTGCTCGAAGAGAGTAGGTAACTGACCACGCAAACGATGGCCAACAAACCAATACCGATAAGCAGTCCTTTTCCATTACCCTTTACGATACGGAGGATAACGAAGTAGAGCATACCAATAATGCAGAGGGCAATGAGGACTAATACAATGCCATATGCAAGGTTGTAAAGTCCTGCGAAGCTATCGGGGTTGTTCTTGTCGTATTTCATTGCGAACAGGATGCAGCAGATAGATCCGATAATGGCTACTGCAAGGGCCGCCCACAAGATGATTTTTCTTAGACTTTCTTTCATAATACTCAAGGAATTTAATGTTATACAATTAGTGGTTTCATTGAAACAGACGTTCATATTGCGTAGTAGCAATGGGGAACGTTGTCTTCCTTGAAGCTATTATTTGTGGTATTTTACGAGGATATCCATGAAGGAGATAGAACCTTCTTCCATATCGGATACCAGAGATTCGATTTTGGTGAGCAGATAGTTGTAGAAAATCTGAAGGATGATAGCAACGATAAGACCGAAGATAGTGGTCAACAGAGCCACTTTCATACCACCAGCAACAACAGTGGGGCTGATATCGCCAGCTGCTTCGATAGCATCGAATGCGCCAACCATACCGACAGTGGTACCGAGGAATCCGAAGGAGGGAGCCAGTGCGATGAACATGGCAATCCAAGTCATGTTAGCTTCCAAACGAGCCATCTGTACGCCACCGTAGGAGGTGATGGATTTTTCAACATTTTCAAGACCAGTGTCAATACGATCGAGACCCTGATAGAAGATGCTAGCTACAGGACCGCGGGTGTTGCGGCAAAGCTCTTTGGCACCTTCGTAGTTGCCGTTCTTTACGTTGTCTTCAATGCCGTTGAGCAGTTTGGTGACATTGGTAGAGGACATGTTCAGGTAAAGGATGCGCTCGATAACGAGGGCAAGACCGAGGATGAGGCAGAGGAGCACGGGGGTCATCCAGCCTGCACCACCTTCAATGAATTTCTTTTTCAGAACTTGGTGGAAGGTGTCTTTCTTTGCGGGAGCAGCAGCAACGGTTTCAACCTCTGCTTCTTCTGCGTTAATTGCTTCAGCAGGAGCTGCGCTATCAGCGGTCTGTTCGTCGACCTGTTCTGTTGCGGGAGCGGCTTCAGCAGGAGCGGGAGCGTCCTGAGCCTTGAGACCATTAAGGTTCGTGAATGCCAATAAACCGAATATTGACATCAATGCAAATGCTTTTTTCATGATGGTGTTTACTGTATTAATTATTAATTAGTTATTCAAAAACAACATTCAACAATATCTTTGCAAAGTTAGGAATATATTTCAAACGACAGGCGTTTTTTGCTGTTTTTTTTTGTAAAAAGAACAAAAAAATAGGCTAAAATATCTGTATTTTACTGATTGTAAATGTTATATATGATATAAAAAAAGTTCCTTCCGATAGTCTTAACTATCGCGATGGAGTAGTTTTTGTCCCAAATTCAATAGAGGCTCCTTATTCTGATCGGGGGTATCGATTAGCTGTAGATAGTGTAGGGCTTGGTTAAACTCTTGTTCTATAACTTGTTCGGTAGATTGTTTTATACCTAACTGTTGATAGAGATCAAGGATTTGGGAGATCTTGGCGCTATTGTCGGTGGGTTTGGTACTGTAAAGTTGGGTGAGGAGATTGTGTTGTTCGGGGTTGGCAGCGGCAAGCGCTTGAAGGTAGAGGTATGTTTTCTTATTGTCGCAGATATCGGTACCTGTTTGTTTTCCCAATATAGAAACATCGCCATAGGCATCGAGGAGGTCGTCTTGCAATTGGAAGGCTAAGCCTAGATGGATTCCGTATTGGTAGATATACTCTTGGTTGGTAGGGGATGCGTTAGCGTAGAGGGCTCCAATTTTGAGGGCACCGGCTAGAAGAACGGCTGTTTTAAGACGGATCATGTCGAGATACTCGGCTGTGGTAACATCCTGTCGTTGCTCAAAGTCCATATCGTATTGCTGTCCTTCGGTGATTTGAATGCATGTTTCATTGAAGAGGTTGAGTATGGATTGTAGTTGTGGGTGGGGTTGACGGAGGAAATAGCGCCAAGCTAACGATATCATTGCATCGCCAGATAGGATAGCGGTGTTAGGACTCCATTTGCGATAAACGGTAGGTTGACCACGCCGGATAGGGGATTGATCCATCAGGTCGTCGTGTAAGAGTGTGAAGTTATGATAGGTTTCGATACCGAGGGCGGCATCTTTAGCTTGTTCTATATCTCCACCAAATAGTTGGCACGAGGCTAGAAGCAGCAAAGGGCGTATTCTTTTTCCCCCTAACGAGAGGGTATAGTCAATGGGTTCATATAGCGATGTCGGAGTAGCAAGGAACTTTTCTTGCTGAAAAATATCGCTAATGCGTTGTTGTAATTCTTTTAATGAATACATATTATTTATATTATAAGGGGTTAGAAGGGGTAGTCGATTCCAAAATTAAACGTGAGTGGGCCGAAGTATCCATCCCGAATGCTTAGCGGGTATTCGTCCCAGTGCTGGTAACGCCACCGCTCGTTTTCGGCATAGGCTGGATCATAGAGCGGGAGCCCTATATCGAGACGTACAGTGAGGATGGAGACATTGAGACGTAGGCCTAAACCAGTACCTACGGCCAAGCTAGGGATGAAGGTATTAATGTGAAACTCACCTCCGGGCATACTTTCGTTTTCGTAGATAAGCCATACGTTACCGATATCGGCAAAGAGTGCTCCTTCAAGACGGGAAAAGATAGGGAAACGTCCTTCAAGGTTGAACACCATCGTCATATCGCCAGTGCGTTCAAGCAATTGGTTGTTGGAAGGAGAATAGAATCCAGGACCTAAACGTCTTAGGTGCCAAGCGCGCATGGTGAGTGGACCTCCGCCAAAGAAACTTTTCTCGTAGGGCATCTGTAGGTTGTCTGAGTTGCCATAGGGAAGACCTATACCAAGCAATAAGCGAGTAACGAAAGAACTTTTATTTCCTATATAAAAGTAATGTTTAATTTCGCTATTGAGGCGTACATATTGCGAGAAGGGTACTCCGTATACTTGGTAAATACCTGTAGAGTCTGCCGCTGTCTGGAAAGTATGCGCCAAACCATAGAGAAGATTGCCTGCCGATTCGAACGAGAAATGGAGATAGGTGAAGTCGCGTCGCGAGATGTAAGATTGGTTGCTATATACATAGTCGTAGCGGGCATCCATGATGAAGTGGCTACTATACTGATATTTGAGTCGGCTACTGCTAGAGGACTGCTCGATACGGGCCCAAAAGGAGGGATCGATATCGAAAAAGCGGGCAAAGGTAAGTTCGATAGGGAGGAATTGGTGTTGATGACGGCGGTTACTACTCCAATTGTAACCGAAGGAGGTATTGATAAGCAATCGTTCGAAATAATAGCGGTCTTGATAGTAGGCACCTAAGCCAAGCACGGTATGGGGTTTTGTACGCTGTCCTAGTCGAAATGCAGAGGGAAGAAGTAGACGAGGAATATCGAGACTCGCATCGATACCGGTTTCAAAAGTAGACCAGTGGGTTAGTTCAGACGAAGGCTTGAAGAGATCGGGTAACTCGATCAGAAACGATCCCTCTACTTTCAGTAGTTCGGCCCCACCAAAAATATTCTTGTTTTGATAAGAAAGAATGGTCTCAACACCGAAGTTACCGCTGCTACCAGAGGTGTTACCCTCTGAACTGATCCAATTGGGCGATGAGTTGTTGACCTCTAGCGAGAGAGAGAGTTTCTGCTTAGTACTATTCATCAATCTCACACGCGCATCGAGTCGTCCAATGCTGTCGGGATGACTGCTGCTATTGGGTGATTCAATGAAATCGAAGTTTATATATTTGAAATTACGCAGGTTCTGTAGTGCATTATAGGAACGTTGAGTGGCAATACTGCTGTACATACGATCGCTGTAGAGGGTCATAGAACGGGCTATGGTAGTAGGCTTGAGTGTCATGGGTTGGTTGTATACAAAGAAGTATTTAGAGCGTCCCAAACGGGTGGAAATATCGAGGTTTAAGGTGTCATAATCGGCCAAACCAATACTGGAGGCAGCTGTACTGTTCGGATAGACGAAGATACGGTCAATGAGGTAGGGTCTGAGGGGGATGGTTTGGGCCTGATTATTACTGTTGAATATGATAGGATTGCCTAAGTTGAGTTCAATATTGAGTTGGCCTGAAGCTAGGTTGGTATCTATCTTGTAGGTTACTAGGTCTTTGCTAGCGTAATAAAAACCTTCGCGATGCATTTGTTCGGCTATGGCGCTGCGTTCGTCCGAAAGGATTTGCTGATCGTAGTAGTCGCCTGTATGGAGTAGCGAGCGTTCACTCCATCGTTGGAGGAATTGATTGGCGCTCTCCGATTGGGCTTTGTAGGTGATCTCGTTGATGGTATAGCGTTGGGAGGGGAGGATTGTGTAGCAGACTTTTACACGGCGGTTGCCATAAAGCACAGTGTCATAGCGTACTTCGCTTTCAAAACAACCTTTCGACTGAAGAAGTC
Organism: Bacteroidales bacterium; assembly: GCA_030523765.1. GTDB lineage: Bacteria > Bacteroidota > Bacteroidia > Bacteroidales > P3 > Colimorpha. Next base: position 69,722 of record JAUNHX010000002.1, on the reverse strand, counting down.
CCTCTATTTTACGGGTGGTATTGAGGGCAGCGTTTTCATCGTAAATAACGGGAGGTTGTCCGTGCTTGCGCAGATAGCGGTGTACCCAACTGCTGTCGCTGGGACGGGATAGGCAGTATACATGCATCTTATGGCGGTAGAGGCCGAGGATACTACTGTTGGGGTTTTGAACTGTATAATCTTTAACGTTTTTTAAGGCCTCTTGAATGCCAGCGTCAGGAGCCCCGCCATCATCGGTAATGACTTTATATTTATTATGGGTGAGTAGGTAGTCGTCTGGCCCCATGTATTTTTGAATAGAGCAGGAGGAGAAAAGACTAGCTATCAAAAGCAATGTGGCAAAGAGTAGCAATGGACGATGAGTGGGTTGAGAGGTTTTGGTAGGCGGGATTGCAGATGTCTGCTGCTCAACCAAATCAAGGATCTGCTTTGAGGCTCCAAGATTTTCCTCAACATATTGGCGACTTTGAGTGGAGGCATTGTTGTAGGAGATAGGATCATCGAACCATTGGGTTAGTTGTGCGCTGAGCGCTTCAGATTGTTGGTAGGTAAATCCACCACCTCGTTGGATGATATCGCGGGCCTCTTGGAATTTATGATAATTGGGCCCAAAGCATACTGGTTTGCCAAAAGTAAGGGCTTCGAGTGTGTTGTGAATCCCTTTGCCAAACCCACCGCCAATATAAGCTACGTGAGCATAACGATAAAGGGAAGAGAGCATGCCGATATTATCAATGATAAGGATGACCCCTTTTTTTCGGAATTTTGTTATCTGTTGTTTAATCTGCGAGTAGCGGAGACAATGATTGTTGCCATACAGTTGTTCAATAAATTGTAAATGACTTTCGCTGATGACATGAGGAGCAAGGATGACACACAGATCGTTAGGATAATGATCTATAAAATACTTTATATGTTGCTCGTCTGGCTCCCAGCTACTTCCAGCCATTAACACGGGGCGATCGTTGATGAATTGCTCTATCTCAGGAAAACTTTTTGTGTTCTGAGCGATACGATTTACTTGATCAAAACGGGTGTCGCCAGCTTTGGAACAATGAGGAATACCGTGTTCTTGTAGGAGATTGAGCGATTCTTGATTTTGTACAAAGAGTTGATCAAAACAATTGAGTTGATGGCAAAACCAACCTCCATACCATTGGAAAAAATACTGCTGGGGACGGAAGATGGCACTAAAGAGATACGTATGGCATTGATGACGTTTCAACTGGTGCATGTAGTTGAACCAGAAGTCATATTTGACAAAGAACGTGATTTGAGGATGTACGGTTTCTACCCATCGGCGAGCGTTACGCCGACTGTCCATAGGTAGGTAAAAGATATGGTCGGCATGTGGATAGTTTTTCCGTACTTCGTAGCCTGAAGGGGAGAAAAATGTAACAACGATGGTGTGGTTTGGATGTTGTTCTTTGTATTGCTCCAATACTGGTCGTGCTTGTTCAAACTCGCCCATCGATGAGGCGTGAAACCACACTGTAGTATCGTGAGAGGGCCACTGCTTCAATGCTTGTTGCGTTCTTCTCCACCCATCAACCATTAGGCGAGCTTTCTCGTTCCAGATACTGGCTAGCCGTATGGCAAAGGTATAGATTGCAATGGCAAGAGAGTAGAGTAGACGCATAGGGTGAAACTTTGATCATTAATAGTAGAAATAGTCGTAGGTCGGACGACCTGTAAGGGGGAACATCCAAGTGAGTTTGATGCTATATAGGAGGTCGAAATAGCGGTTGTTATCGGGACCCTGAAGTCCCATAACATGATCTATCATATAATCGCGAGTGGAATGGCTCCAAAATTGACTTATCTCGAACTCGATGGAGGCATTCATTAGATTACGGTGGTTACTCATAAAGATGTAGCCTATGCTCTCGGTGAGGATAGCCCCTCTTCGTTGATGATCGTAAAGACGGGCATAGTCTCCTTCAATTTGGGGAGCGTGTACATCGTGGAGGGTGAAAACAGTGTGGTTCTGCTGCCATCCACCTCCCATGCGGGCTATTAAACCAGAGTTTGGATTCTTATCGCTAAAAGCGAAAATCTTGCCTACTCCAATTTGGAGCGCTATACCACGATTGTAACAGGTAATGTTGGCATCGGTGCCGTTGGTACCGATGATGATAGGGGTGGGGTCGCTACTCCAAATGCCCATGCGATCTTGCTGTTGGGTAAGGTTATCGTTGCCAAAGTAAAAGTCGCCCGTAGCATAGATCAGCCAGTTGGAGAGAAATTTGTATTTATAGTCTACACCAAAATTGATATAGGGGGCTTTGTATAGATCAGCCATAGTGCCTATGGTGTCTTTGTCACCAGAAGGCGTTTTGCAATACGAGAAGGCACTAGAAGGGGCTACGGCACCAACACGGAATCCAATAATAGAGCATTCGATGGTGTCTACATGTGTGATTACTTGTGCCTCTACTCCTATCGATACAAGCCCTAGTAGCAACGATATGAGAATCTTTTTCATAGAAGGTCTTTATCTTAGTTGTTTGCTCTATTTTTCAAGAATGGTTTGACCGAAAAGGTTCATGATGATATGGTAGATGTCGGTATTCTGTTTGATACCAGAGAAATAATTGGAGCCAGGACCATAGGAGAAGATGGGTACCATAACGGCAGTATGGCTTCCGTGAATCCAGCGGGTATCGTTGGTTCCATTCTCAATATTGCCATTTACTAATGCAAGTCCTCCAGTCTCATGATCGGCTGTCACTACGACTAGGGTATTGCCATCCTGCTCAGCAAAGTCAAGGATGATCTTTAGCGTTTTCTCGAAATCGGAAAGTTCTTCTTTCAGAAATTCAGAGTCGTTATTGTGACCTGCCCAGTCAATCTGCGAGCCCTCTACGAGTAGGGCAAAACCATCAGGATCTTGGTTGAGGATGGAGATGGCTTTCTCAACACCTTTGGGAAGAAAATCGTTGCGGGTTGCAGCGCTGGGTGGATTCCCCATGAAGGGAAGTGCTACTAGTTTGGTGCTAGTGCTATTAACCATGCTGTCAATATTATATACTAATTCGTAGCCTCGTAGGCGCAGTGTGTCGAGAGGAGAAAGATCATCTTTTCTGTTGGCAGGCAAGAAGTGCTCTTTGTCGCCACCCATCATAACAGTATGGGGGCATTGAGACATCTGAAGACTGATGCGGTCCCACATATGGCGATCGGGTACATGGGCGTAGGTGCTAGCGGGTGTGGCATCAAGCACACTGCTAGTAACAACAAAACCTGTAGATAAACCTTGCTCTTTGTTTAGAGTGTAAAAAAGAGAGGGCCAAGGACGGTTGTTGGGTGAAAGGGCAATATGTCCGTTCTGAACTTTGTGTCCAGTAACGATAGCAGTGCCACCAGCTCCCGAATCGGTAGTGTATTTATCGTAGGAATGAGTTCTGCTAAAGCCAGAATAAGGAAAGCGGAGGAACTGAGAGTTATCGCCTTGTGCCTGTACTATAGAGGCCGTTACTTGGGCGGGACCCATGCCGTCACCTATGACAAGAATAATATTTTTAACGCTGCGGACGGGCTCTTCTACCACCTCTACCACCTCAACATCATAATCATTGGAGGCTAAACGTGTGGATTTACAACTGGAAAGAGTTGCGGTAAAAGTAATAGCTATAGCAACAAAGAACGTTGTTTTTTTCATCGGTTAAGTTGAATAATAATCTAGTTTGAATTGACTATTTTATTGATGCGAACGATGTAGGAGTAGAGAGATTATCTTCTAGAGTGGGAGCCGCCACTACTAATGTGACCACCGCCGCTGTGACTTCCACCACTGCTGTGACTTCCTCCGCCAAAGGAACTGCTACTGCGCGATGATGACGAACTGCTACCAAAGGAACTACTACTGCGACTAGAGGATGAGGAACTGTTACTGAAGGAACTGCTGCTACGACTAGTCGATGATGAGCTACTGCGGTAGGAACTGCTAGTGCTTGTATTTCTCATGGAACTACTGGGAGATACAGTACGGCTAGAGGTACTGGTGTTGTAGTTGCTGCGTGAGGGAGCAGAGCTGTTGTAACTACTACGGGTAGTAGCGCTAGTATTATAGCTGCTGCGAGGGGTGGAACCATTGCGGTAACTGCCGTTCGTAGTAGGGGTAGATGCGGTTGAGGTACGGCTGGTAGCGGTACGTCCGTAGTTGCTGCGTCCGTTGGTGGTGCGTTGCGAGGTTTGGGTGTTACGGGCGTTGGCTAGTTCGGTGGGTTTGCTATATCGAGATCCACTAACAGTACGACTACTGTTTGTAGGACGGGAAGTAGCGCTACGGGTAGCAGAAGTTCGCGAGCCTACACCTCGATTGTTGTTGATGTCAACACCTCCGCGACGGGTGGTGGCGGGTGCAGATGTTTGGCTGCCACGACTGGTTAACGCTCCATGACCATTGCCAGGAAGGGCTCCGTGACCTAAGAGGGGATCACGGGTACGTCCTTGATAGCCGTAGTTATCGTAGCCATAGTAGCCGGGTGCCCAGCCCCAACCATAGCCATAGTAACTGTAGTAACTACCGTAGTATGGTCCCCAATAGAAATCGTAATAAGGATCCCAACCCCAAGGATAGTAGGAATAGCCCCAATAGGGATTCCAAGCACCATAGGCCCAGTAGGCACTGCGATAGTAATAGCTATAGGGAGTATAGTACCAGCCCCAAGGAGAACCCCAGCTCCAGTAGATGGAGGTGCCCCAATAGTAGGGATTACCAGTATACCAGTAAAGGTCGGTATAGTAGGGGTCGAAATAGTTCCATCCCATTTGGCGATGGAAACGGTTGATGCGGGCCGTGTATTCGTAATCGTAATAGGAGGAATCAAAGGTGCCTTGTATAGAGTCGGGATTGACATCAGCAACTCCTTGTTCACCTACCAGGTCGATAGTGAGGTTTTCGCTTTTAGCCACAACGTTGCTGTCTTGATAGGCATTTGGAGCTTTAGCTTTAACACCTACACGAGGGTTAGAATAGTAATTTGCACCCCCATTGGCAGGTTGTGCAATGCTGTTTTCTGTTCCCCAAAGAACAAAAATTACAGCAACTATAAAACTGATTCTAAATCTTTTCATGTTTTTATTTCCTTTCTATTCTATTCATTTTATTGCTCTTTGGCAAAAAAGTAGTAATTTTGCCGCTCGAAAAATCACGATGCAAAGATAGTAATTTTTCTCTAATTGTTCGATAATTAATTCAAAAAAGATATTAACATCATGGCAAAAGATTTTGTAAAACGTTCAGAAAACTACTCCGAATGGTACAACGAACTCGTTGTAAGAGCCGATTTGGCCGAGAATAGCGCTGTCCGTGGTTGTATGGTTATCAAGCCTTATGGCTACGCTATTTGGGAAAAGATGCACGATGCTTTGGATAAGATGTTTAAGGATACGGGCCACGTCAATGCTTATTTCCCTTTGTTTATTCCTAAATCGTTCCTTAGCCGTGAGGCCGACCACGTAAAGGGCTTCGCTAAGGAATGTGCAGTGGTAACACACTATCGTCTAAAAACCAACGAAGAAGGAACGGGTGTGGTGGTTGATCCTGATGCTCGTTTGGAAGAGGAATTGATTGTTCGTCCTACTAGCGAGACCATTATTTGGAGTACCTATAAGAATTGGATCAAGTCGTATCGTGATCTTCCTATTCTTTGCAACCAATGGGCTAATGTGGTGCGCTGGGAAATGCGTACCCGCATGTTCCTTCGTACAGCCGAATTCCTTTGGCAAGAAGGCCATACTGCACATGCTACCCGTGAAGAGGCTGAGGAAGAAGCCAAGCGAATGCAAGGCGTATATGCCGATTTTGCTGAAAAGTGGATGGCAGTGCCTGTGGTGCGCGGTCTCAAGTCGCCCAACGAACGTTTTGCTGGAGCTCTTGATACTTATAGCATCGAGGCTATGATGCAGGATGGTAAAGCTTTGCAAGCAGGAACATCACACTTCTTAGGACAGAACTTCGCTAAAGCATTCGATGTTACTTTCCTTAACAAGGAGAATAAACTAGAGTCAGTATGGGCTACCTCTTGGGGCGTTTCTACTCGTTTGATGGGTGCTTTGATTATGACCCACAGTGACGATAACGGATTGGTACTTCCTCCTAAGCTAGCTCCTACCCAAGTGGCTATCATCCCTATCTATAAAGATGCTGCTCAACTTCCCGCTATCAGTGAGCATATACAACCTATCCTCGAAGGACTGAAGGCTAAGGGCATTACAGTTAAGTATGATGATCGTACTGAATACAAGCCAGGTTGGAAGTTCAATGAATACGAGTTCAAGGGTTATCCTGTACGTTTGGCTATCGGCCCTCGCGATTTGGAGCAAGGTACTTGTGAAGTTTGCCGCCGTGATACGCTCGAGAAAGTAACGATGCCTTTGGTGGGTATAGTTGAACATATAGAGCAACTGCTAGAGGATATTCAAAACAATCTCTTCCAGCGTGCTCTCAAATTCCGTGAGGAGAATACCCGCAAGGTGGATACTTGGGAAGACTTCAAGACAGAGATCGAGAAGGGTGGATTCTTGTTGTGTCATTGGGATGGTACTACCGAGACCGAAGAGCGCATCAAAGAGGAAACGAAAGCTACTATTCGCTGTATTCCTAACGATGCTCCAGACGAAGAGGGTACATGCATCTATAGTGGTAAGCCCTCACATCGTCGCGTAATCTTTGCTCGTGCTTATTAATGTGCTGAAATAATAAAGGTTGGATTAATCTGTCTGACCATAAAGAAACGGCTGCTGTTTAAATAATCAGTAGCCGTTTTATTTATATTGTTGGCAATATAGAGACTGTTTGCGATGCTATAGAGAAGGTTTAATTCTTCTCGGAATCAAATATTTGCTCCATGAGTTGCCATTTTTGATTAGAGGGTAGGTTGGCATCGCATCCTTGGAATTGAGCCACATAGGCTTCCCATTCTGCTTGTCGGGGTAGGGTAGCCAATCGAGCCATATCGCGTTGCCAATCAAAGGTGTCGATAGTATCGCAGATCATGAAGAGTTGGCGTCCAAGACAGTATATTTGCATTTGGATAATACCTACTTGGTGTTATCCTTCGATAACTTCGGGCCATACATGTCGATGTGCCTCGAGGTATTGCTCAATCAATTTGGGGTTGTCTACAAGTTGTAGCGTTTGGCAATAGCGTTTCATTGAATGGGTATTTTCTTTGTTTAGATAGAGGATTAGCGTATAGGGAAATACTACATTCCAGCTCTCCGTATGGTGAGTTGTATAGCTTCAGGATGAGACTGCAAGAAGGTATCAGTATCGGAGACTACGAGTGCTAGATAGCCTCCGCCACCTGCTCCAGGCATCTTCCAAGCCATCACTAATGGGTCGGAGCTGAAGTGCTCAATAAAGGACTCTACATTACCTTGTATCATAGCGGGGAACATAGCCGTTTGAGCTTCGAAACTATCGCGGTAGGCTTGAGCGAAAGCAAGAAGGTTGCGCGATTTGATGGCAGTCCAGCATCGGTCGGCAGCTGCTGCGAGGTTCTGCACTTTTGTGCGGGTAATATCTTTTCCCGTAAGGACATTGCATCCTTGTGGACGGGGATCCATAGGTATCATAACAAGATGCTGCTCAAGCCAAAGCAGGATTTGTTCATCCTGGCAGGTTTCGATAGCGGAAGGCCAAAAATGACTATCGTAATAGTGGCGACAAAGACCAGGAACACATATGCCTATAGCATCTTGTGCGCCACTGATGATACCATCTTCTTTTTCAGGATGATTCTCAACACAGAATACCATTCGGGCCAACATCTCGGGGTCCATATTGACGGGTAGTTGATAGGGCCATATCTTTTTGATGACATTGCGGGTAGAAGTGGAGAGACCACAACGTTCGCGTATTTCAAAGGTGGGTTCAAGCGAGATGGTAATAGCCCATCCAGGTGCATAGCACGACACATAGGGTTGGTCGATCCAAGTGCCTGCCAAATCGAGACGGGTGGGTAGTTGACTTTCAACTTTTTTCAATTCGGTCGACGATCTGGCAGTAAGTCCATCGTGGGGTATACGATCTAAAACAATGTATTCTATTCCTCGCTCTTGGCAGAGCATCCGTTTTTCTTCATTGCTTCCATCGGCGTTGACCACAAGGATATCGGGATGAACAATATCCAAAGTAGGAATAAAGTCCATCACTCCATGACCAGCATTGATGTAGGCATCTTTTACATAACGTATGCTTTTAACCATAAAGAGTCGTTCCTGTTCGGAATAGACCGTTTTGTGATGTTTATAATCGAGGATAGTAGCATCGCTCCCTATACCTACATAGAGGTCGCCGTAGGAAGCGGCTTGTTTGAAGAATTCTACATGGCCGCTGTGAAGCAGATCATAACAGCCCGAAACGAAGACTTTCTTGTTCATGATTGTAGTGCTGTTGGTTGAAGGGTTTGTTTTCTGTGAGATTCTATTGCTGCATATATCATTACGATGATGAAGCAGATTAGAGGAACGATATAGGCGAAGTTGATGCTGGTATTGTCCGAAAGGAATCCCATCAAGGGTGTGAGTATGGCTCCGCCAAGAATAGCCATAATGAGACCACTAGCACCAAGTTTGGCATCTCCGTGTTGTCCTCCATAGGCGGGATTCTCAACCCCCTCGAGGGCAATGCCATAAATGGTGGGGAACATAAGCGACATGAAGATACTGATGAGTATCAAAGCTATGGTGAGAGTCCTTCCGCTAGTAATGATAACAAGGGCCGTACTTATAATAGAGAGAACAGAACCTATAAGTAGGAGTCGTTCGGGTGCAATGTATTTCATTAGCCAAGTATAGATAAAACGACTAAGGCAGAATCCTACTATGGATAGTAGATAGATATTGGCTGCTACTGGTTCGGTTACATTGAGTTCCTGCATTACGATGCGGATGGTGAAAGACCATACACATATCTGGGCCCCAACATAGAAAAACTGGGCAATCACGCCACCTCGATAACGCCGATTACGTACAAGTCGCTGAAGGCTACTTCGTAGGGAAGGACTGTTGGAGGTATCGCGACCGAGAGGCATCTTTATGCATATCATAACGATCATGATGGCCAATAAGATGAGGCCTAGCACAGCATAGGTGCCACTGACCGATTGGAGCGAAATGTTGTCGAGGATAAAGAATTTGCTCATCAGGATACCTACAATGCTGCCAATAGGGTTAAACGCTTGGGCAATATTGAGACGACGAGTGGCCGTTTCTGGACTTCCCATTGAGAAAATATAGGGATTGGCTGTTGTTTCTAATACTGAGCAACCACCTGCCATAATATAGATAGCTATCAAATAGAAGGCATACGAGGCTGCTTGTGCTGCTGGCCAAAAGAGCATAGCACCTCCAGCATATAGACACAATCCTAAAATGATACCCGATTTATAACTATAGCGTTTGATATAGAGAGCCGCAGGCAGAGCGAAACAGAAATAGGCCCCGTAGAAAGCAAACTGGATGAGTGAAGTTTGGGTATCACTCATCGACATGATGCGTTTGAATGCTGCCAGAAGGGTGTCGGTCATATTATTAGCCAAACCCCACAGTAAGAAGAGTGAGGTAACTAGCACAAAAGGCAGCCTGTACTGTTTATCAACCGTAGCCATATTCCTATAATCGTTATAATCGTATTCTGTGATACCCCACTGATTTAGATACTATTGATTTTTCTTGATAGTATACGTAGGGTTTTAAAAGAACAAAAAGGGGAATAGTGATAGGGGGTATCTTGTTAACGATCAATGCCTTGATAAGTTAACCCCAATCGCTATTCCCCAGAGTTATACGAAAAAATATCGTATTAGTCTTTCTTAGGTGCTGCAGGTTTGGAGATACTTTCACGCATGTCGGTATCGGCTTGGATATTCTTCATGCGGTAGTAGTCCATAATACCGAGATTGCCGTTGCGGAAAGCTTCAGCCATAGCCAAAGGCACTTCGGCTTCAGCCTCAATCACTTTGGCGCGAGCCTCTTGTGCTTTAGCCTTCATCTCCTGCTCGCTGGCTACAGCCATAGCGCGACGTTCCTCAGCCTTAGCCTGAGCAATATTCTTGTCGGCATTGGCCTGATCCATCTGCAGCTGGGCACCGATGTTTTTACCCACATCAATATCAGCAATATCAATTGAAAGAATTTCGAAAGCGGTACCGCTATCAAGACCCTTGGTAAGCACCAGTTTGGAGATAGAATCGGGATTTTCAAGCACCTGCTTGTGGCTCGAGGCGCTACCGATAGAGGTAACGATACCTTCGCCTACGCGGGCCAAGATCGTCTCTTCGCCAGCACCACCCACCAGTTGCTTGATGTTGGTACGTACCGTAACACGCGCTTTGGCAATCAGCTGGATACCATCTTTGGCAACAGCGGCCACGGGAGGGGTGTCGATCACTTTGGGATTCACCGATGTCTGAACAGCTTTCAGCACATCGCGACCAGCCAAGTCGATAGCTGTACAGGTTTTGAAATCGAGGTTCATATTGGCTTTATCAGCGCTAATCAGTGCGTTTACCACACTGTTCACGCGGCCTCCAGCAAGATAGTGAGCCTCAAGATCATTCTGTTTTAGAGTCAAACCGGCTTTTGATGCAGCGATCATATTGGTGACAATCACGTTAGGTGGTACCTTACGGAAACGCATAAAGATCAACTGAATTAGCGAGGTGTGGACACCCGAAATAAGTGCTTGGAACCATATTCCAATAGGAACAAGCCAGAGGAACAGTATCAGTAAAACGATACATGCTACTACGATTAAGAGAATACTCATGTCCATAGGTTGTTGTATTTATTGATTAATGAATGAATGAATTGAATTACATATTGGGTTATTGGGATACATTCTGTTCTTGGTCGTTGAGAGAACGCACCATGATACGGTAGCCTTCAATCTCTATTACCTCGATAGGTTGGTCGGGATCAACAAACTCGCTTACCGTATGCACCTCTACCACTTGGTCTTGTATCATAGCGTTGCCAGAAGGAGCCAAACGGGTAATGGTCACTCCTTTCGAACCCACCTTGATTTCGTTCGCATCAACAGTGTTTACCTTGCTGTCTACCGCTTCATGCAAACTCACACGGTTCCATGTTTTTGATTTCATAAGGACTACAATGAGTATGATAAGAACGGCGATCGAACTAAGCAGCATAATGTTGCCTGCCACATGTCCGTGAGAAGCATAGGTTTGCCATACGGCCAAAATGGCTAAGAGTCCGCCAATAGCACCTGCTATGCCGCCTGGAATGGCGATAATCTCGAGTGCCACAAGTACAAGTCCGATAATAAGGACGATGATGATAATAGGCCAGGACATAGGAATGTATTTATTTAATTATTTCTGTCGTAAGTTGCTTGTCCAACAGTGCGGTATGCATTGGAAGCAATTCCTCATAGCTACCGTGTTTGATGGAGCATTTACCGCGAGTATGGACAATAATAGAGCATTGTTCAGCTTGTTCATAGGTGTGGCGACAAATGTCGACAAGGGCTTTGATAACGTAATCGAAGGTGTGGTAGTCATCGTTGTATAGCACCAGTACACAGCCGTCGTCTTCCAACACATCGAGATCTTCTTCAAATTGATGTTGCTCTTGCTGCTTTTCCATAGCTATTGGTTTTTGTAAATCAGTACAGAGGCATAAGAGGAGATACCTTCACCGCGCCCTTCGAATCCCAAATGCTCGGTGGTGGTCGCCTTGATAGAGAGGTCGTCAATATCGATATCCATCACTTCCGATAAAACCTGTCGCATAGCGGGTATATGGGGCATCAGTTTAGGCTTTTGGGCGCAGATGATGGCGTCCACATTCCCAATGCTATATCCTTTTTGACGAAGAAGAAGGCACACATTACTAAGCAGTTTCTTGCTATCGATGCCTTTGTAAGCGGGGTCGGTATCGGGGAAATGCTGGCCTATATCACCGAGAGCGGCAGCACCCAGTAAGGCGTCGCAAATAGCATGAATAAGCACATCGGCATCGCTATGACCCAACAACCCGTGGGTGTGCTCAATGCGGATACCTCCTAGCCAAAGGGGAATTCCCTCTCTCAGCTGATGGACGTCAAATCCTATACCAGTGCGAAATTTCATGATTCCTTCTTGTTTATAGTTTTGTTGATGAAGAGTTTTTAAGCGTTTTTCTTCTTCATATTCCACGTCAGCGAAATGCGGACAGTATTGGATAGAGGATTGTTGTCGAGTTTGGTGGTAGGAATGAGGTAGGAAAGACTAAAATCGAAGGTGTTGTAGCGCAGACCTGCACCGAGGGTGAGGTACTGACGTCCACCTTTGGTTTCGTGTTCGTAGAAATAACCAGCACGGGCCACAAAGGTGTTGCTGTACCAATATTCACCACCCACACTCAGCTGCAGCTCGCGCATCTCCTCTTTGAATCCGCCAGGAGCATCGCTAAAGGAGTAGAGAGCGCTCTGCATAGAACTGAGGGTCTGATATTCAGAATAGGAGGCATCGCGACCGTAAACCTCGCCAGTATTTTCGTCAACAATAGGAGGCGTAGCCACTAGGAGCTTATTCACGTCAGCCATCAGGTTCACGCGGTTGTATTGATCAATATTATATGTATAGCGACCACCAATACGGAGGTTGGCAGGCAAGAAATCGGCTTCGGTGTTGTTGTCAGAATAACGTAGTTTAGAACCGAGGTTACTGATAAAGAGACCCGCAGCTACCGTTTGACTCTGGTCGATATCGTTCTCATAGTAAAGTCCTACATCGGCTGCAGCAGCGTTGGCAGCTTTGGTCGACATACCCTGCACATCTAGGTTGTTGGTCAGGTTGCTGCTCATAAAGCGACCTGTAGCACCCAATGCCAGATTGTCGGTCAGTTTCATGGAATAGGTAACATCGAACGAAATCTCGTAGGGAGTAAACTGTCCTAAAACGGTCCCCAATTCATCGGTATGATCAATCTCGCCAGTGGTGAAATAGGTCAACGATGCAGCTACAGCGTTGCGGTTACTCAAACGGTAGAATCCTCCCAAATAAAGGAAGTTCATATCGCTTACGTTCAATTTGCGCATCCAAGGGGTATAGGTGGTACCGATGCTGAATTTTTCGTCGGCAAAGGCAAATTTGGCGTTGTTCCAGTGGGCTGAATAAATGTCGGGAGTGGTAGCGGCACCCACGTCACCCATACCGCTCGAAATAGCATCGGGAGCAGTAAGCAAGATGGGAAGACCCGTAAGGATGTAATTACCTTGCTGACCCGAGTAGTTGGTTTGTGCCATCAATGAACTGGAAGCAAGAAGCAATCCAGCGGTCAAGAGGAAAAATTTGGCAAAATTTCTCATTTTCTATTCTCTACTTAGTTTTATTAATGAAATCAACTCTTCAATGATTGTAAAAAAAAGAGGTGATGTGATAGGGTAAACGACAATATATTGTTTTTATTGTTTGGGTGGTTGTTATTTTTTTTGATGCATTGCCAGTCAATTAGAGCTTCACCAAACGGGTGGCTGCCACAAGCGTTTCTCCATCGGTGGTAGTAAGGATTCCTCTAACTAGATAAATGCCTCTCTGCAATGCAGCCCCTCCTTCGGTACAGAAATCCCAATGGATGGGATCAACCACAAACGAATCGTTGTTGATGGAGGGAGAGAACTGTCGTACCTGCTGCCCTCGCATATCGAAGATGGTCACCACCGCGCTGTTGATACCCTGTGGACAGTTGTGCTCAAGGTGTATCACCGTCTGTTCGGTGGCCGGGTTGGGGTAGGCAAAGAAACGACCTATGGAGGCAGTATCGGCCGACTGAACCACAAACTCGATGCTAGCTTGGTTTGAATAATTGTAAATATTCCACGCTTTTAGCGTCAGCGTGTGACGTCCAGGAGCGAGCGTCGAGAAATCGTAGCGGATATATCCTCGATGTCCATCGGCAATATCGGTTTGATAAAAATCGTTGAGAATAATTAGATCGTTGGGATTGTCGTCAAGAATGGCTGTAATATCGTGTCCCATACCGCTACCCACAGCGTTGATGCCCACCTCGTCCCAAAGGATAGCATAAAGCGAAGGGTCCTCATTGGTGAGTCCGCCGCTTACAAAATTGCTGTCGTTCATAAAGAGACGTATCTCAGGACGCGTTTCCGATAGGTCGACCGAATCGTTGAACCCACCAAACAGAATGTTCTGATACGAGCCGCTAGCATCGGTAGAGGCCGATTTGGCGTAATGGCTTAACTTCCCTTGTCCAAATTGGTAGGATACATCGCGCGGAACAATGAATGAGTAGCTGAAGCGACCATTCACAACCGAGTCGACACCTTTATATAATATATTCTTTTGTTGGGTGAAATCGACCTCCGTGCCTTCATTGTCGTTGGCTAGCGTGCGACATTGGGTAGGACGATCAAAAACGATAGGGTAGATCAATCCGTCGAAATTGCTTTGAAGCGCTCCGTTGTCGTCTTCAATCACCCCCTCCACAGTCACTTCCGAGAGCACCAAGCAGCTATCAGCCACAGCGGTATCTACCATACGACCGTTAATGGCCGTTACCCGAATGTTCAGCTCAGGCACCGAAAGGTGAAGTGCTGGGTCGCCCAACAGCGTGATAGCTTTGTTTTGCGATAAGGGATAGCTGTTTTTGGTAATGCGTAAGGCTTCTCCTACGCTATTATTGTTGTCTAGGGTGTTCATCACCAACGCTGTGTTGAAGGATCGGATATGTGAAATAGGACGAGCCGCAGCTACTGCTCCCACACCCGCACCTTGCGAAAGCATAAACATCTCCGCACCGCAATTGCCGTCCAGCCGGTCGTATTTACCAAAGCTGCAAGTGCTGGTTACAAAGAATGCCAACTGGTTGGTATTCGTATAGTTGGCCATATCTGTTTCCTGCATGTATCGTTCAGTACCAATATATTGGTCCGATCCGTGACCTATGTAGTTGAGCAGGAGGCATCCGTAGTTCATACGCTGTTTCAACGCATTCGTGGCATCGGGATAATAGGAACCGATAGCGCCACTTTGTTGTTGGTAGGCATCGGCGTAGATCTTCTCTAGGTTAATCCAAGGGTAGCGTTCCTCTATCAGTGAGGAAATGTTTTCGCTAGAAAGGGCAAAATCTACATCGCTCGCGCAGCTAGGATCGGCATCGTCGGCAAGGAGGGTAACGTAGTTGCGCCAATCGCCACGAACATCGCTCAATCCAAGATCGTTTTTCATTAAATAACGTTCTATCTTATCAACCAGCAGATTGGCTTCGGCCGTACTGCGGGCAGGAAGGCGACCTATGGCGAGATCGAGACTCTCATAGGTACGGCCCGCTTCGCTGTCGCCCAAATAGCCCAACATATCGTCGCTCGCCGAAAAAGCACCATCGGTGGTAAACGAGGTGGGCGACTGGTAGGTTACCACCGTAGGTATCTGATTGTTGAGCAAATCGCGGTTATCGTATGTCCCTTTGCCAAACATAAGCAGATGGGTAGGACGCCGTATCGAGGGATCGGTCTCAGCTCTCTTGTTAAACATTCGGAACATCTCGCGGATAGCCATCGGGTCTTTCTTGCCTTCAGAAAACTCGTTGAATACCTCTTCTTGGCTCCACACCTGAACCTCCATATTGTCGAAAAGGGTATGGAGTGTGGCCAATTGCTCTGCTTGAGTCATAAATTGAGAGTTGGTCACGATGATCATATCGGGATTGCCTTGACCTCGAATGTCTTGATTGGACAGGCTACTAATGATGGCTGGCGAAAGAAAACTGCTGCCATCGAAGGCTACAAATTCATGTACTTGTTCGGTGGTGGCACCAAAAGTAAGGGTGTTGCCCGAAAGCGTGAGCGCGGGGCGTTCAATGTTGTTGATATCGGTTACATCCCATATGGTAACCTGACTGCTAGCTCCACTCATCACATACTGAACCGCAAGACTGTCGGTGTATAAATGATTGCGGAAAGGTAGCTGACTCCCTACAAAACGGAGAGGCGCTTCGGCGTTGACCTCGATAAAATCGAGATAGCCTATCGCCGAACTGATAGGGGAGGAGTAGTTGATAGAAAAGGTGAGTGCGGCATTGCTGCTTGTATAGTTGGCACTCATAATGTTATAATAGGCAGCGGGAGTAAACTCATTGTTTTGAGTAGAGCCGTTGAGCGATACCGAAAACTGGCTGTTGCCGTTGGCAATACTGGCCAGAGCTATGCGGCAACTCACTGGGCTGTTGGCTTTGATGTGAGGCAAGGTAAGGGTGAACGAACGTTGCTGACTGGCATTAGAGAAGCCTTCACCTACCCATACCTGGCCCGTATTGTGGGTGTTAATCAGATCTTTCTCGTAAAAAGAACGAGCAGTATAACTATCAACAGTACGGTTGCTCGTCACCTTTTCGGCGGTAGCAATACGTTTGGCGCCGTTGTCAGAAAGGGTGAGGAACATGTAATTATAGTTGTCGTAAGGATGTCGCTGATGTTGGTAACGCTTTGTGGCACTGTTGTATTGCCACGTATCGGGTCCTTCGGCATAGAATAAAATATAATCATCGTCATCGAAAGATCCGTTGCCGTTGCGGTCCACCACTTCGATAGCACAAGGGGTCAGATCTTTGGGACGGGCAATGCTATTCTCAGCACTCATCACAGCGCCCGTACCACCATAGAGGGCCAATTGGTTGGTCGACTTCCCTTTCAGCCAAGCCAAGTCGGTCGTCGTCAGTCGGTAGATACCTGTTTCAGCAATGCTTAGTTTGTACCAGGTTCCCTGCTGCAATACCGAATGCTCGCCAAAGCCTTGAGCTCGCAAGGCGCACGACGATGCTAGGAGGGCAATAAGGAGGATATAGTGGCGTATATACATAGTATTCGATATCAAAAATAACACGTAAATAACTCAATTATTCCTTTTTTATTGTGTAGGATGCTTTGTATATAGCTCTACACCATCAGCGTAACCATTTGCTATCACTATCGCCTGAAAAAGGTATCACTTCAAATGGGGTATCGCTTAAAAAGAACTGTGACGTTGTGACGCTGTGACGCTTTCTATATCGCTCTCCAAATTATGGATTATCTCGACGAAGATCCCAACAGAGCTTTACTCGAAGAACCTAAGGGGACCTTATTGATGAGATCCCCTCAGGAAGCCTCAGTAGTTCAACAGCATTATTATTAATGTTTTAACAATATAATATGGATGCATAATTAAACTGACCTATAAAATATCACTCCGAACCGATAACTCCGAACCGATAACCCCTAACCTACAACCCATAACTTAAAACTCTTTTCCTATACTCTTCCGTTTTAATGTATTGGTTCGTTTTCTCGTCGCGAGTCACATATCCACGATTAATCCAGTTTCTGAGGGCAGATCCGCCGTCGTTGCTGCGACCCTGTTGTTGTCGCATCAGTGAGTATTGCTCACGGTTAAACACATCGGGGAGGAGGCTTAGAAGGTTTTGAGGACCCGACTGGCGTTGAATCTGCAGTTCTTCGTTCAACTCTTGCTCCATCTGCTGACCGAAATAGAGCATCTTGCACCACAGATTGTACTGTTGACTCCAGCGGACAAACTCAGCTATCGTATCATCCCATTTATATCCGTGCGCCACATAGAGTACCATTCCTTTGAGCCAAGCAATGACGTTAGCACGATAGGAAAAGATACGGTAAGCCTCCGAATCGTAGAGTCGTGCAGCATCGTTGTTATCTTGTCGCATCTGCAAGGCCAGATCCTTGGCTTCAGGACACTCAATCTCGCCGTAGGCAGCTTCCAAACGATCAATATAGGGTTTCAAATCGGTGGCATATTGTTGATCGTAGATACCCATGATGGGAGCATTGTCCTCGTTGCCTTCGTTGATGATGATGGTCGAGATATCGAGTCGACTCACTGTTCCATCGTTCAACATCTTGTTGAAAAAACGACGGGCATTGGGAGGAGTAGTCGAAGCGTTGAAGTTCCATCGTATTGGAGCAATACCGGTCACCGAATCGGATCCTACACGATCTTGACCTCCCATCGAGTTGTCGTAGGCCTTACGGATAAGCAGACCCACCTCGTCGGCTGTACCACGCGAAGTAACTTTCTTCAAGGCATCGATCTCATCGACGATACTGTAAACGAACCGCTGTCCGTTGTTGTGGGCATCGACGATACGTTGGTTGAACACCGCGTCGGTCATGTTGTCGATCAGTATCTGGATACAGATATCGTTGGGTCGAGGATCTTTCTTCTGCTTGGCTCCAGGATTTTTCTGTTTCCATTCCGCCTCGCGCAGCCGGTTGGGGATATCGCGCTGACGGATGTCATCCATAATATATTCGATGGGTTTCTTGATACAGCCCTTACCGATACTCTGCCGTCCGATAAGCACATTCATAATCGTAGGTTCGTGTTCCACATTGTCCCAATAGCGGAACTTCACCCCATGCATATGGGCTCCCAATGAGGGAAATACGGCGCTAGCTACGGCAGGCTTATAGATATCGGGCACATTCTTGGTAAGATGTTCTATCAGGGGCGGCAGCTTCTGGGGTAGTGGGGGAGGAGTGGTTGTGGTTCCTCCACAGGCAGTCATACTCTTTGTTGCCTTCAGCGCTTGCAACACAATACGAAGGCGGTAGGGCATTGATTCCATCTTGGCGTTCATAGCACTATCAATCTTTTTGCGTTTCTCTTCGGGCGAAAAACCATCATAACAAGGAATCACCTGATCTAACCAATCGGCATCGCGTCCGCAGATATGTCTCAAGTCGTAAGCCAGCTGATAAGTCAGCGTATCGCGGTCGCCCTTCATGGGTTCTTTGCCGTCGTTGTTCAACTCCCAATATTTGTTTATAATCTCCGTATAGGGAATCCCCTTATATTCGGTAGGGAATTGCTTTTTCTCGTTCCCCTTTTCCTTTACGGTCGAATCGGAAACGGATTGCTCCTTCTTGTCGTCATCGCCGTTGGTTGCAGTGATGGTTTTCTTGGGGTGCGAAGCTCCGTTATTATCATCGTTTAGATAATGTTTGTTCGCTTTCTTTGCACTTTTCGGAACTTGCTCTTCGCCATTACGCTGCCGTTCTAACAGATATGTGTATTCACGTTCGCATTCCTCGGGCGTCATCGGTTCGGTGAAGATCGCATCGTCGAGATAAACCAGATCCTCTTTGCTGGCGCTAGTGGCATAAGCCACACGCTGAAGGTCTTTGGTATTGGTATCCATTTCTAGATGCAGCATCGAAGCCACACGCACCTGGTTCTCAAGGATCGTGGTGCCTTGCTGACGGCGACAAATAAGGTGCCATCCGCCATTCACCGAGCGTTCGAGCATCAATAATCCGATGGCCTCTTTTTGCTCCATGATTTGTTTTTTGATGGCTTCCGACCGTTCTACATCATAGCAATCCACATCGAGGAAGAACTGACTGCCTATACTCTTGCAGCCAGCCAGCGGACCGTTGGCGTAGCCTATGTTGTAGGCCAATTGAAGCAGGCGACCTTTGG
The DNA here is from genome assembly GCA_030523765.1 of Bacteroidales bacterium. GTDB lineage: Bacteria > Bacteroidota > Bacteroidia > Bacteroidales > P3 > Colimorpha. The sequence goes on along the minus strand of JAUNHX010000002.1, from coordinate 50,253 downwards.
CTTTGCTATCGCCTTGTCGGGCTTTCGTCAGATTGGATAATCGTTCGGGTGCATCGCGCAATAGCATGAGTTCTACGCGGCTTTGAATGGGGCGAGCCATCTTTCTACGATTCTCAAAATAAACAAGGTGTATCATTTCTTACCTCCTTTTTGTTGTTAATAAATGGGTTGTTTTTCTGAGCGATAGCCAACAGGCCGTTCTCGCTTTGGGCTTGATTGCCCGTCGACCGAAGTGCTTGGGCATTAAATGGAAAAATTTTAAACATTATTTTAATTGTTTTAATTTTTATAAACCCTCAAAGGACTTTCCTTTGATTGGCAAGCGCTTTTTCTCGCGATTGCATTTGCAAAGATAGGTAAGCTGGAATGCGGGGTAGATAATCTCAGATTTTGTTCACAATTGACTGTTAATATGCTGTTTTTCAAATAAAACAGAAATCAAAAAAAACATCGTTTCTTTTGAATTGTACACCAAAAATCTCACTCGGATTACTCCCGCTTATTTGCGCCAAACTTTTTTGCATAAGAAATATTTGGAGATCGGAGTATCGGCGTTGGGTTGTCGAAGCTACGATGATTTCCTACGTCAACTTTTTTTTCAACAGCCTTAACAACTGATAGTCCTTCGGTTGGACATTGTAGGAACAGTCGTTACTGCGCGAATGTTGTAAAATTCTTTATTGCTAAAAAAAAATTGTGTAACTTTGCAATTGCTTAGACCGAACGTCTCGATCGATAGACAAGCATTTTCAATGCGTTGCGTTTTGCAATCCGTCAAAAAAGATCCCCCATGATGGTTCGCCCTCTACTGCAACAAGTGTTTTTAGAGAAACCAAAGATTGTTTTCAACTAACCCACATATTAAAAAAACAAACATGTCAAGATTTGCTCAGTATTACATCAAGTACAAACAACAGCCCGGGTGTTACGATTGGGAAGACAGACAGCAGCACCTAGGAGCTTTTTTCAAACCAAACAGCAACCTCGTGTTTTCGCTCGGCAACGATGAGGAAAAGAAGATATACAAACACCGAGTGTATAACCTTAGCATTGCACCCAATATCACCGTGATGCGATTCGCCAACGATATCGACATCGACATAGAGCGCGACTTCGAGCCGGCCAAAGCGAAGGACGAACCTTCCTGTTTCGTGATTATCGACAACCGTGCTAACCTGCGTACGGTGGCTATCCAAAAACGTAGAAAGGCCTTCAGCAACACCCGTCAAGTGGCCCAAATCCTCTCTACGGTGATCGATCAACAACTGTTCAATCAGCACTGCTACGGCTTCGAAATACTGCCCGACTATTATCCTACCGACCTCTTTACCGTATGGGAAAGGAAACAGGCCAAGACCCAGTCGCTGCGCTTTGCTGTGCCAGTAATGGAAAAGGAGGAAATCATGCAAAGAGTGGATCGGTTGATGATGAAGGATAGCGATTATCTTGACGATTCTATTTTATCATCGCTCCTAGATGTTATCTACGCTCAAAAGCAGGCCAAATACAAGGGTGTGTATACCGTGATGCCCGAGGATAGGAAGTCGGCGCTCTATATTGATAAGAAATCTGTCTTTATGCGTAATATGCTTACCTATGCCCAAGCCACCGACCAACCAGTAGAACTGGTAACGTCCGACGGCGGGGTGTTTCGTTGTTTTATCGAAAACGAGGAGGATGTGTCCGACAAGATTGTGAGTCATGAGTTTAACGACCGCTATCTCGAAACCCTCTTTGCAAGGGTGAAGAAGGATGGGAGCCAAATGGAACCCGAAGATCGACTGAAGGCCGAAGAGGAGGTGGTAGCACTGATGAACAGCATGAAACATGAAGTGGTAACCAAAGAGGAGGAACAGGTAGCATGATCGTACGAATGGATAAAGAGCAGCAGCGTTCGGCCCGAAGGGAGCTGCTGGGCGATGTGGTTTATATCATCAGTCACGAATCGTTGAAGAAGATGCAACAGCAAGGACATACCTCGCTCACCCCTGTCGAGCTGTTTCTCTCGGCTCGTCATTTCTGCAACACCCTCCTACAGTTGCCCGATGCCCTCGAAGGGTTGGACGATGAGATGGAGGATTTGGAAGAGGAGGCCGAAGGTCCGAACGATGCGATGCTGATTCTGACGCTGGCAGCCGCTCAGATGCAGGCGCTGAGCAAACGGCGGGTGGGGATCGACTTCCACTCCATTATCTTCCGTATCTTCGAACATCTCGACGACCACGAGCTTTTGCTCCCTCTCATCGAACAGATGGCTCGCAAAGAGGATGCTCGCTGGATGGAGGGTAAAAAGAGCGATCTGCTGAACTACGAGATGCACCAAATTGAACTCGAAGGGGGCAGTTCGGAGGAGATCAGAGCGCTGTTTATGGAACTCATAACCTATTGCAAGGAAACCGATCCGGAAGGCATTCGAGGTACCATCTTATTCCTGAATCGCTACAATCTAGAACACAATCATGCTTACGACAAGGAGTTAATGGCCCTTTACAAGGTGATGGGCGAGAAGCAACAGGGAGTTACGGTGAACGGCGATTTTGTTCAAGACAAGCATGTGGGTTACGAAGTTCAAAATGTGGAACCGGGCGGAGTAGGTATTGTTGAAGGCAACTTAGGTAACCTCTAAAAATTCCACGTATGAAAAGGAATAATAATAACCATACTTTCAGTGCTTTTGGATTGATTTATGCATCTTGCTCAGTTTCACTCAGTCATATAGCCCGCTATACTCCTTCGTTCAACGGAGCAATCTGCTATAAATCTTCTCCAAAATCACATTGAAGCAATTTTTAGAGGTTACCTTTAGAGAAAAAATAAAAACATCGTTATGAATCAAGAAGATATACAGAAAATGCTCGAAACACTGAGCAAAGGAGGTATCAACATCAATGGCGACTTGGTGTTGGAGAAGCATGTGGAGCATGAGATTGGTAATGTGGAAAATGGCGGCATAGGCATCCAGATTATCAATGGGAAACAGGAAACAACGGACAAGCAGGTTCGAAACGAGAACTCTTTGCCTCGCGTGGATAATAGCAGAGCGTTGTCACCCCATAGGCAGAGCATCGTCAATGAGCTTTTAGATCTGACCGAGAATGGCGATTGGAGGGAGGGCATTACGGCCGACGATGTGAAGGAAATGTTGAAAACGGTGCTAGGATTGGGCGAGGTTGCGCTCGAGGGGGAAGAGGCTACGATGTCGGAACAATTGTGGCGACTGCTGGAATATGGACGAGGCAATAGGGTGAAGGTTGTATGGCAGAATATTGTCGGCCTCTTAGACGAAAAGTATTTCTTTGTCATTAAGGGAACGCCTTCGCTGAACGCCGATTTCTTTGGCGACAAGGAGGGCTATTCCAACATCGACAAGGGTCGTCCAAGGAACGCTTGCATGTCGGGAGGCTATCAAGATGTGCTGCCACTACTCGACAAATACATGACATTGAAGGGTAAAGAGTGACCTCTGCATAGTGTTAAGAGACTGATAATAAGTTGTTAGCATGTCGCAACAACCCAAAGCGTCACAGCGTCACAACGTCACAGTCCATATTTTGGTTATCATAGGTATAGTTATACTCTATATCTATATATATTTATATATAAATATATATAGATATAGAAATTATTTTGAGTTAGGATAGCTCCAATATTAACTGTGACGTTGTGACGTTGTGACGGTCGCGCTAGACAACATGTCTTTTCCTGATTTGGTTGTCACTTGTTTTCCTGTACAAGTTGACAAATTCCTAACATCGTTGACAGTGTTCCTAAAAAGGTTGACAACCGCGGAACTTTTCGAATGCAAGTCAAAGGTAACTCCTATACAATCCTGATGCTAAACTATTCCTATGCCCACTACTCTCTATGGGAGTCTAACCAGTCAAAACTAGATAGCGTCGCCCGCCAGAGTGTCTGCCTAAATGTACACCCTCGTGGTCGTAGTGTAGAAAAAATGCTGATGCCATGAGGTAAGTAAACTCGCCCCCTTTTTCGCGGCGCACTTCTGTTTTTGCGAAGCTAACATCACCGATCGAAGAGAAGTGTCCACTAACCCTTTTCCAAGCGCTCGCATCGTGATAAAAAAAAGCCAAAAAAGTTTTTTTTTCTTGGTAAATGGGGCAAAAATAGTCGCGGGAAAAGGATAAGACAAAAACGTAATACGCTGTATCTCAATAGTAGAAAAAAATATTTTCAAAGAAATACTTATAATTCAAAAGAAAATCGTAATATTGCCAATTAATTTTTTAGGCCTAATAGACAAAATTGAATAGAATAGAAACATGAAAAGATTGACGAAAATCCTTGCCCTCGTAGCCATCCTCCTCTTTGCAGGACAGGGTGTGAAGGCTCAAGACGTTACGTTCTCTCAATTCTACAGCAACCCGCTGTATTACAACCCCGCTTTTGCTGGTTCTAAGATATGCCCTCGCATCAGCCTTAATTTCCGTAACCAGTGGCCCGCTCTTGTCAGCGCTTTCACTACGGTATCGGCTTCCTACGATCAGTATATCGACGGCTTGCACGGTGGTGTGGGAGCGTTGGTCTTCGCCGACCGTCAGGGTGATCATGGTGCTCTCTCTACCACGATGACCGACGTAATGTATGCATTCCGTTTCCAAGCAGCTCGCGAAATATATGTTAGCGCTGCTCTTCAGGCAGGCATCGTCAATACTAGTCTTGATTGGGATAACCTCCGTTTCCCCGATATGATCGATAAGATTAACGGTTTCATCAACAACACCTCGGCTCAGCGCCCCGACAAAACGAATGTCTGGTATCTCGATTTCGCTGCTGGTGCTTTGGTTTACGGTCCTGCTTGGTATGTGGGCTTCTCGGCTCAGCACCTTACACAGCCTAGCAACGGCTTCTATGGTGTTACCAAGCTCCCCATCAAAATGACGGCCAATGTGGGTGGTTTGATCAATCTTTCGGAAGAGGCTCGCCGTACCTCCTCGCTCGGTCTCGGCACTCCCGTTATCTCGCCCAATCTTATCTATCAATATCAAGCCGGCTGCCACTATTTTAATTATGGTGTGTACCTCGACTGGATGCCCTTCTTGGTGGGTGTTTGGTATCGCAATGGTCTTACCAATGTGGAGGGCCAGTCGCCTTGGAATCCTGATGCTTTCATCTTCATGGTGGGTGTTCAACAGGATCACTTCAAAGTGGGCTACTCTTACGATGTTACCATCTCTGGATTGGCCAACAACACCAGCGGTGCTCACGAAATCAGCGTGGGTATCATGTTGCCTTGCCCCGAAAAACGTGCTAGAGTGAAGGCTATCCGCTGCCCGAGCTTCTAATAATGGCATAAATATTTCAATTGACTGAAACATTTTTTCAACTTTTACGTAAGAATAAGGAAAAGAAAAATCGCAATACTATGAAAGTGCTTAAAACCGTTTGCCTCTTTGCCGTAACTTGTTTGCTCCTTACTGCGTGCAACAAGCAGAAATCGGCCGTTACCGGTTGGAATCTCAACGATTCGGAATGGGGTGGTTTCGAAAAATCGCCCTACAACGAGCAACTTACGGGTCCTGGCCTCGTATTCATCGAGGGTGGCTCCTTCACGATGGGTCGTGTAAGCGACGATGCTCGTTTTGAATGGAACAATGTTGCCCATACGGTCAACGTATCGTCGTTCTATATGGACGAAACCGAGGTTTCTAACATCAGTTATCGCGAATTTGTTTATTGGATGCAGCGTGCTTACGGTGAGGAATATCCCGAGCGTGTACGCGCCGTCTATCCCGATACTAACGCTTGGCGCGACAAATTGGCTTGGCGCGAAGAGATGGTTGACTTCTATTTCCAGAGCCCCATCTATGACGACTATCCTGTGGTAGGTGTTACCTGGGAGCAGGCCAACCAGTTCTGCGTTTGGCGTACCGACCGTGTAAATGAAAAGATTTTGGTCGACAAAGGTATCATCGTTCTTGATCAAACCGAGCTTCGTGGCGAAACGGCCTTCCAAACCGATGTCTATCTGGCTGGCCAATATCGTGGTGAAAGCAAGAACGAACTGGAGAACCTCGACCCCGCTGCTGGTGGTGAACCCCGTCAGGTGCGTCGCGAAGATGGTATCCTCCTGCCCAACTATCGCCTTCCTACCGAGGCTGAATGGGAATATGCAGCTCTGGGTCTGATTGGCAACACTTACGATGAGCGTATCATCGAGCACAAGACTTATCCTTGGGCTGGTACTTCGCTCCGTAGCGCTAATAAGAAATATTATGGTCAGTTCTTGGCTAACTTTAAGCGCAGTCGCGGCGACGCTATGGGTGTGGCTGGCAATCTGAACGACGGTTGGGATTACACCGCTCCTGTGAAATGGTACTTCCCCAACGATTACGGTCTCTACCATATGGCCGGCAACGTGTCGGAGTGGACCGCCGATGTGTATCGTAAGGATGTGAACCCTGTGGGTGGTGAAGATATGAACCCCTTCCGTGGTAACGTTTATCGCACCGCTACCTATATCGACGAAGAAATTGCTATCAACGATACTACGGGTGGTATCATCTACAAGAATGTGGACGATGATATGAACCGTCGCAACTACCGTACGGCCGACAATATCAACTACCTGGATGGCGACTATAGCAGCAATATTTACGACTATCAGGCTCAAGGTGCTATCACCGAATGGGTGGCCATTGGCGATGAGGATGAGGAATCCTACTCTGACGAAGGTCTCGACATGAACAATCCTGATACCGTTACCAACCAGATGTACCGTCGTGTGGCTCGTGGTACCTCTAGCGACCCCGTCTCCTCGCTCATTGGCAACAAGGTGCGTGTGGTTAAAGGTGGCAGCTGGAACGACCGTGCTTACTATCTGCAACCGGGTACTCGTCGCTTCTACGATCAGGATCGTAGCACCTCTTGGATTGGTTTCCGTTGTGCTATGGATCGTCTGGGACCCCGTGTGATTAAATAATCACCCGTCCTATTTATTAGAATATTTTTTTCAGAAATTAATATGTTAGTAAAGGGGAGCCGGTTTTCGGCTCCTCCTTTTTTCTCTCTCTCAATAATCGGCCATTTTCTTCTCCTATCATTAAGGATTACTTTTTTTTTCGTATCTTTGCATTTCGTTTTGATAAGCCATTATGATGGTAAGATATTGTAATAGAATATTATTGCTGCTGCTTCTGCTGGCTGTGGCCCCTAGCTTATGGGCCCAACGACTCATTCAGTACGAGTCGGGTATGGGGTCGCGCGATCCTAACAATAGCGATGTGTGGATCCTCTATCAGGGCGTTCACGCTATGCACGATGGGATGCACCTCTACGCTGATTCGGCTCTTCTCGATATGAAGCGCAACGATTTTACGGCCTTCCGTAATATCCGTATCGAGATAAGCGATACGACTACCCTTACGGGCGACCATCTTGTTTATAATGGCAACACCAAAATAATTAATATCAGAGGTAAGCAGGTGATATTGGTGGATGGTGCTACGATTTTGATGACTGACAAATTGACGTACGATCGCAATGCTAATCTGGCTTTCTATGATACTTGGGGCCATTCGTCGAACAACGATATCAATCTCGAAAGTCGTATTGGACGATACGATGCCAACGTAAAGGAGTTCTATATCTACAATGATGTGGTTCTGTTCGACACTTCCGCTAGGCTCGAAACCGATACGCTGTTGTATAACACAATCAATCATACAGCCTATTTTGTAAGTCCTACCCATATCTATTCCGATTCGGCAACTATGTATAGCGAGGAGGGTTCCTATAATACTTCCACCAACTACGCTCTCTCCACAAAGGCTTCGCATGTGTGGACCCACGATCATCATCAGCTTACGGGCGACACACTCCATTATTATCACGATAGTAAACATGGATTGGCGTATGGTCATGTGTGGCTCTTCGATTCGGTCAACAATGTGGCTTGTATGGGTGGGTTTGGCGAGAGCAACCAGGAGCAGCACTTCTCGATTGTTACCGATAGCGCTTTTGTGTTGCAAGTAGATAGTCACGGTGATAGTCTCTTTTTGATTGCCGATACCATTCAGGTGGTCAACAATGAGGATCGCCAATTGGAAACGGTTATGGCCTTTCGTGCTGTCCATATGTTCCGCAACGATGTGCAAGCTATCTGCGATTCGCTCTTCTATCGAGCAGCCGATTCGATGATGGCGCTCTATCATAATCCGGTAGTATGGTACGATACTTTCCAATGTTCGGCCGATACCGTCTTTATCTATCGCGATAGCAGTGGTTTGCGTTTGGCTCAGCTGCGAAACAACACGTTCGCTTTCGAACAGCTCGATCCCCAAAAATTCAATCAGGTGAAGGGTCGTCATTGTGATGTTCATTTCCTCAAGGGGGAGCCTACGTATGCCGATGTGATGGGTAGCGCCGAAATGCTGTACTATATCACCGAGGAGAGTCCTCAGCATCGCAAACTCCTGATAGGTGTTAATTATGGATTGGGTAGCGATATGCGTATCTATTTCGAAAACAGACAACCTAATAGGGTTGTTACGATGGGCAATCCCGATATGCAGACCTATCCTTTCGAACTGTTGCCGGCCGACAAGCATCGGCTGAAAGGGTTCCGTCTGTTGGTCAACGAACGTCCCCAGCGTAGCGACTACCTTTTCTATGATGTCGCTCCTAGTAAGGTGGCCAACAACAAAAAGTAATTTCTTCTAACTATGCCAATTGGTAAGGGTAGGATTGTTCACTGACAAAGTGGCAGAGTGGTCCCTCGTTGGCAACAATATTGATAGGAAAGGATTCGTAAAAATGAAAATATTCAATAATAAGAAAAAAAAGAAACAGCATAATATGAACGAAAACGACAATCCTCAAGAGGAAATGAATCAGGAACAGCCGAAGCAGGAACAAAACGCTGATGTGGAGAACGCTGAGAAGATAATCAACGA
>JAUNHX010000002.1:0-41331 GCA_030523765.1 Bacteroidales bacterium | reverse complement strand
CTGCCAACGAGGCTGCCAATGAGGCTGCTAAGGCTGAAAATGAAAACACTGCTAAAAACGAGCAGGAGACTAAGAATAGCAAAAAAGACAAAAAGAAGAAGGAATCGCCTCAGGATAAGATCCAGGAAATGGGCGAGAAACTGGCCGAGATGAACGATAAGTATGTTCGTCTGTACTCTGAATACGAAAACTATCGCAAGCGTACCAACACCGAGAAGGCCGATCTGATACTGAACGGCGGTCGTGAGGTCCTCAAATCGATCCTCCCTATCGTTGATGATATGGAGCGTGCGCTGCAAAATACGAAGGACGAAACTGCTCGCGAAGGTTTGCAACTCATCTTCAATAAGCTGATGACTACTCTGCAGCAGCGGGGTATGAAACCGATTGAATGCAAAGGGGAGAAGTTCGATGAGAATATCCATGAGGCTGTGGCACAGATCCCTGCTGCCGATGAGTCACAGAAAAACATCATCATCGATGTGGTGGAGAAAGGCTATTATCTCAACGATAAAGTGCTGCGTCATCCCAAAGTGGTTGTAGCCATTTAACCTCCTTTCTTTCTGTTAAAACGAAAAACCCATAAAAACCGAAAATCACTGCATAAAAGACATCATTTATTATGGCAAAACGAGATTATTACGAAGTGTTGGGCGTTCAGAAGAGCGCTTCGGCCGATGAGATAAAGAGCGCCTACCGCAAGCTGGCTTTGAAATATCACCCCGACCGCAATCCTGGCGATAAGGAGGCTGAGGAGAAGTTCAAAGAGGCTGCTGAGGCTTATAGTGTGTTGAGTGATCCCGACAAACGCTCGCGCTACGACCAATTTGGTCATGCTGGCGTTGATGGTGGTGGCGGCTTTGGCGGTGGTCAGGGAATGAATATGGACGACATATTCAGCCAGTTCGGCGATATCTTTGGCTCCTTCTTCGGTGGTGGTGGCGGCTTTGGCGGCTTTGGTGGCGGTCAGCGTTCGGGTCGCAGAGTGGCTCGCGGTTCCAATCTTCGTATCAAGGTCAAGTTAACGCTCGAAGAGATCGATAAGGGATGTGAGAAGAAAATCAAGGTCAACAAATATGTTGCCTGCAAGGAGTGTGGTGGTTCGGGTGCTAAGAACAACAAGTACGAAACTTGCTCTCACTGTCATGGTACGGGTGTCGTTACTGAGGTGCGCCGCACTATCTTAGGACAGATGCAAACGCAGTCGCCTTGTCCCCATTGTGGTGGCGAGGGTCGTATCATCAAAGATAAATGTCCTCATTGTCACGGCGACGGTATCGTCAAAGAGGAAGAGATCATCACGATCAATATCCCTGCTGGTGTGGCCGATGGTATGCAGCTCTCTATCTCGGGTCGCGGCAATGCGGCTCCGCGTGGCGGTGTTCCTGGCGACCTTATTGTGGTGATTGAGGAGCTGCCTCACGATCAGTTTGAGCGTAGCGATAACAATCTCTACCATTCTGTCTTCATCACCTATGCTCAGGCTGCTATGGGTGCCACCATCGAGGTGCCTACGCTTAGCGGTAAGGCGAAGATTAAGATTGAACAGGGTACTCCTTCGGGTAAGGTGCTTCGTCTTAAGGGCAAGGGTCTACCTGAAGTGAACGGCTACGGTCGTGGCGATTTGCTGGTATGTGTCAATGTTTGGGTCCCAAAGAGTGTCACCAAAGAGGAGAAGGAGTTGTTAGAAAAGCTTTGCAGCAAACCTAACTTCCAACCCAATCCATCCAAAGAGGAGAAAGGCTTCTTTGACCGAATGAAAGATATGTTCAAATAGTCGTACGCTATTTAACTAAACAGCATCTCATCATTAGGTTATCGCCTATACTTCTAACAACCTATCTCTTATCAACGTAGAACGCTATCATCCTATCAACTGCTCAACCTATCAGCGTAAAATCATTCAACTCGACACGTTATGACCGAAGTTTTTCTGCATTATCTTTGGCAACACCGTCTGTTTACGGGACCGCTCGTTACTACCGATGGCAAAGAAGTAGAGGTGGTTCGTGTGGGTTATTATAATCACAACTCGGGTCCCGATTTCTCGGAGGCCCGAGTTTGCATTGATGGTATCCAATGGGTGGGTCAGGTGGAGATTCACATCAAAGCTACCGACTGGAATTTGCATCGCCACAATGCTGATGCTGCCTACAATAATGTGATTCTTCATCTGGTTTATATCAATGATGGGCCTGTTGTTACTCAGCTGGGCCAACCGATGCCTACCGTCGAGGTGCAGCATCTCATTCCGGAGGATATATGGTCGCGCTACTCTATGCTGATCCAGCCGCAGATTCCTATTGCTATCCCTTGCATGCTTCAGATCCAAGAGGTTCCGCAAATAGTCCTGGAAAGTACGCTGGATCGGATGCTTGTGGAACGACTTCAACGCAAGGCTTCCGATGTGCAACGTCTGCTGGATGATAGTCGCTCGCATTGGGAGACAACCTGTTATTGTATGGTGGCGCGCTATCTGGGAGGCAAAGTAAATGCTTTTGCTTTCGAGATGCTGGCTAAGGTTACTCCGCTCTCTATTATAGCGAAGATAAAGGATAATCCCTTCCGAATTGAGGCTCTCCTCTTTGGATAGGCGGGTATGTTGGAGGGCGCTTTTAACGACGAGTATCCTCAACGGTTGCAGAAAGAGTATCAGTATCTGCGTATTGCCTACAAGCTAACCCCTATGGATGTCCACCTTTGGCATTTCTTCCGTCTCAGACCTGCCAATTTCCCCACCATCCGTATTGCGCAGTTGGCTTCACTCTTGGCTTCGAGTAGTAATCTCTTTTCTCGATTGCTGGATATCGATACGGTCGATGAGTTGCGTCGCCTTTTCGATTATGCTACTTCTCCCTATTGGGTGAACCACTATCGTTTCGATGTGGAGAGCGCTCCTATCGATAAGCGTCTGGGTACAAGTTTTGTTGATATCCTTCTTATCAATGCGTGGATTCCTTTGCTGTTTGAGTATGGTGTTCAACACGATGATGATACTTTTTGCGATCGTGCTGTCGACCTTCTTCAGCAGCTTCCGGCCGAGAAGAATCATATCGTCAAGCAGTGGGCTTCGGCCCATATCGTGGCCCATTCGGCACACCACAGTCAGGCGCTCCTCCAACTCTATAATGAATACTGTACTCCTCGTCTCTGTCTTCAATGCCCTATAGGTCATCATCTCCTCTCTTCCTATCGTACTCAGTTCACCATTCCTCCGGTATTGCAAGAGGATGCCACTGAGGGGAATAACCCTCCTGTATCGCAAGAGGATTCTACTGAGGGGAATAACCATAAGGAGGCTGACAATGAATGATAGGGGAGACGATTTTATTTTTTTGCCAATCCAATATAGCTTCGTATCTTTGCAGATTGTATTGTAAAGCTTATGAGCAATATAATATGAGTATATAATATTTAAAAAGAAATTGTTATGAAGTGCTCCATTCCTAAAGGAACCCGCGACTTTATGCCGGTCGAAATGGCTCGTCGCAACTATATATTTGATACCATCCGTAGTGTATTCAAAACTTTTGCTTTCGAACCTATCGAAACGCCTTCGCTCGAAAACCTATCTACTCTTATGGGTAAGTATGGCGAGGAGGGCGATAAGCTGCTTTTCAAAGTCCTCAATTCGGGCGATTTTATGAAGGATGTCGACTTCAATCAAGATTATCATAAGGTGGCTCCTCAGATTTGCGAACGGGGTCTCCGCTATGATCTTACGGTTCCTTTTGCCCGTTTTGTGGTTCAACATCGTGATCAAATCACTTTCCCCTTCCGCCGTTATCAACTGCAGCCTGTATGGCGTGCCGACCGTCCGCAGAAGGGGCGCTATCGCGAGTTTTATCAGTGCGATGCTGATATGATTGGTTCCCCTTCGCTCCTCAATGAGTTGGAACTGGTGCAGATGATTGATCTAGTGTTTCAGCGTCTCGGTATCGAGGTAACGGTTAAGATCAACAATCGCAAAATATTGGCTGGTATTGCCGATCTAATTGGGGCTCCCGACAAGCTTGTTGATATCACTGTGGCTATCGATAAACTCGATAAGATTGGTCTCGACAACGTTCGCGCTGAACTGAGTGAAAGGGGTCTTAGCCAAGAACAGATTGTGGCACTCGATCCTATCTTCAACCTTAACGGCAGCGCCAATCAGAAGTTGACGCAGTTGCAAGAACTCTTTGCTAATATTCCTACGGGTTTGAAGGGGGTAGAGGAGATGCAGACGCTCTTCTCTCTGATAGAAGCGGTAAAGCCTCAGTGCCAGATTGAACTCGATCTAACCCTTGCTCGAGGTCTCAACTATTATACGGGTGCTATCTTTGAGGTGAAGGCTCATCACGTAAGCATCGGCTCGATATGTGGCGGCGGTCGTTACGATAACCTTACGGGTATCTTCGGAATGCCTGATGTGTCGGGTGTGGGTATCTCTTTCGGTGCCGATCGTATTTATGATGTGCTCAACGAACTCAACGCATTCCCTGCTGAGCTGGGTCAGTCGGCTCATGTCCTCATCATCAATTTCGGTCCCTCCGAGCAGAACTATTGTCTCCAGATAGCAGCACTACTGCGCAAATCTTCTATCGCTACACTCTATTATCCTGAGGCTGCCAAGATGAAGAAACAGATGGAGTTTGCCTCTAAGAAGGGGATTCCTTATGTGCTCTTTGCTGGCGAATCGGAAGTGGCTAACGGTACTGCTACCATCAAAGATATGGCTAGCGGAGAACAAACTACGTTGCCCATCGATCAAGTGGCTGCCCATCTACTCCATCAGTAGATAGGATTGTCTCCTCTATATTTATCGCCCAACGGTAAACGCATATATTTTATTACCCAACGGTAAACGCATATATAACCTCAACGAATCATATTCTAACCCATCTCAGTACTATGACCCCTACCGAACTTACCGACATCCTTCATCCTATCCGTCAGAAGGTATCTCATCCCGACTCAACCTTCTCGCGCCTTCTCACCGACAGCCGTTCGCTAGTCGATGCTAGTAGCAGTCTCTTCTTCGCTATCCCCACCAAGCGTAATACTGGTGCCCGATATGTGGAGGATCTATACAGTCAAGGAGTCCGTAATTTCGTTATCAGTGTCGATACCGACGATACGCTGCTTCAGCGCTTTGAGACACTGCAGGAGGCTAATATTTGGTATGTATCCGATGTGGTACGTTCCTTACAGCTGTTAGCGTCGCAGCATCGGAGTTGTTTCGATATTCCTGTGGTGGGTATTACTGGTAGCAACGGCAAAACGATATGCAAAGATTGGATTGTTCAATTGCTTAGTCCTGACCATCATCTCTGTTCTAGTCCTAAGAGTTACAACTCACAGATTGGTGTGCCGCTCTCTGTGTGGCAACTGAATGCTGGCCATGATATGGCTGTCTTCGAAGCGGGTGTGAGTACTACGGGCGAGATGGAGGCTCTTCGCAATATTATCCAACCTACTATCGGTATTTTTACCAATATTGGACAAGCTCACGATGAGAATTTCCTTTCGCGCAGCCAAAAGGTGGCCGAAAAACTTCATCTCTTTACTCGCTGTCAAGTGCTCATCTATTGCACCGACCAGAAGGAACTCCATTCTCTTATCAGCGAGAAAGCGGTAGCGTTGGGTTTGCATTGTTTCACTTGGGGTTCTTCGCCTGAGAACGATGTTGTCCTTACTTCTACACAAGAGGGTGACAGCCAAACGCTCCTTCAGGTTGCCTATCAACAACACTCTTTTAATATCACCATTCCCTTTGTTGACCGCGCCTCTATTGAGAATGCTATGCAGTGTGTAGCGCTGCTCTTCTATCTGGGTTACGATGGTGCTGAGATTGCTCGTAGGTGTCTCCAGCTAGCTCCTGTGGCTATGCGTCTGGAACTGATTGAAGGCATTAACGGCTGTCTGCTTGTCAATGATAGTTATTCGCTTGATATCAACTCGCTAGGCATCGCTCTCGATTTTGTACAACATGAACGGCAACATGAGCGTAAAACCCTTATCATGTCCGATTTTCAACAGTCGGGTATGGTGGAACAGGAGCTATATTCTCAGGTGGCCGCTATGATGCAGCAAAAGGGGATTACTCGTTTTGTTGGTATTGGAGAGGCGCTTTGTCGCTGTCGTCAGTGTTTTGAGGGAATCGACAGTAGTTTCTATGAAACCACCAGTCAGTGTCTCCAACAACACGATTTTGCTCTTTTCCAGCATGAGACTATCCTCCTTAAGGGTGCTCGCATGTTCCGTTTTGAGCGTATAGCACAGGTTCTGCAATACAAATCGCACGAAACCATTATGGAGGTCGACCTCAGTGCCCTCGTCTCTAATCTCAACTATTACCGATCGCTTCTTCAACCTACCACTCGACTGATGGCTATGGTCAAAGCCTCTAGTTATGGTGCTGGCAAGGTGGAAGTGGCCAATGCTTTGCAGTATAATCATGTTGATTATCTTACGGTGGCTTATGCGGATGAAGGGGTTGAACTTCGTCGTCAAGGTATCACGCTCCCTATCATGGTGATGAACCCTGAAGAGGAGAGTTTTGGCGATATTATTCGTTATCAGCTAGAACCTGATATATATAGTTTCCGTATATTACAACTGTTTAATCAAACGGCGCGTCTCGTAAGTCAACCGGATGGTTTCGTTCCTGTTCATATCGAGTTCGATACAGGTATGCATCGTCTGGGCTTTGATGGCGATGATATCCCTGGATTGGTACGTGCTTTCTCTGATCCTCAGTGTCGACTGCGCCCCACCTCTACTTTCTCTCATCTGGCTTGCAGTGAAGATCCTTCGATGGATGACTTTACCCAACGACAGATTGATCGTTTCCGTTGTTGGAGTCAACAACTCAAGGATCAACTTCATCGTCCCGACCTTTTATGTCATATTCTCAACTCGTCGGGTATTACCCGTTTCCCTGAAGCGCAGATGGATATGGTTCGTTTGGGTATTGGTCTTTATGGTATTGCTCCCCAACCAGAGGTGCAACGTCATTTAACTAGTGTCAGTCATATCCGTACCCGTATTTCTCAACTCAAAGCTATTCCCGAGGGCGATCCAGTAGGTTATAACGGCCGTTGGGTGGCTCCGCGTCCTTCTACTATCGCTATCATTCCTATTGGTTATGCCGACGGACTTACTCGACGTATTGGTTATGGCAGAGGACGTGTAACGGTGGCTGGTCAGCAGTGTCCTATCGTGGGTAGTATCTGTATGGATATGTGCTTTGTTGATGTTACTGGCGTGGATTGCTGTGAAGGTGATGAGGTGCTCCTCTTCCCCGATGCTGAAGCGCTCGAGGCTATGGCTCAGGCTGCTGATACTATCCCCTACGAGGTGTTAACCTCGATTTCACCACGAGTGCGACGGGTTTACATACAGTCCGATTAATCGACTGTGTGTTTTATAGCCATTCTTCCATAGTGAAATAATAAGCATTTTTTATTACAACTAACAAACACCTTTAGACGCTTATGATTGTCAAAAAATTACTATGCTTACTTTTAGTGTTCCTTCCGTTCTGGGGGCATTGTGAATATCATTTCAGTAGTGTTACTTCTGAGGGACAGACGCTGTATTATCGTATCATCCCTGATGGTAGTGGCGTAGCTGTAACCTATCCTGGGTCGGATCGGAATAATCCTTATCAAGGGTTCTTCTCTCCTGCCTCTCATCTTGTGGTTCCTAGTAGTATTGCTTATCAGGGTACCAATTATGCTGTTGTAGCACTTGATTCTTTGGCTTTTTGTGGCTGTCAGTATCTTGTCTCTGTAGTGTTGCCAACTTCTGTTCAGAAGGTGGGGCATCATGCTTTTGCTGGATGTATCAGACTTCAGTCTGTTGTTCTACCTTCCAATTTGGCTGTACTGGATTCGAATACTTTTGAGGGATGTGTGGCTTTAGAGGCTATAAGGCTACCTTCAACAGTGCAAGATATCAGATCTCGTGCTTTGGCTGGATGTGTGGCCCTCGATACGCTAACTGTGGGGAGTGAGGTTCCTCCTATAATGGCCTCTTCTGCTTTATATGGGGTTGCTACCGATAGTCTTATTGTGGCTGTTCCTTGTGGCACATCGTTGGCGTATAGTAACGATTCTTTTTGGCACTCTTTGGGTCAGCATATCGAGATCGATAGCAGTTGTTGGATTCAACTCCTTTTGTATGCCGATAGCAATAGGGGTGTGGCGTTAGGCAGCGGTATTTATCGGCGCAATAGCGAAGTGCCTATTTATGCTGTCCCCTATAACGGTTATTATCATGCTGGTTGGAGCGATGGAAATATGCAGAATCCTCGGACGCTGGTGGTCACTGATTCGATGCAACTCACCGCTCTCTTCTTTCCGATACATTCCGATACGCTTTTGTTGCACGATACTGTTCAACTACGTGATACTAGTTTCTACTGGGTTCATGATACGGTAAGGGTGACGGAGTACGATACGCTGATTCGTTTTTATTGGGTCCATGATACCACTTATATCTATGATACGCTGATAGCCAACTATCCCGATACAACCTTTATTTATGATACCATTCACCTTTATGATACGATCTTCCTATATGATACGCTTTATCTCACCATTCACGATACGATAATAAGCTACGATACGGTAGTGGAACCGTTACTTCGTTGTGCGTTGGCGGTGGTGAGCCAAGAGCCTTCATGGGGTATCGGTATTGGTACAGGGCGTTATTCTTATGGAGAGGTGATAGAGATTGGGGCGTTACCTATGGTGGGTTGTCATTTTGTTCGATGGGAAGATGGTAGTGTGGAAAATCCACGCCGTGTTACCCTTGAGGGCGACTCCTCTATGGTGGCTTTTTTTGCTCCTACTGAAGGTGAACAGCAGAAACATCGTGTATGGGGTGGAAAACGGATGCTAGTAGTAGAAGGGGCTATAGGTGAGCAGGTAACTGTTTACGATATGGCTGGACGGAAAATCTATTCGTCGTTAGCTACGATCAGTCCTCTGCGTATTGCAATGCCGACGAGGGGTATTTATGTAGTGCAAGTTGGTGCAGAAGGGGGACAGCGTATTGGTGTGGGGGAATAGATGTAAAGATATAAAAACCACTATAACAGTATTTTTTTTTGCCGTTTTTTATAATCTTTGTATTTTTGCAGATGGTTTAATGAGTTTCATAGTATGGTTGTTGTTGTACTATGTTACTGTAAATAAGTAAATTGAAATGTTGACCTACAAAGCAAATTTGGATGAACTTATCCGGATGGCGCTACGCGAAGATGTAGGCGATGGTGATCACAGCACCTTAGCCTGTATTCCAGCCAACGCTCAAGGCAAAGCCAAAATGGTGGCCAAAAAACCTGGTGTACTCTGCGGTGCAGAGGTGGGACGTCGTGTGTTTGAATTGGTTGATGAGAGGCTGCATGTGGAACTGTTGAAAAAGGATGGCGATTGCTTAGAGAAAGGCGATGTGGTGATGCTTGTGGAGGGTCCCTCGGCTTCTATTTTAACAGCAGAAAGGACGGCGTTGAATTTTATGCAACGTCTGTCGGGTATTGCTACCGAGACTCACCGCATGGTGTCTATGTTGGAAGGGTTGAATACGCGACTGCTCGATACGCGGAAAACAACTCCCAATATGCGGCTGCTTGAGAAATATGCTGTAAAATGTGGAGGGGGTACAAATCATCGCATCGGTTTATACGATATGGTGATGTTGAAAGACAACCATATAGACTTTGCTGGCGGCATAGCAGCAGCTATTGATCGAACTCACGAGTACCTCAAATCTAAGGGTAAAGATTTGAAGATCGAGATTGAGGTGCGTAACCTCGATGAACTCCAGCAGGTGTTAGATCACGGTGGTGTTGATCGTATTATGCTCGATAATTTCGACACCACAACACTCCGAGAAGCTGTTCGTCGTATTGATCATCGCTACGAAACCGAAGCTAGTGGTGGTATCACTGATGCTACCTTGAGATCTTATGCTGAGACTGGTGTTGATTTCATTTCGGTGGGAGCTCTCACTCATCATATCAAGAGTTTGGATTTAAGCTTGCTAGCTGAATAGTTCTTTGTGGCATTGATATTATATAGTACCTTGTTTTATTGACATTAGAAAGAATACGCTTTGTTTTCTCGTCATAGTATCTCATTCCTATAGAAAGTCTATCTTCTACTAAGACAACAATGAAGCATCAGGAACACAGAACGCGAAAAGCCTACGATTGGTCCTCAACCAGTTTGATGGAGGGTTATGAGTCGCAAGACAATCAACCTTCAACTCGCTTAGGGCTGTGGTTCCATCATATGCTTTATCATCGTTGGGTTCGTAAAACTCTTTATTGGCTGAGGCATAGGATGATTCCTGGTTCTGAAGGGGTGCCTATCTATGTGGTGATGCGCTATTTCTTTGCTGGTATCAGTAATGGGGTATTATGGCAACGTGCTAAGGGAATGTCCTATTCTTTCCTTATGGCGTTACCTCCTTTGTTGATTTTCTTCTTCTCTCTGATAGCCTATTTCCCTGTCGACGGATTGCAAGATGAGTTGCTCTTTCAGTTGCGTGGTATTCTCCCCCCAACTATTTATGATTATATTGCTACCACAGTAAACGATATTATGGGGCATAAACATGGTAATTTGTTGTCGATAGGTTTTGCAACTGCCATTATCTTGGCTACCAATGGTATGCATGGTTTACTGATGTCATTTAATTTTGCCAATAAAAGTGTTGAAACTCGTCCGTTCTTGCAGCGCTATGGCGTATGTTTGATGTTGGTGTTCATGCTTTTTATCATGGTGGCGTTGGTTCTCTTGCTTTTCCTTGGTTATAAGCTATTTATACACTATTTGGTGGACAACCAGATAGTGGGCAAGAATGCCCTTACTTTCGTTGCAATTAACATTGGTCGTTGGCTGCTCATCGTGGCTTTCCTACTTATTCTTATCAGTTTTATCTACTACTGGGCTCCTGCTAAAAAACAACGTGTTGGTTTTCTGTCTCCTGGTGCTGTAGTAGCTACTGCTGGTTTCATTCTGCTATCGTGGGCTTTCCAGGTTTATTTTAATAATTTTAATCGCTATAATATCATCTATGGGTCGATAGGAACGATTTTAGTGGTGATGTTGTGGCTTTATTTCAACTGCTTGGTGCTTCTTGTGGGCTATGAAATCAATACCGCTATTCTTAACGGAAGGAGGAGTCGCGATGCGATGCGACTGCTGAAGATGACTTCGGCTGAAGAGGTGACGGCTCATGAGGCAGGACGCGAGGCTACGGAGGAGGAACTTGAACGGGGTATGTCACGTCATCGGCGTCGAAGGAGAGAGCATATGATATCACTCAGTCAACGGCAAAAAGCACAAAAGCATACTAATACAGAGTCTTAAATCGTGTATCCCTTTTCATATGGATGCCAACCAATAAAGAAAACTTTATACATTAATATGATAATACAGAAACAGGGCGGGAAGGTGCTCCCGCAAGAAAAACCTAGTGGCCAACGTTTTGCTATGATTGCAAAAACGATGCAGGGATTGGAAGAAGTGCTTGCCGACGAACTTCGTGAACTTGGTGCTACTCATATCGAGCCTATCAAAAGGGCTGTCCGTTTTGAGGGCGATATGCGTGTGCTATATCGTACCAACTACTGTTGTCGTACAGCACTATCTATCCTACGTCCTTTTGCCGAATTTGATGCCAACGACACCGACGAACTATATAATCAAGTGTACCAAATTAAGTGGGAGAAGATACTAGATGTTGATAGTACTTTCATGATTGATAGTGCTACTAGTGGTGATATTTTCACTCATGCCTATTACGCCGCCCTCCGTACCAAAGATGCTATTGCCGACCGTTTCCGCCGAAACTTTGGTCGTCGTCCCTCTGTTGATACTGAGAATGCTGACTATAAGTTCAACCTCCATATCCACGACAATCATGTAACTCTGCTGATGAATTCTAGTGGTGAGTCTCTCCATAAGCGTGGCTATCGACAGGCAGTAGGTGTTGCTCCGATCAATGAGGTATTGGCTGCTGGTATGCTGAAGTTGGCTGGCTGGAAATGCGACTGCAACTTCATGGACCCTATGTGTGGTTCTGGTACTCTGCTCATTGAAGCCGCCATGATGGCTAATTGTATCCCTGCTCAATATTATCGTACAGCAGATTTTGGTTTCCGCAATTGGAAAGAATTCAATATGGCCGAATGGAAGAGCCTCAAGGCTGAGGAGGATCGGAAGATTGGTAGTCTTGATTTCGACTACGAGATTTGGGGTAATGATATCAATATGAAGGTTCTGGAACAGTGCGAAAAGAATCTTCAGTTTACCAAGCTCCACAAGGATGTGATGCTTTATAATGGCTCGTTCGTTGACCAAGCACCTCCCGAAGGAAGAACCCTCATCGTAACCAATCCCCCTTATGGTGAACGTATTCAGATTGAAGACCTCAATGCAATGTACGAACAACTAGGAAATACTTTTAAGAACCTTTACGGTGAGGGTTGCGAAGTATGGTTGATTACGAGCGACTTCGAGGCAATGAAACATATCGGTCTTCATCCTTCCAGGAAGATTGCTTTGCTGAATGGAGCTCTCGATTGCCGTTTCTTGCAGTTTAAACTATACGACGGCAGCAAAAAACGTCCCGTTGATCAGCAAGACGATCAGGCTTAATATTGTTATGGGCTATGCTGTCATACGCCACCATCCAAGAATTAGCACGACAGTCGGGTTTCGACGCCTGTGGTGTGGCTCGTGCTGAAGCATTGCCTCTCTTCGAGGAACATCTTCGTCGCTGGTTGGCTGCTGGCTGTCAGGGTTCGATGGCTTATATGGAAGAGCATGTCGAGATGCGGGCTGATCCCCGTCGGCTTATGGAGGGGACAAAGAGTGTTGTTAGTGTGCTCTTGGGGTATAAACCTAGTCAAACCATGAAGGGGACCCATCGCATAGCTCAATATGCTTATGGTGCTGACTATCATCATACGATGAAACAGCAACTTTATCGGTTATTATTGGCTTTGCAAGAACGCTATCCTCATCTAGAGGGGCGTCCTTGTGTTGATACGGCTCCCATCAGCGATCAATCGTGGGCTCAGCGTAGTGGTTTGGGGTGGATTGGTAAGAATACTTTGCTCGTAAATCCTTACCTAGGAACCTACTGTTTTGTGGGCGAACTGCTAATCAATCAGGAGGTAGATCACTATGACACTCCCATAGATAATCTTTGTGGTGATTGCCAAAAGTGTCTTCAAGCTTGTCCCAATCAGGCTTTGCAGCATGAAGGAACACATTACTGGGTTGATGCGAATCGGTGTATCTCATACAACACCATCGAAAATCGCAATCCTCAACTTCCCTCTCAACTCAAGCTGGCGGGCTATGCATATGGGTGCGATTGTTGTCAGCAGGCTTGCCCCTATAATGCTACTGCACCAGTAAAGTTGACTGTGAGCAATGAACTTTTGGAGTCGCTCGAGCAGTTGGCTGATGCCGACGAATCTACTTTTAAGCATTTTGTGAAGCATCGAGCTATGAATCGTATCAAATATTGGCAGTGGCGCCGCAATATAGATCATAAAACTAAAGTCTCTTAACACCATACACCTACATTCGATGAAATTTTTGCTTGTTACACCACCGCTAACGCAACTCAACACCCCTTATCCTGCTACCACTGTGTTGAAGGGTTTCCTCGATGCTAACGGTCATCAGGCCGATCAAGCCGATTTGGGTATCGAGTTGGTTAATGTGGTTTATCGGCGCTCTTTTATCGAACAGGTGTTTGACATAGCTACCCAACATATCATGGATCTTCCCACTGGGTTGGCTGAGATGATTGCTCATAGAGGCCAGTATGCCGATACGGTGGAAATGGTGATTCGTTTTTTACACCATAACGACGACACGCTGGCTCCCCGTATTGCTAACCGTTCTCTGCTCCCTGAGGGGCCTCGCTTCAACCAATTGGCTGATATGGAATGGGCTTTTGGAACTTCAGGTATAGAAGATAAGGCCCGTTATTTAGCAACGCTTTATATAGAAGATTTAGCTGATCTGATTCGCGAAGCGGTTGATCCTCATTTCGATTTGATCCGTTATGCTGAACAAATTGCCTCTTATGCTCCTACTTTCGATGAGATGGAATCGGCGTTGTTATCAGATCCGTCGCCTATCGACAAAATATTGTTGCAGTTATTGGAGCAGCATATAGTCCTCTCTCAGCCTCAAGTGGTAGCTTTCTCGGTGCCTTTCCCTGGCTGTCTTTACGGAGCTCTCCGCTGCGGGCAGTATTTGCGAAGCCATTATCCTGATATCAAGATTAATATTGGAGGAGGATTCCCCAATACGGAATGGCGACAGCTAAGCGATGTACGAATTTTCAGCTATACAGATACTTTCACTCTTGACGATGGGGAACTACCTCTGCTTCGTTGGGCCCAATATCTAGAACAACAGGGTAGGGAAGAGTCTCCTAATCCCGAAACGATCCTACTGCGGACTTACTTTGCTCATCCCTATCTAAGATTGCCGCAACCTAGCGATTTCAATCAGAAGCAACATCCTGATGAGGAGGCTTCTGGTATCTGTTTTGATACTACCCCTTCTTTTGATGGGCTACCTATGCATCTCTATCTTTCGTTGGCGGAAATGACCAACCCGATGCACCGTTTGTGGAGTCAAGGGCGTTGGAATAAGATGATGATGGCTCATGGATGCTATTGGCACCGCTGTGCCTTCTGTGATACAAGTCTCGACTACATAGGTCGTTATAAAGCTCCTCATGCCTCCTTGGTGGTTGATCGGATGGAGCAGATATCTCAACAAACGGGCATCAGTGGTTTTCATTTTGTCGATGAGGCGCTTCCTCCACAACTGCTACGTGAGGTCTCGGAAGAGATTCTTCGGCGTCATTTGGTCTTTTCCTTTTGGGGTAATATCCGTTTTGAGAAAGCGTACACACCTGAGCTCTGCTATTTAATGGCTGATGCTGGTTGTATTGCAGTAAGCGGCGGACTTGAGGTTGCATCCGATAGGTTGCTTAAACTAATGGACAAAGGGGTAACTGTTGAACAGACAATCGAAGCTTGCCGACACTTCCGTCAGGCAGGCATTATGGTACATACTTACCTTATGTATGGATTCCCCACCGAAACATTAGATGAAACTTATAACGCACTTGAAGTGGTGCGCAGTATGTTTAGTGAAGGTATCGTTCAGTCGGCATTTTGGCATCGATATGCTATGACAGATCATAGTCCTTCGGGTATGCATCCCGAACGCTTCGGTGTTTGTCGCTCTTCAATCACTCCTCACCCCTTCTGCAATAACGAGATTGACTACTATCGGCAAGGGCACGATCCCCAAGAGCCTCTCTTCTCTTACGATATTGATGCTGTAGGCGAAGGACTCCGAATGGCTACCTATAATTATATGAATGATGTGGGATTAGACATGCCAGTTCGTAGCTGGTTCCCTTTCGATCACCACAAAGGAGATCGTTCTAAGAAAAAGAAACACCATAGATAATCCAAAAATTATTTTACTAACCCTTAATATGAAAAATGATATGATGAAACTATTTGCAGCTATCCCCATCGCCATAGGCGTATTGATGGCTTTGGCGTGTACGCCTGAACCTATCCAACCAGAACCTCCTACCTCGATGGCCGATTCGGTGTTCTTCTATGAGCAACGACTCTTTTCCCCAGGCGATTATGGTTCTACCAATTATCGTATACCTGCTATTATGGCGTTGCCCGATGGCAGCCTCCTAGCGGTTAATGACAAACGTAAATACAACGAAACTGACCTACCTGAAGATATTGATGTGGTGGCTCGTCGTAGCACCGATAATGGTCGCACTTGGACCGAACCCATCACTATTGCACAAGGTACTGGTCGTAAGCATGGCTATGGTGACCCTGCTCTTGTTACTACTGCTTCGGGCGACATCATCTGTGCTTTTGCTGGAGGCAATGGTTTCTGGGCGTCTACAGTTTCTGATCCTATTCGTACTTTTGTGTGTCGTAGTAACGACGGTGGTGCTACTTGGAGCACTCTTACTGACATCACCTTCACTATCTGGGGCCCCAACTCCGATAACGTTGCTACCCGCAACTACTTGGGAGGTTTCTTCGCTTCTGGTAATGGATTACGATTGCAGCGGGGTCCTCATGCAGGACGTATAATGTTTGTTACCGCCCTCCATCGTCCTGGAGGATATGTGGCTGATAATTTCGTGGTTTATAGCGATGACGAAGGATATACGTGGCACGTCTCTGATAAAGCCTATATTGGAGGCGACGAGGCCAAAGTAATTGAACTTACTGATGGAAGTATCCTCATGAGCGTTCGCCAGAATGGGGCTCGTGGTTACAATATCTCTACCGATGGGGGCGTTACCTGGGGTACCCAAGGTCGCTGGCCAGAAATGACTACCAATGCTTGTAATGGTGAGTTGCTGCGCTATTCGGCTGTCGATCAAGGTGGTTCCCGTAACATCTTGCTCCATAGCATTCCCAATTCTATGAACCGTGAGAATGTATCAATCTTTGTAAGCTACGATGAAGGTAAAACATGGCAAGATCCCGTCAGTCTCTACACGGGTCCTTCGGTTTATAGCTCTCTCACCCTCTTAAGTGATGGAACTATTGGATGCTATCTAGAAAAGAATCCTAACGGAGCTTGTGAGTTGTGGTATCAGAATTTCTCTTTTGCTTGGCTGCTTAGTCAATTAGAGAAATAGGTATCGCTTCTTTCCTATTGGTGTTTTCAAATACCCCAAATAAAAAAAGACAGCCGATTCCTTTGAGTCGGCTGTCTTTCTTTACTTGTTTACAGAAAAAACTTCAATTATTCGGTAACTTCAAAAGGATATTCAACAGCAATCTTGTAGCCATTTTCGGTAGCTTCAGTAATGATGAAGCGTACATACATTGTCTCAGGATCTTTTACCGTTGCGTTGGGATAATTGGTGGCGATGGAGTTACTTTCGATCTTCATCACATAACCATGACCCTCTTGAGCCAATGCCTTAGGAGCATATCCAGTGGTGGGGATTTCATCAACGCTGCTAACCTTGCGGGCTTTGCCGAAGTCGACGATGCTAGCGTCCGATGCAAACTGGGCTGTTGAGGGAAGTAAATTGGTAAAGCCATCTTTGACAGAACTTAAACCGTTGATAGCCATCAGCGAATCGCCTTCAATACCTAAAGTGAACGATACTCCATATGCTGCTGTGGGGGTGTAGTCGTAATTGCTAACTACATAAGGAGTGGCGTTGGTCAGATCATAGGTTTGGATATCCTCTTCCTCGGTGCCTTTGCAACTAGCCAGACCAACAACGGCCATAGCTATTAATGCGAATGCTAAAAATTTGATTTTCTTCATGTGAATATAAATTTAATGGTTAGTAACTCATATCTAATGCGAGTGCAAAAGTACACAAAAAATTGTTATCGCCAAACGTTTTAACTCTTTTTTTTGCTAAATCTAAAAAAATGTGTATTTTTGCATTTCGAAAAACAAGAACAAACTGCTCGATTAACTCCTCCTCGATCCTATGCGACAATCTTTCAGCATCTCCGTCGCCAAAGTCTCTCTGAGGAGAGCAATACGACAAACGTTATCTGTATGCAACCAACATAAAACGATATATAAACATGAGTTCACATCACAGAATATGGCCCTGGTTATTCCTCCCCTTTACCATATGGTACGCTGTGGGTGTCTTTATTCGTAATATGCTGTTTGAGTTGGGTATCAAACGTCAACAAGCTCCTCAGGTAATGACTATTGGTGTTGGAAACCTTTGTATGGGAGGCTCGGGTAAGACTCCTATGGTAGAATATTTGCTGCGGTTACTTTCTGAGAATCAGCCTACAGCGCTCCTTAGTCGAGGTTATGGTCGCAAAACACATGGCTTCATCCTCAACGATGGTAGTTGTAACCCTCAACAGTTAGGTGACGAGATGGCTATGATGGCTAAAAAATTTCCTAAGGTAAAAGCTTCGGTATGTGAAAAGAGGGTTGAAGGAATTAAGCAGTTACTATCTTTGCCTGATGCCCCACAGTTGGTAGTGCTCGACGATGTGTTCCAACATCGTTATGTCAAACCAACCATCAATATTCTCCTCACTGAGTATCAGCACCCTTTTTCTCGCGATTACATCCTCCCCTTTGGTAATCTTCGTGAATTTCGCAGTGCCAAGCAGCGTGCCAATATCGTAGTGGTTACAAAATGTCCTAATCCTATACCTCCTATCGAGAAGCAGAATTTAATCATTGATTTGGGTCTTACTTCCTTCCAGCACATTTTCTTCGCTTGCGTCGATTATGGAATTCCTTATCGTCTCACGCTTCATGGTAGTGTTTCAACACAAGACAATCCGCTCGATCAGGTTGACCACGTGCTACTCGTTACAGGTATTGCTAATCCTACACCATTAGTTGATTATGTGAAGCAAAGGTGTACCGTCACTCACCTCTCTTTCCCAGATCACCATACTTTCAATGCCCGCGACTTGAGAAACATCATTGAAAAATACAATGCTATACCAGGTGAACGCAAGTTACTACTTACCACCGAGAAGGATGCTACACGCCTTCAGCTTGAGTCGCTCGCAATTCTCCTCGAAGCTGTCCCTCAACTCTATGTTCAGCCTATCACGATGCGTTTCCTTGACGAGAAGGGAATTAGTTTTGATTCCATGATCGGTTCACTAGTAAAGGAAAATATTCATTTCCTTACTAAGTTGAAAACTTCCAAACTCAACAATTACTTATAACTATATGGATAAACCATGAGTTGTAATACGCTCGAACCCCGTTTGCAGTTGGGTCAACCCTTTTGTTTCTTTCTTTGTTCTATATATAGTAGGGAAAATGTATTGGATTATTAATAAATTGTATCATTTTTGCCTGCTTGTCTGTTAAAACTAGTTGCTCTTATTACACCTTCCTTTGTGTTTTACTATGGCGATTGCTTGTGGCGAGAGATATTACTCTCCGTGACGGGGAGATATAGGTATTGGTAAAACAAGGTATGATGAGTATTGGAAAGAAATGTGGATGCACTATAAAAACTTATAAGGGATAACTACCCAAAAATGAATTGATTTGAATATATAATGCTGATATTCATACTATATAGCGTTCTGATGAGAAATATTTTATATGAATAAAGGAGAAAATCCAAAAAATCTTTGTAATTTTGAAAACTCATTTTGTAGCATAAAACGATGGAAAACTTCATAGTATCAGCACGAAAGTATCGTCCTCAGACCTTTGAAAGTGTCGTAGGACAGCAACATATCACTACTACACTCAAAAATGCCATTCGTACAGGCAAACTTGCACAGGCTTTCCTTTTCTGCGGTCCTCGTGGTGTAGGAAAGACTACTTGCGCCCGAATTCTTGCCAAGACTATCAACTGCACCAATCTTACTGACAGCACTGAGGCTTGCGACCATTGCGAATCATGCGAGTCGTTCAATGCTGGCACCTCGATGAATATCTTTGAACTTGATGCTGCCTCCAACAATTCGGTTGATGGAATCCGTGAGCTTGTGCAGCAGGTGTACATTCCACCTCAAATGGGCAAATACAAAGTATATATCATTGATGAGGTGCATATGCTTTCTACTGCTGCTTTCAATGCTTTGCTCAAGACTCTTGAAGAACCTCCTTCGTATGTTAAATTTATTTTGGCTACCACCGAAAAACATAAGGTTATCCCAACCATCATTTCTCGGTGTCAGGTGTTCGATTTT
The DNA here is from genome assembly GCA_030523765.1 of Bacteroidales bacterium. Classification (GTDB taxonomy): domain Bacteria; phylum Bacteroidota; class Bacteroidia; order Bacteroidales; family P3; genus Colimorpha. The sequence continues at coordinate 21,575 of JAUNHX010000002.1, read as the reverse complement.
AGGCGTATTAGTGCTGAAGATATTGTTCATCACTTAGAATATGTAGCCAAGAGCGAAGGTGTGAATTATGAAGTTAACGCCCTCCACATTATTGCTCAAAAGGCTGAAGGTGGTCTCCGAGATGCTCTCTCAATCTTCGATCAGTTGGTAAGTTTCACCCAAGGTAACCTTAACTATCAGTCGGTTATTGCCAACTTGAATATGCTCGACCACGAATACTTCTTCCGTTTTGTGGATCTGTTCCGTCAGGGCGATATTGCTAACACTCTATTACTTTATCAAGAGATAATTGATAAAGGTTTTGATGGTCAACCTTTCCTCACTGGATTGGCAACCCATTTGCGTAATCTCTTGGTTAGCATCGATCCTATTACTCATAGATTATTGGAAGTGAGTGATGAAACTCGACTTCGTTTCGGTGAGCAGGCTACCAATACAGGACTCAGTATTCTGCTCCGTTATCTTGATATCGTATCCGATTTTGAATATCGTTTCCGTGATGCTAGTAATAAACGCCTCTTTGTCGAGGTATGCCTAACCAAACTAGCTTCGTTAAGTCTACAACAGCAACCCCCACTGCCCGTGCCAGAGAGCCGGGCTCCTGTTAGGCCTAGCTAGATCGCCACAAGCGGAACATAGAACCCCTCTTGCTACTGTTTCACAGCCTGCTTCCCCGACGTCCTCTAGGCCTCAGGAGGTTTCTCCTATGTCTTCAGTAGCACCACAACAGCTCGCCCAGCAGCCCGACAACCAGACGTCAGTTCATATGTCTCCACAGTCTGTGACGAATGCTACTGTCAAGATGCCTTCCAAGTTGGCTACAACTTCAATTGCTCAACCTCTTACTTCTTATTCTGTAGAGAAACCGATAGAGGCAATTACCCTTAACGATGAAAATCTTAAAGTTTTATGGGATGAGGCTCTGTCAACGCTCGGTAATGATACCTTTGTCCAAGCAGCTAACGATTGCCAATTAACATTAGTTGACCAAAATAATTTCAAGATAACTACCCATAACATCTTCTTTGAACGCGACTATAACGGTGAAAAAACCGCTATCCTTACTTATATTCGAAAAAAGTCGGGTCACGTACATCTCAATAGCACCGTCAATGTGTTGATGGAGAAGGCAAAGAAACAAGCCTATACTCCAACCGAGAAATTCGAAGCAATGCTACAAAAAAATGCTAGTCTTGGAGCTTTCCGGTTAGTATTCACCGATATTGATTTTTAACCCTAATGGCTTATCGTATATGGGTACAACATTGATCATATTAGGCGCGCTTATCTTTTTTGCTCACTTGTTTGCCTACTGGTTTAGCAAGTTGCGCATACCCGATGTGTTACTTCTGTTGATGATTGGTATCCTCATTGGGCCTGTATTCCGATGGGTTACCCCCGAGATGCTTCGCTCAGTAGCTGGCGTCTTTGCATCTCTAACCCTCCTTTTTGTATTGTTTGACAGCGGTGTTGACATGAGTCTTAACTCTATTCGTCGCACATGGAGGGGGTTTGTTCAGGTAACGCTCTTTTCTTTTATTCTTTCGGCTATAGTGGTGGCGGTTATAGCTCATCAGATGGGCTTCGAATGGAGTGTCTCTATCTTGTTGGGCTCCATGATGGGAGGTACGGCAGCTGCTATAGTGATTCCTCTCATCAAGCAGATGAAGGTGAGTGAATACACTCGTACTGTCCTCACCCTTGAATCGGCACTTTCGGCAGTACTCTCTATTGTCGTCTCGCTCTCTATTATACAAGGATTCGAAATGGGCCATTTTAGCATCAGTAGACTGCTATTTAAAGTGTTGACATCGGTTCTAATGGCTTTGATGTTAGGCGGTTTAGGCGGTGTTGTATGGTCATTACTGCTCGATCGAGTACGTCGGCTGCCTCATCCCATGTTCCTTACTGCTGCTTTCCTCTTTATTATTTATGGTCTTACTGAAACCCTTGGTTTTAGTGGTGCCATTGCCTCACTAGCCTTCGGTGTTGTATTAGGTAATACCGACTCAATTGCGAACATTGTACCATTGGGGTTCAAGCGTCATCCCTTCCATAGCCTCAAGCCAGAGGAGAAGAGTTTTTACAAAGAGATGCTCTTTATTTTTAAGACTTACTTCTTTGTATATATCGGTATCTGCATTCCTTTCTCGAATAGCACGGCCTTGCTATATGGTCTGATTATATCGCTAGCACTCTATGTGATGCGATTCCTACTCATCTCTGTGGTGGGTCGCCCCAACAGCCGTATCGACCGTATAGTTGTCTCTATGATGATACCTAAAGGATTGGCTTCGGCTGTATTGGCTTCTATTCCTGAACAACTTAACCGTACGTTAGGGTACACTTTAATTCCTGGCGCTACCATGATAAAGCATGTGGTCTATGCTGTTATTTTCTTCTCTATCATCATATGTTCTATCTTGGTGCTTGCTACTAAGAAATATACCATTGCCCCCCCCCGATGATGAGTTTGCTCCCATTGGCGATTCAGGCCTTCATGGTGATCCCAACCATAGCCATATTCCCCCCTCTTTAGGAGAGGTGCTCAGTAATGACAATAACGAATCATGAATCAACTGAATTTTTATAAATTTGACGGAGCTGGCAATGACTTTATTCTCATTGATATACGACATTCCGACTTGCAATTATCTCAACAACATATAGCTAATATTTGTCATCGTCGATTCGGTGTAGGTGCTGATGGATTGATGACTCTCGGTTTAGCTGATGGTTATGATTTTGAGATGCGTTACTACAATAGCGACGGGTATCTCGGTTCGATGTGTGGCAATGGAGGACGTTGTATTACTGCCTTTGCCCACATGTTAAGTATTAAGCCTCAACAACCTAACTGTTATCATTTTGTGGGTTATGATGGTCCTCATGAGGGGGAAATACTAGAGTGGGATCCTATTCAAAGGAAAGGCATTGTCCGTTTAGCTATGAAGGATATAGCTGTCGAAAACGTTCATCGTTGCCTAGATGGCTGGTTTCTTGATACTGGCAGTCCTCATTATGTGCAGTGGGTTGATGATTTGGAACACTACGATGTAGTGGGGGAGGGGCGCCGCTTGCGTTATCTTGATTCTGTCTTCCCAGAAGGAACCAATGTCGATTTTATCGAAAAACGATCGGATGGAACCCTCTTTGTGCGTACCTATGAACGTGGAGTTGAGGATGAAACGTGGGCATGTGGTACTGGTGTGACCGCGTGTGCTCTTGTGAGCGGCTGTAAGCAACTGGCCACTCGTGGCGGCTCTTTCAATGTTACCTTCCAGTCATTGGGCTCAACCTTCTCTCATGTGCGCCTTATTGGTCCTGTATCTTGCAATTTTGAAGGATATTGGTCTCTAAATCACAAATTGCCTTTTTCTAAAGAATAATCATCTTGCAATAATGCATTCATATAATAATCATTATCGTTACAAGTCTCCTTATGGATCTTTTTAGCCAAATAGAACTCGACCCTATCCGCAAACGTATTGAAGAACTCAGTCAGCTTATTGAGAAATATAATCATGAGTATTATATGAACGATACATCGCTGATTAGCGACTATGAGTTCGATAAACTACTTCAAGAACTTATTGATTTAGAGCGTCAGTACCCTGAGTTGGCTTCGCCTAACTCTCCTACCCAGCGGGTGGGTGGCGAGATCAATAAAACGTTCCGTCAGGTAACTCATCGCTTCCCTATGCTTTCGTTGGGTAACACCTATAGCATCGACGAGATCGTGGAATTCGAGGCACGCACCCGCAAACTTTTAGGTTCGATTCCTTTTAGTTATACATGTGAACTAAAATATGATGGTGTGGCCATTGGACTTACATACAAAGGGGGCGAATTAGTTCAAGCAGTTACCCGTGGCAATGGTACTATAGGCGATGATATCACCTCCAACGCTCGAACCATCGCAACTATTCCGCTGCGGTTGCGAGGCGATTTCCCTGACGATTTTGAGGCGCGAGGAGAGGTAGTATACCCTTATGATGCCTTTAACGCGTTCAATCAGCAGCGCGAAGCTGAGGGGGAAGAACCATTTGCTAATCCACGCAATGCAGCATCGGGTTCGCTTAAGTTGCAAGATTCGCGCGAGTGTGCTAAACGGAAGTTGATGTTCTGTATGTATTTCATGATGATGCACCCCTCACTAGCTTCACAGTATCGCCAATGCGACACCCATAGCGGCCGCCTCGAGTGGGCTAAGCAAATGGGCTTCAAGGTACAGCCTTATATCCAAGAGTGTCGTGATATTGATGAGATACGTGCTTTTATCGAATATTGGGATCAGGCTCGATGGAATCTCCCCTTTGCTATCGATGGCATTGTCATTAAAGTCAACCAGACAGCTCTTTGGGACCAATTGGGACTCACTGCTAAATCGCCACGTTGGGCTATTGCTTATAAGTTCAAAGCACAGCAAGTTAGCACCCCTCTCCTAAGTGTTTCATTCCAAGTGGGTCGTACTGGTATTGTCACCCCCGTGGCTAATATGGAGCCAGTTTGGCTAGGTGGTACTACGGTACGCCGGGCCACGTTAGTTAATGCTGACTTCATCGAGAAAATGGATATTCGCGAGGGTGATCATCTGTTTATCGAGAAGGGTGGTGAAATCATTCCTAAGGTGGTGGGTGTTGATATGGAGTATCGTAAGGTCGATGCCAGCCCTATCTCCTATGCTACCGTCTGTCCTGAGTGTGGTACTCCGTTGGTACAGCTCGAGGGTGAAGCAGGACGCTATTGTCCTAATAGCGACGGTTGTCCCCCTCAGATCGTAGGAAGGTTAGAGCATTTTGTAGCCCGCAAGGCGATGAATATTGACAGTCTTGGTTCTGAGCGATTACAGTTACTTTATAATAAGGGATTGGTAAAGAATATTGCTGATTTGTATGATCTCACAATGGAGCAGTTGGTAGGACTTGAAACGGAGGCTGATATAAACGGCCGTCGTAGCACCATTCAGGAAAAGGGTGCGGAGAATATCATCGCCGCACTAGAGGCTTCGTTGAGTGTCCCCTTCGAACGAGTACTTTTTGCGCTGGGCATTCGTTTCGTGGGAGAGGTGGGAGCCAAGAAATTGGCGCGCCATTTCAAACATATCGATGCGTTGATTGCTGCTTCTGTGGATGAACTGGCTGAAGTAGAGGATATTGGTAACAAGACGGCACAAGTAGTGGCCGACTATTTCAAAGATCCATTCCATCTCGATATTATACGTCGTTTGCGTAAGGCAGGTCTACAAATGGATATTGTCGATAATCAACGGGGTAGTCAGCTCGAGGGTTTGGCATTTGTGGTGAGCGGTGTATTCTCAGATTTCAGTCGTGATGAGATTAAAGCACATATTGAGCAGCATGGTGGCAAGGTAGTGAGTAGTATCAGCGCTAAGACATCCTACCTTGTGGCTGGAGAAAAAATGGGTCCTGAAAAACTAAAGAAAGCAGAGAAACTAGGGATTCCGATCCTTTCTGAGGAGGAATACCTCCAACTCGTTAACAAGTAAAAAAAAGAGTTTATTATGTTTTATTGTGGTCAGCAACGGTCTTGGTAATCGTTGTTGGCTTTTTTATACAATAATGCTCAGATAGTTTCTTGAAAACTGTTTTTTTGTCAAGAAAATCTTACTTTAGTTTTTTGAATAGAGTATTATTTAACGAATTATATGCTTAAGTATGTACAGGATAGAGTGCTAGATACGTTCCAAGGGATTGTTTTTGATGAAAACACATAACAACAAAGTAGTGACTATTCTTTTCTAAAATTACCCGCTATTTTTGTTATTAAAATTGTTATAGAATACAAAGAAATAAAAAAAAATTAACGACCCTGTTTGCGGATAGTAATAGGGGTAATACCTAAGTGGCGTCGGACGAAGGTCCCAAAAGCTGATGCGTTTGGAAAACCGAAATTAGCAGCGATATCCTTGAGAGGAAGGTCGGTTTGCCGGAGTTGAGCGACGATAGCGTGGAGCGTGAGCATATCTAAATATTCTAAAGGGGATATATCGCAAGATTCCTTCACTACACGTGCTAGATGTTTAGAAGAAACGCATAGTAACTGGGCAGCCTCATTCACGGAACGTAACGATCCTTTTCGAACATCTGCTAAAACAACAAACCGTTGGAAGAGAGGGCTCCAATTGTTGGAGGGATTTATATGGGCTGTTAGTAGGTTGAGAAGTTCGTAAACAAAGCTGTCTACTAATAAGGAGGCTACTTGTTGATGATACGGACGCTTACGTCTGTCGTGAATAACAAGGTCAGCTAAACGCTGATATGCATCAGCTATTACCCCATCGGCTCCCTCAATATTAATAACAGGATTGGTGCGTAGTGCTTGGATTAGTTCTATAGGGCGGTGATGTAGTGATGTTCGGAATATCTCAGTTCTAGTGATCATGCTGACCATATACTTTGATTCGTCCTCTAACTCAACTTGTGAGAGGATAGATCCGGGAGTGATGAATAGTATTTGGTTGGATTCCAACATAATGGTGTTGTTATCGATTACTAAAGTTAAATGTCCTTTGCGACATAGTACAATAGTCCCAACCATCAGTTTTAACGGTACAGAAGGAAGACTGTCGGATATGGCCAGCCTTCCCTCCCATACGTCATGGCCCCATAGTGCCATTGTAGTCTCATCGATCGTTTTCATCTATTAGACAATAACGAACAAGGTAGTCGATTATTATTTTTGGTTCAATATTGTCATGAACTCTTCGCCAGTTATAGTCTCTTTTTCTAACAGATAGTCAGCTACAGCATACATCTTGTCCATATGCTCAGCAATTATTCGCGATGCTTTGTCTTTTGCTTCAGCAATCATTCGTTGAACCTCTTTGTCTACATCGGCTGCGGTAGCGTCGCTGCAGACCATTTGCGAACGCCCAGAAAGATAGGCATTGCCTTGGTTTTCGAGAGCCATCATACCATAATTATCGCTCATACCATAGCGCGTTACCATTGATCGAGCTAAATTGGTGGCTTGTTCAATATCGTTGCTAGCCCCAGTAGTACAAGTATGACAAATAAGCTCTTCTGCCACTCGTCCGCCAGTAAGTGTGGCCAACTTGTTGAGTAGGAACTCACGACTATATAGAAATCGTTCGCCTGTGTCAACTTGCATAGTATAACCTAATGCTCCAGAGGTACGTGGGACAATGGTGATTTTATGAACTGGAGCCGAATTACTTTGAGCCGCTGCTACCATCGCATGGCCCACTTCATGGTAGGCAATAATTCTTTTCTCTTCAGGTGATATGACTGCGTTCTTACGCTGTTCGCCAGCCATTACAGTCTCTACACTTTCCTCGATATCGGCAGTAGTGACTGCTTGCTTGCCTGTACGCACTGCTCGTAATGCTGCTTCGTTGACGATGTTGGCTAAATCAGCGCCCGATGAACCAGCAGTGGCGCGTGCCACAACATCGAGATCAATCTCTTCGTGGCGAACATGATTTAGATGTACTTGGATGATAGCTTTTCTGCCTTCTAAATCGGGTAGCTCCATTTGTATGCGACGGTCAAAGCGTCCTGGGCGCAGTAGTGCCTTATCTAAGCTATCGGGGCGGTTGGTAGCAGCTAGAATAATAACTCCTTTATCCCCCTCGAATCCATCCATTTCGGTGAGAAGTTGGTTGAGTGTTTGTTCGCGTTCATCGTTGTTTCCAATTGATCCTTCACGGCTTTTTCCAATAGCATCGATCTCGTCAATGAAAACAATACAGGGGGCTTTCTTAGCTGCTTCGCTAAACAGATCGCGAACCTTTGCTGCACCCATGCCTACGAACATTTGTACAAATTCAGATCCAGACATAGAGAAAAAAGGTACACCTGCTTCACCAGCCACAGCTCTGGCTATTAAAGTCTTGCCAGTACCTGGAGGCCCTACCAACAATGCTCCTTTGGGTAATTTGGCTCCAAGGGCTGTATATTTCTTAGGATCGTGTAGGAAGTTCACCATCTCTTGTAGAGAGGCCTTTGCTTCGTCTTGTCCAGCCACATCAGAAAACCGAGTCTTTACATCGGTATCAGCATATACTTTGGCACCACTTTTACCTAGCGACATTACGTTACCCATACCAAAACCGCCTCCGGATTCACCGTTGTGGGAAAAACGTCGCGCCATAGAACGATAAAAAAGCCAAAAAAGTAAAGCTGGCAAAATCCACCACAACAGTAGTTCAGCTATCGGTGCCCTTTGATTCTGTACTTTCTGCACAAACTCAATCTTACCACCATCGTTGGGACTAGAGGCTGCCAACAGACGATCTACTAATCCAGGATCGTCTACAACACCAGTGCTGAACATTTTGTCGTTGGTGGTATAAATTATTTGGTTTTCCTGTATTACTACTTGCTTCACCTCTCCTCGCTCTACTGTGGCGATAAATGTTCCATAATCGGTAGCCTCTACTCTACGTTGGCTAACGGCTGGAAATATCACGCTATTTAATAGTAAAAGGAATAGTACAGCACCGATAATTCCCCATATCCATGAACCGCCTCCTGGTGAGGATTGCGTGTTGCGGGAGGATTTATTCTTTTCTTTCTTTGTCTCGTCCGAAGTACGATCTGGAAATTCTACAAAATTCACAATATTCAAGTTTTGATTAAATATTTTTTAAACGAACCTTCATTTAGAATAGTATATATACATTACATAATCAACATAGAATGCGACATTATGAACATTATTGTCGTATGAGTAAGGTGATAAAGTTAGGGAAACGACTGTTACGACGTGAGAACTCCTCTTTATAACTGTTTAGTTGTATTGCAAGCGGAGTATGTTATATTACAACACTATATTTAAGAAATAGAAGTATCTATCATAATAAAAAGGGTTTCATAGTATTTCTTAACCGATGAAACCCCTATGGTGTCGTGTCTGCTATTATGGCAAAGACTTTTATAATCTCTTATTGGGTGGGTTGATCTTTGCGTGCGATATTAGCGTTATAATATCGTGGATCTTCCGTTACCTCACCCAATATTTTGAGGAAGGGGGGAAAGGAGACATGCTTGTCGGTGGGTAACCCTTCTAACTCGAGCAACTGGTGGGGTAGTGGTGGATTGATAAAGGTGTCGAGTTCGAAATACTGGTTCTCCCAAACAAAACAACGGCGACGCTTATGGATGGTGATACGCTCGGGATCTGCATCGTTAATGTATTCGAGATATTCCGAGGGGGTAATCTGACGCTCGAACTCTATGCGCTGAGCTCCAGCCAATTTTTGTTTCTCAGTAAGGAAATAAACGTAGTGGCCGTTTTCACCGCGTTTTCGTAGACGCTGTTCTACACCATCGTGGGCTCTAAGGTAGGTTTGGAAGATTTCTGACTCGTTACCTACAGGAGGTATAGAACCTACCATATCAACTAGGAACTTGCGTTCTGTTTCGATAGGTTCTGGAACCCCTAATACTGCTGCTATTTCGGCAATGACACGATCTAGTTTTCCGTTGAAGTCCACATCTTTATTGCCTACTACACGGAGATGGGGATGTCCTGTCCATGCATCGATCAGTTTGTCGTCAATTTGGCGTGCTACTTCGGGAGGCTCCGTTCGACTGTTATTATTGGTGAGGGTGTAGAACTCTTCAGCCCCTTTGGCAGCAGTACACATATGGATAACGGCATCGTAGCGCTTGTCGCGCAGTTCAACAGGATTCATTTTCTCCTCATCTAGGATGGCTTGCCATACGGTAGGGGGCATATAGGCAGCGATATCCATCGTGCCACGATCACAAACGAGGAGGGCAGGCCGTTGATCGGCAGCTGCTATATTAGCAAAATGATCTTCTAGTTGTATTTGGAAATGAAGTAGTGCTTTTTCAGCGGTAAGGAAAACCCGCTGGTCGGTGGTAAGAAAGTTCACTCCAGCCTGATTAAATAGTGTTGCTGCCTCAGGAAGGGTATATACAGCAAAGCCCCTATTTGTGAAGACTTGCACGATACGAGCTAGTGCAGAGGTTTTTCCGGCACAAGGACCACCGGTGAGTACAATTGTTTTCATGTTACCTTAACGAGGAAAATTAAAAAAAATTTTGCCAGTTTTACTATTCTTCGTACTTTTGCCGCCTATTGGGTTGCCACACATTCCTCGAAACAAGATGCATATGAGGATTATGAAGGGCAATAACGTTATGGAGTAGGCTTTCTTTTTGTTGCCAAATCCTCACGTAATAGGGAATTGGGTGAAAATCCCAAACAGTCCCGCTGCTGTAAGCTCTGCAAGCCAACGCTCGAAAAGCAATAAGTTGCCACTGTGGTCCGCTAAAGGATGATGGGAAGGCACGAGCCGAGGAGAGCAAGTCAGAAGACCTGCCCAATAGATGATTATTCATTTACCAGCCCTCGAGGAAAGGATGATAAAATGATGAAAAGAAAACAATTGTATTATAATGTAACAATGGCAGTCTTGCTCTCGCTCCTACATCAAACAATGTGGGGACAAGACACGTTGAAAGTGCGTACGTTAACGCCTGTGAGTGTTGCAACTGATCGACCCTCCACTGTAACAGCAGCAACTCCTACACATGTGGTAACGGCCCAACGGATAGAACAGCAGGGAGGGCTAGTGCTAAGTGATGCCATCAAGCAGTTGCCAGGCATCACGTTGAAAGATTATGGTGGAGTAGGGGGTATGAAGACGGTGAGTGCCCGTGGATTGGGTAGTCAATTTTCTACACTCACTATAGATGGTGTGGCTGTGAATGATTGTCAGAATGGGCAGATCGATTTAGGACGCTATATGCTAGGCAATGCCGACTATGTAAGTTTCGCTAATGGACAAATGCAGCAGCAACTCCAGTCGGCTCGAGCATATGCTGCAGGTAATGTGATAGAGATGCATACTCGTCACCCCCAGTTTGTGGGATGTAATCATCATATGGCTGTTGGACTAGAGGGTGGATCGTTTGGTCTCTTATCGCCTTCGCTATTGTGGGAGCAACGTCTCTCGCAACGTCTCTCACTGAGTATATGGGCTAATCATCTTCGTAGCCGTGGCGACTATCCATTCACCCTTTATTATACCAATAACCACACGGATAGCAGTTCGGTAGAACGGCGGCAAAATTCGCAGATGTACTCAACAACGGTAGATGTAAACCTTTTCTACGATATATCGTCGCGACAGCAACTAATGTTGAAACTTCACGGAACGGATGGATTTCGTGCCTTACCTGGCCCTGTAACACTGTATAGCATCAAGCATAGCGAATTTTCTTATAATCGAATGGCTTTTGTGCAGGGACATTATCAATGGATGGCTAATGAAAAATGGCGAATGCAATTGTTGGGTAAATATAGTCACAACTATGATGGCTACGAGGATACGGCATCGTTGGTCACTGCAGGTGGTTATTTACGCAACAACTATTGGCAACAAGAGGGTTACCTAAGCGGCAGTGTAGCTTACCATCCTTGGCAGCATTGGACATTGAGTGTGGCTTCCGACCATTCAGTAGCGCAATTGAAAAGCAACCTTAAAAATAATAGTCAGGTGGAACGATATGTCTCGCAGCAGGTAGTATCTGCCTCCTATATAACTCCTATGTTAGCTGTACATACCAATTTGCTGGCTACTTGGGTGGATGAAATGAGTAATAGTCGCGAGACAAGGGTTCATTATCGTCGTCTTAGTCCCTATGCAGGGTTATCGCTCCGATTAATGGCTCGAGGTAACGATACTACGTTCCATACTGTACGTCTACGTTATTTCTTTAAAGAGAATTACCGCATTCCCAACTTCAATGAGATGTATTATTTTACTCTGCCTCGCGATTTGCGCCCCGAACGGGCATTGCAACAAAATATAGGTTTGATTGTGGCAGGATCGTTTCATGTGGGGGAGAGTAGCGCTTTTTCGAACTATAGTCTATCTGTAGACGGCTACTATAATCATGTAAACGACAAGATCATTGCCGTGCCAACACAGAATCTATTCCTATGGAGTATGATGAATCTGGGGCGTGTGCAGATTTTGGGACTGGAGGCAACAGCTGAAAGCGAATTGCAACTAGTGGAGAGTAGTATATCTCTATCGGCTAATTACAGTTATCAGTATGCGGTCGATGTAAGCGATGCCTCTTCACGGACCTATCGCCAACAGATTCCTTATACCCCACGTCATAGTGGTGGGGCCTCCCTATATTGGGAGAATCGTTGGATAGATATAGGATATCAGGTGGTGGCGGTGGGGCATCGTTACCGTATAGGGGAGAATGTGGAGAGCAATCGAGTGAATGGCTATCTGGACCAAAGTATTACGGTTGCAAAGAGGGTTCGTCTTGAAACAACAGAATTACAACTTCGATTCCAAGTGCTGAATATTTTTGACGTTCAGTATGAAGTGGTGAAGAATTATCCAATGATGGGACGCAATTACCGGCTGGGACTGGTGTGGCGTTTCTAAGTAAAAAAAGCTTATTTATGAAAGTATTATTCCAATTTTCAATCTTGCTAATTTCTACACTGACAATGGTGTTGATGGTTGCTTGCGACCCTATCGAAAAACCTCTCGATAATCCAACAACGTCCGATGCTTATGCCTATGTGTTGAACGAGGGTCTGTGGGGTGGTAACGATGCTGAAATAAGTCGTCTCGACATTGTCAATGGAACGATTGTCAACAGTTATTTTTCTCAGAAGAATGGTCGTGGATTGGGCGATCTGGGGCAAGATCTGTTGATTTATGGTGGCAAAATGTACTGCGCCGTATATACATCGAACACAGTAGAGGTAATAGATCCTGTATCAGGCACATCCCTACAGCAAATCAATATGGGGAGTCGAGGCCCTCGCTATTTGGCTGCTGCCGATGGTAAGGTTTATGTTACATGCTACGATAAGTCAGTAGCGCGTATCGATACCGCCAACCTCTCTGTTGAGGCTTCTTGCTCTTTAAGTGGCATGCAACCTGAGGGTATCTGCTCCCTTGACGGCAAACTATATGTATGTAATGGATGGCAACAAACCAGCAGTGGCGACTTTCAGTACGACCATACCATTTCGGTAATTGATATTGCTTCTTTTACAGAACAAAGAACCATCGAGGTGGGTTATAATCCCTATAAGATTAAGGCGTTAGATAATGGAATGTTGGCTCTTTGTTGTTGGGGCGATTATGGTAGTCATAGGCCATGTATGATGTTAGTAGATGCTACCACTGGTCAGACGACCGATCTTGGGGTAGAGGCTTCTAACTTCGATGTGAAGAACAACGATATTTATCTTTATAGTTATAGCCGTGCTACGGGCAAGTCACAGTTTTATATGATCGATGCTGTTTCTCATAGTCGTACTGAAATAATGGCAAACAGCAATGTAACAATTGTGTCACCCTATGGCATTAATGTGAACCCTACCAACGGAGACATCTATATCACCGATAGTCGCAACTATCAGTCAGGAGGCGATGTGCATTGCTTTGCTTCTGATGGTACGCATCGATTCTGTGTCGCTTCAACAGTGGGACCTTCTAAGGTTGTCTTTTAATCCTTCTTACAAGAGAATTGAGAGCAGTCTCATTTGGATAGCATCTGCACTTGCCACAATTACAAAAGCAATTAGTCTTGTTTCTTACGAAAAGAATCAAGACTATTCTTTTTATTAACCTTTAGGTTATTTAGAATGTTTTTTCACATAGGGAATATAATCCGCCGCCAGTATAGCTTTCAAGTTCGACACACTCAAGCCCTAATTCTTCGAGTTCCTCTTCCGAAAACTCTACGATGTTACCATTGTAGGTATAGCAAGTACAAGTGCGACGACATGAACTGAGCGATAAAAGAGTTATAAGGAGGAGGAGAAAAAGGATACGTTTCATGATTGAGTGGGATTGAGGAATTGAACTATAATCGATTCGCTAAGGGTTCCGTAGGGGTATATTTGATGGATCGTGTCATGGTCTACGAGGGCTACTACGGGGAATTGCCCTTGTACAATACCAATCCAATCATTGATAGGAATGGTGGTTTGTCGATATTTGGGCGATTGTGCTGTGGCGTAGAATTTGTCTATGTTGGAAACCTGTCGGTCGGGAAAGACATAGAGGAATGCGGCAGTATCAAGATTGTGCCGCTGTTGTACACTACTTAGCATTTGGGCGGTATGCAGACAGTAGGTGCATCCTGCCGAGAAGAAAGCTACCACTTGTCTGTGTTGTGTGGGCGCGGGTCCTCCTATGGTGGAGGAAGAGGGAAATGAAGACTGGTAGAGAGTGCGGTCAAAATGCTCCCCTTCATTGAGATGGAACCACCCTGATGGGGGAACCTGAATAAAAATGGTGGCGATGGGAGTAAGTGCAAGAAGAAGCACAATCCACCATCGCTGACTCCAATGGAAGGAGAAAATTAGTGCCTCAATGGCCAAGATAGCGAAGAGGATGGCGAGAAACTGGGCATCGATAACTCGCATACTAGCCTTACCATATAACGCTAACACGATAAGAAGGATGGCAGGAAGAAGAACCAATAGCGATGCCATCCACCATTGGCAGTGCCATTCGGCTACCCCCCATTTCCAAACTATTAGGACTAGGGGTATGATAAGGGCATTTTTGAGTATCGATTGGGCGGGAGTGAGAGGAAGTAGTTCTCCAAAGCAGTTGCAACTATCACTACGTCCTATAAGGAGAACATAGCCCAAAAAGAGGGTAAAGAACAATAGAATGAGGAGGGTAACATAACAAGCCCCTCGATGCCAACGTCCACTTATTAACCACAATCCTAACAACAACTCAACCCCTATGGCTAGTCGGGCCAATATGGAACAAAGAGTGAGAGGAAGAATATGGAATGAGAAAAGGTATAATTCGAAGGTCTCAATGCTAATGAATTTTGTAGCAGCAGAGAAGAGGAACATCAATCCCAACAATACCTTCAGCGTCGTAGCTGTGTTGCGGAGCCATGAAGGAGTAGTATTGCCTAGTGTGTTGTGTGATGTATCGGGAGTCGACATTAGTCTTCGTAGGGAAGGTTATGATAGGTGGGAACTGTATCTTTCTTAATCTTTTCGCAAGTATAGCTATGGGTGGTTACCTGTGTTTGTCCATCATTCAGTTCTTCGAATCCCATGTTGACAATGCGACTACAACTCTTGCCTCGCTCCATATTAACGATGACGGTGTCGGGAGGTGTGGTCTCGTTAGTGATGCAGAGACAGTAACGGCTCTTTTGACAAGCGCCGAAGATCACAACAACGAGGAGCAGCGAAAGGATAAGGATGATATTTCTTTTTTTCATAGCGGGATATCTTTTATGGAATGTATTTATGATTTAGTTTTCGTCCCATTGGTGGTCGGTGCAAAGAACTGAATCGACAAGGTCTGTATGGAGCACATCGCGGTCGTAGTATACGAAATGAAGATCCTTGCAGTCCCCTTTATCAAGTTCTATGATGCGGATGCTTTGTTCGCCAAGAACGGTGCAGCGGCAGGTTTTAGTCTTGCTGCAGCCGCTGAGGGTTAAAAGCCCTAATATTCCTATTGTTACGATAACTTTCTTCATATGGAAATATGCTTATTATATATTCTTTTGAAACTGCAAAAATAGAAAAAAAATATTAAATGGTAAAAAAAATGTTTAATGTGATGGTTTATTGTTCTGTGATGATAAGTAGGGAGAGAAGCAATTGGAGCAGTTTTGTCAAGGAGTGGAATGATGGAAAGTATCGATAGTTGGTAGTGATGTTAAATGAAGTACTAATGCCCCTTTGGGTGGCACGCAACCTCAAGTTGGGAGAGTAGTACTTTTTTGTCGTTTTCCCACGAAAGATCGTGTGCGGCTTTCTCAAAGCGTTTTAAGCGCTCGTTGGGAGTGATTGATTTCCAATAGTCAAGAGTGCTATGGATGATATCGGCAAGTTGTTGAGGTTGTACGCTGGAGTGGTCGGTGATTTGATTGGGAACGAGAGTGCCGATACCGTAGCCTTCTATCACACGTCGTATTTCAGGAAAATCAGTAGCTACAATAGGTACTCCAGCTTGCACGAAATCGGAAATACGGTTAGGAAGCGAGTAGTAATAATTCAGTCCGAGGTTCTCAAGAAACGAAATGCCTAAATCGGCTTGGCGTGTTACTTGTTGGAGTTCTTCGAGTGGTAGTCGTCCAAGGAAGATGATTTGGTTGTCGAGGCCACGCTGAATGACTTGTTGTTGTAACTCATTGTATTTATCTCCAATACCAGCAATAACAAAAAGGCAATCGGGGAGAAGAGGCATTGTGTCAAGCATAGGCTCAATACCTCTTCCAAGATTGACTGCACCTTGGTATAGGAGTAAGTTGCGACCTTGCTTGTCGATAGGATGATTGAGTGTAATGGGTGCTATTCGAGGCAAGGGCACGTTACGTACTACTTGCATTTGAATACCATAACGCTGAGCGTATATGTCGGCGATAGATTGGCAGACGGTAATGGCTGCATCTACCCGAGGAATATAACGATCCTCTATCTTAGTCCAAAAGGCTTTAACACGGGGACGACCTACCAATTCTGGCACTTCGGGAAACATCTCGTGGGCATCGAAAAAGAGTGGCTTACGACGTATACGAGAGGCCCAATAATTTGCAGGAAGACTATCGGTATCGTTAGCATAGAAGAGGTCGGTATGTGAAAAAAGGAGCAGGAAGAAGAGGCGTATATTGTATTCGGCATAAAAAACCGCTTTCTTACGGAAGATTAGTCGCATGCGGCGGGTATGGTAGGGCTGATTGATTGGAAGACTCTCGGGCAGCAAACGACCTACGAGTGTTACATTATGACCAGCTTCAACAAGGGCCATACAACTGCGATGAACACGTTGGTCGGTAACTAGATCGTTGGTGACGGAGAGAATTATACGCATAGGATATAGCAATTATATTTTCTCGATTTGGAAAGAGAAACGTCGTTGAAGCCGATGACGATTAGCATAGAGGATTATCAGGTAGATGAGTAATACCCCAAAAGCAATAAGTATGGATAGTCCTTCTCCCATACCGTTGAGGAGAGTAAGCATAAGCGATGCTAATAATAAGATGGCGGGAAGGAGGTATGCCCACAATACTGCCATCAATCCAAGCCCTTGATTGATTTGTACCTCGACTGTATCGCCCTCTTGGTATTCGTTCCATAGAGGTGTCTCGATCTCCATCTGTTTTTCTTTACTTTCGGAAAAACCGCATTTGCTGTGAGCTTCACAAGCTGCACAGGCACTAATACTTTCGATTACTACGCTTACGGCCCCAGGACGGATTCCGTTAACTTTACCTATATGTTTAGCTACTTGCTGCATGGTTCTTATGTTTATTGCCATTGGGTTGGCGCCTCTTTACAGTTTTTAAGGCACTGACCCTGGGGGTTAATCTTGAATACTTTCGATTTATATACTACTTCAGCACGCCCGTACTCGAAGGGTGAGGCGGCATCGAATACAAAAGGTAGAACGGTGTTGCCCTGATGATCGATGAAGCCCCACATATGGCCTTTTTTTACGGGGGCTATATGTTCAGTGAAAGCAAATCCTGCTTGGTATTGGATAGGGATTACGATCTCTCCTTGTTGGTTACAATAGCCTATACGACCTTCTTTTACTACAAGGGCTAGTCCTTCGTAAAAAATATAGGCTTCAGGCTGATAGGTGCTATAGTCGTATTGGCAAGGAAGGACAGCGCGACCTTTTCTATTTATAATACCATAATGTCCATCCTGTTTAACCATACAGAAACCATCACGGAATCCTTGGATATACTGGTAACGTTTGAATCGCTGACGGCCTTTTTCATCGAGAAATTCATAGGTATCGGAGTCGACCTTTGCTACATAGAGTCCTTCGCTATAGTATGTAAAATCTTCGTACCGGAAGGGAGTGAGTTGCTTGTTGCCGTTGATATTAAAGATGGCCAGTTTTTCGTTGCCTTGAAGGTTGCGTACCACATAGTTCCCGTGTGCATCGACGGGCGTGATGAATTCGTATTTGATTGGTGTAGCCTCTTTTCCGTGACGATCAATGATGCCGAAACGATCGTAAGCTTGAACGACGGCATATCCGTTGAGGAAATAGTTGGCATACTGATATTTGGGCTCTATAACAATAGTACCATCGGTGTTGATAAAACCATAGGCAACAGCAGTGCTATCAATATCGATAGCTACAACAGCAAGCCCTTCGTTGAAAGTGCTTGTGGCTCTATATTGAGGCTGAATGACAATATGGCCATCCATATCTGTGAAGCCGTATAAATTATTGGATTTTATACGAATACGGTCATCGCTAGGATAGTTTACCTCTTGATAAATACAAGGAACTATCTCACGACCTGTACGATCAATAAGGCCCTGTTTGTCGTAATCGCGACCTACGATACAATAGTCACCATGAAATTTGTCGACAAATTGGTATTGAGGTTCAACAATATCGGTGCCGTCTTCGAGTTTAAAGCCAAAGAGTCCATCACGTTGAGTGGTTTGAATACCGTCAATGAAAAAGAGTTCACAACCGCACTCCTCGTCATCAACCACCACAACATTGGAGGGTTGAGGGGCAGGATAATGTTGTTCGTTTTTCTTTTTTCGCTGAGCTACAGAAGGAAGAGCTAAAGCGAGGGCGAGCATGAGGAGGATTATCTGTTTCATGGCGATGATAGATCTGTTGGTTTTATGATGACTAAGCAAAGGTTTTATATCTTTGTAAGGTCGTCGGTAGGCATCCATCCATTGTTTCCGTCTGCGATGGCTATTTTTGTCCATCCATCCATTTCGTCGCGTAGACGCACTTTAGTGCCTTCGTGGAGGAGAAACTTGTCGACACTATTTTCGCTAGGTGAACTTTTTACCACCGTGAGGGGTGCCGTAATGATGGCCTCACGACTGCTAGACGCTCGAATGACTGAATTTGCTGCATTGATAATTGTTAAAAGTAAAAGGAAAGTCATAATCAAAGTGGCTATTAGACTCCTTTTACGAGAGAAATAGTTGTGCGAAAGAAGGAAATAAGCTAGCGTAGCAGCAGTGAGAAGGAGTATGAAAAGGGTTGCCCACATCCATCCGCGAGGGGTGAGGCATTGGTTGATGCTGTTCCACCAACGGACAAGGAAAAACTGAGGCATCATCTCAATCTTATCTTCTGTGCGAGCGTAACAGAAATCAAGGTTTTCTCGTACATCACTATTGTTAGGCTTAAGAAGGGCAGCTCGTTCGTAGTAGAGAATAGCTTGCCCTAATTCGCCTGTACGGAAATAGGCGTTGCCTAAATTGTAATATACCTCAAAACTCTCTTCGCCTTGTGCAAGGATGGCTTCGTAGGCCTCGACTGCTGTTTGATACTGCTCGGCATTGTAGGCTTTGTTGCCTTGCTCGAATAGTTGCGATGATGATTGAGCTTGCAGCCCTAGGGCTACGAGGAGCATTATTATAGTGGAAAGGATGCGTTTCATTATATGTTGGAATCTATTATTTCTATAAAACAACATGATAGGCTATACTAGGCTGGCAATAGTTTGTAGGGTACGGTCATAGATGGTCTGTTTCTTGGTAGAGGAATCGCCGGGAGCAAAACGGGCTTGGTCTACGTCGTCGAGGGTTTGCATAACGAGTTGTAGTTTGTCGTTGGGAATCCCTTTCTCAACAAGACGATCATGTACAGTTTCGCGCGATAGCTGAGACAACTCGATAGCATATTTGTCGGAGAGACAACCCCAAAGAGCTTTGTATATCTCTTCGTAGAATTTGTTATCGTTGCCATCGGCTAAATATTGTTGTGCATTGCGGAGTCTTTTTTGGGCCAGTTTCATGGCGTGACGCATCTTAGAACCTTGAATATCGCTCTCCAATGCTTGATGGCGACGTCCTAACAACACTAGAACTATTGTGGTTATAAGGATGAGCGCAAGAAGTATCCACTGCAACAGTGAAATATGTTTGCTAGCACCCATAGGACGGAGGTTGCCTATGCGCGGTTGTATGTGGTTGATGTCGCTGTTTAGTTGTTTGACGTCACTCTTACTAGTGCTAACAGTACGATTGCTAGCATCACCTTTGGCTACTTTGATGTCGAAGGGTTGTGTGGTGCTAGTAACATACTGTCCACTCTTAGGGTTGAAATAGACATAGTCGATGGCTGGGAGAGTATAGTTGCCCTGAGTCTGAGGAATGAGCACCCATTCGAAAGTGCGGCTACCGCTGATACCGTTATCGCCTCGATTGATATTGTCGGTAACTTTAGGTTCGTATACTTCAAATACTTTTGGGAATTGGATATCAGGGGCTTCGAGAAGGCTGAGGTTGCCGTGACCACTGATAGTGAGGCGATAGGTGATGGCTTCGTTGGCTTTGATCTCGGTATTGTCGACAGCTGCTTTGGCTTGAAACTGTCCTACACCCCCATAGAAATTGTCTGGGGCATCGGGTAACGGTTTGACGTTGACAGTGATGGCATTGCTTCGAAGATCTTTTTGTACAGCTTGTGACTGATTAAAGAAGGGGTCGTCGAACAGATCCCAAATGGTGCCAGTACGTCGACGTTGTACGGGAACAACGGCAAGCACTTGAAGGTCGAGGGGGGCGATATTAAGTCGTCCTGTCTGTTGTGCGAAGAGGGCTCCGCGACGTATTTCGGCTACTTGATAGTTACGCCCATTACGACTTTCCTGAGTGATTCGTACTTGTTTACCTTCGCTGAGATCTTCGCTCCAAAAACCAGAGTTGCCAGGAAGTTTGTCAATTTGGTATTGTTGTAGCGATACTTGGGTGTATATTTTATATGTAACAATAACTTCTTCTCCCTTGTAGGGATGGCTATTCGATATGGAAGCGGTAGCAAAGAGAGAATTATTGTCGATCGAGGTAGGTTGTTGTTCTTGACCACCACCATAATAGCCCGAACCGCGATGTTGCTGCTGTTGGTTGCGAGGTTCAGCTTTGGTTACTTTGATGGTGAAACTTTTGCTTTGTATTTTTTTGCCATCAACCACACAACTGGCGGGCCCGATGGTAAATGTACCCTCTTGATCGGCTTGGATAATATAGCCAAAACTGTAGGAAAAACTACTAGTAACTTTACCATTAATATTACTTCTGCTATAGGAACGACCCATTTGGGGACCCGAACGTACAGAGAATCCTTTGAACGATGGTCCGCGGAAATCGGAGGCTTGACCTGCTACTTCGAATTCTACTTGGAAGGAGGATCCTGCGCTGATACTGCTAGGCGCTTTCACTTGGAGTGTTTGCGCTAAAGCCTGTAGCGTGAAGATCATGATGATGAGCAGTGAGAGTATCTTTTTCATTGTAAATGATTAAATCGCTTGTTGTGAAGATGTGATACTAACTAATTATTTAGAGTTACCAATCGCGGTCAATGCGGCTGTCTATTTTGCTTTCTTTTTGTTTCTGTTGTTCTTTGAGAGTCTTCTTTTCGTTGTTCTTTACCGCATTCAGTATTTGTTCGGCTTCTTTCTTTTTCTGTTCTTTATTCTGTTGGTTTTGTTTGCGTTGTTGCTCTTGTTGGCGTTGATCTTGATTTTGCTGCTGTTGCTGCTGTTCGTTTTTATCTTGATCTTGCTCTTGTTCTTTTTGTTGTTGCT
>JAUNHX010000041.1 GCA_030523765.1 Bacteroidales bacterium | reverse complement strand
TAACACAACTCTAACATAAGTCTAACTTTTCTCCTACTCAACGTAGCAGAAGTAGGGTTTAGCATACTATTTTCCACTTACTAAACTCAATACCTAATTAATAGCACAAAAATGCTATGCTAGAAAGGGACAAAGGATAAAACGAGATTAAGAGGGGTTGCTCTTGGATGGTTTAAGAATAATTATGATTACAGCTGCCAAGATTAATACGATACCGATGGCAAGTCGGAAGGAAAACTCTTCATTAAAGATAAAGATACCGATAAGCACAGCGGTGAGCGGCTCGAGGGCCCCAAGGATGGAGGTGGGGGTTGATCCGATATGTTTGGCAGCATAGGAGAGGAGGGTGAGGGCAAAGATGGAGGGGACTACCGCTAGCCAAAGTGCATAGAACCAGGCTTTAGGGGTGTGGAGTCCATCGATAGGCTGACCCGTTACGAGGGGGACGATAAGATTGAAGAGGGCACAATAGAGGAGCACATAGAAGGTAACCTTAAAGGGCGACATTTGGAGATGACCGCGATTACTAATAATGATATAGACGGCGTAGGTGAGGGCCGAAACAAGTACAAGTAGCACTCCCACAGTGCTTAAGCGCCCCGAGCTGCCACTCCAATACAGAAGACTCACACCCACAAAACTGAGCAAGATGGAGACTACTACTTGCCACCCAATGCGCTCTTTGAAGAAGAGGGCCATAATCACGGCTGTCATGATAGGATATGTGAACAATAAAGTGGAGGCAACGCCAGCATCCATATAGTGAAAACTGCTATAAAGGGTGAAAGAGGAGACGACGAAAAGAATACCTAAAGCACTGAGAACCTTAAATTCACGGGCATTGACTTTGAACGACTCCTTGCGAGCTATCAGGACAATAGCCACAATAATAGAAGCGATACCAAAACGATAGAGAAGAACAGAGTTGGTGGACAACCCTTCGCTGTAGAGGTTTAAAGCCCCTAAGGGATTGGTACCATAGCATACAGCAGCTGCTATTCCGGCCAAAGTGCCTAAAAATTTCCTATTTCTTGTTTTGAACATTGCACTGATTATTAGCAAGAAAAAGCATCTCTCACAATGCTTTTCGGATTGCAAAGATACACAAAAGGTGAAAATATTTTCGAAAAAAAGAATGAACATAGTTGCGGATGAAAAATATTTACTATTTTTGCACCGCAATTCGGACGTCTAAAATGACGTTCGGACTGTTTTATTTGATTATAAAAGATATAATTAACATAAAAATGTTTGAAACAATAAAAATTAAAAAAGGAGTGGATATCCCGCTGGCCGGCCATGCCAAGAAGGAGCGCACTGAAGAACGCGCTGTGGCCGACTTCGCTGTGAAGCCTACCGACTTTATCGGCGTGGTGCCGAAACTGCTGGTGGCCGAAGGCGATGCTGTGAAAGCTGGCAGTCCGCTCTTCTACGACAAGAACAATGAATCGGCTCGATTCACTGCCCCTGTCAGCGGCACAGTGAAGGCCATTGTTCGTGGTGCCAAACGTGCTATCCAGGCTGTGGTAGTTGCTAGCGATGGCAAATACGAAAGCCTCCCCTTCGAAAAGGGTAGCGCTGAGGACTTTACCCGCCAGCAGATCATTGATACTATGGTGGCTAGCGGTTTGTGGACAATGGTTCGCCAACGTCCTTTCGGTACGATCGCCAATGTGGCTGATACCCCGAAGGCTATCTTTGTAAGCTGCTTCGATTCGGCTCCTTTAGCTGCCGATTACGATTTCGCTTTGCAAGGCCGTGAAGCTTTCTTCACCAGCGGTGTGGCTTTGTTGGCTAAACTGAGTGGCGGTAAGCTCCACCTGAGCTGCCGTAAAGGCCAGAAACTGGCTCAGGGCAAGTTCCCCCAGAATGTGGAGGTACATTTCTTTGAGGGCCCCCACCCTGCTGGCAACGTAGGCACACAGATTGCTGCCATCGATCCCATCAACAAGGGTGAAGTGGTATGGGTGATGACTCCCGAAGCGGTATCCAACCTAGGACGACTGTTTTCTACAGGCGAATACCGTCCGGAACGTTGCATCGCTTTTGCTGGCCCCAAGGCTGCCAATCCTCGCTACTATCACACCATTATGGGTGCTTCGGTAGAGTCGATGTGCAAAGAGCAGCAGATTGATGCCAGCACCACTCGTCTGATTAGCGGCAATGTGCTGAGTGGCACCAAGATTGCTACTGATGGTTATCTGGGCGCTTTCGATAGCCTGCTGAGCGCTATCCCCGAAGGCGACTACTACGACTTTATGGGCTGGATTGCTCCTGGATTCCGCAAATTTAGTCTACAACGTACTTTCTGCAGTGCTTTCACCGCTTTCTGTGGTCACCGCAAGAGCGACAGCGAAGACTGCGAGAAAGATTCGCGATACAATATGGACACCAACTTCCACGGTGGCCCTCGTCCACTGGTGCTGACGGGCAACTTCGAGAAGGTGTTCCCCTTCAAAATCTATCCCCTTCAACTTATCAAGGCTGCCGTGATTGGCGATATCGACCTGATGGAGAACTTGGGTATCTACGAGGTGGAACCGGAAGACTTCGCCCTGTGCGAGTTTATGGATCCCTCTAAAACTGAAATCCAAACCATTATCCGTGAAGCCTTGGAGACTATCAGAAAGGAGGCTATGTAAATGAAACTAAGAGAATGGATCGATAAGATCAAACCCAATTTCGTTGAAGGCGGCAAATTCCCTTGGCTGAAGAGTACTTTCGAGGCTTTCGAAACCTTCGCCTTCACCCCCAAGGATACCACTACTCGCGGTTCCCATATCCGCGATGCCGCCGACATGAAACGTACCATGATTACGGTGGTAATTGCGCTGTTGCCTGCGCTATTCTTCGGTATGTGGAACGTAGGACATCAGTATGCCCTCACCACAGGCGAGGTTATGGGCTTCTGGGCCAAGTTCTGGTTTGGCTTTATTCGCATGCTTCCCCTTATCGTGGTTAGCTATGTGGTGGGTCTTGCCATCGAGTTTATGTTTGCACAAATCCGTGGCCACGAGGTCAACGAGGGTTACCTCGTAACGGGTATCATTATTCCTATGATAGTGCCAATCTCCACTCCGCTGTGGCAGCTGGCTATCGCTGTGGCTTTCGCTGTAGTGATTGGCAAAGAGGTGTTTGGCGGTACGGGTATGAACTTCATGAACCCCGCCCTCATTGCTCGTGCATTCCTCTTCTTCAGCTATCCTACCCATATGTCGGGCGATGCTGTATGGATTTCGGCCAAACATTTTGGTGATGCACTGACGGGTGCTACCCCGCTGGGCGAGGCTATGACTAGCACTGCTGCTAGTGGTAGCGAGATGATTGCTAGCATGAAATACAGTGCCCTCGAGATGTTCCTCGGTACGGTTCCTGGATCGATTGGTGAAACAAGTACTGTAGCTATCCTGATTGGTGCTTGCATCCTGCTGATGAGCGGCATTGCTTCGTGGCGCATCATGCTCAGCGTTGTGCTGGGTGGCGGCTGCATGGGACTGCTTTTCAACGCTATTGGTGCCAACGCCTATATGCAACTCCCCTTCTACTACCACTTCATCATGGGCGGTTTCGCATTCGGTACCGTCTTCATGGCCACCGATCCCGTTACCAGCGCCCAGACCAACTGTGGCAAATGGATATACGGATTCTTGATCGGTGCTATGGCAGTACTTATCCGCGTGCTCAACCCTGCATATCCCGAGGGTATGATGCTCGCCATCCTGCTGATGAACTGCTTCGCTCCGCTGATCGACCACTGTGTAGTGGCATCCAATATCAGCTATCGTAAGAAACGTGCTCAAGCACAACTTAAAAAGTAAGGAGGAAAGTAGCAATGAAGAAATTTAGCAATACCTATATATTTATCTATTCCACCATCTTGGTGGCTGTGGTAGCTGTGGTGCTGGCTGTAGTGGCTATGTCACTCAAACCGCGTCAGGAGGCCAACCTACTGACCGAGAAGCACCAAATGATCCTCAGTACTATTGGCGACCGTCCGGAGGCTGCCGAGGCCGATGCCCTCTATGCAGAACGCATTACCGAGCAGACCACCGAAGCTGGCGACACCTATTATTTATATGACAACGGTTCTATCTTCCGCCTTGATGGCAATGGCCTATGGGGCAAGATATGGGGCTATATTGCTTTCGACAAGGAATTCAATGTAGTAGGAGCCGTATTCGATCATGCTAGCGAAACGCCCGGCTTGGGTGCCGAGATTGCTACCGATTGGTTTGCTGCCCAGTTCAAGGACAATAAAACCATTATCGATAACGGTCAGATTCGCCCTATTCAGCTGGTAAAGAAAGCCAATCGCGATGCTTCGAGCCGCTACGAAGTCGATGCCATTACTGGCGGTACGATGACTTCGAACGGTATGAACGATATGCTTACCCAGTGTCTGACCGAGAAGTATGCCGATGTTATCAACCAACTTCGCAACGAGGCTCCTGCTGCTGAGAGCGTAGAAGACGCCGCTCAGCCCGAAGAGGCCGATGCTAATGTCGAAGCTAACAATTAAAAGAAAGGAAACATTCAGCCATGAAAAATTGGAAACTGATAACCACTCCGCTGAGCAAAGAAAACCCCATCACCGTCCAGGTGCTTGGTATCTGCTCTTGCTTAGCTGTTACGGCACAACTGAAGCCTGCCGTGTTTATGGCGGTGTCGGTCACCGTCGTCGTTGTGTTGAGCAACTTGATTATCTCCCTGCTTCGCAACACCATCCCTCCACGTATCCGTATCATCGTACAGCTGGTGGTGGTGTCGATGCTCGTTATCCTTGTCGACCAGTTCCTGAAGGCCTTCTTCTTCGACGTCAGCAAGCAACTCTCCGTTTATGTTAGTCTGATCATTACCAACTGTATCGTTATGGGTCGTCTCGAGGCTTTCGCCATGAGCAACAAGCCGGGTCCCTCGGTACTTGATGGTATTGGCAATGGTTTAGGCTACAGTGTAATCCTTATCATTCTGGGCTTTGTTCGCGAGCTGTTCGGTAGTGGCACCCTGTGGGGTTACCCTGTGCTGAGCGCTATAGGCTACGAAAACAACGGCTTGATGATTATGCCTCCTATGGCTCTGATCTTGGTAGGTATCATCATATGGATTCAGCGTAGTAAGGACAAAGAACTGCAGGAAAAATAAGCCTTCCGAGGTATGTATAAACGCTAAAAATCAATTACGATGCAAGAAATTATCAACATATTCGTAAAGTCGATCTTTATCGACAATATGATCTTCTCGTTCTTCCTCGGCATGTGTTCATACCTTGCTGTATCGAAGACAGTGAAGACCTCGGCTGGTCTCGGCATTGCCGTTACCTTCGTGCTGCTCATCACGGTCCCGGTCAACTATCTGCTCAACAAGTACGTCCTTCAACCAGGCGCACTCCAATGGTTGAGTCCTTCGTTGGCCAACGTTGACCTTTCGTTCCTCGGACTTATCCTCTTCATTGCCGTTATCGCAGCTATCGTTCAGATGGTTGAGATGATTGTTGAGAAGTTCAGCCCCGCACTCTACAACTCGTTGGGTATCTTCCTCCCCCTCATCGCAGTAAACTGCGCTGTGCTGGGTGGTTCGCTGTTTATGCAACAACGTGAATATACCAACATTGGCGAGGTGTTTGCCTTCTCGCTGGGTAGTGGTATTGGTTGGTTCCTCGCTATTGTGGGCATTGCTGCCATCCGCGAGAAACTTCGCTATAGCCACATTCCTCCCGCACTGAAGGGTGTAGGTATCACCTTTATCATTACAGGTCTGATGGGCTTGGCCTTCATGTCCTTTATGGGTATAAAACTATAAAGGTAGGTTCTATCAATTGCACATTTGAAAAATGAATAGTTAACATGAGTGAGTTCCATTTTTTCAACTCTTTGCTCCTTCTTTTAAAAGGAAGAACAAATAAGCAAGAAAGAAAGTTGTAGAACCCACCTTAAAAAAACAGTGAAACAAGCAGTTTAGTTCGTAGCTGAATCATTTTGCCGGATAGGCTGCTGTTCACATAAAAGAAAGATAAAATACCATGTCACAAACTATCATAGCTGCGCTCGTAGTATTCCTCGTAGTAGTGCTCCTTTTGGTGCTCTTGCTACTGGTACTGCGTGCTAAACTGATTCCGCAAGGCAATGTCACCATCACGATCAACGGCAAGGACAAGATGGAGGTGGCTACGGGAGGTACGCTAATTAGTACCCTCGCCGAACACAAAATCTATCTGCCTAGTGCTTGCGGTGGTAAAGGATCGTGCGGACAATGCAAATGCCGTGTTGTAAAAGGTGGCGGCTCTATCCTGCCTACCGAACTCCCCCATTTCACCCGCAAAGAGGTGCTCAACAACTGGCGTCTGGGTTGCCAGGTAAAAGTGAAGGAAGATCTCGAAATTGTTGTTCCTGAGTCGGTTCTCGGCGTAAAAGAGTACGAATGCACCGTTATCAGCAACAAGAATGTGGCCACCTTCATCAAAGAGTTCAAGGTACAGCTGCCCGAAGGGGCTCATATGGACTTTATTCCCGGTTCGTATGCCCAGATTAAGATTCCTACCTTCAAGATTAACTACAGCGATTTCGATCGCGATCTGATTGGCGAGGAGTATCTTCCCAGTTGGGAACGCTTCAAGATGTTCGACCTAAAATGTGTCAACACTGAGCCTACTATCCGTGCCTACTCTATGGCCAACTATCCTGCCGAGGGTAATGTGTTTATGCTCACTGTTCGTATTGCCACACCTCCCTTCACTCCCGATCGTAGCGGCTTCATGAACGTTAATCCAGGTATCGCTTCCTCCTACATCTTCAGTCTCAAACCTGGCGATAAGGTGATCATGAGCGGTCCTTATGGCGAATTCCATCCTCATTTCGATACCAAGAATGAGATGATCTGGGTTGGCGGTGGTGCCGGTATGGCTCCTCTTCGTGCTCAGATTATGCATATGACGAAGACACTTCATACCACCGATCGCGAGATGCACTATTTCTATGGTGCCCGCGCGCTGAACGAGGTGTTCTATCTCGACGATTTCCTCGGTATCGAGAAGGAGTTCCCCAACTTCAAGTTCCATCTAGCCCTCGACCGTCCCGATCCTGCTGCCGATGCTGCTGGTGTGAAATACACTGCTGGCTTTGTTCACAACGTGATGTACGAGACCTATCTGAAGGATCATCCTGCTCCCGAAGAGATCGAGTACTACATGTGTGGCCCAGGACCTATGAGCAAGGCTGTTACAACGATGCTCGACAATTTGGGTGTTGCTCCCGAGAACATTATGTTCGACAACTTTGGTGGTTGATGTTTTTTCAACCTCTCCGTTCAATAATCTACCCAAAGACCTCGCAACCTATGCGGGGTCTTTTTTTTGCCATCTAATAAAGATGTATAGATGAAATAGAAAGCTGAAGCATCCCAACTATCGCCAAAATAACATCGCCGTTTGATGGCTCACTGTCCAAACGAAGTAGACCCAACCACCTATGTAAATATATGATGCACATTTTTTTAGCAACGATACTAGCACTATTGATCGTTTAGTACACAGACAATGTGGTAGCATACATAGATTGGAATAGAAGGTGTTTGGAATAAAAGTGAGTGTTTCTTCGCAAGAAGGATATAAAAAGAAAAAGGCAGTATTCTCATCATTTAAAACAAGTTACGAGTAGTTATCAACTATTACATCAAAAAAAAGAGGCAAAACATTTGTTGGTTAGAAAAAACTTTGTATTTTTGCATTTCAATTCTCGTTGAAGAGTTTGGAAAAAAGAGACTTAATACATCGTATTATTAATCATTCATTGATAAGAAGATACAATAATAGAATTGGCGGTATTGTCGGTTGTACAAAGTGATAGTTATACCCCTACTTGACTAGGTTCTCTTAGAGGAGCGCGCTACAATTAATGAGATTGAAAAATAGGATTACTAACTTAAAAAAAATAGAATGATGAAGATGAAATGTACTAATTGTTTTGCAAGTATAGCTATGGTTATAGCAGTGCTTGCCATGGGCTTTTTTACCAGCTGCAATAACGATCAAGCCTCCCTTACGCTCGATAAAACAGCTGCCACCATCACTGTAGGCGATGAGGACCAACTTTCTGCCACCGCTATGCCTAACAACTTGGCAATCAATTGGAGCAGCAGCAATGCCTCGATAGCCACCGTTAGCGCTACCGGTTTGGTAACGGCTGTGGCCCCTGGTATGGTAGAAATCACCGCTACGATCCAGCCTACCAAAGGAGAACCTGTGACAGCCGTTTGTGCCTATACAATCGAAGAGGCACCTGTGGATAGCCTTGACTGCGCTATTACACTCAAAGATTCGGCCATGCACATCAAAGTGGGCAAAACCAAGAAAATAGAGTATACAATTGTCCCCGATGTAGAAGGTTTGACGATGGCTTTCGAATCGAACAACATCAAGGTAGCTACCGTTGAAGAGGGTGTGGTGAAAGGTGTTGCTAAAGGTGCTGCCGTTGTCACCATCACTGCTACTAGCGAAGATGGACAGCAGGTATCGACTGTACTGCCCGTGGTGGTCGATGTAAACGATGGTCTCGATCTTGGCTATGCTATCTACAAAGGCGATGTACGCAATGGCAAGCCTCACGGCAATGGCACCATGACCTTCAAACGTAGCTATGATATTCCTGGCACCCGTGTGTATGCCTATCCTGGCGAAAGAGTTACTGGCACATGGCGTGATGGTAAGATCAATATGGGTACATTCTATCGCAACAATGGCGAGACCCCCTTGGTAAAGGTAGGACAGACCAATATTTAATCGGTTAGTGAACAGAGTTAATAACGCTCAACGTATCGTATTGATACTTGTTGAATAGAGATATATCAACCATGAGGATACTGCTACGCTTTTTGTCATTCTGTTCCCTTTGGCTTATTTCGTATGCTGCAATAGCAGGCAATACATTTGCTACACAACGACTTCAGCGAATGGCGAGCCATATGACGAATATCCCGTTCGAGAAACTCGAAAAAGGTATCAACAATAGTTATACCCATAATGGATATCCCATTAACATTCGAGTAAATCAGTGGAACGAGGTGGAGCACATAGGTTATACCTATTTCACCGAAGAACAGCGTACGGTGATGCCTTCTCCTATTTACGACTTCATTGAACGGTATACGCTCGATTTGGACTTACCCAACGAGATATCGGCAATAGAGCGAATGCGTATCGACCATTTTATTATTGAGATCGGTTCACTTCAAGATTTACATAAACTTGATACGAACTACAGCATGCGCGTTTATTCATCGCAATTTAAACGCTATCGTGTATGCTGGTCGCTAGAAGATAAGCAAGTACTATCGCTGCTATTCGATATGGACTATCAGGTGTTGAGTGGATGTGATGCTATCGAACTGGAGAGCAACTTCCTTCGCAAGGCACGTCGTTTTAAACGTCCTGCCGACACACCTCTTATGCCCCTCCCATATGAGCTAGACAAATGTACCGATAACTATTATATAGAAGAGGGAAGCAACTATATTATCAGCGCTATACGCAACGACCTCTTCTATTTTAAAGACTCTACTGGTGTATGGTCGCTGCTCTGCAATTCATCGAAGCCCTACTGGAGCGCCTTCAATATGATGCTTTCGCCTGATTCGATAGGCAAATTCACTATCGATGTGAATTTCGATAAATACGGATACCAAACCGAACTGTTCACCATTCCGGCTTGCGATCTGGTGCTGATGGCGAAGATGATGGGATGCACCCCCTATTTCGCAGTGAAAACACGCACACAGAATAGTATCAAAGGCACATTATTTATGCCCAATCCCGATCAAGGATACTGCCATATGCTTACTGTCGAAATACCTATCGATATCATGAATGCCCGTAAGGGTGTTATCCAAGGGCGCCTCTTCGTATATGTGCCTCTGCACAATATCTCTGACCATTATTTTGAATTTCAAAACATACCCCATCGTAAACGCAAAAAATAGCCATGAAACGATTATTCTTTACTATAGCTATACTGCTGATGCCAGCCTCTATAGTGCTAGCACAAAACGATCCTAACGCTGCCAAGGAGGAGATCACCAAGGTTAAGAAAGCCGAGAATGTGTATCTTTACTCCGATTGCACTCGTACTACCGAAGAGGCTGCCATCAAGGATGCCTACAACACTCTTTATAAGAAGATTGAGAACTATGCTTCCGAACAAGGTTCTTCGAAGGTAGACGAGAAGGTAAAAGAGACCATCAACGATAGTGTCTCCCAGATTACTATGGCTAGAGGCGACAATGGATTCCGTGCCTTTTTATACGTTACACGGAGTTCAGTGAAGCATGCTTTCCATGGTGGCGCAAGCAATCATCAGCATGCAGTTGCCCAACGTCAACCCTCTACTACTGGATACAAACCGGTCAATCAACCTAGTAACCAGCCTGCGGCAAGCAACTATCCGTCCAATCAGCCTGCTGCCAACCGTCCCGCTCAGCAGCCTGCTGCCGCCAACCAACCAGTTAATACAGTTAAGCCAAGTCCCTCGATTTCACAATCGGTGGCTGATAACCAACCTGTACAACCCACTGCCACCAACCAGCCTAACCGTCCTACACAGCAACCTGCTGCCAATCGTCCTACACAACAGCCTGCTGCCCCCAAACAACCGACACAAAAACCGATTACCCAACAGGCACAGACTACAACTGATGACGATTTTAGTGATGAACCCATGAGTGGTGGTAATAGTACAGATGTTATTTCGATAATGCGTCAAACCAAACGTATTGCTTCCCTGCGTTCCCATTTGGAATCGTGGAAAGCAAGTGGTGCTATCGATCATTACGGAAAGATAGGTACTGTCAGCAATCCTGACGAGTACTACCTTGTACTCTATACCCGCAGTGGCGACATTCGAGCCATCCTCACCCCTGCCACCCCCGATCGTACCAATCTCTTTACAGGTAATATCGATCAGATGAGCAACTATACGGGTTGTAGTATCGAGTGCATTAAAATGAATTAAACAATAATAATATATCATAGGAGGAAAAAACATGAAAAAAACTATGAGCAAGTTGATGGTTCTCTTCGCCATCTTATCGCTGGGTCTCTCATCGATGGCCCAATCTGTCACGGTCCATCTTACCGCTGACGATAATATTTCGCGCCAACCTATTGTAGGTACGATCGAGTACAATCTAGGCTTGGTGCTCACCGAAATAAATCGTGCACAAGCAGCTCATCGTCCCCTCAATCTGAACGGACTGCCTTTGAATGATTTTGCACGCAATACACTCCAAATGCTTTGGGCCAATGTGCCTTTCTATTGCGATGATGATTATGTAGTAGACCGTCTGTGGAACTTCAGCAATGGCTATATGACTCGCCAAATTCCTATCATCATTACCCCCGAAGGTGAAGCTTTCGGAAATGGCACGTTCCAGGAAGCTATTGTAGAATACGATAAAAAAGGTATTATCACCGATTTCCGTTTCACCCTCGATGTACAGATGGGCGAAAGTTTAGAGAGCGGTGGCGATCCTGCCGATGTTGAACACCGTATGCAGATTCTGCAATGGTGCGAACGTTTCCGTACGGCCTACAATACGAAGGATATCGACTTTATCCGTCAGATGTTCTCTGATGATGCATTGATTATTACGGGTACAGTAATAACTGCACGACAAAACGAGATGCAGATGCCCCAAGTGGTTTACAAGAAACAAAACAAGAAGGAATACATGGAGAATCTAGAGAAAGCCTTTGCTCGCAACAAATGGATCAACGTGAAATTCTCTGAGATTGGCGATGGCGAAAATGCTGTAACACAGTCGTCTGAGAACCCCAACCTTTATGGTGTTCGTCTCCATCAGCAGTGGAATTCGAGCAACTATCACGATGATGGCTATATCTTCCTCTTATGGGACTTCACCAACGAGTATGCCCCCGTTATCCACGTGCGTACTTGGCAACCCAAAATGGTTGGTGGTAAGCCGCTTCCCGAAGATGAGATCTTCTCTATGACCGACTTCGAGAACTAGTTTATCTGTCTCATATCGACATTGCCGATGCACTCACATCTAGCAGTGTTCGAAGCCCCGTTGCGTTTTTCATCGGTTCCAGATTCCATCCCTTAAAGGAATTTGGAACCGTGAAAACACAACCCGACCCAACTGATAACAAAACAGCCTTGCAATAAGTAAAATACTTTTTAAAATCGACCATTTATCTCCTGCAACAATCACCTCCATGAATGTTGCACACCACTAACAAAAGGTTTTCACCCAAAGCCAAGAAAAAATAAAAATCAGCGATGAGAAAGACTATGAAGAACATATTTACCTTTGCAGCCTTTTGCCTTCTGTCGATGGCTTCGATAGCACAAACAGGTTTCGTCTCATTAACA
The DNA here is from genome assembly GCA_030523765.1 of Bacteroidales bacterium. Lineage (GTDB taxonomy): Bacteria > Bacteroidota > Bacteroidia > Bacteroidales > P3 > Colimorpha. The sequence continues at coordinate 729 of JAUNHX010000041.1, read as the reverse complement.
CAACAAGGCAAAGAGCAACAAATACAAGGCATTGACCCTCAGAAAGCCGAGATTATCTTTATTGCCAATAGCAACGACTTGGTTATCGTTTCTAGTTGCCCTACTATCGATCAAGTACAAGGACCTATCAGCATAGGTGGTGGCATGCATAAATATACTGTTGATGTGGATCTAAGTAAAGGACTCCGCGACCGGAAATTCACCATACAAAAACAAGGCACTTCCGTTAGCGATATTATGAAGAAAATGGTTTTCAAAGGAGGCTATCGCTACACCTATCGCATCGATGAGAAAGAGGAGTTTATAGCCTTCGCCAATCCTGATCCTATTGTAGGTGGACACCCCACCGATGGCGAAGTCTGCATCGAATTCCGTTCGCCACTAACACTGATTGCCGAAGGATCGGAAGGATTAGTGGTACGTACGGTGCAAAGCAAAGCCTCTGGCATGAAGGTAACGCGTGCCATTATCGACAAGTCAACCATTGCTCCCAACTCGGTTCTTTATGTCTCCTCGCCCAAAAGCAACAAACTCGAGGTTATGCTAGGTGCCATCGAGGATCATAAGAAATGGACCTATGATATCATCCTCATCCTCTCCTCCAATAATGATAAATCTTCAGAAGGTATCCCCGTTGAAACCCAGCCCAATCAAGATTATAACACTCAACAATTAACCAATAACAATCAAACCTACAATACCAACCAAGGCTACAACAATTACAATCAA
>JAUNHX010000040.1 GCA_030523765.1 Bacteroidales bacterium | reverse complement strand
CTTGAAGATCTGGAAAAACCCAGAAAAACACACCTACGTAGCCTTAAACAGTAAAGGTAACCTCTAAAAATTCCACGTATGAAAAGGAATAATAATAACCATACTTTCAGTGCTTTTGGATTGATTTATGCATCTTGCTCAGTTTCACTCAGTCATATAGCCCGCTATACTCCTTCGTTCAACGGAGCAATCTGCTATAAATCTTCTCCAAAATCACATTGAAGCAATTTTTAGAGGTTACCTTAAAACTGCGGCAGTTTCTTTTCGAAAGCTTGTGTTCTTTGAAATCTTGTATAGGCGCCTTCTTTAGGGTCAATTATTTGAATGCGATCGATATTCGCGGGGCGAATGGCCTGTGAGACGGGAGAAAAACTTACTGAAGGAGGGGGTGTCGGCAAAATGGAGTTGATCGGCAATTTGGCTGATACTAAGTGTGGATGACGTAAGCAAGTGGGAGGCCTCCATGATGAGCAGTTGGTTGATGTAGTCCACTACGGTGCGTCCTGATACACGACGCACGATGCGCGAGAGATAGTCGGGCGTTATGCTGAGTTGCGAGGCATAGAATCCGATGTCGTGATGCTCAACAAAATGGCGCGGAAGCAAACGCATAAAGTCAATAAAAAGTTCCTCCATCCGTTGCGGGACGCTGTGCTCGCGAATAACTTGTTCCTGTGCCCCCTGAAGGTCGAGTAGGAATACGCTGTAAAGTAAATTCAAAATCTCGTCCTTATAAATATGGTCTGAATGAAGCGTACTGATAATCTCCCGCATCTTTCGTTCCAGACGATCCGCAACTTCAGGTGGGAGTTCTACCTTGGGTTCGTGCAGACGTACGATAGGCATGTAGGCAAGGCTTACAAGATCGCGCACAAAAGGTATGCGTAGCGTGGTGTCTTCATCGGCAAGCAGACAAATGCCACGATAGTTGGGTGAGGCATCAATGACAGTGATTGCCATACCGGGCGAATAGAAGTATAGGTCGTGAGGACGCAGTATCATCTCTCGGTTGTTGTATAGGATCTTCAAATAGCCCTCTAAAATAAGGGTGAAGGTATAGGCGGACATGTAGCCATGAGTGTTGTTGGTGAGGAAAGTGATGGTGGCATCTGTTTCTTTGCAGTACATTCTGCCATCCCATTCTGGGTAGGGAATGCCGTCCAGCATCTTGATCCACGCTTCTTTAAGTGTATACATAGTTCATTAATTTGGCTACAAAGATACGAAAAAAAATCGATATGTTCGCTTTCAGACAACTTTTGTGCTCTCCTAGATTTTGTGGCTCAGCGGGGAATGACTATTTTTGTAGTCGAAAAAGAATTAACAGAATAGAATTAAATCACTGAATATCAAAAGTTAATATTATTATTATGGATAAACAGAAATCAATCGATGCGTTGCAATTCTTTGCAACAGGACTTACAGAAGGTGCGTTGGTGCACAAACTACAGGGACAACTATTCAAGTCGCAAGGTCTTACTAAACTCGGACAGAAATATGTTGATCATTTCACCGAAGAGATGGAATGGGTGGAGAAATTCTACAATCGTATTATGGATCTTGGTGGCGAGATTAAATTCGAAGGTGCTAAAAGTCGTGCCCTTTGCAACAACCCAGTAGAGTATATCAAGGCTGATCTCGACATTCAACGTTCGGGAGTGGACCTGCTATATAAGTGTATGGAGACATTGACAGGCGACCCCACCACGTACGATATTATGAAGGGTTACCTTGCCGATGAGGAGGAAGACCTCTATTGGAGCGAGAATGCAATCGAACTTATCGAGAAAATCGGTGTTCAGAACTGGATGAATCATCAAATTTAATATCAGTCAATCAAATCAAATAAATATCTTATGGAAGGAATTAAAAAAGTTTACGATTTCCTAGAGAAAGCGGGCACGTTTTATCTGGCAACTGTTGAGGGCAATCAGCCCCGTGTGCGCCCTTATGGTGCTATGTTGTTCTACGAAGACAAAATTTACATTATGGCTTTTGGTCAAACCAACGCTACCAAACAGGTGGCTGCCAATCCCAAGGCCGAGCTTTGTGCTTTCAAAGGACAAACGCTTCGCATTGCTTGCGAATTGGTAGAAGACAACCGTCCTGAGGTGGGTAAAGCCCTTGTTGAGAAGATGCCCACTTTGAAAGGTGCTCTAGGCGAGAATGGTGAAAATGGTGTAATGTACTATTTAAAGAATGCGCAAGCCGACTTCTTCAACTTGATGGAATTAACCGAAACAATCAAATTCTAATTATTATGAAAGAAAAAGTTTTAAAAGCTATGCACGATGCTGGCAAGCCCGTTTCGGCTGGCGATGTAACCAAAGCATTGGGTGCCGACCGTAAAGAGGTTGATAAAGCCTTTGCCGAACTGAAAAAAGAGGGCGCTATCGTTTCGCCTGTTCGCTGCAAGTGGGAACCTGCCACGAAGAAATAAGTGTTTTTTTCATTGTGATAACATAGGGAACGTTAATAAAAACTAGCATTCTCATACAAATAAAGCCGAGACAAGTAGTGGTCTCGGCTTTAGTTTTATTCAGAATAAGAATGATTCAAACCTTGTTGATTCTGCCTATAGGTAACCTCTAAAAAATGCTTCAATGTGATTTTGGAGAAGATTTATAGCAGATTGCTCCGTTGAACGAAGGAGTATAGCGGGCTATATGACTGAGTGAAACTGAGCAAGATGCATAAATCAATCCAAAAGCACTGAAAGTATGGTTATTGTTATTCCTTTTCATACGTGGAATTTTTAGAGGTTACCTATAGTAGATACACACACAGTGCTATCAACTGCTCTTAGAAATCATTGATCAAGATAGGGGACTTCAAGGTCTGTTTTACGAATGAATTGTAGCAACTACATATTCCGATTGTGAACCGATACGGAATTTGCCGCCCCAAATACCCATGCCCGATGAGACGTAATAATGGGTGTTCCCCCTCTGATGAGTGCCCCACGAACATTCGTACATTGCATCGGTTATCCACGAGATTGGCCATACTTGTCCGCGATGGGTGTGTCCGCTCAGCTGGAAATCGATCCCCGCTTGCTCGCTTTCCTCTAAGTGATAAGGCTGATGATCGAGGAGTATGGTATAGCAACCCTTAGGGGCCTCCAACATCAGTTGGGCAATACTCTTCCTATCGGGATTAGAGCGATCGTCGCGACCTATCACCACGATAGTGCTGTCAATCAATGCTGCCTCATCAATAAGTAGGTGAATGCCTGCATCATGGTAGAACTGCAAAGCCTCAGGCTGACCCGCATAGTATTCGTGATTGCCTAAACAGGCATAGATAGGTGCTTGGAGACGGCGAAATTCGGCAGCCATATCCTCCTCGAGGAGTGGACGCATACTGCCATCGATGATGTCGCCTGCTATCAGAATCAGATCGGGTCGCTCTTGGTTCATCATATCAACCCATCGGGCCAACTCTTGGCGAGAGTTGTGGTATCCTATATGCATATCGCTCAGCATCACAGCACGATAGGTTTTTTGCAATGGCTGCTGCGACTGCAACTCCAGTTCTACCTTTTCTTTGTGTCGATAATGGATGTTGCCACATATCAGAATGATGTTAAGTGCAAGGAGGATGCATCCCGTACCCGTCCAGCTATGATAGAGGAATGTGTTGGGAACAAGATGAACGATTCTGCCCAGATCGAGTACCACAAAAATCAGCATCATATAAAGTATCACGATAACAGAAGAGGTGCCTATTGTATAACAGATCTGCGATAGGGTGAGGGGAAGTGTATCTATTTTGCGGGCTACCGATAGGAACAGAAGGGCAATACACCCAAATCCTAAGGCTAGAAGGGTTATCTTCCATCCTGCAGCAAGAGGGATTAAAGTCCAAATATGCCATACAACATAGCAGAGGGCCAACAACAACAATAGCGAGAAAACGATAGTCATCATATATTTCATTATTTCTTGGGTTGGTTGCAATATAGGTAAGTAACGGATTGCCCTTGTTTTTATTGCTAGGTAAAAAATAGGGGCAATCTGTGTGGTTTCTCATAATGTGAGTTTAGAGAAGCTACCTTATCTCAATTCCTCAATGAATCCTAGACCGAAAGGGTGTTCGGTGGAGTCTTCAAATAAAAGAGGTGAGGAGGGAATTCCTGCACTATGGTCGTACGGATTGGACGAAGGGACAAGGATGGCGCCTTCGTGCAAGAGGATATGTACACCACGAGGAACACGGACGGTTCCTGTAAGGTAACGCCCGACGTAAAATTCCAAGCATCCGCCTCCCTGTTGGGCTATATAGTCCACAGCACGTTGAATAGAGTTGGTGTTGAGTGTGGTTCCATTGTTCTTAATGCCAAAAAGAGAGGCTTTGTAGTGTATACCCAAGGTGTCGGGATTCGATAGCTCTCCTTGGTGAGAATCTACGTTGGTGAGGGTTATCGCTTTCTGCTTCACCACATGATACCCGGGTGCCTTGATGCTAGAGCAACCGTTGGCTATTAGAAGTTGCGGTGTTGCGGGACGGGAATCAACGAGGGTAAGACCCTTAACATCGTCGGCTACGATACAAGGACGATAGTCGTGATTGGCAACGAGCATGTGAACATTTTTTAAATGGATATTATCGGCATGCCTTATATAGAGTCCCCAAGCGGGCAGCTCCTTGAACATAGAGAATTCGGGATATTGTGTGGTGCGTTCAGCTATGAGAGCCAGCGATTGAGGGTCGCTGCCGCAGAAGGCATAACTGCTATCACTTCCTCCAGGGTAATGGATCTCGATATTCTCGAGCGTGATGTTTTGGATGCGGTGGTCAGGGGTACCCACAATGCTAGAAGGCGAGGTGTTTCGAGGTTGATCCTCCACAGGTCCCTCGTAACTATAGCCTGCATCGGGCTTATGGGCAGGAACCTCTACATACACATTTCTGATAACAATATCTTTTAAACAGGGTGTCACCGAACCTTGACGACGTTCAGCGAAACGCAGAAAGATGGGGTTACCAGTATTGGTGGCTTTGAGGCCATCGATCACAATATCTTGCAGTGCACCACCATCAACGGAGGCTACCGTAATGGCACTGCGATAGGTGTCGTAGAGGGTGATGTTGCGAAAGCGGAAATGACGGAAGAGACCACGTGTCATAGTGCCAAACTTGATGCCGTTGGCTGACGAACGACCCGTACAGTTCTCCACAAGTATATCTTCGGAAAGGCCATCAACACTGTGGCTCTTGAAACAGAATACATCATCGGCAGCATCCATATGGCAGTTGCGTATTACTACATGCTGGCAATCAACGATATCAACGCCGTCGTTATTCCAATAGTTTTTACTATCAACGGTTTGATTCTCGATGAGTACATAGCGGCACTGATCATATTGCTGGTTCCAACTGGCGGGGTTGCGAAGGGTGATGCCGCTAACGACAACCTGCTCGCATTCGCGGAAGTGGATGTTTTCGGGTCGATTGCCCTCGTTGGGGCGATCGTACTTCAGTGGGTCGTCCACCAGTCCGAGGTGTATGTAGTTGACCATGTTGTTGGCCACCTCCCAACCGCGACCATCGATAGTACCATTACCTGTAATAGCGATATCGTGCTGACGGATGGCAAAGATAAAGGAGGTCCAACGCACTGTGGGATCTTTGATATAGTCGAAAGGATTGGTGGAGCCCAACAGGGTAGCACCTTTCTCGAGGTGGAGCGTTACGCCGCTCTTAAGGTAGAGGGTGCCACTGACGAAGGTGCCTTGAGGAACCACCACACGTGCTTTTTGATTGCGGAGCATGAAGATATGATGAGCACTATCGATAGCGGCCTGAATACAAGTGGTGTTCAGTGTTACCCCATCGCCTCGAGCACCGAAGTTGGTAATAGGAAGGTCGTGTTCTCGATAACAGAAGAAATACCAATGGTCGGTGTGTCCGTTGGGGTAGGTTAGCGACCATACAAGTTGCTCGGCATCACTGCGGTCTAAGTGGAAGCGGGTCTCTCGATCGATATGCTGCCTTACGGGAGTTATCAGCCCCTCAGCATAACTACGTGCCCATACACTATCTGTAGTACCTTCGAAAGAGCATAGTTCCATGCGGAAGGTAGACTTTTCGCCTGCGAAATAGAAATGCTCTTGCTCTACGCGCCAATGACTGGGGCTGACATAGTTGAACACCCAAGTGACGCTGCTCCCATCAGGACGGTCTAGATGGTAAGTCTGACAGGCTGAGTCGCAAGCGGTACCGTTGGCATCGAAGTCCATAGTGCCAGTTTCGTGGACTGTGAGGTGACCCTCCTTTACAGGGTAATCCCAGCCATGCTGATAGGTGTAATGACCAGGCACTTGTGCGCTGATGGCCACCGAGAGGAAGAGAAAGCAGATGAATAAAAAATGTTTCATGATCGTGTGTGTTATAATGAGCATTACCAAAGGAGCACTTGGCCTACAAGTCCTGCGGGGGAGGTGGGCACATTGCGTTTGATGACAAAGTGCTGAATCACCTTGTTGTCAGTAAGGCTATGTACGTAGTTGTTGAGGGTAGTGGTGACTTTGATTTCGATGGTGTTTTTGCCCGGGTGGAAAACTCCTTGAGGAATGCGCATATCTCGGTCACCAAACCAAATGGTTCCACAGTTGATACCATTTACAGTTACCTCGCAGATATCACGCGTAGGAAGTCTGAGTGAATGGTTGCTGGCACTCCTTTGTGAGGAGTCGAGTGTCACTACAGTGGTGTAGACCATAGTGCCCGAGAAATCAGCAAAAGGAGTATTGCGCAAATCCTGCAGCGTGTCGATGGTTAGAACGGTGTCCCAATCCTCGATGGCGTGATGCAGGGCAAGGGTCCAATGCTCCATAGGAGGATAGGGATAGAGATCCCCATAGATGGCGCCCTCACGGGGTTTTCGGTATTTGGGTGCGGGTCCGTCAAAAATGATAAAACATGAGCCCGACTCGCTCAAGGATATGCCATATTGTCCGTCGGGGTCTGGGAAGAGGGGTTGGCGGAGTCCTGTATGGCAATCGTAACGCCAAGCTTGACGGTGACGTGCAACCTTTTTGGGGAAGGTGATGTATCGGCCATAGCTATTAAAAGGACTCATATTGGCGTTGACAAAGAGGTAACAATCGGTGCCTGGTGCAAGATGCCAGTAGTGGACTGTATCTTCGTTGAGTGGCAGTACAAGGTCGGGAGAAGTTATCTTATAATGGTTTTGCAGCAAGAAACGATCGGGGCGATTGAAGGTGACGGCATGAGGTAGATTCAGTTTTTCCTGCACGTCTCGGTACCATTCTAGATAACCTTTGTCGGCAGGGTAGGGAATGCGGTTCACAACAGCGGCTCTTGTACGGTGGTCTTCAATCACCAAACAAGAGTCTTCCAATCTCATCACCACTTGATAGCGTTTCCCGTCAATAGGGTATTGCCAAGGCGAGAGAAAGTCGCAGTTGCCACCATTCTTATGGATGGCCTCCCACAACAGTTGTGGTATCTCGTAGATACTGCCTTGGGGGTAGTTGGGGAAGGGCTCGGTCTGCACCCCTATCTCGCCCCACATACGATCAGTAGGGAGCACGATGGCGATGTTGCTCTGCAACTCGGCGTTCTGCAGAATGGCACTCATACGGGCACGATACTCATTGAGCAGGTGGAAATAGGGCCACCAACTGTTCTGCTCGTTGAGGTAGCTGCCATACTGTACCCAGCCGGGGAACCCAGCCTGAGGGGGCGAATAGTTGAACCCATGCCATACGGAATGGGTGATGCCGCTGATGGCACTCATATCGCTGCCCACCTTGAGCAATTCGAGTGTGGTTTCGAAAAGTCGGTATGTGTTGGTCATCTCCTCCGCACTGACAATGCGCTTACCCGTTTGGTGGGCGGCAGAGGAGACATATTTGTTGATCATAGTATAGGCACGACCGCGGCGATAGTCACTGTCGGGCATCTCTTCTCCAACACGATGGCGCAAGTAGTTGGTGGTCCAACTCTCGCCTTCAGGGATATCGTATCTGAGCGAGGACTCTAGAGGAAAGAATCCGCGTCCGTAGGCTTGGGCTCGGGCCTGTACCCCCTGCTCATGACACCAATCGAGGAAAGTCTGGGTGTATCGTTCATGTAGCAGTTCGGCCTTGGTGAGTTCGAAGTCGTAACGTACCTTTTGTACTTGTTGTTTGAAATCGGCCGACTGTTTTGCTCCGTATTCATAACTGACCACTTCTCCCAACCTCCCAGTCTTGAACATAGTGAAAGGCAGCCAAGGCATCAGGTCGTATCCGCGACGACGGGAAAACTCCTCAGCAAAATCGGTTGTCCAGTTAGCCCCTTCCAGTTCCATGCTATCCACAAAATAGGCACGTAGCCATTGGCTCATGGGCTCCAGTCGACCCTCTAGGGTGCTCGACATGTGATAGAGGAAACTGCGCACCGCCTCGCGGTTCATATGGTCAAGTATAGGTCCTGAAGCACCAGGTGCACCATTGATAACGCTGGCAAAAGAGCGGCATCGCACCAAGGCGTAGAAGAAATATTTGCCAGAGGGCGAAGAGGACCAGGAATGGTTATGTTGCACAGAGGGATCAATCTTGATGGTATCGCTCCTGGGGAGCCAAAAATCGTTGCGTTGCTCTAGGAAACTCACCGAGTCGGGAACCACAAAAAGGTCCACCAACTCAAACTGTCGATCGGCATTGGGCACAGTTACTTGGGGGTCAACCGCATTGAATATCTGCTGTGTGGTGATGACAAAAGGAGTGGTTGTCTCAGTATTCGACCAATCTATCTCGGTGGCATATACAAGCATTACCTGTGCCCGATGTTCCATAGGAAGGGTTTCATTGCCGAAAGGCCATCCACTACCCACTAAGAGATCGCAACCCATACCCAACCGTTTTGCCTCGCGTAGTGTTACCTCCAAGGCAGTTATCCAGTCCTCACTAAGCCACTTCAACGAGGATATGCCCATACTATCGCAGCGTTTGGAGGGAAATTCTATGGGATTGATCTCCACACCCCCAATGCCAGCATCAGATAGCACCCGTAGTTCACGTTTTAATTCAACAGTGTCTACTTTGTCGCCATTCCACCACCAACGCACCCAAGGACGATAGGGGTCGATGGAGGTATCGTGCTGTGCATGGAGCGCTAAAGATCCCAACAGCAACAATAAGAGCATAACACCTTTATTTAAAAACATCGCCACCTTCTTTTTCATTTTAAATCGCATTTAGTTATAACATCATAACTATCGCATTGTTGTTATTTTTTATTACAGTAACGAGAAAAAAAATTAGTTAAGGTAACCTCTAAAAATTGCTTCAATGTGATTTTGGAGAAGATTTATAGCAGATTGCTCCGTTGAACGAAGGAGTATAGCGGGCTATATGACTGAGTGAAACTGAGCAAGATGCATAAATCAATCCAAAAGCACTGAAAGTATGGTTATTATTATTCCTTTTCATACGTGGAATTTTTAGAGGTTACCTTAACATTATTCTGATGTAAAAAAAAGAGCCAGCAATAGTATTTTCTCATTTCCAAAATTTTTTGCAAAGATACAATATTTTTTCATATTTTTGCAATTCACTCTGCATCGTTGCATAAAAAGTTAATAGTGATGAATACTAGCAAGTTGATATTGGTGCCGCTTATGCTGTGCCTAGCAATTGCCCTCAAGGCACAAAATAATACCGACCATGTGAATGCCTTTATTGGAACCAATGGTATGGGACACACCTTTCCTGGTGCGTGCTACCCCTATGGTTTTGTACAATTGAGTCCCGACACCGACACCATACCTCACAATATCAACGGTGTTTACCAGCCGAGAGTATACGACTATTGTGCGGGTTACCAGTATCGTGACAGCAGTATTGTGGGTTTTAGCCACACCCATTTTAGTGGTACAGGACATAGCGACCTTGGGGATTTTCTCATCATGCCCTACAGCGGTAAGACACAACTGAATCCCGGCACTGCCGATAACCCCGATGGGGGCTACAGACAGCGATTCCGCCACTCTACCGAGGTGGCCCATCCGGGCTATTATGCCGTTACCCTCGATGACGACAATATCCGTTGCGAGCTCACAGCCACGCCTCGTTGCGGAATTCATCGCTATATCTTCCCCAAAGGAGCCAAGCAGAAGATTATCCTCGACCTCAATCATGGCATCTATAACTATGATGGCAAGGTGCTGTGGGCGCAATGTAACGTGGATAGCCCATATAGCCTTAGCGGATGGCGCATGACAAGTGGATGGAATCGTTGCCGCACATTGTACTACTCCATCCAGTTCAACAAACCGATCAAACAGTATGGCTATCACGACTTCGCTCCGCAGTCTTATCACGGTTTCTGGAACCGTTTTGATCAAGAACATAATTTCCCCGAGATGGCGGGCCGCAAGCCGGTGTGTTGGTTTGAGTTTGAGGATAATGGAAACGACACACTAGAGATCATTGTGGGTCTCTCACCCAATAGCGTCAGAAACGCTTTCTTGAATGTGGGGCGTGAAGGGAAACGTTATTCTTCAGATGCCTCGTGGATGCTGTTCCCTGATAAGACCACAGGCGACACATTGCTTTTTGTGCATCAAGGCGATCCTCGATACCGCAGCAACTTCGATGTGGCGCATGCGCTTACGCGAGCTACCTGGGATCGGATGTTGGATCGCATTGAGGCGCAAGGTCCGGAGGAGGCATTGGAGATGCTCTATACCTCCTACTACCACACCATGATCAACCCCTCCGTCTATCAAGATATCGATGCTGACTCCGAAACAGGATTCACACGATACACTATTTTCTCTTTATGGGACACCTATCGTGCTCTGCACCCTCTCATCAACCTTACCGACACGGCCCTGAGTCGCAATCTAGCTCTCACACTCATCCATCATAGCCAAAACAATCCCCACCACATGCTACCTGTATGGAGTCATCACGGAGGTGAGAATTGGTGTATGATAGGCTATCATGGCGTCTCCGTCCTGGTGGATGCCGCAGTCAATACTCTACAACCAGACAACGAGTTGGAGGTGGAAACCATGAGTGCCATCTTCTCTACCTCCAATGTAGACTACTATGATTACACCGAACTATACAAGCAGATAGGCTATGTGCCAGTCGACAAGAGTCGCAATGGCACATCCGTAACATTGGAGAACGCTTACGAGGACTGGTGTGTATATTGGGCAATGAAAAATAATATTGAGAACACGCTACCTGATGTGTTGGGCTATGAGGATAGCGTTTGCGAGAGTTATCGCCAACGAGCTCTCAACTATCGTAACGTCTTTGACACAAGCATCGGTTTTGTTCGTGCTCGTCTTTCGGATGGTACATGGGAAACACCTTATAGTCTCCTCTCCACTAGTGGCGAGGGATTGATCGAGGGCAACTCGTGGAACTACAGTTTCTATGTGCCGCACGATGTAAAGGGTATGATCCGACTCATGGGCGGTGACCGCAAGTTTGTATCTAAACTCGACACCCTCTTCACGATGTATATCCCCGACCAGTTCTTCGCAGAAACAGAGGATGTTACCCGTGAGGGCATGCTAGGAGGATATGTTCATGGTAACGAACCTAGCCACCATATACCTTATTTGTATATGTGGACTTCGCAACCCTGGAAGACGCAGTATTGGGTGCGTGAGATTATGAACAAGATGTATGGTGCCACTCTATGTGGCAACGATGACTGTGGACAGATGAGTGCTTGGTATGTCTTCACCGCCATGGGGTTCTATCCTGTTTGCCCAGGTAGTGGACAATATATTCTCGGAGCTCCCTATCTGCCCTATATGAAAGTAAGAATGGGTAGCGGTAAATATGTGGAGATCAAGGCTCCCAAGGTAAGCGACAAAAACCGTTATATCCAACAGGTGCGTTGGAATGGCCAGCCCTATACACAAAGCTATGTTACTTACCAGATGCTGATGCAAGGTGGGGTATTGGAGTTTGTGATGGGTAGCAAGCCCAACAAGAAACTGTTTCAGCAAAGCACGACAAAACCCTATAGCTTAAGCGAGTAAAGGGCTTTGTGGTATCTTTATACTTGATTTTTATAATGGATTATAACTAGTCTACTGCTTGCCTAATCGGTATATACCTTTCGACAGCGGGAGATGTACATCTCGTGTCAGCGGATATATACTCTCCAGTTGCTCGATATATATATCTTAGCAGCGGGAGATGTACCTCTTGCAAAAAACGCATGGGGAAGTTCTTTCTGAATGGTATAATGCAAAAAAGAAAGGCCGCTATGAGTAGCAACCCCTCTTATTTAAAGTGGACGACAATAAAAAGTTTTTTTCGCCGTTAACAACGCTAGTATTTCATTTATGGCTATCTACAGAAGCCATAGTGGAACAATGATAAAAATAAAACGACCTATGCAAATAAATACGATCCCCGTCCTACTGCTCACGGGCTATTTGGGCAGCGGAAAGACAACACTCCTTAACCGAATACTCAACAACCGTAAAGGTATCCGATTTGCCGTCATCGTCAACGATATAGGTGAAGTGAATATCGATGCTACTCTGATTGAGAAGGGGGGAGTGGTAGGCCAAAAAGACGACAGTTTGGTAGCCTTGCAGAATGGTTGTATATGCTGTACGCTGAAAATGGATTTGGTGGAGCAACTGCGCGATATAACTCGCATGCATCGTTTCGACTATATTGTTATCGAGGCTAGCGGTATCTGTGAACCGGCTCCTATAGCACAGACTATCTGCTCTATACCTACGATGGGTCCTGAATATATACGCGATGGTGTTCCTATCCTCGACAGTATAGTAACGGTGGTGGATGCCTTGCGGATGAGAGATGAGTTTGGTAGTGGTAAGGATCTGCTTCGTCCAGGTTTGGCTGAGGATGATATTGAGAACCTCGTTATCCAACAAATAGAGTTCTGCAACATTATTCTGCTCAATAAAGCTTCCGAATTGGAGAGTGCCGAACAGGGTCGTGTACGTGAAATAGTGCGTGCCATCCAGCCCAAAGCTGAGATTATAGACTGTGACTACTGCGAAATAGATTTCGACAAGATCCTCAACACTCACATGTTCGATTTTGACAAAGTGGCTACTTCGGCCGCCTGGATCGATCAAATTGAGAATCGGCATGATGACGATGAACATCATCACGAACATCACCATCACCATCATCACGATGATGAGGGCGAAGCAGAAGAATATGGCATTGGCACTTTTGTGTATTATCGCCGCGAACCTATGAATATCAGTCGCTTTGACGATTTTGTGGCTCGTCAGTGGCCTAAAGGGGTAATCCGTATGAAAGGCATATGTTGGTTTTTGTCTGAGCCTGACACTTGTTATGTGTTTGAACAAGCTGGCAAGCAGATATCTATGCGTGATGCAGGACAGTGGTATGCTACGATGCCAGACGATGAACTCTACGATTTTATGCGTCGTAATCCCGATTTGCAACGCGATTGGGACGATCACTATGGCGATCGAATGCAGAAACTCGTATTTATTGGGCAACATATGGATCGCGAAGCTATTACAGCAGCGCTCGATGCCTGTCTATGCTACAATTATTAATCATAAGCATATTGTATGGGAAGGGGACCATCCTAAGGGAGGCCCCCTTTTGTTGTATTTCCCATTAGGATGTTAGGCTCCTATTGCCCCCTTTTATTCATACCCTAAACAGGCCCTAGCCATACATCACCCTTACTCTAGCCATACATCACC
>JAUNHX010000011.1 GCA_030523765.1 Bacteroidales bacterium | reverse complement strand
AGTTGTGATTTCTGGGAAATTCATCTGCGGCATCTTATTGGCTAGATTTTTTTCGCTAGGAGAAAAAAATTATGTATCTTTGCCAACGGAAAAATAATGTATTAAACTGAATAAATAATATATAATACAATGATTAGTAACAATTTTACTCCTCGCCACAATGGCGTTAGCAAAGCGCAAGACGAAGAAAAAATGTTGAAGGTAATCGGTGTTGGTTCGATGGATGAACTGATTGAGAAGACGGTGCCTGCTCATATTCGCTTCGCCAAACCGCTGGATCTTCCCGATGGTATTAACGAGTATGAGTTTCTGAACCGTACCCGCGCTCTGGCCAAGAAGAATAAGCTGTATAAGACCTATATCGGTATGGGTTACTACAACACGATCACCCCTGCTGTGGTGATGCGTAACGTGTTTGAGAACGCCGGTTGGTATACTGCCTACACTCCTTACCAGACCGAGATCAGCCAGGGACGCCTGGAGGCTTTGATGACCTACCAGACGATGGTGGCCGATATGACGAAGCTGCCTTTGGCTAACGCTTCGCTTCTGGATGAGGCTACCAGTGGCGGTGAGTGTATGATTATGTTCTACAACTGTCGTTCGCGTGCTGCCGTGAAGGAGAACGTGTGCAAGATCTTCGTTGACGAAGGGGTGCTGCCTCAGACAGTCGACGTGATGCGTACCAATGCTGCTCCTCGCGGAATTGAGATCGTGATGGGTAAGGCTAACGAGGTGAAACTGGATAAGAGTTTCTTCGGCGCTATTGTTCAATACCCCAACCAGTACGGCGAGGCTTTCGACTATAGCGACTTCGTTGCTCAATGCCACGAGCAGGGTATCTTTGTGGGTATGGCTACCGACTTGATGGCTCTGGCTCTTCTGAAGAGTCCCGGCGAGATGGGTGCCGACTGCGCTTTCGGTAACGCTCAGCGCTTTGGCTGCCCCATGGGCTACGGCGGACCTCACGCTGGTTTCTTCGCTGTGACGAAAGACTTCCAGCGTAGTTTCCCCGGTCGTATCATCGGATGGACTATCGACGCTCAAGGCAACCCCGCCCTCCGTATGGCTCTGGGTATGCGTGAACAACATATTAAACGTGAGAAGGCTACTTCGAATATTTGCACCGCTCAGGCACTGGTGGCTATTATGAGTGGCTTCTATGCTGCTTGGCACGGTCCCGAAGGTATTCGCATGATTGCTGGCAATATACACAAACAGGCTCGTGTGCTGGCTCGCGAAGCTGCTAAATACGGCTACAAGCAGTGGAACAAGGTGTTCTTCGACACGCTGGCTCTCCAATGCCCTGTGCCTACCGCTAAGGTGAAAGAGGTGGCTCTGCAACATCATATCAACTTCCGCTATATCTGCGACGAATGCATCGGTATCAGTCTCGACGAGACCGTTAGTCATGCTGATTTGCAGGAGATCCTCAATGTACTGGCTACCGCTGCTGGCAAAGAGGCTGAGGAGCTGGTATGTGGTGTGGCTTGCAAAGATATTGAGGAATGCATCCCTGAGACGATGCGCCGTAGCTCTGAGTTCCTGACCGAGAAGGTGTTCAACACCTACCACTCTGAGACGGAGATGATGCGTTACATGAAGAAACTAGAGGTGAAGGATCTGTCGCTGAATCGCGCTATGATCCCGCTGGGTTCTTGCACCATGAAACTCAACGCTGCCGCTGAGATGATGCCTTTGAGCTGGGCTGAATTTGCTGCTATCCATCCTTTCGTTCCCCAAGATCAGGCCGAAGGCTATGTGGAGATGATCCACGAGATAGAGGATATGCTTTGCAAGATTACTGGCTTTGCTGGCATCTCGCTGCAGCCTAACGCTGGTAGTGCTGGCGAATACAGCGGCTTGACGGTGATTCGCAACTATCATATCTCGAAAGGCAACGCTCATCGCGACGTTTGTCTGATCCCCGCTTCGGCTCACGGTACCAACCCCGCTAGTGCTGCTAAGGCTGGCATGAAGGTGGTTGTGGTGGCTTGCAACGATCGTGGCGATGTTGATATCGACGATCTGCGTGCTAAATGCGAGGCTAACAAGGACAATCTGGCTTGCTTGATGATTACCTATCCTTCTACTCACGGAGCTTTCGAAGAGGGTATTCTCGACATTATCAACATGATTCACCAATATGGTGGATTGGTATATATGGATGGTGCCAATATGAACGCTCAGGTGGGATTGACCAGCCCGGGACATATGGGTGCTGATGTATGCCACCTAAATCTCCACAAGACCTTCGCAATGCCTCACGGTGGTGGTGGTCCTGGCGTTGGTCCTATCGGAGTAAGCAAAGAGCTGGTAGACTTCCTGCCTTGCCACAGCATCGTCAAAGTGGGTGGTAGCAAGGGTAACGCTATGGCTGCTGCTCCTTATGGTAGCGCTATGTTATTACCGATCACTTACGGCTACTTGCTAATGCTGGGTGGTAACGGTTTGACCGAAGCTACGAAGCATGCTATCCTCAATGCCAACTACCTGCGTGCCCGTTTGGAGAAATACTACAAGGTGCTCTATACTGGCAAGAACGGTATGTGTGGCCACGAGATGATCCTCGATTTCGCTGAGTTCAGCCAGAAGGTACAGGTGGGCAACATTGCTAAACGTTTGATGGACTATGGCTTCCACGCTCCTACGGTGGCCTTCCCCGTTCACAACACCCTGATGGTAGAACCTACCGAGAGCGAGCCTCTGAGCGAACTGGATCGTCTGTGTGATGCCTTCATCGCTATCCGCCAGGAGATCCAGGATGTGATGGATGGTAAGTACGACGACAAGAACAATCCTATCTTCAACGCTCCCCACACGATGCAGGTGGTTTGCGCTGACGAATGGAATCTCCCCTACAGTCGCCAGACGGCTGCCTTCCCCCAGCCTCACGACGACAAATACTGGCCTACTATCAGCAAGGTTGACGATGCCTATGGCGACCGAAACCTCCAAGCTGTATGGGCTGAGTAATTCTTACAGCAAGATTTGTAATGTTAATAGTGTGGATGGCGGCCTTTCGAGGTCGCTGTCCTTTTTTATGGGAAAAAGGGATGTTTATTTGAAAATGGAGGAAATAAAGGTAACCTCTAAAAAAAAAGCAGTCGTTCTTCTCAGAGGGACTGCCCAAAATCTAACATAATGAAATTTAACATAACATAATTTTTATCTAATACACCTTACTCAGATGATTAGATATTATATTTGTATCCGATTGTGCTTTTTTCTTGCATAAAATGGTTATTTTTTTCTTGCAATAGTTGCTTTTAATAGGCAACGAGGTTGCTGCCAACGTCTGTACCCCACGGGAGTTTAAGGCAAGAGATGGATACGGGCCATAACGGGATAGTGGTCGGAGGGGAAACGGAGCGTTTGACTGTTGAATTGGATTTCGCTAGGGGCATCGTGGCCTTTCTCGGATGTGGTAGACTGACGGGGTGTCCAGTAGCCGAGGGTGAGGACCCCATAACGATCGACGGCGAAATGGGACGTGAGGAAGATATGATCGATACGGCTAGTGGTTTTCAGATCGGAACGGAAGGAGTTGAAGGTGCCGTTTTCACACAAGCGGAGGGGGGCTGCCTCGTAGCTATCGGTGAGATGACCCTGCTGGGTGAAGATGGAATAGATTTCGTTGGTTTGATCGACGTTGAAATCGCCGGTGAGGATGGCGGGAAGGTCGTGGGCGATGGAATCGATTTGGCGTACCACCAGCTGAGCCCCTTGACGACGGGCTTCGACACCGACATGATCCATATGGAGGTTGAAGAAGAAGAAATGGCGCCCTGAGGATAGCTCCTTGAACTCGCCCCACGAACAGATGCGCACACAGGCGGCATCCCACCCTTTGGAAGGCTGGTGGGGTGTGGTGCTGAGCCAGAAGTTGCCACTATCGATAAGTTGCAGTCGGTCGACCTTATAGAAGATGGCCGAATGTTCGCCCGAGAGGTGTCCGTCTTCGCGTGCCACTCCGATATAACGGTAGCCGTCGAGGAGGGGGAGCATATCGCGGATTTGACCTATGAGGGCCTCTTGGGTGCCAAAGATGTCGGGCTGTTCGAAGTTGATGAGGTCGCAGATGACTTTACTGCGGACTTGCCATACGTTACCTTGAAGGGAATCGTAGCTGTTTTTGTTGCGGATATTGTAGGTGCCCACATAGAGGTTCTGCCCCTCGACAGCGAGGGCGAGGAGGAGGGTGAGCGAGAGGAATGCAATACGTTTCATGATACCTTATATAATTAAAAGCGGGGTTAAGAAGAAGGGTGGCTCTATCGGCAGGCCACCCTTATGATGTGTATGTGTGTTTCAACAAAGCAAGGAGAGATTAGAATCCCATGCCGAACATGGTCCAATAGCGCTGTTCGAGTTGCTGCCAAGCATCGACGGCGGCATCGTAGTGGCTATAGGTATAATCGTTGAGGAGATTGGCGATCTGGGCTGCCTTCTGTTCGTCGGAGAGGGTGCCGTTGTGGATAGTTACCACTTGATGTTCCAGTTTTTCGAGTCCCTTGAGTGCTTTAGTTTCGAGAGTGGTGCGCTGTTTTTCCATGATATCTTTGGTACGTTGCCATTGGACGGTGGCCAGTTTGTTGGCTTTACGGAATTTCCAAAGGGCGGCTTTTTCGTTATAGCCGTGCTGACCACAGACATCGTAGGTGGAGGGCATGCGGGTGGTGCCACAGAAGACAGGGATGTGGGGGCTCTGACCAGGGTTGTCGAGGGCTACCCAGCTAACGCCACCCACGGCATCGGGTAGCCAGTCGCGAAGCTGAGCTACGACGCCATAGGAGCACCAGGCCACACTGACGGTACGTTGGAACTCGACGGTGCCGGGCTTCAGATAGTTGAGGGTGCGCTGCATATCGCTTCCCATCCAGGGGTTGGCGATGGGGCTGGTAACGGTGTCGACTTTGACTACGCCGTCGGCCCCTTTGCGGTTGACAACCATTTTGATGTTTTTGCACATATCCATATCGGTACCTTCGTAGGTGGAACGCAGTAGCTCCATGACCTGCTGTACGTCGACACCCTTATCGGGTTTCACCGAGAAGGGCAGTTCGTCCATATCCATAGAGAGGTTGAGCGAGGGGGCGAGGGCGTTGAGGACAAAGAACTCGCGTTCACGGAAATTCTTACCTTTGGCCCAATCGCAGTTGAATACTTTCCAGAAGATGAGCTCGCCTTTGCCATCCCAGAGGCCATATTTGCGGGCTACTTTCTCGATGTTGTCGCTACAAAGGAAATAATTGGGGTTTTCGCGCTGGAGACGACCGATGCGGGGGATATTGGCCGAGACACCGACATGATCGTCGGGGATACGCTGGGCAGCCCAGATGCCACCCACCTTGTCGGGTCCTTCGCCAAGGATTTCCATCTGCCACACTTCGTCGCGGTCGGCGATAGTGATACATTCACCACCGTCGCCATAACCATATTGGGTGACGAGTGATCCGATAAGACGGACTGCGGCACGGGCATTGTCGCAACGGAGTAGGGCGATACGCTCCAGTTCCTCGATGGTGAACCACCCTTTGTCGTTGACCAAGATTTCGGGTCCGCCGAAGGTGGTTTCGCCTATGAAGAGCTGCTTCTCGTTCATACAGGGATAGGAGGTGTTGAGGTAGGCATAGGTGTGCTGTACCTCGGGCAGTTGACCCATAACGCGGACACCAGTGGTGTCGCCATAGTAGGCGGTGTGCATCGTGCCACGGGGCACCTTATAGGTGGAGCCGGGCTGATGATCGGCTGCTGGGACGATATGCATCCAGGTACGATAACGGCCGTCGCAATGGTGGGAGTTGATGACCGACCCATCGGTGGAGGCTCGTTTGCCTACCATGATAGAAATACAACTTTGACCTTCAAGCTCGGAGAGGTCGATAGCGGGTTGTGCCGACAGTACGAGTCCACACAACACCATGGATAACAGTAATATTATATGTTTCATCAGTATTGTTTTTTTCTTGTTTGGAAATGCAAAGATACAATTTTTTTCACTTTTGCGAAAAAAAACATCGCACGGCAGGACTCTTTCCTTGATGGGGATTGGATGGTGATGAGGAAAACGAGGAGTAGGATGGTTAGGAAAGATGGAAATAAAAAAGAGGTGTTCCCTCAGGGGAAACACCTCCTATATGAAAGACCTATTTATCGATAAATAAATATTAGTCAATCTTGGCAGCAACCATTTTGAGGATCTCGGCCTCTTGCTGCTGAGCTTTCTGCTCTAGATCGCCTGTCTTAGCGAGGATATCGCTCTTGAAGGCCTCGTCGTGGAGACTAGAAGCATTGATGCGGACATTGAGACCAGCACCCATCACGGCACTACGGGCACAGAGGGCTCCAACACCAGCATCGGTGACGCTGTTGGGATTACCTATCTCGACCATAGCACGGATAAGATCGAAAGCTTCGTAGGCTTTGTTCATGGTGCGGAAGGGAACCTCGGTGGCATATTTGGTAGCCTCTTGGATGGCAGCCGTACGGGCAGCCTTCTCTTCGTCGGTCTTCTTGGGAAGGCCAAAGGCATTCATGATCTTATTGAAAGCATTGGTGTCTTCGTCGACAAGATGAAGCAGTTCGTCTTTGATACGCTGACCCTTCTCGGCCCACTGAGAGAAGGTCTCCCACTGGTCGTCCCAACCAGCTTTGTGGGAGCTGAGGTTGGCCACCATCGTAGCTAACGATGCTGCCAAAGCACCAAGATAAGCACTTACCGAGCCACCACCAGGGGCGGGACTCTCGCTTGCTGTCTCTTCTGCAAAGCCGGTGCAGGTGAGGTCGACCAGTTTCTTCTGGCTGTGGTCCTCGATAAGATATTCGATAACCTTTTCTTTGGGGTTGAAAGGCTTGAGGTCATCGAGACCCATCGACTTAACAGCAATCTTGATGATTTCCTCTTCGCTGACACCGAGGCTACGCTGCTGTTTGGCCAGATAATACTTACCAGCATCGATCAGCACGCTCTTCGGAATGAGACCTACGATCTCAGCACCGGTAACACGGACACCACGGGCGGCAGCCTTAGCACATACCTCGTCGAAGCAGAGATGGACGGGAGCTACTTTGATGCTGGTGATGTTCATTGATACTTGGGCAATACCATAGTCTTCGATGAACCAACCAATAGCTTTGGTACCTTTGAGGGTGCCAGGAATCATGATGGTTTTACCATTCTCGTCCTTCATAGGCTTGCCAACAGGAGAGCCGCCTTCACGTTTGGGGCGACCTTTCTCACGAACGTCGAAAGCGATGGCGTTGGCACGACGGGTGGAGGTAGTATTGAGGTTGTAGTTGATGGCTACGAGGAAATCGCGAGCACCTACTTGGGTGGCACCCGTCTGGGCGGTATGGTCGTTCCATGCGTTGGGACCAAAATCGGGTTTCCATTCGTCGGTACCCAAGCGACTGCTGAGCGACTCATATTCACCGGTACGGCAGTAGGCTAGATTGCGACGTTCGGGTTTGTAGGCAGCATTTTCATAGCAGTAGATGGGGATTTGCAGTTCGTTGCCCAGACGTTCGGCCAACTTATGAGCATATTCTACCACCTCTTCCATAGAGATGTTGCTGACGGGGATCAGAGGACAAACATCGGTGGCACCCTGACGGGGATGAGCTCCATGGTGCTGACGCATATCGATCAGTTCGGCAGCTTTCTTCACTACGAGGTAAGCAGCCTGGCATACGGGCTCGGGCTCACCAACGAAGGTGATCACTGTACGATTGGTAGTGGCACCGGGATCGACGTCGAGGAGTTTCACACCTTCCACCTTCTCGATCTCGGCGGTTACTTGGTTGACAATATTCATATCGCGACCCTCGCTGATATTGGGCACGCATTCAATCAGTTGTTTCATGATTTATATTTTGAATAGATAAATATGTTATTTTCTTTCAATGATAACACAAAAGGATGCCGATGGCTTGGCGAGTAGGGTTGTCCTTCTTGGCGGTCATCAGCATTAACGCCACGTAGCAATTGTTGATTAGGCAATCACTAACAATACATCGCCCTCCATTACCGAGTCGCCCTGCTGGACTTTGATTTCGGTAACAGTACCGGCAACCTCCGATTCAATATTATTCTCCATCTTCATGGCCTCGAGAACCACTACGCACTGCCCTTCTTCAACATGATCGCCCACTTTTACTGGCATATCGACGATGGTGCCAGGAAGGGGTGAGATGACGGCAGTAGCCTCTGCCGCAGGTGCGGCAGGAGCGGGCGCTGCAGCGGGAGCAGAAGCGGCGGCGGGTGCTGGAGCAGCAGCAGGAGCTGGAGCAGCGGCAGTAGGAGCAGCGGCGGCTACTGGAGCTGTGGGAGCTGCCACAGGGGTGCCAGCGGCGGGAGCAGGAGCCTGGGGAGCGGCAGGAGCAGGAGTTTCGAGCACCTGTTTGGGAATAGATTCTTCGACGGTTACTTGGAATGGGACACCATTTACCTCGACCGAGAGATCGTTGCCTTGGATATCTTTTACGGCAACATTGTAAGTACGATCACCAATCTTAAAAGTATATTCTTTCATGGTCTATATATCAAAAAAATCACCGTAAGCCACGCAATAACGACCTCACGGTAATCGTATTATTACTTCTTATAAGGATTCATATTATAATATTTGTCACTCCAAGGGGAGAAATTGGGGCCCGCTACACGGCGGATAGTGATAACGCCCGACTCGGGGTCGTGCATTTCACGTGTAAGCAACGTCAGAGCCGAAGCGATAGCGGCCAATACGGCCTCGCTGGGGGTAAGGCTGACGCTATTGGTTTGAATTTTTTCTTCTTCCATATACATACCTACTTATTTTTTTGTGTTTATCCATTCATTCGTAAAAGAGGGTGGTGTAGTAGAAACAAGGGAACAGGGATGCCTGCGGCCCCACGTATGGTCTGCAGGCAGCCCCTGTAGAAGAGCAACAATTATTTGTTCTCTTTGTCCTTGCAGCATTCGCCTTTGCCTTCGCCTTCGCACTTGCCTTCGCATTTGCCTTCGCAAGCTTTCAAGCTATCTTGGCAGCAAGCCATCTTAGCGGAATCTTGGCAGCAAGCTTCGTTCTCAACAGCCTCGGTAGCGCATGCGGTAGTATCTTCAGCAGTTGCTTCGGTGTTGTTGTTGCAAGCAGTCATTGCAAAAGCCATAGCGATAGCCATAGCACCACTCAGTAATACTTTGTTCAGTTTCATTGTTTCTTTTTTTTTATTAATTAATGAATGAATGAATTAAACGGTTTTACAATTATGTTCTCGTGAACAGCGTCCTCTTTAAACTTTCCTTCCACCTATGGGATGGAGATTCTGTTTGGGATAAGAGGGAACAACTGTTGCTTTATTCCTTTCTTTTTTACAATGGGATATTGCCATGTTTCTTCATGGGCAAGGAATCCTTCTTGGTGGCCAATGTTTGGAGAGCGCGAATAACACGGAAACGGGTGTTGCGAGGCTCTATCACATCGTCGATATAGCCGAACTTGGCAGCGGCATAGGGGTTGGCGAACTGCTCGTTGTATTCGGCCTCTTTCTGAGCCATGAAACGGGTACGCTCTTCGGGATCTTCGATCGCTTTGAGAGCTCGACCTTGAAGGATTTCGACAGCACCACTAGCACCCATAACGGCAATCTGAGCCGAGGGCCATGCATAGTTCTTATCGCTGTGTAACGGTTTGCTCGACATAACGATATAGGCACCACCATAGCTTTTACGCAGGGTGACACATACCTTGGGCACCGTTGCTTCACCATAGGCGAAGAGGAGTTTGGCACCATGATCGATAACACCTTGGTATTCCTGACCAGTGCCGGGAAGGAAGCCAGGTACATCGACCAACGTTACCAACGGAATATTGAAGCAGTCGCAGAAGCGGACAAAACGGGCTCCCTTGCGACTGGCATTGCTATCGAGGACTCCAGCCATCGATTTAGGCTGGTTGGCCACAATACCTACACTCATGCCTCCCATATGGGCAAAGCCTACTACAATATTGGTAGCAAAACGTTCGTGAACCTCGAAAAACTCACCATCGTCGACGATGGCTTTGATAACGGTTTTGACATCGTAGGACTGGTTGGGGTTGTCGGGGATGATTTCGTTCAGGATGTCCTCTTTACGGTCGACGGGATCGTCGGTATGGCGAAGAGGGGCTACCTCCATATTGTTGCTAGGCAAGAAGTCGAACAAATCGCGGATCATCTGAAGAGTAGCCTCCTCGGTCTCGCCTACGAAATGGGCCACACCACTCTTGGTAGCATGAACCATAGCGCCACCCAGTTTTTCGGTGCTAACATCCTCACCAGTAACGGTTTTTACCACCTTGGGACCCGTAAGGAACATGTAACTGTTCTTTTTCGACATAAATATAAAGTCGGTGAGGGCAGGACTGTAGACAGAGCCACCAGCACAGGGACCGAAGATAGCACTGATTTGGGGAACAACACCCGATGCAAGGATATTACGTTCGAAAATCTCGCTGAAACCCATAAGTGAGTTGCAACCCTCCTGGATACGTGCTCCACCAGAATCATTGATACCGATGACAGGAGCACCCACCTTCATGGCTTGATCCATAATCTTGCATATCTTCAGAGACATCGTCTCGCTGAGGGAGCCAGCAAAGACGGTGAAGTCCTGAGCAAAAACATATACGAGACGACCGTTGATGGTACCATGACCCGTAACAACACCATCGCCCAAGAACGACTTCTTCTGCATGTCGAAGTTGGTGCAGCGATGGGTAACAAACATGTCGGTTTCTTCGAACGATCCTTCGTCGAGGAGCAAGGCAATACGTTCACGTGCAGTAAGTTTACCTAGTTCATGCTGTTTATCGATACCCTTCTGACCGCCACCCATTTTGGCTTCGTTGCGCTTGTCGAGAAGCTCTTTTATCTTTTGTTCAAATGCCATTTTTATACTTTACTTTTTTTTATTTCACATTTCTTTTAGGTTGATCGTTGGTATATGCCAATCGACTCCCCTTTTTATTGCATAAGTGGATTCCAACGAGGTTGTTTTTATCGATTTAGCCTAACTGTTAATGGGTTGTCATTTCCCCAAAAAGCGACAAACACAACACATTCCAATGGAGTTCGTCCACTATAAGCAATTTGCAAAGATAGGAATAATTATTTGATTGGCAAAAAAATTGTAGCAGCACCAACAACCGGTAGTTGTTAATAAAAATGATTAATGGTTATTACTCAACTGTTTTCAATGAAATCGCAGCCTCACAGGGGTGTGTCTTTTTAACTTTTTGTCTATTTTATTAATGGTTAAAATAGTGTTAAAAAATGAATCGTATTTTTGACATTAGGGTAATGCTACTGGATGTGTGAAGACGATAGCAGGACCTTCTTTTTTTCATCGTCCAACAAATGAAAATGTAAAAGAAAAAGGCAGCAACTTTGGCTGCTGCCTATAAAGTACACAAACGTAAATCAACAAATTAGTAAAATTTATTTTTAGAAAATGAAGATAACCTATTAGGAGACCCACCCCACAAAAAGTGGGGTGGTGTCCATGATATGCTATTCTTTATCGCTGACAAAGGGGTAGCTATAGTCTTCGGCTGGCTGGAAGGTCTCCTTGATAGCCTGAGGACTGACCCAACGGAGGAGGTTGAGATAGGAACCTGCTTTGTCATTGGTGCCGCTGGCACGAGCACCACCGAAGGGTTGCTGACCCACTACGGCACCCGTAGGCTTGTCGTTGAAATAGATATTGCCGGCTGCATATTGCAACACATCGTAGGCCTGATGGAGCGCTTTACGGCAGGTGCTGAAGATGGCTCCCGTAAGAGCATAAGGCGATGTGGTATTGCAGAGATTGAGAGCCTCTTCGAACTTATTATCCTCATATACATAGATAGTAATGATGGGGCCGAAGATTTCTTCTTGCATCGATTTATAGTGAGGATCTTTGGCTAGGATAACGGTGGGATTAATGAAGTAACCTACCTCTTTGCTACCGGTACCGCCACAGACGATTTCGGCATCGGGACTCTGTTTTGCATGCTCGATGTAGTTCATGCAGTTGTCGTACGATTTCTCGTCGATGACAGCATTCACAAAGGCACTGAAATCACGCACATCGCCTACCTTGATTGAGGCAACCATATCGCATACGATCTGTTTTACCTCGGGCCACATACTGGCGGGGATATAAGCACGGCTGGCAGCCGAACATTTCTGTCCCTGGAACTCGAAAGCGCCACGAACGATGGCGGTAGCCACCTGGCGAGGATTGGCACTAGCATGGGCGAAGATAAAGTCTTTTCCACCCGTTTCACCAACAATCTTAGGATAGGTCTTATAATGGGTAATATTCTCACCGATGCTCTTCCAGAAGCTATTGAAGGTGCCTGTGGAACCGGTGAAATGAACACCCGCGAAATCGGGGCTTGCAAAGGCTACCTTACCAATCAAAGAGCCGCTGCCAGGGAGGAAGTTGATAACGCCATCGGGAAGGCCGGCCTCTTTGTAGATCTTCATAAGGATATAGTTGGAAAGGAGTGCTGTAGTGGAAGGTTTCCAGATACAGGTGTTACCCATCAGGACGGGACTCATAGCCAGATTGGAGGCGATAGAGGTGAAGTTGAAGGGGGTAACGGCCATTACGAAACCTTCGAGCGGACGATAGGTAACATAGTTTAGTGTACCCTTATCACTACATGGTTGGTCGGTATAGATTTGGGAGGCATAGTGGGCGTTGTAGCGAAGGAAATCGACCAACTCGCAAGCACTGTCGATCTCGGCTTGCATGGTGGTCTTACCTTGACCAAGCATAGTAGCTGCATTAATCAGCATACGATATTTGCCTGCTACAAGGGTAGCCACTTTTTGGAGGATGCTGGCACGCTCGATCCATGGAGTGTTAGCCCATTCATCGTGAGCAGCCATAGCGGCATCGATAGCCATCTGAACCTCTTTCTCTCCCACCTTATGGTAGCGAGCAAGTACATGTTTATTCTCGGTAGGCATAACCACCTCGCCCATATCGTTGGTACGTACCTCTTTGCCACCTATAATAATAGGTATCTCGGTAACGGTGTTGTAGAGTTCGTCGAGAGCTTTACGGATATTAGCACGTTCGGGGCTGCCTGGAGCATAGCCCATTACAGGTTCGTTTTCCGGTTTGGGGAACATGAAAATGGTGTTGTTCATAGACTGGTTTACTTTTTTAGTGTATATTTAAACAATTATCTTAATTAACATCTTTTATACTTTCGTTGTAAGGGAAGGATGCTTATTCCTAACATTCTAGTTTCTAAATTCTAACCCTATTTGAGACTACTATCCTTTAAATCGAAAGCGAATGCAAAGATACAAATAATTTTGCATGTTACCAAAAAAAAGTAATTTTGCCTATAGAAATAACAGACGTCAATCCTTAATAAACTATTAAGAAAGAAAAAGTTAAACCTACAAAAAATAGTTATCAAATGAAAAAATTAGGATTCCTTCTTATGTTTTTTGCCACTATGGCAATGACCTCATGTAGCCTTCTTTCGGGTGCTGCCTCCACCACCGCTGGAGCTCAAGGTAGCAGTGCAGCCAAAGCCCTGGTAGGACTCTACAACAGCAGACAGACCAATGGCAGCATCTCTATTACCAACAGTAACGACCTAGCCAATATTATGACTGTGATCAGCGCTGCTCAGATGCTCAAAGCCAACAATGCTGACGCTCAGTTTAAGACCAACTTTATTAGCGGTATGGTAAGTGGTGGCAGCGGTATGATTACATCGAATAGCGCCACCAATATCGCCAATAGCCTACTCAGCAACACCGCTTTCAACAACGTCAATGCCTCCAATATTGCACAGAAGGCCGAAACAGTAAGCGCTATTGTGACGCTATTGAACCAGCTGAAATAATACTAGAGAATACCCATTTAGGCAACAAAAAAGAGAAGTCCCCACTCGACAATGTCGAAGGGGGACTTCCTTTTTTTCTTATTATCAATGGGGAACAACTATAAATGTCCTTCGCGACTTAAATTATTATCTTCTTCGTTGTCGTCAAAGAGGGACTCGTTGCTCTCCTCTTTCGGACGTTCACCATCGCCGGCAAACGGGTTGTAGTTAGAACTATTATTTTGCTCGTCAATCTCGACAGGTTTACGATTGTAGTAGCCCCAGTTATTATCATAGGGTTGCGTAGGACGAAGGGTAAGGACCAATAGCATTATCCATCCCAACACGGGTACCAATAAGAGGACGAGCCATTTACCACTCATACCTGCATCGTGGAGACGACGGGTAATAGCGGCTAAGATGGGAGATCCTATACCAACCAACAATATCATAAGCAGCGGACCGAATCGGCGTAAAATGGGAATATCGGTAAAACGCTCCATAAAATCGTTGAAAAGGAAGTAATCTAAAACGGTAGCGATAACAAAAAGAATGAAACAAATAAAAGCAAACTCAACGAAACAACGACGTCGTGTACGTCCCTGAAAGTCGGTATATTGTTTCAAACATGTTTGAAATGAAGACCAGCAACTCATATCCAAATACGTTTATAATAATAGTTAATTTCTTTTATTTTAGATAGTTATATCTAAATATAATGATCACAGATGTGAAATTTTATTCTGCAAAGATATACTTTTTTTTTCGTAACACCGTATTTTTATTGACCCATTTTACAAGAAATGTTATCGACTGTAATTATTATTAAATAAAAAAAAGGACGGCACATTAGCCGTCCTTTGAGATATGGAATGCTATATTTTTTCTAATCGATATATAGCAATCGTTATAGTCCTATTTTTTCTTGGCACGACTACTGCGAGCACTCTTCTTCTCTTGAGTAGCGCGAATCAATGCCACAGACTCTTCGAGGGTAATTTTGAGCGGATCATACTTATCTTTAGGCAGACGGTAGTTTTCGTTCTTATAAGTAAGATAGGGACCATACTTACCAGTGTTGGCTACCACCTCCTCGTTTTCATACTTACCCAAAAAACGGGGGAAGAGGGCTTTGAGACGTTCCTTCTCGGCATTCTGCTCTATTTTCTGTTTTACCACCTCGATACAACGAGCCTCACCTACGGTATAGGGATCGTCGGTCTTGGAGAGGGAGTAGAACTTACCGTCGACACGGATATAGGGTCCAAAACGACCGATGCTAACCACCATTTCGTGACCTTCGAAGGTACCAACGGTGCGAGGAAGATTGAAGAGTTCTAGTGCCTCTTCGAGCGTGATGCTCTCGATGCTCTGACCCTTCTTCATACTAGCGAAAGTGGGTTTCTCGTCGCTATTGGTATCGCCAATTTGAATCAGCGGTCCGATACGACCAATCTTAGCGAATACCGGCTTGCCGGTCTTGGGATCGTCACCCAGCAGACGTTCGCCACTAGTACGTTTGGAGTGAGCCTGTGTAGCTTTTACCTGTTTATGGAAGGGCACGTAGAACTTGTTGATAACTTCACGCCAGTGTTTCTCGCCATTTGCAATCTCATCAAACTCTTTCTCGACAGTAGCGGTGAAGTTGTAGTCCATAATCTCGTTGAAGTGTTCTAGGAGGAACTTGTTGACAATCCAACCCACATCGGTGGGGAACAACTTATTCTTCTCGGCACCCGTACGTTCTGGTTTGACAGTACGCTTGATGCTGCCGCTCTTACTGAGCGAAAGCTGTACACAATCGATAGTGTTAGGATCACGATCTTCCTTTACCACATATTCACGTTTCAGAATCGTACTAATAGTGGGAGCATAAGTGGAAGGACGACCAATGCCAAGATCTTCAAGTTTCTTGACTAGGCTGGCCTCAGTATAGCGGGGAGGATGCTGGGTATAATGTTGTGATGCCTCTATGGAATCCATCTTCAGTTGATCGTTGGTCTTCATAGGAGGAAGGAGGGTTGCCTTGGAATCTTCATTCTCATCGTCGGTGCTTTCGAGATAAACTTTCAAGAAGCCGTCGAAGAGAACCTGTTCGCCCATACAAACGAATTTCTCGCCCGTGGTACTGATACCAATCTCAACGGTGGTCTTTTCCAGTTCAGCATCGGCCATTTGCGATGCGATGGTACGTTTCCATATCAACTCGTAGAGACGACGCATGGGGGCCTCGACATTGATACTACTATTCTCCATATAGGTGGGGCGGATTGCCTCGTGGGCTTCCTGAGCACCCTTCACCTTGGTATGGTACTGACGGCTCTTCACATACTTATCACCATACAGTTTGGCGATCTCAGCTTTAGCCGTATTGAGGGCCAAGGTGGAGAGGTTGGTGGAGTCGGTACGCATATAGGTGATGAATCCCGATTCGTAGAGTTGCTGTGCTATCTGCATGGTACGAGCCACACTGAAACCCAACTTACGGCTAGCCTCTTGTTGGAGGGTAGAGGTGGTGAAAGGAGGTGCTGGCTGACGATGGGAGGGTTTGGTTTCTACCTTATCGATAGTGAAGGCAGCCTTTGCCAGGAGTTCTAGGAACTTTTTGGCCTCATCTTCGGTAGCGAAACGTTTGTTTAGTTCGGCAACAATATGCTTGTTGTCGGCCGTACTAAACTGGGCCGTAACACGGAAGAAACTCTGACTTTCGAAAGCACGGATTTCATCCTCACGTTCAACAATCAGTCGTACAGCAACACTCTGCACACGTCCGGCACTGAGAGCAGGTTTAATTTTGGCCCAAAGAATGGGGCTGATTTCATAACCTACCAATCGGTCCAAAACACGGCGAGCTTGTTGCGCATCGACCAAGTTCATGTCGATGGTGCGAGGATTCTCGATAGCCCTAAGGATAGCGCTCTTGGTAATCTCGTTGAAGACGATACGTTTGGTACTAGCCTCGTTGAGTTTCAACGTCTCGCGAAGGTGCCAGGCAATAGCTTCTCCCTCGCGGTCCTCATCGGATGCCAACCAGACGGTATCGGCTTTTCCGACAGCTTTCTTCAGTTCGTTGACAAGTTTCTGCTTGTCTTCGGTGATCTCGTACAAAGGCTCGTAATTAGCGTCGATGTCGATACTCATCTCGTTCTTGGCCAAATCGCGGATATGTCCGTAGCTGGACTTCACCTCATAGTCTTTACCCAAGAATTTTTCAATAGTCTTGGCTTTGGCCGGTGACTCTACAATGACAAGATTTTTCATATATTTCTTTATGTTTTTCTTTCTTATTCGGGGGCAATTTGTTAGTGTTACCGAAAACTCGGAAAACGGGTGCAAAGTAAAAAAGAATAATTGAATCTGCAAAAAAAATCTTTCTTATTGCTGAATATAAGCCACTTATTTTTTCTTTTTACTGCTGAGAGAACTCTATTATTGTTGTTCAATCTGCAAAATTGGAAATACAATATATAATACTAATGTGTTTTTTTGACGTAACAAGACGGGACGTTCTACAAAGAATATGGTTAGTTTTGGTGCCAGTATAAAAAAAGTTGTATTTTTGCACTCTGTTTTGATAAACCTATAAAAGGATATTATTTATGGAGGATAAAAACAATACTATAGATCTTAAAGAATCGATAATGGATCGCGATAAAGTGATTGTGCGCACTAGCGTGATTGGTATTATAACCAATGTACTGCTGGCTGCCTTCAAAGCGATAGTTGGTGTGGTGGCCCATTCAATAGCGGTGACACTAGATGCGGTGAACAACCTATCGGATGCATTGTCATCGATCATCACTATTATTGGAACGAAGTTGGCTGGTAAGCTGCCTGATAAGAAGCATCCTCTTGGATATGGACGCATAGAATACCTAAGTGCTATGATTGTGTCGGGATTGGTATTATATGCGGGTATTACAGCGGCTGTAGAGTCAATTAAAAAGATTATCCATCCTGAAACACCCGACTACAGTACGGTATCGTTGATCATCATTGCTGTAGCTATCGTGGTGAAGATTGTACTAGGACGCTATGTTAAAGCACAAGGCCAACGAGTTAACTCTGGTTCTTTGATAGCATCGGGGTCGGACGCTTTGTTCGATGCTATTCTTTCCACATCGGTATTGGTATCGGCCATCATATTCATTCTGTGGGGAATATCGCTCGAAGCTTGGGTTGGCGTAGTGATTGCGGCTATTATCATCAAATCGGGCATCGAGATGATGATCGACACACTCAATGAGATATTGGGCATCAGAGCTGATAAAGTGACAACCGATCGAATAAAAGCGCTGCTAAATGAGGATCCAGCAGTTCAAGGGGCTTACGATTTGGTGATATACAATTATGGCCCTAACAAGATTTTGGCTTCTGTTCATCTTGAGCTGCCCGACACGATGCAGGTAACGGAGATCGACAAACTAACGAGGAAATTGGAGACGAAAGTGTTTCGCGAAACGGGTGTATTTCTCTCGGCCATAGGTGTCTATTCATTCCAAATAAGTAATCCGGAGGTGTCGAAGATGCGGAATGAGGTCACTGAGCGTGTAATGGCTCATGCATGGGCATTACAAGTGCATGGGTTCTTTGTAGATCTCGAAACCAAAGAAATGCACTTTGACGTGGTGTTGAGTTTCGACATCTCACCTAAAGAGGGATTATCTATCTTATATAAGGAACTTGGCGATATTTATCCAGATTACAACATTGAGATTGCTCCCGATGTTGATGTTACTGTTTCGGATTTAGAAGAGTCAAAATAATCCCTATTCCCCCCTAAAAAACTATTTTTTTAATACACATTTCTAATAGGGATAGCAATTACTAGTTTATCCAAAATTGAGATATACATCTCGATGCAACGAGATATACATCTTGCGAGCACGAGATGTATATCTCCGTACGCTTAAGATATATATATCTTAGCACTGCGAAAAATACCTTTTTTTCAACACAATTTATTGTATTGCATATATTTAACAACTCAGCAAAAACAACATGAGATCCTTTTTCTCGTTTATAACGATAAAAAAAATTATACTAAAGTATTATTGTGATATAATAACAATAATCAATCGACATTTAGGATATTTAAGTTCGGCGAGGTTGTTTTGGAAAGATCATGCAGTCACATTAGGTATAAGTTTAAAACGCACTCGCCACACTCCTTCGTTGAAATCGGAAGAGATGATTTTAAAGGTGCCAATCTCGGAGGTATTCTTTACATGTGTACCGGCACAAGCACAGACATCATAGTCGCCGATGCGAATCAGACGGAGTGTCTCGCTGGCGAAGTCTGGCAGTTTGGATAAATCAACTTCGGGCGGCACGTGATCACGATCGACGAACTGCTCGGTGACATCTAGGTGACAATCGATAACCTCATTGACACGATGTGCTATCTCCTGCACCTGCTCCTCGGTAGGAGCGGTATCTAGTAGGTAGTCGCACTTGCTCTTCTTCTTCTCGATATGTGCATTCCTTGACCGCGGACAGCCGAACATGCGCACCATCGTTTGGTTTAAAATGTGTTCCGCCGTATGCATCGGCGGGTACTCCTGCTTATTATGCTCGTTGAGAATGTGTGTTTCCATGTTGATTGTTTTTTATCTTAATTGATTCTGATGGAATTCGGATTGTTCGATGAATATAATGTATTGGGTGTTATGGACTCTTGTTTCATTTTGTCTTACTTGATTG
This sequence comes from Bacteroidales bacterium, assembly GCA_030523765.1. Taxonomy (GTDB): domain Bacteria; phylum Bacteroidota; class Bacteroidia; order Bacteroidales; family P3; genus Colimorpha. The sequence goes on along the minus strand of JAUNHX010000011.1, from coordinate 39,287 downwards.
CGTCGAAATCAATCTCTTCATATTTGCCAAGACCGAATTCCCTACACTCTGTCGACTTATAGTCAATCACATCAAATCGATGGATATGCTTTTCATTTGTCACGAGATAGTTTTCTTGAGTGCCATTGTCGTAAGAGTAGGTCATGATATAGGCCCCTTTGAGTCTGCTGCAAGGGGTGATGGTAACATGCACGGTTGAATCGTAGTAGTCGGCTGTGGTATACGACCATCCTCCCGATTTTGTCTTTTGAAAATTATTGATTGGGTGATAAATAGCCTCCCAATAATATGAGATGATTATGCTGTCAGTTAGTTCTATGCAGGATCGATTATCAATGCTGAAACAGTATGCACCATTATATTTCACAAGTGAATACCAGATTCTTGGCGCATTGCCAAGACTGTTTACATCAAGTTTTGGGTGTCGAGACTTTAGGATATCGTATTCATCTTGGTACAATGAGTCTTTGGCTTCATTTCCATAAGCCTTAAAGAAATGGATGGCCATGGCGTTATATACATTGGTCTTATGATTTTTCAATTTGTGGGACAGCATGTAATATGAAGATGAGTCGAGTTGATAGTTTTGACAGGTGTCGCAACGCCAATATGAATAGCTCCTATATAGGAATGTGGTGTCGTTGACAGTAAAAGGTATGTCTGATTCGTACACAGCCTCAATATTTTCTATCCCAGTAGAGGTATGGACGCGTGGAAATGCGATATGCTTCCCATCAAAAGTTCGGAAAATAACATCAGGCAGTTTCATATCTTGTTGAGCCCATGTGCTCCGTGGCGACACAAACCTTCTGAAAACAGCAGTCAAAGCCATGATTTCCTCTTGAAGTTGCTCGGCAGCCGCGCTATCTTGCTTTTCAACAGCTTCGCACAGTTGTTCCATTAGACGGACTGCCCGACCGCAGTTGGATTCCTTATAAGGGGACCAACTTTCCACAACTGTATAAATGTCCGTCGGTAGATAAAACAGGTATGTTGTGCCATCTAATCCTTCTTTTTTGGAATCAGAACTTGCAGAATTGATAATCTCACAAAACATCGACTGTAATGAATCCACAAAGGCGTCATCAATAGGAAGCCGATAGGTTGACACTCTTTTCTTTCTTGCTTCTTTGCTTTCGCCTTTCTTTAGGGCATAACCTATCTTGCTTTTTGACTTACAAAGCAGAAGTGCTTTGTTTATGGAATCGTATGTCAGACAATATTCTGTTGTGAAGGACGGCTCGACCTGATAGACAAATTTGTATGCATTGTCTATTCCGAATCCACGAGAGAGTTTCTTGTCGAATTTGTTCTCTTTCAATTGGTTTTTAGAAATGGGATACATCCTTTGTTGCGCACTTACAGAATACGCCATGATAAGCAACACGATGCATAGAACCATGCGTTTAATGATTGAGGATGTGTTCAATCCTGCTGTATGCATCGGCGGGTACTCCTGCTTGTTGTGCTCGTTAAGAATAGGTTCTTGTTCCATGATGGTCAATATTTGATTATTGGTTATCTTCGTCAATACGCCAAAGACTATGAATGATTTTATAATCATCAGCCCTTGCTTGTTCCTCATAACATAACGGATTACCTTCTCGCCAATGGTAAATAATATTAGCATCCGTGAGTTCGGGACGAAAGTAATCTGGCTTATCGCCCATTATATGTAGCGTATCGCCTGATATTTTAAAGTATATCGGTTTGTACAATATAGCTATATTGAAGGTGGTATCCCATACGTCAGAATGCTTGCCAATAGTTGACAAGAAAAGCACATCATGATCAGTGTCTCTGAAATAAACTGTCGTCTTTCCTCCAGAGCTATTGCCCACAGTGATTGGCTCGACTTTTACCAAAAGGTTGTTCAGACAAGAGGTTAGACTCAAAGAAACAACAAGTACCAACAGGAGAATCCCACATTTTTGAAGAGCCTTATTCTTTAAGAGTGTGTTTGTTCCATCTATATGCATCGGAGGGTACTCCTGCTTATTATGAGCATTAAGCTCATGACCTTGTTTTGGCTCGGCGTAGCAAACAGGATTTGCTCTGCTCCCACTTTCCGCAAGGTTGTGTTCGTTTAATATTGGTACTTGTTCCATGACTTTCAAATCATTAATCATATATATTCTACAACTCGCTATAAGGATAATATCGTAGATTTACAAAGTAGAATAACACCCAACTTAATAAATGAAATAGAAACAAAAACAAAGCAATCTTCCACTTCTTTTCTACTAATGCCACAAAAAAAGATATACCTCTCCACAAAAAGGACAATAAACCTAATAGTAATAATACATGAGTATATGGGAACCAATCAATCAAATAGTCTGTATGATTGGCATACGAATAGAAATCACCTGCTAAATCGAACGAATAACATAGAGTTGTCAAACAAACTGGCACCCACCAATATTTTAACAGCCAGACAAAACAACAATTTATGACTGAAGGTTTCTTTAAGGGTGTGTTAGACCCACCCGTATGCATCGGCGGGTACTCTTCTTTGTTGTGGGCATTAAGAATAGGTTCCTGTTCCATACTATTATTTATTCCATTTGTTATACATCTTTTTGTAACATTCAGGGACATCCTTATTTCCATCGAAAATATAACAATATTCCTCTTTCACATACATTTTCCCTGTAGTAAGTCGATGAAAATTGCGGATATAACGGGCCGCTTGGGGTGAGAAATAGTAGTATGCGGCGTTGACACATCCCCTCATCAAGTCACTGTAATCTGCATCAGTAAAATGTTTGTATACTACAAATGCACGTATTTTCTTTAGCATAGGCCAAAATCTCTTGTCTGGCCAATTAGCAACGGCTTTTAGTCCTATACAGGCGATATCGCCACGCTCTCCTTCATCACGATAGTGTGACAAGGCCTCCTTTATCAGAACAAAATCCTGTTCGTTACGGAATCTTGCGAGGGCAGGAAGGCTTTCTGAAACACCCTCGTCTAAATACATGGATCGAATACGCGAATAATACTTTTGTTCTGGCGACAGCGTGTCTATAATCCGCTTCTGGCGCTCTATATGTCCCATATTTTCGCAGAGGATGAGGATACTGTCCAACTCCTGTTGTTGCTCTGGGGTCATTCTGAAATGTGTATAGCAGCCACCATCATTCACAATCTCCATTGTTGACACTCTGAATGATGCAACGCTCTCTGTTAACATAACGTCATCGCCCCATGTGATTGTCGCAGTGTCGTTCAGACAGTCTTTCAACACCTGAAAGCATCCGTTGTAGCGACGATTATGCAAAATATCAAAAGCCATGGCTCTCACCACAGGAGCGGGATGTGTCTTTGTAAGCGATACAAGCATCTCGTTATTGCAAAGCGAGTCCATTCGGATATGACATCCCCACTGCTCAATCGGACTCCCCATCCAGCCATAGTCATTAACAGTCAGATACCGCGTGTGGGACAGAATGTTCAGCACGGTATCCAATGACATCGTATAATATCTCTCCCAAACATCAGACGTGTCTGACTGAGATAAATATTGTTCTGTCTCGTCTATACAATCTTCCGAAAGGACTTTATCAAAATTATAACTATCTGTCTCACTTTCTCGAGAGCCACAACCTATAACAACAAACGCAAGTATCATAAATAACACACGATGTAAGAAACATATGGGTGTGCTCAATCCTCCCGTATGCATCGGCGGATACTCATCCTTGTTATGAGCGTTTAAGAAAGGTTCCTGTTCCATATTTTTAGTTCATAACTGTACATTCAAAATCATCTATTCTCCTGCAATGGGTACAAATAAAGAAATATCCCCCTCGGCCACACAAACTCTCCCAGTATTCCTGAGGCGACTCGCTGTAAACGACCAATAGTTGCTGTCCGCATTGGGAACATCCCAATTTTGAAGAGTATGGCCTATTGTCTTCTACAAACTCCTTCCACCTTTCAAGGGGCACCAATGACCATTTCGAGTCGTATCCGTCGAACGAGAGGTCGGCGATTTCGGAATCTGTCAGCTCGCGACACTTATTTTTTGAATCACTCTTCCATTCTGGTTCTGGCGGCAGCGGTATTTCACATGAAAGGCTGTCGTCTTGCTGTTCATCGTAAACAATACTACAGACAATGCTATCTGAAGAAGTAATGTCAGCGGTTCCTTTGTGTCCACAACCGCACAACACAAACAGTCCGAACATTAAGACAAGTATCTTAATTCTTTGGGGTGTGTTCAATCCTCCTGTATGCATCGGCGGGTACTCAGCCTTATTATGCTCGTTAAGAATCGGTTCTTGTTCCATATTATTCCCTTTTAATGAATAGGTTTCAAACTAAAATTGCTTGGTATATGCGGGATGGTTGACTGATACTCAATTATCATCGACATGTCCACACCAACCCAAAGAGATTGATAACCATAGGCCGTAATTCTAAGCTTAAATAACACCAGAGTTCCGTCGTTATGGGTTAACCTGGGGAACGCCAGTCCATACTTGCCGTCACGGTTGGTTGTCGTAGAACAGACAAACGACGAATCATCGTCCCTTAACAGTTCCAGCTTGACATTTTCTATTGGTCTATTATTAGTTTCATCCACGACCGACCCCACAATATGATGAGAATCCGTTTCCCATAGTGAAGCCCTTTGAATTTTTTGTTTGTCGTCGATTTCCCTTCTGCTCCATTCCTCGAACATGTCATGGAAGTAGTCGGTGGTTTGTTTGTCAAACAGCATGGATAAAACAGCTGTGGTTTGCTGTGGATGTTTTTTCCAAATCAGATAACAATCCGTGTTATATATTTTGCGACAATGGCCATCGGCATAATAAGCTGCTGTGAAAAATCTACCTATAATATCCAACCTTGGGTTGTTAATGGCATAGTTAAAACAGACTTGGTCTATACGTCGTCCCCGATATTGCCCTTCTATTTCATTGTTACCCCAGAGAACCTGTATTTCGTCGGCAGTTTTAGGCATGGCACGACATGCCTCATCAATTGAAATAGTGTTGCCTGTCAGAATCTTATTATCCAAGGCAAGGATATACATATAATAGTCTTTATTCCGCTCAACTCTCTCTTGGAGTTCGTCGGTGTCATTTCTCGCCCAATCCACACTGTCTGGAGTTTGGGCATAACAGCTTTGATAAGTACTGCACCACATAATCAAGGCTAAGATTATTGTTTTTATGCAAACCTTACACCTTAAGTATATGTACGTACCTCTCGTATGCATCGGCGGGTATTCTTCTTTGTTATGAGTATTAAGAATAGGTTCTCGTTTCATGATTATTCAAGGGTTATTATTAATTGACCTTAGACGCAGGAGGTAAACTTCTAAAAACAGCGGTCAATGCAACGATTTCCTCTCGCAATTGTTCGGCACCATCACTATTTCCCGTTTCAACAGCTACACATAATCGGTCCATCAATTGAACAACTCGGCCACAGTTTTGTTGTTGAAGATAGCCCCCCCCCCATGTTTCTGCAACAGTATATATATCAGTTGGCAGATAGAACCTATAAATGACACCATCCAATCCGTAATTTAGTTCAACGAGACTTGCAGAATTAATCATAGCACAATACAGCGAATGTAATGAATCCACATAGGCATCATCGATTGGAAGTAGATAGGTTTCAAGCCTTTTCTTTCTTGCTCTTTTGCTTTCATCTTCCCCGATGACATAACCTATCCTACTCTTTGACTTGCAAAGCAAAAGAGATTTGTTAATCGAATCGTAAGTCATGCAGTATTCTTCAGAAAATGACGGTAGGACTAGATAGACAAATTGGTATGCTTTAGTAATTCCAAACCCAGAAGGGAGTACTTCTTCGAACTCAATTCTTTCTAGCCGATCTTTCTTAATAAGAGAAAACCTTTCTTGTGCAACGACAGAGATAGTCATTACAACAAAAAAGAAACAGAAGACAATTTGTTTTAAGAATATGGAAGTATTATAATTTCCTTTTTGCATAGGCAGGTATTCTTGCTTGTTATAAACATTATTGATGAATTCTTGTTCCATATTTTTTGTTTTTACTTTTGTTTGTTGTTTACGCTATTGTTGAGAATCGTTTTATCTGATGGAATCATGTAAAAGATGTGAGATTATCATTGCTTTTATCAAGAGCCAAACCCTCAATATGTAAGATTGATTCCTTTTGCTTAAATCTCGAGCTTCATCGAAAGAGATTGATTCAACACTAAGGATCCTCCTATCTAAGTCTAACACTTCACTATAATAATCGATGTTCGGCGCTATGCGTTCTTGATATTGTTCTTCATAATAGCGATTCCAATCTACATATGTCTTATATAACTGCTTATTGCTCTTCATATTATTCTTATTTTAGATAACTGATTACACCTTATAATCGGTTTAGCAACACTTTTATTACAACCTTAGCGTTTTTTTTCAAGAAAAACATCTAAAGTTGAATGTCAACAAGCAGTCTTTCAAAGACTAAAGAAGGATGATTTTCTTGACAGCATTCGACCCTACACGCTTGTTGATAGCATTGATGAGGTCGGTAAGTTTGTAGGAAAACTCCTGTTTCATAGAGGGAGATCCCAGTTTGAGGAATAGTTCGCCTGTATGGGGTTGGAAATCTATTTTCCAGGTTAGTTTCATAAGAAATTCTCCCACAACGTTACGATAGGCATTGAAAACAAGCGATTTGTCGACAGTAGCATCAAAATTATATTGGCGCAAAGCATCGGCTAAAAGTTCGGAGATTTTCTTGGGATCATCGTGGTTGGACATAAGATGATGAAACTACGAGGTTAGTGGTTGGAAGAGATAGGTTGAACAGAACCGGGAGTAACGTGGAAGATGAGATGATCGATATCGGGAGTTTCTTCAAAGATCGACTCTACCCTACCCTGCTGGGTATCGGTGATGAAGACCTGACCGAAACGGGAGCTACCCACAAGACGCACCAGTTGACGCACCCGAAGCATATCCAACTTATCGAACATATCGTCAAGTAGCAAGATGGGCTTTTCGTTGAGCCGTTGAGCAATATAATCGAACTGAGCCAATTTGAGCGCAAGCAAGAACGTTTTCTGTTGCCCTTGCGATCCAAACTTCTTAACGGGATAGCCACCAATAGCGAGGTCGATATCATCTTTGTGTGTTCCCACAGTAGAGTATTGCATTATCGCATCACGCTGTTGTGCTTGAAGGAGGAGCGCCTTGAAATGTTCCTCTATGGTGGGAATAGCATCGTCCGAGAACTGACTGATGGTGAGCGAATCCAAGAGAGGCGAAGTATGAGAAAGCGAAGGCGATTCGTGAGCTATAGCCTCATCGGCAATCATAGAGAAATAGTGAGAGAATAGCGGGCTAAACTCCTCGATAAATTGACGACGACGAACAAAGATAAGACTCCCATGATGAGCCAACTGTTCGTCCCACAGAGCGATACCCTCTTTATCGAAATAACGGTTTTCATAACAACTCTTCAAAAGATGGTTACGCTGATCGAGAGCCTTATTGTATTGAAGGAGCGTGTTGAGATAGGTATGATCAGCTTGCGAGATAACGCCATCGATAAATTTGCGACGTACTTCGCTACCGCCGAGTATAAGATTTTGATCGTTGGGCGAAACTATTACAAGGGGAATCTTTCCAATATGTTCGGAAAGCGAAGTATAGGTTTTCTTATTGAACTTCATCTGCTTATTATGTCCCCGCTTAAGAGTACACGACACCATAACTGGCGCATCATCATTACTATACTCCCCGTGAATAGCAAAGAAATCCTCATCGTGGCGTATGTTCTGCGAATCGATAGGATTGAAATAGCTTTTGCAGAACGAAAGGTAGTAGATAGCATCGAGCAGATTGGTCTTCCCCACACCGTTGTTGCCCACAAAGCAATTTACATTGTTGGAGAAAGCTATATCGGCATCAGCGTAGCTTTTGAAATTGGCCAATTTGAGTCGGGTTAGATACATATTTCTTTATTTGAAGCAGATGTTATTATTCAGTAGGTGTTATTATTTATTATTGTATAAAGAGTTCATTCTTTCTTTGCAAAAAAGCAATCAACTATGAGCTTTCAGCTTTTCGGCCACCGCCTCCATAAGCCAACGAGGAGTAGAGGTAGCACCACTGATACCGATACGATTCACCCCTTTCAACAAAGGATCATCGACATCAAGTTCGTCGATCGATGAAATGAAGATTGTTCGAGGCAACACGCTGCGACACACATCGTAAAGATAATGCCCGTTGCTCGAGTTGCTACCACTAACGAAGATAAGTGCTTCGACACTCTGAGCAAAAGCCTTCAGTTCGTTGGAGCGGTTGCTAACCCGATTGCAGATAGTATTGTAAGCCACAAAATCGGACGTCGCCAGTTCGCGCATCAAGTCGATAAGTTGCTGATAATCCGCCTTGCTCTTGGTGGTTTGCGAGAAAAGACGAATAGGACGATTGAAATCAACCCCTTCCACATCGGTTGGGTGACTTACGATGATGGCTGTATTGTTAGTTTGTCCGTTCAGTCCAATCACTTCAGCATGACCCTGTTTTCCAAAAATGACTACTTGTCCCCCTTTACTTTGCATTTCGAGATAACCCTCACGCACCCGTTTTTGGAGAGCCAACACGATGGGACAAGTGGCGTCGACCAATTCAATATGTTGGCGTTGAGCAATAGCATAAGTAGAAGGTGGTTCACCATGAGCACGTATTAGCACTCGCGTATGGTGAAGCTGTTCCATTTGCTGGTAGTCGATAACCCGAAGACCCTTATTGGCCAAACGCTGCACCTCGGCGTTGTTGTGAACTATGTCGCCCAAACAGTAGAGACTTTGGCTAGAAGCCAACTGCTGTTCGGCCGCATCGATAGCCTTCACCACACCGAAACAAAAACCAGCATTTTGGTCGATAAGCACTTCCATTAGGTTATACTGATTTAATTAGTATTATACATTATTATATATAGGTCAACTCAAACAGGTATTTTCCTGCTGTGCAGCTTCGATAACCTGCTCATATTCCTCAGGATTGAGGTCGTTGTAGAAATAGTATACAGGATCGACCTTCTTCCCATTTTGGATTACCTCATAGTGCAGATGCGGCCCTTGCGACAAACCGGTTGAACCTACATGCCCCAACAATTCGCCCCGCTTCACCTTCTGTCCCTGACGCACAGCCACATCGTTCATATGAGCATAGAGCGTCTTGAAACCGTTGCCGTGATTCACTACCGTAACAATACCATAACCACTATAGCCCTTAGCATTGCGGCCCGCCACCTCGATAACCCCATCGCCCGTAGCATATATATTGGTACCTTTGCGAGCCGTGAGGTCGACACCAGTATGTTGACGGCGATAATGCAAGATAGGATGATAGCGCGAACCGAAGCCCGACACCAACTTACATTGATTCTTTTTGATAGGCATGATGGCCGGCATCGAATTAAGATGTTGCTGCTTGTTGAGAGCCATCTTATACACCTCATCGAACGAAAGCGACTGGATATAGAGTCGCTTCGACAAATCGTCTAAGCGCTGGGTAGTATGGATAATTTCATCGCTACAGTCGTAGCCTTCCAGATTCTGATAGCGTTCCACACCGCCCATACCGCTATTACGGACACCATCGGGGATAGGTTCGGCATCGAAGATAGTTCGATAAATATTGTCGTCGCGATTTTCCAAATCGGCCAATACCATCTCGTTGCGCTGCAGTCGGTCGTTAAGGACTTTCAACTGCCGTTTGTATTGCGCCAATTCCCGTTTCATATTGCGCTCCTTCGGCGAATCGATAAGATTCATACCCAGTATGAAAAGCACCACACCCAGTACAATACCAAAGGCTACAGCGAAGGAAATCTTCTTCAGTCGGTCGCGAACTGATACCACCACCTTTTCGTACGAAAGGGTGTGAGGATTGTATTTATATGTGTGTTTGCTTTTGAACAGCGAGGTAATGGAATCTTTTAAACTCAATGGAAATCCTTTCTATTAATTATTCACTAACTTTTGTTTTGCATCATCTTGAAAGAAGAGATCTAGCAGCAACAGCTAAAACAACTATAGCATATCGCTTACATGCCGCTTAATAGGACCACTCTCCTTGAAGCGATTGATAGCTGTAACAAACTCTTCGGCAGGACCTGTACGATTCACAAAGAATACTAGATCGAGCTGAGGAAATACTATACAACCCACCACCCTTTCGTGGCTAGCAGTAGCGAAGAGGGCACTAGCAGCATCGGCATGATCATAGCGGTGCTGATGCTTGCTGTGTTTTCTTTTCTTCTTCTTCTCTCTCGAGCCGCCAAAAGTGGGTTGCACATCGAGCGTGTTAAGGTCGATCACCGAAAACTCGAAATCAACTTCATCGAGATTGAAGATATCAAAGTCGACATTAGAACGGGCGCGGACAACGGCGGTGGGATAGATATAATAATGTATGCCCTCGCTATCGCGCATTACCGGAGTATCGTAAGGACTTTGGACAAAGTCGAAGATACCCAGATCGAAAAACACCTGACAATACGACTCAGTACCATCATGATTAACCACATGCCATACACGACGAGCTTCAACCAACTTGTCGAACCCATTGACCGTTTGAGCCCACAAATCGCGTTGTTCGTCGGAAAGCACATCAAGGATATTGCCTTGAGCCAATTTTATATCGTGCTGCAAAGTGGCGTAGCGACTCTTGTAGTGAGAAAGAATACTAACCAAATACTTGCTAGAGTGCTTCTTATGGATTCGTTCCTTGATGGCTGAAGTATATCGATCAACCATTTCGGCCTCTTTGGCGATAAGAAGAGCACCGTGATATTGCGACAACATATTACGCTTCAATCCCTTAGCCTCACTTAGCGCCATTTCTACCGCTTTCTCCTCTTTGGCAAACGACGGTTCTTTTTTAAAGAGAAGCGTCCAAAAGTTCTGTTTGATAAGCTGACGCTGAGCACTAACAAAATAGCGGTAGCTAGAACTGTCGCTCGGATGAGAGAAAAATCCAGTTCCAGGATGTGGACTTGGGACATAGAGTCCGGTTTTGGTTACCGTATCGTACCGACCGCGAACACCAAAGGTAGAGTAGAAGAAGTGAGGATTAACTCGTACTTTCAAGCCGTCGGCAACCGTAACTCGTTTGGCAAAAAATTGCTCGATCTTCATCGGTGGTAATTATTAAAGGGTGATAACTAATGATTTCACATCGTTTGGTTTCAAAGAGGAAGGAGTAGCGAAGTCGGGCTCACCGCTCCTTCCCCCTCTATGGTTGGTTTATCATAAAAGAACTATCCGTGGATAGCTTTTCCATAAGCTGCCTCGATAGCCTCCATGATAGCTTCGCTCATCGTGGGGTGAGGATGGATGGAAGCAGCCACTTGATGGGCCGTCAATCCGTTTTGGCGAGCCGATACCAATCCTGCAATCATCTCCGTTACGTTGTCGCCACAGAGGTGAGCACCCAAAATCTCGTCGCTGTTCTTATCGATAATCATCTTCACAAAACCATCGGTGCTGCCAGCAGCGGTAGCTTTGCCGCTAGCTTTGAAGAAGAATTTACCCACCAGAATCTCTTTGCCTGCTTCGAGGGCTTTCTTCTCGGTAAGACCTACGCTAGCCACTTCGGGAGTAGTATAAGTGCATCCGGGAATATTGCTGTAGTTCACCTTTTCGGGGTTTCCACCACAGATATGCTCTACACAGCAAATAGCTTCAGCGCTAGCCACATGAGCCAAAGCGGGGCCGTGAACCACATCGCCAATAGCATAATAGCCAGGAACATTGGTGCAATAGTAATCGTCGACACCAATCTTGCCGCGCTCGAAAGCGATACCCGTTTCTTCGAGACCCAAGTTTTCGAGATTGGTGATAACACCCACAGCCGAAAGGACGATTTCGCTATCCACGATAACCTCGTTGCCCTTCTTGTCTTTGATATGAACATGACAGATATCGCCATCAATATCAACCTTCTCTACGCTAGCGCTCATCATTACCTTCATGCCCATCTTCTTGAAGCTACGGGCCATCTGAGCCGAAGTGTCCTCATCCTCGTTGGGGAGGATTGTAGGCATAAACTCGACGAGGGTAACTTGAACACCGATGCTCTGATAGAAGAAAGCAAACTCGCTTCCAATAGCGCCCGATCCAACCACCACCATCGAGGCCGGTTTCTTGGGCAACATCAAAGCCTGACGATAGCCAATAATATGCTCACCATCTTGCGGCATATTGGGAAGATTGCGACTGCGGGCACCCGTAGCAATAATGATATGATCGGCCTCATATTCAGCCACATTCCCATCGGCATCGGTTACGCTTACCTTATGGTTGGGCATCACTTTGCCTGTTCCCATTAAAATGTCGACATTGTTCTTCTTAAGCAAGAACTGAACGCCCTTGCTCATAGTTTCGGCCACACCACGACTGCGTTGTACCATAGCAGGAAGGTCGGCCTCAGCACCCTGAGCCTGAACACCATAGTTAGCGCTATGATTGATATAGTTGTAAACCTGAGCACTCTTCATCAGCGCTTTAGTAGGAATGCAACCCCAGTTGAGGCAGATGCCTCCAAGGTTCTCGCGTTCCACCACAGCAGTTTTTTTACCCATCTGGGCACCTTTCACGGCAGCCACATAGCCTCCGGGGCCGCTACCGATAACAATTATGTCGTATTTCATTCTTTTGATATATATATACTATATTAAACTTACATTTTTTTGTGCTCACTATCAGTGCGCAACAACCATTGCAATCGAACACAGCGATTACAATAGCATCTGCAAAGATAGGATTTTTTTTCTTACTTGCGAAAAAAATTAACAGATCCACTCTTCACGAAGGCTGACGAAAAGACTCTAATGCTACTTGTTATAGCCATGAAAAAGAAGAAAAGAAGATTCTATTTTTCATTTTTTCACCCTTTAAAACCACTTTTTGTTTCCTTGAAACCTACACAGCAATAAAAAATATTCAATTATAAGACCCATGAATCTCAGCGAAATATCAAAAAAAGAAAATATTTTTGACGAAAAACACTTGTAATTCGAAAAAAGTTGCTACTTTTGCACCCGATTTCGAGAGATATGAAATCCCTGAAAATGCCACATTCGTCTAGCTGGTCCAGGACACGACACTCTCACTGTCGAGATCAGGGGTTCGAATCCCCTATGTGGTACCAAACAAGTCTTCAAAATTCTTTTTGAAGGCTTTTTTATTCCCATCTTGAATCGACCAAAAGTGTTTTCTGTTATTCCAAAATCAATATGTTAATTAATCATAACGAATATATTATTTATCCCCAAAATAGAGTCATTCTAAAAGCATGTTTTTATATCCAAAAAACACAAAAATAAGGCTAACCTAAGTCTGATGTAAGTGTAATGTAAGTATAACTTAACTCTAACCTTTTACTAAGGGAATGCCTAGGGAATGTAATCGTCATATTATCGAACTTCTTCCTTTCCGAGCAGTATCTTGAATTCGACCTATTTTGAATAAAAAAAGGGCTAAAAAAACATCAACCCGATTCATTTGAAACTTTGATGAAATATTATTCTGTTAAATATTCATAAACAATAAATAATGATGAGTTCAAAAAATGAGTATCAGAATAAATAATAGCCAAAAAGTTAAAAAGAAGAAGGGATAATCTTTTTTTCAACAGTTATTCTCCCCACACCTCTTTGTTGTTCAAATCGTCAAAACCAACCTAACAACTCTTATTTTCAATCTTCTACAAGATAATAAACCCATTCAAGAACCCTACGATGAATACCAATTGTTAATAAACTTGTTTGTAACAAATATAGGGTTGCAGCAACAATTCATTTTTTTTTACTATCTTTGCAGTGTCGAACATCGAGAAGTGCCCGACGTTACGACAATAAGAATCAACCGCCTACGGTTTGTTTGGTGCGTTGAGTGTTTTATTATAATTAAGAGTAAATAACGAAAATATAAATGGATATATCGATTGTTGTTCCCCTCTTTAATGAGGATGAGTCGCTGCCTCATTTGGCAGAATGGATAGACCGCGTGATGGATGAAAATCATTTCAGCTACGAAGTGATTATGGTTGACGATGGTTCGAAAGATAAATCGTGGCAGGTTATTGAGGATTTGCGTAAGAAGAATCCGTGCTACAAAGGCATCAAATTCCGCCGCAACTACGGTAAGAGCGCTGCCCTCAATGTAGGGTTCAGTCACACTCAAGGCGATGTGGTGATTACGATGGATGCCGACCTTCAGGACAGTCCTGATGAAGTCCCCGAACTGTATCGTATGATCAAAGAAGAGGGATACGACCTGGTATCGGGTTGGAAGAAAGTTCGCTACGATTCCAAGTTGGCCAAAAATATTCCCTCCAAGTTCTTTAATTGGACAACTCGAAAAATGAGCGGCATCTATCTTCACGATTTTAACTGCGGACTCAAGGCTTATCGTCACGATGTGGTGAAAAGCATCGAGGTGTACGGCGAAATGCACCGCTATATCCCAGTCATTGCCAAATGGGCCGGATTCTCTAATATTGGCGAGAAAGTGGTGCAGCATCGCAAACGCCAGTATGGTGTTACCAAATTTGGATTGGATCGTTTCATTAACGGTTATCTCGACCTGATGAGCATCATGTTCATCTCCAAGTTTGGCAAGCAACCCATGCATTTCTTTGGTCTTATAGGTACGGCCAGTTTCTTGCTGGGTTTTGTTGCCTTCGTGGTGGTGGTTATCCAAAAACTATGTGGCCACATCTGGCTTACCAACAGCGTTTGGTTCTATCTGGCACTCTTCTTCATGATAATTGGTACGATTCTCTTCTTGGCTGGTTTCATCAGCGAGCTCGTGTGCCGCAACTCTACTACCCGCAACCAGTATCTGATTGAAAAAGAACTGCTCGATAAAGAATAGTAATGAAACACCGTTCCCTCTGCAGCATTGCCCCTTGTCCCGATAGCGCCCTCTTCCTAGATCGCGACGGCACCCTCAATGTACGACTGATAGACGACTACGTGAAACGTCCCGATGAGTTTGAACTGATTGATGGTACCCTCGAGGCTTTGGCTTTGCTTTCGCAGCGTTTCAATCACCTTTTTATCGTTACCAACCAACAGGGTATTGGCAAAGGACTGATGTCGGTGCAGGATTTGGAGGCTATCCATCGCCCCTTCCTCCATCAAGTAGAACAGGCGGGAGGAAAGATCGACAAAGTTTATTTCTGCCCCAACCTCAAGTCGGACCACTCTTTTAACCGCAAACCCAATATCGGTATGGCTCTTCAAGCCCATCGCGATTTTCCCGATATCAGTTTGAAGCACAGCATTATGGTGGGCGACAGCCGAAGCGATATGCTGTTTGGCCGTAGGGCTGGAATGACTACCGTTTTGGTAAGCGACGAAACTCAGATTGCCCATAGCGATGCCCATTTGGTGGATCGCTACTACCCTACCCTTCTCGATTTTGCCCATTCACTTTAAAGAAATAAAGCTAGTATTACATCCATATGCAGTTCCGCCCCAATAACCCCATCTCGCCTAAAAAACGCAAAGAGAATCGACAACAGCGACCTCATTTCTCGCTATCTATGGCGACAACCCTATTGGTGGTGCTGCTAGGCGCTGGAGCTATTTATGGGTTCCAACACCGCGACGGACGGTCGGCACAGAAGGTGTCGCTGCTCGATCCTATCGAAGCCAAGATTGGTATCCATCATCAGGAGTATGGTTCGGTGGAACGAGTTCGACTGCAACGTTCGGAGATTCCCCAATTGAATCTCAATGCTCTCTCCTATGCCGAACTGTTTTGCGATACCAACGCTACCCAGCGGATAGCTGCCGTAAACAACGGATTGAAGAATCCTGAATCGGTAACCGATTTGGATGGCTGCAAGGAACTGCTTCGTATAGGTAGCAACGAGCTTTATGTGGTCGACACTATGTATTTCTCCAAACCCTACTTGGTACCCGAAGCAGTTGTGCTAATGGAGATGATTGGCGAACGTTTCCAAGAAGTGATGAAAGAGCATTATCCCGATTACCAGCATGTACGTCCCATCATTACCAGTGCCTTACGTAGCAACCAAGATGTAGAAAAACTTCGTCGGAGAAACCGTAATGCTAGCGATTCGTCGTGCCATATTTTCGGCACTACTGTCGACATCTCCTATACTCGATTCCTTACCGACGACGGCAACTATGCGATGGAGTATTTCCTAAAACCCATGTTGGCTCTTACCCTTTATGAGTTGCGGCACGAAGGATTGATATATGTGAAACACGAACGCCATCAGGCTTGCTTCCATCTTACGCTACGTACCACCAACTATCAGGGCAATGGGCGAAGTGAGAAACGCCAATATACTCAGCCCCACCGATGGAGCAACAAGGATGCGGGACATTTGGCCCTACGAGCCAAACCCGAACCGACAACAGTTACCACTTCTAATCCTCCCGCTTCGAAGCCTTCGAAGTCGATAGTAAGAAAGAGCCACAAGAAGAGCAACACTAACCATCAAAAGACTACACCTAAAAGCAACAACAATAGCAAACACAAAAAGACGGGTAGCACGTCGAACAGTAGGTATCAGGTTGAGGCTAACCGCTCATCGCACCATCAGGAATCTAACGATCCGAGAGCCGAAAAGCTGTACGGCGGATTAATCGATGACGACAGCTACATTGTCCACTAAATAAAATAATCAGTTTTAAACGAAACAAATAAAAGAAAAATAAAGATATGTCACTTCAATGCGGTATTGTAGGATTGCCTAATGTTGGCAAATCAACTCTCTTCAACTGTCTGAGCAACGCCAAAGCACAGGCAGCCAACTTCCCCTTCTGCACCATCGAACCTAATGTTGGTGTGATCACTGTTCCCGACGAACGTTTGGCCAAACTAGTAGAAATAGAACATCCCGCTAGCGTGGTTCCCGCTACTGTCGAAATCGTCGATATTGCTGGTTTGGTGAAGGGTGCCTCTAAAGGCGAGGGTTTGGGTAACAAATTCTTGGGCGACATCCGTACTACTGATGCTATTATCCACGTGCTGCGCTGTTTCGATGATGATAACGTAACCCACGTTGACGGTAGCGTCGATCCTATACGCGACAAACAAACTATCGATTTGGAGCTGCAGTTTAAAGATCTCGAAACCATCGAGAACCGCTACGCTAAAGAGGAAAAGAAAGCCCGTACTGGTGGCGATCAGAAAGCCAAGAAACTGGTTGAGGTGATGGATCTTTACCGTGAGGCTCTCCTTTCGGGGAAAAGTGCCCGTGTGGTAAAACTCGATGAAACACAGCTAGAAGCGGCTAAGGATTTAATGTTGCTTACAGCCAAACCAATCCTTTATGTTTGCAATGTTGATGAAGCATCGGTGGTGAATGGAAACAAGTATGTCGATGCGGTGAAAGAGGCAGTGAAGGACGAAGAGGCTGAGGTGCTGGTGATTGGTGCTGGTATTGAAGCCGATATTGCCGAATTGGAAACCTACGAAGAGAAGCAGATGTTTTTGGAAGATCTGGGGTTGAAGGAGTCGGGCGTAAATCGACTCATCAAAGCAGCCTATAAACTGCTCAACCTACAAACCTTCCTTACTGCTGGACCCAAAGAATGTCGCGCTTGGACCTTTAAGAAGGGAATGAAAGCGCCTCAAACTGCAGGCATTATCCATAGCGACTTCGAGCGTGGCTTTATCCGCGCTGAGGTAATCAAATACGACGACTATGTGTCGTTGGGTAGCGAAGCCAAATGTCGCGAAATGGGTAAAATCGCTGTCGAAGGCAAAGATTATGTTGTTCAGGACGGCGATATTATGCACTTCCGTTTCAACGTGTAACTATTTACAATAAAATATATAGTATTCCGTTATAATTAGCAATGCGATGTAAACTGAAACATATTATCCCTATGGTGGCTGCAGCCACTTTACTAACCCTCAGTGGATGTTCCACTCAGAAGGCCAAATGGGCTAATATTCAGTACCACAACATCAATTGCCATTATAACGTTTGGTGGAACGGCAACAAGAGTCTCCGCATGGGTAAGGAGGAACTGGCCAAAAAGAGTTCCGACGATTTCACTCAGATTCTGCCTGTTTATAAACTAGGCACTCGCGAACAAGCTATGGGTGTGAACCAACAAATGGATCGCGCTATAGAAAAGGGTGTTAAGGGAGTGAAGAAACACAGCATCTACCAAAAAGGTAAGGAGCATGTGCCCTATGTGAAGAAATGCTATCTGCTAACTGCCTATGGCTCATTTTATAAGCAGGATTATGCCGACGCCGCCAATACTTGCCGTATGATTGCTTCGCAATATAACGGCAGTCGCGATGCCGACGAAGCCCGCATCCTATTGGCTCGCTGCTTAACACAACAAAAGCAGTACATCGATGCCGAGACGATGCTCGACTTGATGGTGAACGAATATGGTAACAACGATTTCGATCCCAAGAACCTCGATAAACTCTATCTGGCTATGGTGGAGTGCACCTTACCTCAAGAGAAATACAAGAAGGCAGTGCAGTATATTCGGTTGGCTCTCGATGAGACGAAAGATAGACAGATAAAAGCTCGTCTGTACTATATCATGGGCCAGATTTATCAGAATCTCGACAAACGACCCACCGCCCAAAAGTATTTCAAGAAGGTGCTTAGCTGTCGTCCCGATTATGTGCTTGATTTCAATGCACGCATCAGTATGGCTTCTTGCAGCGATGTGAATCATACTAATTTAGCCGAACAGGAGAAAGTGCTCGACAAGATGCTGAAGGAGAAGAAGTACGAGGAGTTTAAAGATCAGATATACTACGCCAAAGGCGAAATGTATCTCGGTGTAAAGGATGCTCAGAAGGCGTGCGACAATTACAAGCTTTCTGTGGCTTCGGCTACCAACAATCCTGCACAAAAGGCCAAATCGGCACTCCGTATGGCCGATGTGTTGTATGATGTTTACGAAAACTATGATCAGGCGCAGTCGTTCTACGATACAGCAATGCATGTGATCAACTCGGAATATCCCCATTATGATCAGATTCGCGACCGCCATTCGATGCTTACACAATTGGTTGAATTTACCCGCAAGATTGATCTGAATGATAGTCTTATAGCTTTGGCCGATATGGACCCAAAAGCTCGCGAAGAGATGATCTTGAAGAAGATTGAGGAGGTGAAAATAGCCGAAGAAAAAGCCAAAGAGGAGGCCCTACTGGCCGAACTGAAAGCCGATGCTGCTAAGCAGCAGTATTCGCTTGAAGGCGATTGGTATTTCTATAATCACAACACCGTACAGAAGGGCAAGGATACCTTCCGTCAGCGTTGGGGTAACCGTACATTGGAGGATTATTGGTTTATAAGCAACAAAGGGCTTCTGGGTATGGGAGGAAGTCTTGCTATGATAGAGGATGAGGAGGTGGAGGCCGACATAGAGATGGACAGTGTTACTCGCGACAGTATTGCCCAAGCCAATCTAGCTAAAGCCCTCGCTGCTAAAAACGATCCTACCAATCCTCACAATGTGGCATACTATTTGAAAGATATGCCCACCCGTCAAGGTCAGCGCGATACAATGTATGCTGAAATTGCTACTTGTTTGCTCAATGCAGGTTATATCTATTATGACGGTATCGAAAACACCGATCGGGCGCTAGAGTGCTATATCCGTATGGCTACCGAATATCCCGATGCACCTGAGATTGAGCAGACTTTCTATCAGCTTTATCGCATCTATGCCAAACAGGGCAATACGCCTAGTGCCAACTACTATCGTGATATGGTGCTGATGGGGTTTCCCGATGGCGATTATGCCAATCTAATTCGCGATGATCAGTATTATTTGGAGTTGATTCGTCGCAACGAACGGGCCAACGAGGAATATGCCAACATCTACAACCTTTTCCGTCGTCGCCGCTATACCGATGTCATCGACCAATCGAGGGCCGCTATGAAACTTTACAACAAAGAGCCTATGGTGGGTAAGCTTCGCTACTGGGAGGCTATGGCCACGATGCAAACGGGCAATCGCGAACAAGCTATAGTGCTCTTCGACAGCATTGTAAGAGGATATCCCGACACTTCGCAGATAGCTTTGCTGGCCAAACAGCAACTTGACTATCTGAAGGAGGATCCCAAGTTGGCCGATGCTTTGGCTAACAACACGGGTGGTGAGGAAATCACGGCAGAAGATGAGGCCCGCCTCCGTCAGCGTGAAAGCAACCTCTCGTCGACCGACTTCAAGAAGGTTGAGGAGGAGGAGTTGCCTGTAGCTAGCCAGCAGTATCGTTTCCGCGAAAATATGCAGCACTATGTGATGATCATCATCAACGATAAAAAGATTGTGGCCACTCAACTGCAGTACAAAATTGCCGATTTTAATAGCAAAGAGTACGCTAATATGGGTTACAAATCGAATCCTATGATGTTTACCGATACTACCCAACTTATTACTATTCATCGCTTTAAGAATATAGATGAGGTAATGAAGTACTACGCTCATATTCAACTTGAAGGAGGTCCGCTGAGCGATTACGATCCTAAAGATTATGTTATCTTCCCCATCTCTACTCAGAACTACACCACTTTCTATCGTCTTCGCGATATAGAGGCCTATCGTCTTTTCTTTGAACGTTATTATAAAAAAGATTATTAACCCCATAAATATACGACTATTATGGCAAAAACATACGCTGAACAAGACTACAGTTCCGTCAATACTATATCGAACGGAACTATCATCAAAGGCAACATCTCGGCCAACGGCGATTTCCGTATGGACGGTAATCTGCAAGGCAATATCACCCTCAACGGAAAGCTGGTGGTGGGCGAGACTGGTATCGTGAACGGCAACGTGGTTTGCCAAAATGCTCATATAACTGGCAAAGTGGTTGGTAACATCACAGTTCAGGAGCTGCTCGAATTACAATCGACTGCCAACGTGAAAGGCGATATCGTAATCAACAAACTTTCTATCGCTCCTGGTGCTGTATTTAGCGGCACTTGCCGTATGCTCGATGAGGTGAAGAAAGAACAGCAGCAGCAACAAATGGCTGTCGAAAAGAACGAGAAGAAATAACTGCCGCTATTTCGATTATGGCTAAGGATATGAACAATTGGGCTCGCTATTCTGCGCTCGGCATCGAGATGGTAGTCATCGTTGGCGCTTTCGTTTATTTCGGTATCAAAATCGATGAACGAAGCCTTATGCAATTTCCCCTATGGACAATCCTACTATCGATTGGGGGTATTGTGATTGCACTGATGCGTCTTATGCGCGAAGCCCGCTATGTTGATCCTAATTTGCCTAAGAAAGAAGATAGTACTGATCCAAATAAACCAGATAGCAGCAACAATGTGGACAACTCGCAAGAGTAACCTTTTTATCGTTTTAACCACCTAATAGAATATGGAAGCTTTATTCGAATCATGGGCAGGTGAGCCTTGTATCAAAAAAACAACTATTTCGGCCAACGGTTCGAATCGTCAATACTGCCGTATGGTGGGTGAAACCAAACGATGTATAGGTTCATATAATGGTGATGTGCGTGAGAATGAGGCATTCTTCTATTTCGCCGACCAACTTCGACAACGTGGTATCCGGGTGCCTGAGATATACGCTATCAGCGCTGACCGTACACGTTATCTGCAACAAGATTTGGGTGACACAACTATCTTCTCATATCTCGCCTCTAAACGAGCCAATGATATAGACGTTACTGACGATATCCTCAATCTTTTTGCTCGTGCGCTCGATGATCTGATCAAAATACAAACACTCGCCCACGATGTCGATTTCTCTTATTCCTATCCTCGCTCTTCGTTCGATAGGCAGTCGCTTCAATGGGATTTCAACTATTTCAAGTATTATTTCTTGAAAATGGCCAATATCCCCTTCGATGAACAAAGGTTAGAGGACGACTTCTCTCGATTTATTGACTATCTACTTGAGGAAGATTGTAGTTATTTCCTTTATCGTGATTTCCAAGCTCGCAACATCATGATTGGTCCCGATAAAGAATTGTACTATATCGACTTCCAAGGGGCCCGACAAGGGGCTGCACAATACGATGTAGCTGCTCTTTTATATAGTGCCAAAACTGACATTCCCCAAGAGTTGCGCGACCAACTGTTGGATTACTATATTGATCATTTATCGAAAGTGGTCGAGATTGATCGTGAATCGTTTACCGACAAATTCTACGGCTATGTGCTAGCTCGGATGATGCAGGCTATGGGCGCATACGGATTTAGGGGATTTTACGAAAAGAAAGACTATTTCCTTCGCAGCATCCCGCTAGCTGTTACCAACCTACGCAATATCATTCACGACCATCCGATTGCTATCGATCTTCCTGAACTAAACAATGTGTGGTACACTATTGCCCACCACGATTATTTCCAACCTCAGGATGATCGTCTCAATGTGCGCATTTTCAGTTTCTCGTACAAGAAAGGCATTCCAATCGATAAAAGTGGTAATGGCGGTGGTTTTGTTTTCGACTGTAGGGCTCTTCCTAATCCGGGTCGCTATGATGAATATAAACAACTTAATGGTATGGACTTGCCTGTAATAGAGTTCCTTGAAGCAAAACCTGAAATACACGATTTCCTTGAACATGTAACAGCACTCGTCGATCGCTCCATCGAAGATTATATGGATCGCGGATTCTTTAATTTGATGGTTAATTTTGGATGTACGGGCGGTCAGCACCGTTCTGTTTACTGTGCCGAATGGCTAGCTGAACATATTCGCAACAACTATGACTGCCGCGTAATTTTACGACATCTTGAACAACAAAAATAAAAATAATTATCACTTTTTACTTACCATTGCGAAAATCTGTGTATATTTGCAATTTCAAACAGAAGAATAAAAACTTAATAATGTATTAATAATGAAAGGCAAAACTATTATTCAAATCTTGCTGGCTATCGTTATTGTAGTCCTTGCATGGCTGCTTTACTCCAGCATTATGAAACCTGTTCGCTTCGACAGTGAGTTTAATACCCGTCGCGACGCTTGTGCAGTTAAATTGAAAACTATCCGTACGCTCGAAGAAAGCTACAAGCTTACCTACAGCCGTTATACTGGAGACTTTGACACACTCGTCAACCGCCTTCTCAATGAGGATAGTCTTCTTGTTTCGCAGAAACATTACAACTACGACAAGATTCCCGCTGATGTAGACTATACCGAAATGCCTGAGGCTGAACTAATCAAGAAAGGTTATCTTGAAATTCGCAGAGAGTATGTCAACCCCATCGCTCAACTACGTGAGCAAGGCAAGTTGAAATACACCGATAAAGATGGTGGCGTTCATGAGTTTACCGACAATGATCTCAAGAACCTCCGTTATCTGCCTTACCCCGAAGGAACCAAAGAAGAGTTCCAACTAGCAGCTAGTCAAATCGACAAGGGCGGTTTCATGATGCCTGTATTTGAATGCAAGGTCGACCTCCCCACCCTGATGAGCGACTGCGATGAACAGCTGGTTAAGAACCGTGTTGCTGAAATCGAAGCTGTAAGCGGCAAGTATGCTGGTTGGAAAGTGGGTAGCCTTACCGAAACCATCGTTGAAGGTAACTTCGAATAAAAAGTCACCCCTTCTCAACTATTATACGATAGAAACAACTGCAAGTTGGCTGCGTACCACACTTGGCCAACTTGCAGTTTTCTTCTTCCTCCTTCAAGAAAAAGTTTATCCCTAACAACAAACCAAACCCTAAACATCTCAACATTATGCCGTATACCCAAAACCTTTTTATCAGTTCCGATAAAGAAGTTCCTGCATACGAAATGAATCTGTCCATTTGCCTAAAGGCAGATGGTTTTTCTTTCTCTGTTGTCTCCAACCAAGAGGAACTGTTATGCATAGGCTCTGTTGATTGTAATGCCCATTCAATGTCTGAATGGACAAGCGTCATCAAGGAGGTATTCAATGCCTACAACCTCCCACTCTTCGGTTACAACAGCACTCGTCTCATTATCGAGACTCAGCAGTTTAC
Organism: Bacteroidales bacterium; assembly: GCA_030523765.1. Lineage (GTDB taxonomy): Bacteria > Bacteroidota > Bacteroidia > Bacteroidales > P3 > Colimorpha. The sequence continues at coordinate 15,303 of JAUNHX010000011.1, read as the reverse complement.
CTGGATTCCCGACCATCTATACGATGCTGCTAACGATCGCAAGTACCTCGATATGGTATGTAAGATCAAAACGGGACAAGCTATCTACTCTGAACACAACGAGGCCATCGGTGCCCACGTCATATTTGCTGCTGACAACACTGCTGTTTCAGCATTTAAAATCACCATACCACGTATCGCTATCAGCTGTCAACATAGTGCTTTCGCTAGCAAATACCTGTTACAACGCAGTGATCTGAAATCGCTTATGCTTATCAATATCCATAACGATGTGGCTGACTTTGCAGTGTTCTGCAACAAAAAACTCCAACTCTCCAACAGTTATCCTTGTTCCAATATCGAAGAGGTTTGCTACTATGGACTTAATGTTGTGAAACAACTCAAACTGGAAGAGGCCTCCTTCGAAACACTTGTGGGTGGCAACATCGATCGTCCTCATTTCGAATTCTTAGCCCAATTCTTCCCTCAAGCCGATCTTTATGATGGTCGTCCTCTTCAGATGTCCAATCCAGAAATGCATTTGGTGAAACGTTATCGTTATCCTGAAATACTCTCGTAAATACTAAACTCATGCGCATCATTGCAGGAAATCTTCGAGGTCGTCGACTCAACCCACCCACCTCTCTACCAGTACGCCCTACTACCGATATGGCGCGCGAAAGTCTTTTCAATATTCTCAACAACTATGTCGATTATGAAGATTGTTCTGTAATGGATCTATTTGCTGGTACTGGCGCTGTCTCTCTTGAGTTTATCTCGCGTGGCGTGAAAGAGGTTACATCTATCGATATCAATGCCCAATGCACCGACTTTATCAAGTCGACTGCTAGGCAATTTGGAGTAGAGAATATCCACGTGGTACGTGCCGATGTGATGGACCTAATCAAACGGGCCTATAAGAAATTCGACATCATCTTTGCCGATCCTCCATACGCTCTTCCTGAATTACCCTCACTTCCCGATCGTATCTTCGAAAAGGATATTCTCAATCCAGATGGCATCTTCATCCTCGAACATCCCGCTCAGTACTCTTTTATCGATCACCCCCATTTCTGGCAGCACCGCAATTATGGAAAAGTGAATTTCACATTTTTTGCTATGCAGCTCGATGAAGAATAAAGCAATCAGAAACAGTTTATCGCAACATCAATCCTTTCATTAATTAAAGAAATAATAATTAAAAATATACCCCAACATAAACATTCAATCATGAAAGCAGTAGTTAAAACAAATTTCAACTTTCCCAAACAGAAAAGCCTATACGTAGGAAAAGTACGTGATGTTTACAATATCGACGACAAATATATGGCTATGGTAGTATCCGATCGAATCAGCGCATTCGATGTGGTCCTTCCTAAGGGTATTCCCTTCAAAGGACAGGTCCTTAACCAAATCGCTGCCAAATTTCTCGACACTACTGCCGACATCATTCCCAATTGGAAACTGGCCACTCCCGATCCTATGGTTACTATCGGATTAAAATGCGAAGGATTTCGCGTAGAGATGATTGTTCGTGGTTATTTAGCTGGTAGTGCTTGGCGTGAATACAAAGCTGGTGCACGTACCCTCTGCGGTGTACCACTGCCCGAAGGCATGATTGAGAACCAAAAGTTTCCTACCCCAATAGTAACTCCTACCACTAAAGCCGATGAGGGTCACGATCAGAATATCTCTAAAGAGGAAATCATAAGCACTGGACTCGTTGATCGTGAAGACTACGAACAATTAGAAAAATATGCTCTCGCTCTCTTCCAACGTGGTACCGAGATTGCAGCAGCCCAAGGTCTTATCCTTGTTGATACCAAATATGAATTTGGTAAACGTGACGGAAAGATCTATCTTATCGATGAAATTCACACCCCCGATAGCAGCCGCTATTTCTATGCTGAAGGCTATGAAGAGCGTCAAGCCAAAGGCGAACGTCAACGTCAGCTCTCCAAAGAGTTTGTCCGCGAATGGCTCATGGCCAACAATTTCCAAGGTCTCGAGGGACAGCATGTTCCTGAAATGACCGATGAAATCGTCAACTCTATCACCGACCGCTATATCGAACTGTATGAACATATATGTGGTGAGAAGTTTGTCAAAGCCAGCGAAAGCGATGATGTAGCAGCCCGTATTGAGAAGAATGTAACCGAATGGCTTAACGCCAACATGAAATAAAAAATTTGTATTTTCAAGGGTGCAAGGAAATAGTGGGATTTCTTTGCACCCTTCTTGTTTCTTTTTCAACTATACTAAAAGAATCCACCTCATCAATAACATCACTATATGAAACGAATACCGCACACCTTTACCATCGTATTCTTCCTCATCCTCATTGCCGCAGTACTTACTTGGATAGTACCCAGTGGTGAATTTGTCCGTGAGATCATCAATATCGAAAATGCAGACGGTAGCACCTCTACGCGCGAAGTGGTTAAAAGCGATTCGTTCCACTATGTTGATAATGCACCCCAAACCTGGCAAGTGTTCTCTGCCCTCTTCAACGGTTTTGTCGACAAAGCCGACATCATCATCTTCATCCTCATGGTTGGAGGTGCCTTCTGGATTCTCAATAATAGCCACGCTATTGATGTTGGTGTTATGGCTTTTCTAAGGCGTGTGCAGCGATTAAAAAGATACAAATTCTTCCAGAAACTAGGTGTTGAGAATATCATTATTGCTCTCGTCATGATTATGTTCAGCATCTTTGGTGCTGTATTTGGTATGAGCGAAGAAACAATAGCTTTCGTCGTCATCTTCATTCCACTTGCCATCTCTATGGGATACGACTCACTCACAGGACTTTGTATGTGTTATATGGCAGCTCATATTGGTTTTGCAGGGGCAATCCTCAATCCCTTCACCATAGGTATAGCACAGGGCATTGCCGAACTTCCCATCTTCTCAGGACTCGAATACCGTCTCTTCTGTTGGTTTATTCTTACCGCTATTGGTATCACCTTTGTCTTGCTCTATGCCAACCGAGTGAAACGTCATCCCGAGAAATCACCCGTTTACAAACTCGATGAATATTGGCGCAACCGTGCTGCAGAACAAGAACAGAACCCTGTAGTGTACCACACCCCCCGCACCTCGTGGATTATATACATCCTCATTTCCGCTGTCAGCATTTACCTTGCCTTCATCCATCCTACTACCCAAATCAGCATCGGCAACGGCACCTCTAACATCATACTCTTTCCCATTCTCAGTGCCCTTTTCATCATAAGCGGATTCGTAGCTTGTCGTAAAAGCGTTCATTTCTTTATACTTGACATCCTATTCTTCACTATCTTTTACCTCATCGCAGGTGTTTTAGGCTACGGTTGGTATGTGCTCGAAATCGCATCACTCTTCTTTGCTATGGGTCTCCTCAGCGGCATTGCCGATTCGCAGAGTGCCGACAGTATTGCTAAGCTCTTTCTTGCTGGATGTAAAGATATCCTCTCTGCAGCTCTCGTTGTAGGACTAGCTAGCGGCATCATCTTTATTCTGCGTGACGGTATGGTTATCGACACCATTCTCTACGGACTTACATGCTCGCTAGCTCAAACAGGGGAAGTTGCCAGCCTAGGTGTGATGTATGTTTTCCAAACGCTACTCAATATCATTATGCCTAGCGGAAGTGCCAAAGCTGCACTTACCATGCCTATCATGGCACAGTTTGCTGACCTTATCAATGTATCTCGACAAACTACTGTACTGGCTTTCCAGTTCGGTGATGGATTCACCAATATGCTCACTCCCACTAGCGGCGTCCTTATCGGATGTCTAGGTATTGCACGCATCCCTTATGGAACTTGGCTAAAATGGGTCTGGAAGTTCATTCTCTTCCTCATCATTATAGGATTCCTTTTAATGCTTCCTACTCTCTTCATACAGCTTCCAGGATTCTAATCGAATAAATGTTTAAATAATAAAGAAATCGCTATAGTTGAAGGACTATAGCGATTTCTTTAATTCTTTTTATAATCATAATGAGCTCTCAAGGGTTGCAATCTCTTCTTTTATTCTTGCTATCTGCCCTTCCACAAAATCTTCACTATATTTTGCATCGCAGAATCCATTGCCGCGAGCCACATACTCATCATTCTCCAAATCGGAGTCCAGTTCCTCATAATTGTTCAGTAGCCTCCGCAATTCAGCCAAACGTTGCTCCTTAAAGGCTCTAGACCCATTATTATATCTATTTTCCATACTCCTAAAACAATAGTAATTAATACTTACAAATTATAAACGAAACAATTATAACAAGTGTTATTATATGTTTACTAACTGCAAAGATACGATTTTTTAATAACCTATCTGATAACAATGTTTTTTTATAAAATCCAAAGATCATTATAAACAGATACTATCATTAAACAAAATCAAGCATAAAAGAAGCGTGGCCTCTTTTTTAATAGAAACCACGCTTTTTACCAAAATAATTTTGGAAGAGAATCAAATGATTATTCTTGCTTTGTCATTTGGTTATAACGCTCGTTGACTGCCTGATAACCCTCGGCATTTCCGATGCGGCTGTAAACCGTACGCAGTGCATAGAGGCACTGGATGAGATTGTTCTCATTCATCCTTTTACCATTTTCATCAAGGCCATCAATGAATTCGATAGCCGTTTGGAAGTAAGTAGTAGATTTGGTAAAACTATCTTTCGATTCAGCCAACAGTTTGTCGTACAATCCTGTCTCATCGTTAGGATCAACATCATTAGCAGCATTCAGTTTATCGACAGCACGGTTATAGTAGAGCGAACCCATACCATAGTTAACATTGTACTGTTTAGGATCGATGGCCAATGCTTGGTTGTAGCTTTCAACAGCTTTGTCGAACTGACCTGCATTGTCATATAGTCCAGCCACAGCACAGAGCAGCGATGCCTTAGCAGCAAGATTAGTATCCTGTTTTTCGATTGCCGAGTTGAGACATTCAAGTGCCTTCTCCATATTACCATTCAGCAGATAAGCTTGAGCCATCAACTGATCAGCCTCAATGTTGTTGGGGAAGTTCTTGCGGAATGAATTGGCGGTCTTCACAGCATTGACAGTGTCTTTTTCAGACCTGTAAAGATTAAAGAGTGCTTTATAGACATCATCGTTGTCATATTTAGTCTGCACCAACGGTTTAAAATATTTCTTCACAGCCTCATTATTCTTGGCAGCTGAAGCAGCGCTACCAGCCAGATAGTAAGTAATCTGGGTGTTCTGCTTATTGCCTTGAGCCATATTGAAGATTGTGATAGCCGTATCGCACATCACCATGCAACGATCAAATTGATTCATTTTGTAGGCAGCATATGCTGAATCATAGTACACATTACCGATGTAAGCGAAGAAAGGAGATATTTTCTCGGTATATTCGCCATCTTTATCGAACTGCTTCCAGTTCATAACAGACTGATAAGCGGTGCGATACCAGTCGGGGCACAACTTAGCAAGTTCCTTGCCTTGCTTAGTGCCATCCTGGATCTGTCCACCAATCTTGCAGTAGATAAGGGTAGAATAGAACCACGTTTGGGGTTCAGCCTTAGTCTGCTCGTGAACGGCAGCTTGATCGATGTAGCCTTTGGCCTTCTTAAGGTAACCACGGTTTTGAGCCTCATAAGCGCTACTGAGGTTGAGCGACTGGGCTCCTGCGGTAAGACACATGGCGATAAAAGCCATGACAACGGTCACTTTTTTCATGATTCTTTAAGTGTTTATTAAATTAATTACTTTTTTCTTTTTTACTTTTTTTTCGACAAACCCGCAAGTTTCAGTTCTTACAATGTTATTACTCTATTCGAGTACTTTCTTTTCTATTGTTCTGTTGCCATTAAGTTTATCGATATTTATAACGTCTTATTTTAACAATTGGTATTATCAAGCGAATGATTATTGCTTTTTTAATGATTTTTAGTAAAACAAAAGTGCAGGCTTACTAATCCTCATCATTGGGAGTATTATCATTGATACCTTCCTGGTTTGGGGTGCCATCGGTCTCAGGATTCTGCTCCACCATACTATTCTCAATAGTGTCAGCATTCTCGTCGTCGATCAGCTGATCCTCTTCTGGTTCGGCATCTACCTTAGTAATTGAAGCGATCGTATCCTTACCACGCAGATTAATCAGTTTTACACCTTGAGTATTGCGGCCCAACACACGCAAGTCGGCCACACTCATACGGATAGTAACGCCCGAACGGTTAATGATCATCAGATCGTTCTGATCAGTCACATTAGTCACTGCCACAAGTTTACCAGTCTTCTCAGTAATCTGAAGCGTCTTCACACCCTTGCCACCGCGATGAGTTGTTCGATATTCCTCCAATTCAGAACGTTTGCCGAAACCATGTTCCGAAACCACCATGATAGTGTCCTTAGGATTATCGATAGATAGCATACTAACCACATAATCGTCCTCATCTTCAATCGTAACACCCTTCACACCACTAGCATTACGTCCCATTGGGCGGAACTCCTCTTCTGGGCAACGAACCACCTTGCCGCCCTTCTTGGCAATGACCAGTTGCGATTGTCCATCAGTCAGTCTTGCCTCTAATAGTTCATCACCTTCACGTACATTGATAGCAATGATACCATTGGTACGGGGACGTGAGTATGCTTCAAGTTGTGTCTTCTTGATGATACCATTCTTAGTACAGAGTACAATATAATGGTTATTGATATAATCCTCATCGTTGAGTGAGGTTACATTTACATAAGCCTTCACTTTATCATCAGGCTCAATATTGATCAGATTCAAGATAGCACGACCCTTGGTGTTCTTCTCCCCTTCCGGAATATCGAAAGCACGAATCCAGTAGCAACGACCCTTCTCGGTAAACAAGAGGATATAGTTGTGGTTGGTGGCCATAAAGATATGCTCCACAAAGTCTTCACTTCGCACAGCACTACCCTTCGATCCAACACCACCTCGAGTCTGAGCACGATACTCACTCAGCAACGTACGTTTGATATAACCCATATGACTGATCGTGATAACCACCTTCGAGTCGGGTATCATATCCTCAATGCTGAAGTTACCACCTTGATAATTGATCAGCGTACGACGTTCGTCGCCATATTTATCGCGAATCTCTACCAATTCATCCTTGATAACCTGCATCAAAACATCGTGGTTGCCTAGGATTTCCTTACACCGCTCTATAAAGGCCATTTTCTCATCGTATTCGTCTTGCAGTTTCTGACGTTCCAATCCAGTAAGTTGGCGTAGACGCATCTCAACGATAGCACGAGCTTGCAAATCAGTAAAGCCCCAAGTATCCATCAGACCCTGACGAGCCTCTTCAACACTTCTCGACTGTCGTATCAGTTGGATAATATCATCAATAATATCCAAAGCCTTCAGCAAACCTTGAAGGATATGAGCCCTACGTTCAGCCTCTTCCATATCGAAGCGTGTACGACGAATCACCACATCCTCGCGGTGCTCAACAAAGTTCGATATAAGCTGCTTGAGATTCAACAGCATGGGACGTCCCTTCACAAGAGCAATATTATTGACAGCGAAGCTCGACTGCAGTTCCGACATTTGGAACAACTTGTTCAGAATAACATTAGGAACAACATCGTGACGCAGATAATAAACCACACGGATACCATCCTTGTCGCTCTCATCACGAATATCGGTAATACCTTCAATCTTCTTATCGGTCACCAACTGAGCCTGTTTTTTAATCATCTCGGCCTTGTTGATGTTGTAAGGAATCGAGTGAGCTACAATCATATTGCGGCCTTTAGCATCAGTCTCAATACTTGTATCAGCACGCAGGATTATCGAGCCACGACCCGTCATATAAGCATCGCGAACGCCACCATAACCGTAGATAATGCCACCCAATGGGAAATCGGGCGCCTTAACATACTGCATCAGTTCCTCAATGGTAATATCAGTATTATCAATATACGCGATACATCCATCCATTACCTCTCGTAGATTATGGGTAGGCATATTCGTAGCCATACCAACAGCAATACCGTTCGAACCATTAATAAGTAGGTTGGGAATCTTTGCAGGAAGAACTGAAGGCTCTTCGCCCTCATTATCATAGGTAGGCACCATATCGACAGTATTCTTGTCAATATCGGCCATCATCTCGTTGGCAATCTGTTTTAGGCGAGCTTCAGTATAACGCATGGCAGCAGCACTGTCACCGTCTATCGAACCGAAGTTTCCTTGGCCATCAACCAAAGGATAACGCATAGCCCAATCTTGAGCCAAACGCACCAAGGCACCGTATACCGACGAATCTCCGTGAGGGTGATACTTACCAAGCACATCACCAACTATACGGGCCGATTTTTTAGTAGGAGTGTTGTAGAGGATGCCGTTCTCGTTCATAGAGAAGAGAATACGGCGGTGTACAGGTTTCAAACCGTCGCGAACATCGGGCAACGCGCGGGCCACAATCACCGACATAGCATAGTCGATATAAGCGGTCTTCATCGTAGTCTCGATATCAACACGAGTGATTTTTTCGTTTTCGGATTGCATATAGATATCTTATTTTTCTTTTGTTTTCAACTAATTAAACAGATTTTTTCTTTTTCAAAGAACGTACAAAGTTACGAAAAAAAAACCGATTAATTGAAAAAAAACTCATTTATATAATGTATTTATATATATTAATGTGAAAAACAGCACTATCTAAGCCACAAAATGTGTTTTTTACTTACATTGTCCTTTTATAAAACTATTACCCCAACCACAAACCACGTGCATGCGGTATAATCATATTCCAAACTCTATGATAAAAAAATCTACATTTAAAAAGTATATCAAAAACGAGTCAAATAAGAAGAATTAGCAACGATAAAAATGGTGCTTTAAAATGTTAAATACGAATATGCATTTGAAATTTACAAAATATTATATAACATTAGTTTAAACCGATTGTAAACGTTAATAATGTTAAAAAACTTGACATCAGAATCTCAATTTCGTATCTTTGCACGCTTTTTTAAAAAAGTAAATATGATCAACACTCAATATACAACCGTTAAATTGTCGCAATTCAAGTTCAACCTTCCAAAAGAATTAATTGCCGACAAGCCTTGTAAAGTGCGTGATGAGGCCCGTCTTTTGGTTCTCCATCGCGATACTGGCGAAATCGAACACCGCCAGTTTAAAAACTTTATTGAATACATTGATACCGATGATGTGGTAGTGCTCAACAACACCAAAGTCTTCCCCGCTCTCCTCTACGGCGTTAAAGAGAAGACTGAGGCCAAAATTCAGGTCACCCTCCTGCGCGAGCTCAACCCCGAAACCCGTCTATGGGATGTCATTGTCGATCCTGCCCGAAAAATCCGTATTGGCAACAAACTCTATTTTGGTGCTAACGAAGATATGGTAGCTGAAGTTATCGACAACACCACTAGTCGTGGACGAACCATCCGTTTCCTTTTCGATGGAACCCACGAAGAGTTTATCTCCAAGATTCGCAGCATGGGCAACACTCCCCTACCATTCGACATCACTGCACAACGTAATGCTGTAGGCGACGATAAGGAAAACTACCAAACCATCTATGCCAAAAACGAAGGTGCCGTAGCAGCTCCCGTAGCAGGTCTCCATTTCAGCCGCGAACTGATGAAACGAATGGAGATAAAAGATGTTAAGGTGGCCGAGCTGACACTCCATTGCGGATTAGGCAATTTCAAAGATATCGAGGTAGAAGACCTTTCTAAGCATCGTATGGATTCTGAGCAGATGTTCCTTGAGGAGAAATGTGCCGACACCATCAACAACGCCAAAGCTGCCGGCCATAAAATCTGCTGTGTAGGAACCACCACCATGAAAGCCCTCGAAACGGCCGTCACCATTCCTGGTGTTATTCGCCCCTTCGAAGGATGGAGTAATAAATTCATCTATCCTCCTTACCGTTTCACTATCGCCGACATGATGGTTACCAACTTCCATTTCCCCGAAAGTTCTATGTTCATTATGGTTAGTGCTTTTGCTGGCAGCGACCTATTAATGAGCACATACCTCACAGCCATCAAGGAGAAATACAAATTTGGCACTTATGGCGATGCAATGCTCATTGTTTAAATGACACCATTAGCTGAAATACTCCGTCCGCGCACCCTCGACGACTATATCGGACAAAAACATCTTGTTGGCGAGGGTGCCGTTTTGCGTACCCTTATCGAAAGTGAGCAAATACCCTCAATGATCTTTTGGGGCCCTCCTGGCATAGGGAAAACCACACTTGCAATGATCATCTCGCAAACTCTCCATCGCCCCTTCCACACCCTCAGTGCTATCAGCAGTGGGGTACGCGAGGTACGTGACGTTATCCAACAAGCCCAGCAAGAAGAGGGTGCCATCCTCTTCATCGATGAGATTCATCGTTTCAATAAAAGCCAGCAAGACTCCCTCCTCGGTGCCGTTGAAAAAGGAACCATTACCCTTATTGGTGCCACCACCGAAAATCCCTCTTTCGAAGTCATATCAGCACTCCTCTCCCGTTGTCAGGTTTATATCCTTAAAGATTTCGATGCCAACGACATGAAGCAGCTCCTCGATACAGCTGTCCGCTATTATGCCTCACAGGGAAAGAATGTAGTGCTGCACGAAACCGATGCATTGATGCGTATTTCTGGGGGTGATGCCCGTAAGTTACTCAATGCTCTCGAACTCACCGTCAACAACGAAAAAGGGAACGATATTCTTGTCGATAACGCCAAGGTAACCAAAGTAGTACAACAAAACCTAGCCTTTTACGATCGTCAAGGGGAAATGCACTATGATATTATCTCGGCATTCATAAAATCGATGCGAGGAAGCGATCCCAATGCCGCCGTTTATTGGCTTGCCCGCATGATTGAAGGAGGCGAAGATCCCATCTTCATTGCCCGCCGCATGCTCATCTTTGCAAGCGAAGATATAAGCAATGCCAATCCCAATGCCCTTCTTCTAGCTAACGCATGTTTCGAAGCTGTAAGTAAGATTGGTTACCCCGAATGCCGTATCACCCTTTCGCAGACAGCTATTTATCTAGCCAACTCCGTTAAAAGCAACGCCACTTATGTGGCCCTAGGCAATGCACAGGCAATGATTCGACAAACGGGCGATCTCCCAGTACCACTTCATATTCGCAACGCACCTACCAAGTTGATGAAAGATCTCGGCTATCACGATGGTTATAAATATGCCCACAACTACGAAAACAACTTTGTTGAACAAGAATTTCTCCCCGATGCCATCAAAGGCACCAAATTCTATGAGCCAGGCAACAACGCCCGCGAACAAGAAACACGTAAACTCATGGCATGGCGATGGGGGAAAAAATATGGGTACGATTCATAACACAGATAATGTAGATATATAACAATGAATCCTTTATCTGTTGATATTTCGAAGCCAATTATATAGGTACTATATTCTTTTACCAACACGAAAAAAATCAATGTAATTTCCTATGTCCGATGCACTCCTAACCGTTGAAGGCCTTACTAAGTCGTATGGCGACAAACTGCTCTTCGAAAATATCTCGTTTGGTATCAATGCTGGCGAGAAAACGGCACTCATTGCCCGCAACGGTTACGGTAAAAGTTCTTTGCTTGATATACTTACAGGTAAAGTACTGCAGGATGAAGGCCGTATCACTTTCCGAGGCGATGTCAAAATGGCCTATCTGCCCCAGAATCCCGAAATACAAAGTCAACAGACAGTTCGCGACTTCGTTTTTGCTAGCGACAATGAATTTGTTCGACTGACAGGACGCTACGAACAGGCACTTCTCAATCTACAACTCCACCCCTCTCCTGCTGCCGATCAAGCCATGCAAGAATGTATCAACCAAATGGATGCACTCAATGCATGGGACTATGAGAATCGAGTTAAAGAGGTCCTTAGTCGCCTACAAATCAATGCCCTCGATAAACCCATACAGTTCCTTAGTGGAGGCGAACAGAAAAAAGTAGCATTGGCCCGTACCCTTATCGATGATGTCAACTTCCTCATTCTCGATGAGCCCACCAACCACCTCGACATCGCCATGATCGAGTGGCTCGAAGAGTTTCTCTCTAAGCAGAAACTCAGTCTTCTCATGGTCACCCACGACCGCTATTTCCTCGACCACGTATGCCACGATATCCTCGAGATCGACAACAGTCGTCTCTATCATTATAGAGGTACCTACGATTATTATGTTGAGAAAAAACAAGAGCGACTCCTCAACGAACGAGCCGAAGTAGAGAAGGCTCGCAGTCAATATCGTACCGAACTCGAATGGATGCGCCGCATGCCACAAGCTCGCGGCACCAAAGCTCGTGCCCGTATTGACGCCTTCTACGAACTAGAGCAGAAAGCCCATACTCGTTTTGATGAGCGCAAACCCGAACTCACTGTCAAAACAGAACGTATTGGAGGCAAAATCCTCGAAATGTACAACGTATGCAAAAGCTACGATGGCATTCCTATGGTGAACGATTTCAGCTACACCTTTAAGAAAGGAGAAAAAATTGGAATTGTTGGTCCCAACGGCATTGGTAAATCCACCTTCCTTCAACTCATGACCGAACAACTGCGACCCGATAGTGGACGCATTGTCGTAGGGCAAACCATTCAGTTTGGCTACTACACCCAAGGAGGCATGAAAGCCAAGGACGATATGCGTGTTATCGAAATCGTAAAAGAGGTTGCCGATGTTATCCAACTCGATGGGGGCAAGGAGATGACAGCTCATCAGTTCCTCACCTATTTTGGCTTTGACGGCACCACACAATACAACTATTTCGGAAACCTATCAGGTGGTGAAAAACGGCGGCTCTATCTCCTTACCGTCCTTATGGCCAACCCTAACTTCCTTATCCTCGACGAGCCTACCAATGATCTTGACCTCTATACTCTCGAAATCCTCGAACAATTTCTTCTCCGCTATAAAGGCTGCCTCGTCATCGTAAGCCACGATCGTAGTTTCATGGACAATCTAGTAGATCATATCTTTGTATTTGAAGGGAAAGGACAAATACGCGATTATCACAGCAACTATACTGAGTATCTATCTCATCGTCAGCAACAAGCCAAAGAGGAAACCCGTCAACGACGCGAAGAAAAACCTCGCTACGAAAAACCTCGCAGCAACACTCCTAAAGCCACCTACAAACAAAAGCAAGAATACGAACAACTTGAACGCGAAATAGAGTCCCTCAACCAAGAAAAATCCAACCTCGAAACCCTCCTTAGCAGCGGCACCGAAACCGATGTACAGAAACTCACCCAAGCCTCCGAACGAATTGGTGAAATCATGACACTGCTCGATGAGAAAGAACTTCGCTGGCTAGAACTCGATGAACTTATGTAGTATCTAAAAAGAATAATACATTGTTTTTTAAAGATTGTTGGTAATAAAGAGTTTTTAATAACGAAACAACATCTTTCTTCATACAAACGATTCAAGTTCACTGACTGAATATAATATCGATATAACGACAATTATAGTTATTGAAACATACCTTTACTCTTTATGAAAGAAAAGATTAATAAGACCAACGCAGCCCGAATACTCGATCGAGAACACATTCCCTACCAACTCCTCTCCTACCCCGTCGACGAGCAAGATCTCGGTGCTGCCCATATTGCCGAAGTGCTTCATATGCCCATCGATCAACTCTTCAAAACTCTCGTTTTACAAGGCGACAAGAGTGGATATTTCGTGTGCGTAATTCCTGGAGCAGACGAAGTCGACCTTAAGAAAGCAGCTCGAGCCACAGGCAACAAGAAATGCGACATCATTCATCAAAAGGAACTTCTCCCCCTAACTGGCTATATCCGTGGTGGATGTTCCCCTATTGGTATGAAGAAACCCTTCCCAACCTTCTTCCACTCCAGCATCATGAATTATCCCCATATCTATTGTAGTGCCGGACAACGCGGTCTTCAATTTTGTATAGCTCCCTCCGACTTGGTTCGCGCTGCCAACGGAAAGGTAGTAGATCTTACACAAGAACAGCTATCATAAACACTATCTACGTATAAACGTATCATTCTATCAACCTAACAACATAAATCAGATTAACGTATAATCCTATGCCCCTCTTCGGTGAAATATTAGCCCTTTTCGTAGCCATCTCATGGACCATCACAGCCCTCTTTGCAGAGGTTGGTTCCAAACGGATGGGCTCGTTGCCCTTCAACGCTATTCGTATGTCGCTCTCTTTAATCATGTTTGCTATCGTATTATGGCTCATGATGGGTACTCCCTATCCTCGTTATGCCGATGGTGCTACTTGGGGATGGATTCTCCTTTCAGGATTAGTCGGTTATGTTATAGGCGATTATTGTCTGATGCAGGGTTATATCATTATCGGCTCTAGATTTGGACAGTTATTTATGACCCTTTCAGCCCCTAGTGCCGCTATTGTAGGACGAATATTTCTTGGCGAAGAGATGCGTCCTGTAGCCATTCTCGGCATGATCATCACCCTCACAGGCATCGCTATGTCTATTCTTTCCAAAGGCAGCGATGAGAGTACCGAGCATAGTGGTCAGCACGTTAAACTCAACCTTCCCCTCAATGGTATTATTTACGCTTGTTGTGCAGGCATCTGTCAAGGTATTGGACTAGTTCTCAGTAAAGTGGGATTATTGCACTATGATGCATCAATCAACGATGCCCATGCTGCAGGTATTATTCAACCAGGCATCATCGATGTGCCTATGGATATCAGTGTAGCTTTTGCCTCCACCATGATTCGAGGCATCATGGGATTGGCAGGATTCCTACTCATGATGATGTTGCTGAAAAACGAGAGCCTCAGTCATCTCCGCTCCGCTGTACGAGACCGAAAAGCTATGTGGTGCACTATTGGTTCTATGATCTTTGGCCCCTTCATTGGCGTCAGTGTCTCTTTGATGGCTACACGCTATACTTCAACTGGCATAGCTCAGACCCTCTTTGCCCTCACACCCGTACTCATCATAGCCCCTGCTGCTTTACTCTTCCATCAGAAAGTACGCAGTCGTGAAGTCATAGGAGCTATTATTAGCGTTGCTGGTGCTGCCCTCTTCTTCCTATTCTAGCACACTGAAAACATTGTATTATGCCTATTAATTGGAAACAAAAAAGCATATTGTTTTCAATCCTCTAGCATTCAACAAATCCAATTTACTGCATATACAAATGATATCTTCCCTCTCTCTCAACTCAGCGGTTTTTATTAAAAAAACCACAAATCACCATATTTTTAATAGATTTAAATTACGACAAAAAAGAACATCATGTTTAATGAGTAAATTATACACTATTTAAGGAATTTTAAGTAAAAACCTTCAAGAATTCAAGTCCTATTTTAGTCCTATCTAAGT
>JAUNHX010000039.1 GCA_030523765.1 Bacteroidales bacterium | reverse complement strand
AAAATTGGTGGGCTGCCGCAACTATAAACTATCTACTATTAACTTATAAACTGACTATCAACTGTAAATCCTAAACTATAAACTAATAAAAACATTAAACTGTAAACAGTAAACCGTAAACTATCCCCCCATGGATCGACAAATAGAAAAGAAGAAAGGGCTTCGTTTGGCCTTTACCCGGAAAGCAATTCCTTATTGGCTGGCAGCGGTGCTGGTGGCCTTTATCGTCTACCTCATAGCGCGGCCACATAATAGTACCCAGCGTATCAGTGGTGATACCCTCATCATCAGCGAGGTTACTCGCGCCAACTTCGACGACTATATCCGCGTCAACGGCACCGTGATGCCGATGACCTCCGTGCAGATCAGTCCCACCGAAGGGGGCATCGTGCAGCAGATTGTTGCCGAAGAGGGCACGAAAGTGAAGGCCGGCGACGTTATATTGATACTGAGTAACGAAAACCTCGACTTGCAGATTCTCAACGCAGAAGCCGAGCTAGCCGAGAAAGAGAACATACTCCGCAACACCCTTATCAGCATGGAACAGCAAAAACTCTCTGTCCGTCAGGAACGCCTGGCTCTCCAGGTGGAGGTGCGCCGCACCAAGCGTGCCTATGAAAGCAACCAGCAGCTCTACAACGAGCGCCTCATCGCCCGCGAGGAATACCTCAAGGCGCAGGAGGACTACCAGCTGGCCAAAGACAAGTTGGAGGTGGTCAGCGAGCGCGAACGGCAGGACAGCCTCTACCGCAGCGAGGAGTTGCAACAGTTGCGCGACAACCTGAGCAATATGCGCCTCAATATGGCCATGATACGCCGCCGCAAGGAAAACCTCAGCGTCAAGGCCCCCATCGACGGACAGATAGGACTGCTCGACGCCGTGCTGGGACAAAGCATCAGCGCGGGTGCCAACATCGGACAGATCAACAACCTGGATAACTATAAGATTCAGGCCCAAATCGACGAGCACTATATCGACCGCGTCACCGCAGGTCTCGAGGCCACCTTCGACCGGCAGGAGCAGCACTACAACGCTCAACTCCGCAAGGTCTATCCCGACGTGCGCGACGGCAAGTTCAAGGCCGACTTCCTCTTTGGCGACGACCTGCCCGACAATATCCGCGCTGGCCAGACCTACTACCTCAACCTGCAGCTAGGGCAGAGCGAAGAGGCGGTGCTTATCCCCCGTGGCAGCTTCTACCAGCACACCGGCGGCAAGTGGATCTATGTCCTCACCGACCCCCATCGTGCCGAGAAGCGCACCATCAGCATCGGCCGCCAGAACCCGCAGTACTACGAGGTGCTCGAAGGTCTCAAGCCCGGAGAGAAAGTCCTTACGGGCAGCTACGACCACTATGGCGAGAACGAGGTGCTGGTGATTGGGGATTGATGTGTGATGTATGATGTGGGATGTAAGGCTAACGCATTACTTAAAATCCTAACCATTCAAAATACATGTTAGAAATTAAAATTAATAATATACAATCATGTTAAAAGTAGAAAACCTTCAGAAAATCTTCCGCACGGAAGAGATTGAGACTATCGCGCTCAACGGCGTAAGTTTTGAAATCAAGGACGGCGAGTTTGTCGCCATCATGGGCCCTTCGGGCTGCGGCAAGTCGACGCTGCTCAACATCCTGGGACTCCTCGACAATCCCACGGCCGGCCAATACTGGTTTGGCGACACCGAGGTGGGCAGCCTCAAGGAGAAGGAGCGCACCCGTTTCCGCAAAGGCAACATCGGCTTTATCTTCCAGAGTTTCAACCTTATCGACGAGCTCAACGTCTTCGAGAATGTCGAGCTGCCGCTCAAGTACCTCAACATCGGTGCCCGTGAGCGCAAGGAGCGCGTAACCGCCATGCTCAAGCGCATGAACATCAGCCACCGCGCCCAGCATTTTCCCCAGCAGCTCAGCGGCGGTCAACAGCAGCGTGTGGCCATTGCCCGCGCCTGTGTGTGCCATCCCAAGCTGATCCTTGCCGACGAGCCTACCGGCAACCTCGATAGCAAGAACGGCCGCGAGGTGATGAGCCTCCTCTGCGAGCTCAACGCCGAAGGCACCACCATCGTCATGGTCACCCACAGCCCCAAGGACGCCGCCCAGGCCCAGCGCACCATCGACCTCTTCGACGGCCAGGTGGTCAACGATCTGAAGAACGAGCTGTAAGGAGGAAAAGAAATGAGAATATCCCATAATAATAAGAATGATCTGCTCATTAAGGTCCTCTCTCTCGGGATTGGACTCGCCATTGGCATCGTGCTCATCGCCAAGGTGTGCTTCGAGTTGAGTTACGACAGCTTTTACAAAGATGTGGACCGCATCTATTGCATTCGTACTGGATACGAGCAGCAAGGCGAAGCCGATGATTTTCCTCAGGTGAGCGGGGCAGTGGCTCCTGGCTTCAAGGCTGAGGTGCCAGGCGTGGAAGAAGCCACCCGAATTACTTCCTATTTCAATGCTGACCGTTATGTAGATGAAGAAGGCAATGTCGTCACGGGAGATCTCCTCTTAGCCGATTCCTGCTTCTTCCGGGTTTTTGATCGACCAATTCTTGTTGGCGACCCCGCTCAGGTGTTGGCAAAACCAAGATGTCTGATGATCTCGGAGTCGTTTGCCCAAAAACTAGGTGGTGTGGAGGAATGCGTCGGTAAAATCATCTATAATGAGGATGCCCCTTTGATGAAAATGACAATTGAAGGCGTGTTCAAGGACTTTCCGAAAAATGGTTCCGTAAATGCCGACATCTTGATGTCGATGGTAAGTTATCCAAAAAGCAGCACCGAGAACTGGGAAGGCAACGACCGCTATATGGGATTTGTGAAATTGCAACAAGGCGTTGATCCTCAATCGCTTGATGAGGCTATCCATAAAATGCAAGTGGCACATCAGCCTTTGGAGGAATTTGAAAAGAATGGTATGAAGCTGTGGTATTACCTTGCTCCTTTTGGCAAAACCCATCTCAAGGAGCCTTCTGTGCATTCAATGGTAATACTGCTGTCGATCGTCGCCACATTGCTGATTGTTATCAGCTTGCTCAACTATATCCTCATCGTTATTTCGTCCATGGTGCGTCGTGCTAAAGAAATAGGGGTGCGCAAATGCTATGGAGCCAATTCGTTCAACATTCATGGTTTGTTGGCGCGTGAGGCGATGTTGCATCTGTTGTCGGCGCTCGTTTTGGCGGCGGCCATCATCTTCGCCTCAAGGGGCTTGATACAAAATTTGTTGGGAGTCCCGTTTGAAACATTGCTCGTACCACAAAGCATTAGGACAATTGTGGCCGTACTGTTGTTCGTGCTACTCGTATCTGTCTTTGTCCCGGCGCAGCTTTATATGCGAGTCCCCGTTTCGGTGGCTTTCCGCAATTACACCGAGAATTCTCGTCGTTGGAAGATAGGTCTGCTTGGCGTCCAAGTGTTTATCAATGTCTTTATCATTTCGATGCTGATAATTATTGCATCGCAATATCGTAAAATGATGAATGACGACCCAGGTTACAATTACGAGAATGTGCTGTTTGTTGACATGTATGATGGCCGTCAGGATGCGCAAAAACGCGTGGTGGCAGCCCTTGACCAGTTGCCCGAAGTGACTCATGTAGCGGCAAGCAATAGCCTGCCTTGTTATTGGGCGAGCGGCGATAACGTTTATCTTCCGGGCGACGAGCGTGAATTGTTCAATGTGGCCGACCAATACGAATCTACAGGGCAATTCTACGACCTTTTCGGGATGGAGTTTGTGGATGGTCGTGCTCCTGCCGATTCCACAGAAATGGTGGTAAGCGAGAGTTTTGTGAAACGCATGAATGACTTCGCAGATTGGAGCGACGGTGCAGTGGGGAAACAGATTACGATAACGGGACACGGAAATTGGGGAATGGAACTTGCGCCGTTTACGATTTCGGGCGTTTATCGCGACTATCGCATTGGCAACCTCGTGAATATGGACACTCGTCCGAGCGTGCGTTTCTACGGCAGTTTGGACGACGGAGAGTCTTATATGCCGCATTTGGTTTTCAAGGTGAATAAGATGGATGAGACTACCCTGGGGAGACTTACCACTGTCATCTCCGAAGCCTTGGGCGGGAAGGAAGTGCAGCTGAATGTCTATGCCGACCAGATGCGTTCGGCCTATGAGGATAGCCGCAAGATGCGCAACACTGTTTTCATCGGTTCCATCTTTGCTTTGTTGATTGCTCTGTTGGGCCTCGTCGGTTTCATCCGTGACGAGTCGAACCGTCGCAGCAAGGAAATGGCCATCCGCAAAATCAATGGGGCCTCAGCTGTCGATGTTCGCAAGATTTTGGTGTGGGATGTGCTGAAAGTCGCTGTGGTAATGGCCGTATTAGGCTGTGCCGGCACCTACCTGGTGGCAAATAAATGGTTGCAACAGTTTGCCGTAAGGGTTACTCTCAGCCCACTTTATTTCATTGTCGCTGCTGTAGGGGTGCTGCTTATTGTCGCTGTTGCGGTACTGTTATTCAGCCACCGTTTCTCCAAAACCAACCCTGTGAATCTTTTAAAAACAGAATAAAATTGATAATAGAAAAATAAGAATATGCGAATTTTCCGAGAAAATAGAACCGAGGCGGTACCTTCAGCACTCAACATTGTTGGGTTGGCACTTGCTTTCGCCGCTCTCTACATCATACTGGTGCAGGTGCACCACGACCTCTCCTACAACAAAGGACTTAAGGACAGCGACCGAATTTATTGCATGATGGTCAAAGACCAGTTTTCGGATAATGACTATTCCTGTTGGATGAACCGCCCATTGTCCGAGGCGGTTATCAAGGCTTCGCCCGATGCTGAAGCGGGTGGATGCGGCTATATTGGCAAGAACTGTCCCTCTGCTGACATTCTTTTTGACGATGGTCGACAGATGCAAGTGAGAATTGGCGCTTTCGACGAGGGTGGAAGAGATGTGTTTGGCTTCGAACTCGTTACAGGCAACTGGGGCGACTGGATCAATGGCGTTACTTACGCCGTTTCTGAATCGACGGCACAACGGCTTGGCCTGGAGGTGGGAGATGTGGCCAAACTTCGGACGAACTCATGGCGCGGAATGCAAATAGAAGAAGCCAAGATTGTGGCCATCTACAAGGATATGCCACCCAACAGCGACTGCGCCACTTTTGACATGTTTTACAACATCGGCAATCAGGGTCTGTACGATTGGAGCGAATGGGGTTACAATTACTTCGTCAAACTTCGCGAAGGTGCCGACCCGACGGCTTTCGAGGAGGCGACAAAACCTATTGCAAAAGAGGCTTGGATGCGGCTAAGCGGCGTTGATTATACGGCACTTAGCGAGGAGGAAAAAGTGATTTGGAATGAATCTATTGAGAAGAGCAAGATCCATTTGATGAAACTCTCCGACGCTTATTTCGCCTCAAACACTACGGTACCAGGCGTGACGGGCAACTGTACCACCACAATGACCCTGCTGGCCATAGCCATTGCGGTCATAGTTATTGCCTTCATCAACTACGTCAACTTCTTTTTTGCCTTGGTGCCGTTGCGCTTACGCAACATCAACACGCGCAAAATATTGGGCAGCAGTCGTCTCCAACTAGTACTTTCGTCGGTAGGCGAGTCGGTGCTGATGATGATTGTTGCCCTGGGCCTGGCGGTAGTCGTGGTCATTCTTTTTAAACAATCTTCCTTAGCAACGCTTATCAGTACATCGCTTGATTTCAAACAGAATTGGGAACTCGTTGCCATAACTGTGGGTTCGGTTTTGCTTGTTTCGGTGCTGGCCAGCATCTATCCAGCCATGTTTGCCACTTCGTTCAATCCCGCCTTCGCCTTGAAAGGTACCCTCGGCACCACCCAAAAGGGCAAGGCCTTCCGCATTGGCTTGATTAGTTTGCAGTTTACGGTTAGCATCGCGCTGATAATCTGCGCGATATTCATACACGAGCAACGTCAGTTTATGCTCAACCGCGACATGGGATTCGACCACGAACAACTGCTCACGGTTACAACCACAGTCAATATTGGGTTCAACCATGAAGCCGCCGAGAGCCGACTCAAGGCCGATGCTGCCATTAAAGATGTGGCGTGGGGAGACGGCCCGTTTGTTATTGATTCGAGAATGGGCTGGGGACGGAAAGTAAAAGAAAAGGATGTCCATTGGGAGTGTTATCCTGTTTCTTGGAACTTCTTGGATTTTATGGGAATAGATATAGTGGAAGGACGTAATTTCACCCCTACTGACGAGCAATCGGAAGATGGTGTGTACATCCTAAACGAAACCGCCCAGAGAATGTTCGACATCACTTTGGAAGATAGGATTCAAGGTCACACTAACGGTTTGGCCGAGGTTGCCGGCATCTGCCAGGACTTCAACTATTCGGCCTTGCGCAACGAGATTGGGCCGTTTGCCCTGTATGTCTTTGGCAAGAATCCTTGGCGCCCCTGCATGCAACTTTTTGTCCGCACAGAGGCCGGGGTGAATGGTCCCGAAGTGATGAAGCGTATCCAAAACATACTGAATGAGATTGACCCAGCCATTGCCGCCACAAACTTTGATGTGCAATTCTTCGACGAGACGCTTCAAGAACAATATCGAAAGGAGCAGGACCTCTCCAAGCTGATTGCCTTGTTCACGGTGCTGGCCATCGTCATTTCGCTGATGGGTGTGTTCGGCCTCGTGATGTTTGAGACGGAGCATCGGCGCAAGGAGATTGGCATCCGTCGCGTAAATGGGGCCACGGTGCAGCAGGTGCTGGGCATGTTCAACTCGCGTTTTGTGAAGGTCGTATTGGTTTCCTTTGTCATTGCAGTTCCTCTCAGCATCGTCGTCATGAGGCGCTATCTGGAGGGCTTCGCCTACCGCATAACGCTACATTGGTGGGTCTTTGCGTTGGCTCTGGTTGTGGTGTTGGCCGTAACGGTCACGGTCGTCACCTTGCGAAGCCTGCGGGTCGCCACGATGAATCCGGTCAAATCGCTGCGAACGGAGTGATCTTATTCCGCAGAACCATGGATTTTTGCAAATCAAATTTCAGCATAAATTTAAAAAACCTGCGGGAACAATAAAACAATTTCAACATCTATCAAAAAAATAATACTATGAAAAGTTACCTCAAATTCCTCTCCCGCAACAAACTATATGCTTCCATCCAGGCGGTGGGGCTGATACTGTCGCTGGCGTTTGTTATCATCTTGTGTAGCTATGCTTGGCAACAATATTCCGCCGGGCATAGCACGCCAGACGGCAGCCGTGTCTATGCATTGGGTATGCCCGACTATTTGGGTCTCACCTATGGTATGCCTGCATTAATTGAGGAGCGTGTTCCAGAAGTGGAGTCTATAGGTATATATTGTCCAGGCCTTGTTATGCAATTGAAGGGTCAAGAGGAGGTAGAAGAAGTTTCTTTATCTGCTGTCAACCAAGATTTTTTCAGCATCTTTTCTAACATCCACTTCGAAGAAGGAAGCCCTACTGTGTTGGAGTCGAAAGACAATGCCATCGTAAGCAGCAGTTTTGCCTTGCGCCATGACTTGAAAGTGGGAAGTGTGGTGGAGCTGGGTGGAAATATCGTGGTGGGGGCTATCATCAGCGATATCGAAGGCTCCATTCTCCCCAATGTCGACATGTATATCAGTGACCGCCACCAATGGAACCATTTTGTCACCGATGCCCCTTTCGACCATTATGGTAGCACTATACCTTTCCTCAAGGTGGTACCTGGTACCGATACCCAAGTCCTATATGCCAAATTGGAAACGCTCTGCAAGGAGGCTTATCCCGATTTCTATGGCCAGCATTTTTTCGAAAAACTCGCTATGCCCTGTTCGAACGACTTGTTCTTTCTTGAGGGCAATACCATCCTAAACCATGGTGACGCTAAAAGTATACGTACATTGCTGTTGGTAGGATTGCTGCTGCTATTGTCGGCTGTGTTCAACTATATCAACCTCAATTTCGCCTTGATGGGCAAACGCACCAAGGAGATGGCTGTCCGCCGCTTAGTGGGAGCCACCCAAGGCAATATCCGCTTTAAATATTGGATAGAGTCACTTTTGTTTACCACCATCTGCTTTGCTTTGGCTATGGCTGTGGCTTATGCGTTGACCCCGGAAATGAACACCCTACTCAACGACCCGCATGTGCCTATCCGCATCTCTTTGACGCCTAAATATATAATGGCCTATCTAATGCTTATAGTTTTCTTGGCCACATTGGCTGGACTGCTGCCTGCTCAAATGACTGCACGTTTTCAACCCGTGGATGTTATCAAAGGCGGTTATCGACAGGCAAGCAAGATGCATTTCAACAAAGTGTTTATCATATTACAGAACACATTGGCTGTGTCTTTGATAGCAATGGCTATTGTGATGGAATGTCAGTACCGTCAATCGCTTCATCGCCCGCAACATGCCCGAACGGCCGACCTTTATTATTTGCACGCACCCGCTGGCAATAAAGAACGGCAGACCATACACGACGCCCTTGCCGAATTGCCCTGCGTGAAGCGCATAGGCTTCTGCTATGGAGCTCCCGGGGTGAGTGTGGGAGGACAGTTTGGTACTACAGTTGATGGCAAGGAGATATCGTACCGCCTCTATCGTGTCGACAGCGCTGCATTCAGTATGCTGGAACCTGAGATTGTGGAAGATTTTCATGCACCACTTTACAACTCGGTGTGGTTTGGGAAGAAGGCTTTTGAAGCCACTGGGGTTACTGCCGTGCGACATGTTTCGCAGACATTGTCGCAGAGAACTAACGGATGTGAACAAGTAGCTGGTGTTATCGAAGATTGGACCACCAATGGCGAGAACCGAGGCGAAGAGGATCTAATGATTCTTACTGTCCAACGGACGGAAGACATAGTAGGTTGGGGAGGTTGGCTCATAGAAACTACAGGTGGACATTCTGAAGCAATCAAGTCCATTGCCGGTGTGATGAAAAAAGAGGCAAGTAACAAGCAGATTGTGCTGAACTATTCGGGTTATTTAGACAATCTAATAGCAGAACAGTTGCGTCCGCAGCACAATGCCATGCGTTTGATGGAAATATTTATGTTGCTGGCTATCCTCATTTCTATTCTTGGCCTTGTAGCTATGAGTACATACTATGCCGGACAGCAATCTAAAAGCATTGCCATCCGCAAGGTGTTTGGTGGCACTGTGACTAGTGAGACACGCCGAAGCATCGGTCAATATATGATAATGGTTTTGATAGCCTGTGCTATTGGTATTCCCATCGCGGTGGTGGCTACTAGGGAATACCTACATGACTATATATACCGTTTGCACGATTATGGTTGGATTTTCTGCCTTGCTGTGGTTGTCGAGCTGGTTACGTCTTTCTTAGCCGTGCTTTGGCAAATCCTCCGCAGCGCCCACACCAACCCGGCAACAGAACTAAAGAAAGAGTAATGATACTATTTTTCGACTTGTATGAAAGTAGTGGTGTTTTAATATAATATGGTAGTCGGGGTGGATATCCACCCCGACTTTTGCCGATAGTAATGGTAAGATCAGACGATGACATTTACGAGAGAAATACATTATTTCGTGCAGAAAAGTGTGAAAAATTACATTTATCTGCACCAAATTGTGTGTTTCGGCTTTTTCTCGGAAAAGAAAAATTTGGCGGAATTTGACAAAAATGGCATGAAATATTTGGCGGGATTTGACAAAAACGGCAAAAAAGATTTTGGGGTATGGCTTTTTTTATATATCTTTGCAGGTGATAAATATTGGTATTATGATATTCAAAAGAAAGATATACAGCAAGATGCAGGAGTGAAAGGCTCGGTGGGACGGCAAAAGGGCATTGATGATCCAAGGCGCAAGGCGAATAGGTAAGTCTACTATTGTGGAGGAGTTTGCCAAAAACGAATATGAGTCATATATTCTCATAGATTTTTCTGTCGCCCCAGAAGAGGTGCACCAACTCTTCCACGACATTTCCGACCTGAACTACGTCTTTATGAGACTTCAGCTGATTTTTCATGTCAATCTGGTGGAACAGAAGTCGCTGATTATTTTTGATGAAGTGCAGATGGAACCGCTTGCCCGACAGGCAATAAAGCACCTTGTCAAGGATCGTCGCTACGACTATATCGAGACGGGTTCGCTGATATCGGTGCGGAAGAAAATAACGGACATAGTTATTCCGAGTGAGGAGGAGAAGCTGGATATGTATCCTATGGATTACGAGGAGTTTAGGTGGGCTATGGGCGACACAGCCACCATTCCCTTGCTTCGTCAGCTATTTGAAAGCAGGACCCCTCTCGGCGATGCCGCACACCGCAGAATGATGAGGGATTTCCGGCTGTATATGCTTGTGGGTGGCATGCCGCAGGCTGTGGAAGAATATCTGGAGTCGAACAATATAAGTTCGGTAGACCTGACCAAGAGGTCGATTCTTTCCTTATATGAGGAAGATTTCATGAAGTTGGACGCGGATGGACGCGCTACGGCGCTGTTCGATGCCGTTCCTTCGCAATTGAGCAAGAACGCGTCACGATATAAGGTGTCGGAGATTTTTCCCAACGAGAGGGCAGACAGGATGGGCGATATTGTGAATCTTTTGGGTTCTTCCATGACAACAAATGTGTGCTATCATAGCAACGACCCCAACACGGGACTTGCCCTGACTTGCGACAGGGAGCGATATAAGCTGTATATGGCCGATACCGGACTGTTTGTAACACTCGCCTTTAAGGATAAGGATGTTACGGAGAATGACATTTACAACAAGTTGCTGAATGACAAACTGAATACTAATATGGGGTATGTGTATGAGAATGTCATCGCCCAAATGCTGAAAACGAGCGGCAAGAGCCTGTATTATCATACAATGCCGACAGAGGACGGAAAGAAGTACTATGAGGTTGATTTCGTTCTGTCGGACGGGTTTAAGGTTTCCCCTGTGGAGGTGAAGTCGTCGGGCTACAAGACCCATGCGTCGCTCGACGCTTTCGTCAAGAAATACTCCGGTAGGATTCAGAACAAATATATTGTTTATACGAAAGATTTGCATCGCGAGAATGGAATCGACTATATTCCTGTGTATATGGCAATGTTTTTGTAGTTGGGGCTTAGAATAGTTATTTGCTATAGCATACTTACGACAATTGTATAACTAAATTACTTATGACCAAGAAACAAGGCAAGATACTGGTGGTGGACGACAACCTGGGCATACGCAAGGCGCTGCAACTGCTGCTGCCGCCACACTTTGCTGAGGTGGAGCTGATTGCTTCACCCACCACACTGCCCGCTACCATGGAGCGGATGCAGCCCGATGTGGTGCTGCTAGATATGAACTTCCATGCCGATATCAACAGCGGCAACGAGGGACTTTATTGGACCAATGAGATATTGCGCCGATGGCCTGGCACTCAAGTGGTACTATTTACCGCTTATGCCGATATAAGCCTAGCAGTAGAGGGCATGAAGCGGGGCGCCTTCGATTTCATTGCCAAGCCGTGGGATAATGAGAAACTGATTGATACCCTCCTTTCGGCCTATCAGAAGAAACAAAAACTCCATGGACGAGACCACCATGCTCCCAAGGATCAGTCTCAACTCAGTCGCACACCTTTCTTTTGGGGGTCTAGCCACTCGATGGCCCAATTGCAGCACCTAACAGAAAAAGTAGCCCCCACCGATGCTACAGTGCTCATTACTGGCGAGAATGGTACAGGCAAGGATGTGCTAGCCCATGAGATTCATGCTCTTAGTCTTCGTAGCGACCGTCCAATGGTATGTGTCGATGCTGGTGCCATTACCGAGACGCTCTTCGAAAGCGAACTCTTCGGTCATGTGAAAGGTGCTTTTACTGATGCCCATAGTGACCACAAGGGCAAATTCGAACAAGCTGATGGTGGTACCCTCTTCCTTGATGAGGTAGGCAATCTTCCACTCCACCTACAAGCCAAGTTGCTACGGGTACTGCAAGAGCGCAAAGTGGTGCGCGTGGGTAGTGAGCGAGCTATTCCTGTTGATATTCGCTTGATATGTGCCACCAACTGCGACCTCGAGGCCATGGTACGTGAGGGTACGTTCCGTCAGGATCTCTATTTCCGTATTCATGTGTTTCATCTCCATCTACCAGCGCTGCGAGAACACACTGATGATATCGGAGCATTGGCACAGCTATTTCTCGACACATATGCCCAACGCTACCACCGTCAAGTATCGGGGCTAACCTCTGAAGCAATCACCAAGCTATGCTCTTCTCCTTGGCGCGGCAATATCAGAGAACTACAAAATGTTATTGAACGGGCTGTTATTCTCAGCGAAGGAACGCTGCTCACCGCCAATGATATCGAGTTGCCTAAGCAACCCTCTACAACTGTATTAGGCAAACTGGAGGCTGCGGAAGAGCAAACCATCCGCGAGGCGCTTGCTAATTGCAATGGCAACCTTTCGATGGTGGCCAAACAACTTGGCATCAGTCGCCCCACTCTTTACGCCAAACTGAAACGCTACAAGATATAATTCCATTCCCATCAATTCCTATCATTATGAATGCAATATGGATAATCCTAATACTATTGGCAGCTGTTCTTGTTTCCATTACAGCAACATGCGTAATTGTACGTGAACGCGACCGCAAGAAAGTGGAGTACATGCTTGATGCCTTCGAGGATGGAGAGTATAATTTCCGTTTCAATGAAACCAACCGTTTCAACCGCACCCTAAACCGCATCAAATGGATTGTAGACAGCCGTCATCAGCAAAACGAAACTGAATCTTGGAGCAAACTGATTCGCGTACTTACTCACGAAATCATGAACACCGTGAGTCCTATCGCCTCACTTAGCGATACCCTAACCCGTCTTATCCATGATCCCTCTACCAACCACCACAATGAGATAGCTACTGGACTAGAAACCATAAGCACCAGTAGCCGCGAACTCATTGACTTCGTGCAGAGTTACCGTGAACTGACAGGTGTAGCCCGCCCCATAAAACGGCCCTTGATGGTGCGAGATTTGATTGGCAAAGTGATGAAACTGACACACGAACAGTGTCGCGAAGCGAGGGCTGAATGTACCTTCAGCGAACGAAGCGAGGACACCCTCATCTATGCCGACGAAGCCCAAATGAGCCGTATCCTTATCAACCTCATACGCAACGCTCTGCAAGCGGGCGCTACCCGTATCGATATCAGCACCGAAGTTGATGCCAATAGTCAAACACTCATCCATGTGTGCAACAATGGTGCCGCCATCCCTCGAGAGAGTCAAGAGCAGATATTCATTCCCTTTTATACCACCAAAAAACAGGGAAACGGCATTGGTCTAAGTCTTTCTCGCCAGATTATGCAAGCCCACAATGGTGCCATAGATCTTAATCACAGCGACTGTGATAGTACCGAGTTTGTCTTATTGTTCCATTAGGATGCCCTAAGCCCAAAAGCATGATAAAGAAGAATCAAAGGTAACATTTTTTTACATTCTCGATTTTTATTTGTATTTTTGCACCACATGTTCAAATAACAAAATAACAACCAAACACTATGAATAAGGATGATTCTTCTTTTAGTATGTCGAAACAGATCTGGCTTTGGCTATGTTTGATGCTGTCACCTTCCGTTATTGGCTTTATTGTATGGATGATTTATTGTCTGAATACACAGATGGATGGGTCGGCCATATGGGATAGCTTTAATGCTTCGGTGATGAGATGTACTGGACTTTTGGGCGGTGTGCTAACCATCTTTGTTTTCTTGAAAAAAAAGTATGTAAGCTTTTCGTTGGGTAGCATTGCCAAACAACGGGCGGGAACGATGGCAGGTATCTGTATGCTGATAGGTTTCGCTATGCTTTGGCTGGGCTTGGCGTGGGTCGGCCTAGTGGCCCCCAATAAGATTTTCCCCTCTGTGACAGAACCGACAAACGAGTATACCCGTTGGGCTGGCATACTATACGGCATCCTCGTTGCCCCAATTGTAGAAGAGTTTCTATTCCGTGGGGTGCTTATTGGTGGTCTGATACGCAATGGATACCGTCCATGGGTATCCATCCTTCTGCCTGCTATTATCTTTTCACTGTTGCATCATCCAATAATGATTGTTCATACCATGATCTTCGCTATCGTTGCGGGATGGCTGTTCTGGCGTACGGGCAGCTTATTACCTAGCATCATAATCCATGTAACCAACAATACGCTTTCCTTCATAGACACCGACCTAAATACTGCATGGGCTATAGTGGTTCTCGTTGCTTGCCTATCGGTTATATGCCTCAGCATAGGTTGGTTTGAGAAGACTACACCTCGGCAGCCCCATTCGTTATGGGAGAAGACACCCGACGACAACATTGACCCATCTATCGATGAATCCATTAGATAGTATAAACACAAAATAATGACCACTATGAGAGTACTAGTATTTTTGCTGCTTTCAGTAGCTGTGATATCAACAACGTCGTGCTCTATTATGAGGGGGCTTCGGACAGATGGGATGCACGGACCGGATATTATAGTTTTGAGCATCACGAGCACGACACGATTGCCAATGGCCAATATTATTTCCATTTCCCTGTGGCTCATGTGAAGGCCGATTGGCTTGATACTGCTCATTTCCCCAACGAGCCACATCAGTGTCCATACACAACTGTAGGGAAAGCGTTGAATGCCGAGAGTAGTACCCAAGGCGTACTGATAATCCATCACGATAGGATCGTATATGAACGTTATTGGGGTGACTTTTCGGAAAATCAAATGGCTACGGTCTTCTCCATCTCGAAATCGATTACCTCTCTGATGTGCGGCATTGCGGTTGACGATGGCTATATACGCAGTATCGATGACCCCGTTACGGTCTATCTGCCTGAGTTGAAGAATGAGGACCCCATGTGGCAAAAACTGACTATCCGACATGTGCTTGACATGCGGAGCGGATTGAATTTCGATGACGCGTACGACCTTACATTGAAGGACCTAGGGAAGATTAATGCGATGGCACAGTTGAATTATGGTCACAATCTGATGAAGCAAGTTAGGGGATTGTAATTCCGCTGTGAGCCAGGCACCGCATTCCGTTACGAAAGCATGACGGCAGCTATTATGGGTATAATAATTGAACGGGCCTCGAGCAAACGTTTTGCCGACTATCTGAGCGAGAGGGTATGGAAGCCTCTAGGCATGGAGTCGGTAGGGCTCATCAACGTTGACAGTCGCAAACACGATGTAGCCCACAATTTTGGGGGCATCACGCTAACCATACATGATCTAGCTAAGATAGGTAGTCTGTACCTTAACGAGGGAATGTGGGAGGGCCAGCAGATAGTGAGCAAAGAGTGGGTCCGTCAGACGATAGACAATGACACCATCTATGGAGGTTA
>JAUNHX010000001.1:149502-178660 GCA_030523765.1 Bacteroidales bacterium | reverse complement strand
AATAAATATGCATATTAGAAATATAAAGATTAAATGCTGATCTAGCATCGGTAATTAGCAGGAGAAAGGGGGAAGCCATAATAACAACTGTGACGTTGTGACGCTGTGACGCTCGCACTAGACACACATGTCTTTCCTGATTTGGTTGACAGTTTTTTGCTCTTTTCCTGATATGGTTGTCACTTGTTTTCCTGTTCAAGTTGACAAATTCCTAACTTCGTTGGCAGTATTCCTAAAAAGGTTGACAACCAAATAATAATTCAGTTTCAGGCCAGATGTAGTAGCTCTAGCTCGAGATAATCATATTCACTTTTTGGGTGCGATGTCTCCTGTTCTCCCTTTTTGTCCTTATATGTGTGAGCCTATTTCAGCATAAGACATGAGGGAAGCGAATAGGAGATAGCATAAAAGGGAAAGGATGTTCCCATATGGAATGGAAACATCCTTTCTTTGTAATATCGGAAAGATATTAGATTACAAAAGTTTTTTCTTGAGGTTGAGAATCATATCCTCGGTCATCTTATCCAGATCGTACTGAGGCTTCCAACCCCATTCTTGACGAGCGCAACTGTCGTCCATCTTGTTGGGCCAGCTATCGGCGATAGCCTGCTTGATGGGCTCGGGTTGATAACTCATCTTGAAGTCGGGATAGTGCTTCTTGATAGCGTTGTAGATGATTTCGGGATCGAAACTCATAGCTGTGATGTTGAAACTGTTGCGATGTACCAGTTTGCTGGGATCGGCTTCCATAATGTCGATCATAGCCTTCTGTGCATCGGGCATATACATCATATCCATGAAGGTTCCTTTCTTGAGAGGACAAACGAACTCTTCCCCTTTAACGGCAGCATAGTAGATTTCGACAGCATAGTCGGTGGTACCGCCACCAGGAAGGGTAAGGTGACTGATAAGTCCGGGGAAACGAACGCTACGGGTGTCGACACCAAAACGGGTATAATAGTAATCGCTCAGCAACTCGCCCGTTACTTTGGTAACACCGTAGATGGTGTTAGGACGCTGGATAGTATCCTGAGGCGTATTGTCGCGAGGAGTAGAGGGGCCGAAGGCACCAATCGAACTAGGGGTAAATACGGCACAGCCAAACAGACGAGCCACCTCGAGGCAGTTTACCAAACTGCCAATACCAACGTTCCAACCCAGCATAGGATTGAGCTCGGCGGTAGCGCTGAGGATAGCAGCGAGGTTATAGATGGTGTCGATATTATATTTCTTCACCGCAGCTGCAATCTGCATGATCTGGGTGGAGTCGATGCGCTCGATAGGGCCACGCTCGTAGTCGGCACCCTTGAGGGGACGGAGGTCGGAGCATACAACATTGTTGTCGCCATAGATATCGCGTAAATTGCGAGTCAGTTCGGAACCAATTTGTCCACCGGCACCGACAATAAGAATCTTTTTCATTATCCTTCGATCTCCTTTCTAACTTTCTTGAATGCCTCAACACACTTGTCGAGATGTTCTTTTTGATGGGCAGCGCTAACCTGAACGCGGATACGAGCCTGACCCTTAGGAACAACAGGATAGTAGAAACCAGTAACGAAGATACCCTCTTCCTGCATCTTAGCAGCATACTGCTGACTCTTGGCGGCATCGTAAATCATAACAGCGCAGATAGCACTCTCGGAAGGTTTGCAATCGAAGCCTTCCTCTTTCATGCGGCGGAGGAAGTAATCGGTGTTGGCGTGAAGTTTATCCTGCAGTTCGTTGGTTTCGCTCATCATGTCGAACATGCGGATACCAGCAGCTACGAGGCCAGGAGCCATACTGTTGGAGAACAGGTAAGGACGGCTGCGCTGACGGAGCATATCAATGATTTCTTTGCGACCCGTGGTGAAACCACCCATAGCGCCACCGAAGGCTTTACCTAAGGTACCGGTGAGGATTTCGATCTTACCGCGCAGATTGTAGCGCTCGGTAACACCACGACCCGTACGACCAACGACACCAGCACTGTGGCTTTCGTCGACCATTACCATAGCATCATATTTGTTGGCCAACTCGTAGATTTTGTCGAGAGGACAAACATTGCCGTCCATCGAGAATACACCGTCGGTAACGATGAGACGGAAGCGGTATTTCTGAGCCTCCTGAAGTTGTTTTTCGAGATCGGCCATATCGGCATTAGCATAGCGGAGACGCTGAGCTTTGCAGAGGCGCACACCGTCGATGATGGAAGCGTGGTTCAGCGAGTCGCTGATGATAGCATCCTGATCGGTGAGCAGAGGTTCAAAAACACCACCATTAGCGTCGAAGCAAGCGGCATAGAGGATAGTATCCTCAGTACCGAAGAAATCGGCGATTTTCTTTTCAAGGGTCTTGTGGAGATCCTGGCATCCGCAGATAAAGCGAACCGAAGCCATACCATAACCACGGGCATCCATACCCTCTTTGGCAGCTTTGATCAGTTCGGGATTGTCAGCGAGGCCCAGATAGTTGTTAGCGCAGAAGTTGAGGCACTTCTTACCCTTCACCATAATCTCGGCACCCTGAGGCGATTCGATGATGCGTTCATGTTTGTACAGACCGGCAGCTTCGATGTCGGCGAGTTCTTTTTGCAGATGTTCTTGAAACTTGTTATACATGACAATCAGTATTTTATTATTATATATACGTTGTTAAATAATCTGCAAATGTACTACTTTTTATCAAAATACAAACATATTTTATGCTTTTTATTTTTCGCACCTTTAAGAAGTCTTGTTTTTTCGCGCTTAAAGGGGATAAAATGAAAAAACTTTCGAGTAATTTTAAGGGGAGTTTACAAACGTCAACTTTTGACAATTGTGAATCCTTTGGGCGTAAAGAGTGGATAATCACCCGCTTTCTATGAGGGCGATAAAAAAGGCGAATCGTTATCGATCAGGAGTTTCTGTAATGCGCCTTTTCAACAAACAGCAGCAAAGCAATAGGCAGATTGATTTTACAATCTGCCTATAGTTTTCTTATAATGAGAAGGAGGGATTGAAATAATCCACCTATAATTCCATCAACTTGAGGAAAGCAGCGGGGAAAGGAGTTTCGAACTCTAGGCGCTTGCCCGTAATGGGATGGGTGAAGCAAAGACGGTAAGCATGAAGAGCCAAACGATTGATAGGAGATACATCATCTTTGTAGCCATACATCGGGTCGTGAACCACAGGATGCTTCAGTTCGCGCAGATGAACACGTATTTGGTTGCGACGTCCGGTATCGAGACGAAGCGAAAGGAGCGAATAGCGACGACTAGTTTGGAGCACCTCATAGTGGGTGATAGCCTCTTTGCCACCATTATCGACAGGAGAGGAGAGCACACAATATTCACCATCGGTAAGCCAAGTGCGGATAGTATCTTGAGGCGGTTCTACTTTGCCCCAAGCCACAGCCACATAGGCGCGATCGTAGACAAGACCCTTCCAATCGGCCTCGAATTTCTGCGATGTTTGTTTTGTTTTCGACACCACCATCAACCCCGAAGTATCGCGATCGAGACGATGCACCACATGGGCGTTGCATTTTTGATGAGTATAGGCAAAATACTTGTTCACCTCGCTGATAGCAGTAACATCGGAGGGCTTGCGGCTATAGGAGAGAACCCCCTCATGCTTATTGATCACCACCAAGAAATCGTCTTCGTAAACAATATCGATAAGACTATTGCGGAAACGCTGACGATAGTTGGCTTTCACAATACCCACCACCATTCCTGGAAGCAACGGAAAATTGAACTGCGATGTGCGACGTCCATCCACAACCACACTGTGGCCCATCAGTTCCTTCACTTTGGTGCGACTCATATCGGGAAAACATTGCAGCAAGAAAGGCAGCAACTCGGTAGGTTCGGTAACGGTAAATTCTGTTTTGCTCATGATTTGTTATAAACGAAGAAACAAATGATTTATTATTCTACTCGGAAATTATAACCCTGCAATCGACTGTCGGCAACAAAACGGACTCTCCTCTCCCCTACCCTTTGCTGTAACATCCTCTTGTTGCTGGCTCGATGACCGATGGCCGATTGTAGCATAGTGGGAGCTACCGCTATAACAACATCGCCCCTTTCGGCAAAAGGATAAACGGCGAACTGTTGGCGGAATATTTCGGCCTCCACCAGCTGCTTGAAAGCTACGTGGAAAGGACCCGCCTCGTAGTCGTTGCCGTGAATAAAACCCTCAGTAGGATGGAGCCCTACGCGCAGTACGGTAACTTGATGTTCTTGGAAAAGCTGAAGGATAGGTGCTGTCCACTGAACCGCCTCATCGATAGTAAGCGGCTTATATTGTCCGGCACGATAGCGACGACTCAACTCCGTTTGGGGTATAACTAGTGTGGGGTAGATTCGAGTATTGGAGGCTCCCTGTTCTATAATCTTGCGGGCGGTGAAGAGCGACTTCTCGGGAGTATCGGAAGGAAGACCTATCATCATCTGCATTCCCAGTTCCAATCCCTGTTGGCGAATGGTATTGGCAGCCTGATAAACCACCTTAGCAGTATATCCGCGATCGATAGCTTGAAGCACCTCATCGTCGAGACTCTGTACACCCAATTCAATAGTTCCTACCCCATATTGTTTCAGTAATGCTACCCCTTCATCGTTGATATAATCGGGACGAGTGGAGAGTCGTATTGATTCAATTTGATGATTGGAGAGATAAGGCTGAACCAATTGCAACAACCGTTCTTGCTGCTGCAAAGAAAGACCGGTGAAGGTTCCACCGAAAAAACCCAGCTCTACCCTACTCTGCGAAGGGATAGTGGCGAGATGAGTTTCGATGGTGTTGATTATTTCTTGATCGGAGGGCATCCGCTGCTGACCCGAGATGATATGCTGATTGCAATAAATACATTGATTGGGGCAAGCCAGCATAGGGATAAAAACAGGGATGGTTCGATGCATAAATGACTGATATTTTAGAGAGAAAAGAAACGTTCCTTGTGAAACATTATTGGTATCTTACTAACATGTAACTAGTTGTGAAGGAGTGAAAATTATAAGTTATCAATAACCTTGATTCTTTTATCAACTATGCCTTCTTCGAATGCTCTTAAAACACTCTGTTTTGAACTATTTTTTATCTTTTTTCAACAACTTGAAATAACACAAAAATATGTCTTTTTTCACCCTAGTCAATTATAAACCCACCTTTACTCGGCACTCTCATCGTAAAGATCCAAAAACTCGTAGGGGTTTCCAATATGTTCAATAAACTTCAGCATATCGTTTTTCGATATAACGAGCGATGCTGTATTTAGATTAGGATGGAAACTCACCTTTTCGGCATCGAGGAGTGCTTTGTCAACGAAAAGGGTTACTTCGTGGTTGGTATCGTTCAGCAAAGCGAAGAGCGATACACTTCCCGGGCGGACACCTAGATATTTCATCATCCTTTCGGGTGATGCAAACGAGAGTTTTCCCTGATGGAGTTTATGTTCGATAGCATGAATATCCATTGCCCGAGTTGATTCCATAATAACCAAATAATGACGGTTGCCTTTATGGTTGCGGAAGAAAAGGTTTTTACACAACGTGGTGCCTTCACCGCGATAAAACTGAGAGGCTATCTCGATGGTTGGAGCTTCAGGATGTTCATAATACTCGAAAGGGATATCGAGTTGTTGCAGATAATCGTAAACTATTTGTTGTCCGTTCATCGTACTGTGCAGAACTGGGATATTATTTAATGAGACCTAGTTGCTGACTCATATCGAGCATCCGTACAATCGGTTGTTTTGCTTTCTCGATCAGTTCGTCGGAAAGAATTATTTCCGGTGTTTCGTTGAGCATGCAGTTATAGAGTTTTTCGAGTGTATTCATCTTCATATAACCGCAATCGTTGCACGAACAGGTTTCGTTAGTAGGTGCTACCAAATAGGTTTTATCGGGACAAGCTTTACGCATCTCGTAAAGGATACCAGGTTCGGTACCTACGATGATTTCCTGAGCATCGGTTTTGGCAATATAGTTCAGCATAGCTTTGGTGGACCCTACGAAGTCGGAAACCTGAAGAACGGCAGCATTGCATTCGGGGTGGGCAATCATTTTAGCCTTTGGATGTTCCATTTTCAGCTTAATGAAACTTTCGGCTTGCAGAGCATCGTGAACAGTACAAACGCCGTCCCAAAGCAACATATTGCGTCCCGTTTTTGCATTGATATATCCACCCAAATTTTTATCGGGAGCAAAGATGATCTTCTGATCGGCGGGAAGTGAATTGATCAGTTGTTCGGCATTGCCCGAAGTGCAGATAAGATCGCTCATAGCTTTGATTTCGGCCGTACAGTTAACATAAGAGATAACCATATGGTCGGGATGGGCAGCACGGAAAGGGGCAAAATCGTCGGCCTTACACGATTCAGCCAACGAACACGAAGCCTCCAAATCGGGAAGCAGAACCTTTTTATCAGGGTTGAGGATTTTAGCCGTTTCGGCCATAAAATGGACACCGCAGAAAACGATGATATCACATTCAGCCTTACGAGCCACTTGGGCAAGAGCCAAACTATCGCCAGTAAAATCGGAGAGAGCCTGAATTTCATCGCGCTGATAGTAATGACCTAAGATGATGGCATTTTTTTGCTTCTTCAACTGAAGAATAGCTTCGGTAAGTTCTTTCTGTGTCATATTTTTATGCTATAACTGAACCAATTATATTTTATTAATGATTCTATTTATTTTGCAAAAATACGAAAAATGGGTAATGTGGCAAAAATAATTTCTTTGGGCATTAATATCTGTTTTTTTAAAGCAAGAAATTATTATAAGAGTATTATAAGAGTTTTGAAGGATTTACATAGGAGTTTTATAAGAGTTGCATTGGAGTTTTTCAACAATGTTATAAAGTAATAGAATTTTAATTTTAAAAAAAAAATTTTCTTTTACTACTTACTACTATAGTTGTTAATTTGGTTGATAACTCTGTAACTGCAAGGGATTGAAAGAGGAATATGAAAAGAGAATAAACAAAGTTTTTCACATCTTAACCCTTCATGTTTTCAGGAAGAAAAGAATATATCAACAGGTTGTTGAAAACCGATGTGAACTAAAAATGTGAATAACAAAAATTGAAGTTACGAAGGGATTAAATTGTGGACAAAGTGTTATGAGATTGTTGAAAAAAGAGGTATTTTGAACAGTTGACAAATGTAAACTGATTTTTGAACAATGATTCAACAATTTTTTAAATATTTTTTCAACTATGGGTGTTAACACGTCTTGTAGAAAACTGGTTTTCAGTGGTGAATTAGGAATTGTTCAAAAAGTGGTTAATAAGTGGAAAGAGGGCAGTGTGAGGGGATTAACTATTTTGTGTATCTTTGCAGTTTGAAAAAGTTTTCAACAATAGGAAAAGACATGAAGGAAATCATACCTATAGCTTGCGATCATGCAGGCTTCGATTTGAAACAAAAAGTGATCGTTGAACTCGAAAACAAAGGTTTCGAAGTGAAAGATTATGGTACTTTTAGTGCCGAAAGTTGCGATTATCCCGATTATGCTCATTTGCTGGGTAGCGCTATCGAGAAGGGTGAATTTAAGAGAGGTATTGTTATTTGCGGTAGTGGCAATGGCGTACAAATGACGGTTAATAAATATCGTCATGTTCGTTGTGCTCTTTGTTGGGATCCTGAAATTGCCCGTTTAGGTCGTCAGCACAACGATTGTAATGTGGTAGCATTACCTGCTCGCTTCATCAGTGAAGAAAAGGCAATGGAGATTGTTGATATCTTCCTCAACACTCCCTTCGAAGGGGGTCGCCATCAGCGCCGTGTAGAGAAAATCAGTCATCTGATTGATTAAATGTGGATGTTATAAAAACCACATTATAGGAAGTTTTTTCATTATGGAGAAAGAGGGATACAAACTTTTCAACGAACTTACAGCTAATGCCCTTCATAGTGCTATGAAGGAAAACCGACACGTTAAGGAGATGAGTCCTATCACAGATTCCCTTTCGTCGGCCTCGCGGCTGCGTTATGAGATGCTGCAAACCATCGAAAAGATGGACGAAGTGTTGTGTCGATTCGAGAAAAACTTCCTCCAACAGAACAATCATGTTATCTGGTCGGCCGATTATGAGGATGTTATCGAATCGTTGCAAGATATTATTCATCAGCACCATATCCAGTCGTATACTGCGCTCGATTCGATCGATTCGCGCTTAATGAAGGAACTGGGTGTGGGTTTTACTTTTCAAAAGCATAAACTCAATCCTTCTAGTAATGGCGATTTGCTGCTTATAGAGGTTGATCGAATGGTAGCCGAAACGGGTTCGTTGCTGCTGCTCAACAAGGATGCCAACTATATACAGAAACTGAACAGTAAGAGCATCAACGTTTGTTTTGTTTCTATCGATAGGTTGTTGAATGGTTTGAAAGGGGTGGCTTTGATGGTTGATACTTTGCGGGATATCTCCCCTACCCCATCGCAATCGATGGCTCATCGATATATGCTTTTTGGTGGGTCGCCCAACTGTGAAACCTATCTCTTTATTGTCGATAACGAACGGAGTGCGCTGCTTAAAAACAAACAGTTGCGGGCTATATTTGCTTGTCTTGATTGCGATCGCTGTCAACAAGCTTGTCCTATCGACCAGCTGATTGGGAGTGAACCTTACGATAATGTTTTTACCGGTCCTAGAGCTCGCGTAATGTTGCCTCATCTAGAGTTGATGCACGGATACAATCATATTCCTTATGTTTGTACTATGTGTGGTGCTTGCGAAGAGGCTTGTCCTATGCAACTGCCACTCAGACAGATGATGATTGCTATCAAACGCGATTTGGCGGCTCAAAAGAAGGTTGATGCGCCGATAGCCGATGCGTTGGGACGTTATAGGAAATATGTGATGGATCGCAGTAAAATGAATCGTCCCACCTGGTTGCGACAACAGTTAATCAACCATATGGTATCGCCCCAACTGAAAGAGAACCGTTTGTTGCCCTCTTTGGCACCCGATACTTTCAATTCGTTAATGAAGAAGAAATAAAAAGAAATTTTTTCTTTTACATTGTTCAAATCACTACATCACAAAATCCGCTATGGAAAAAACAGAAATTTACAACGGTAACACCCTCGATAAATTCAAAACTATTTTTTCTTGTATCGATAATACTACCCTCGAAGGGGCAGATACCCATCAGAAGGTGGAACAACTATGTAGGCGATCGCTCCAAATGACTGATCGTAGCAAGGGTATTCCTACTGTGGCAGCAGTTTGTGTATATCCCGTCTTTGTTCGTCAAGCCAAGCAATTGCTCGAAGGTAGCGGCATCAAAGTGGCTTCGGTGGCGGGAGCCTTTCCTGCCGGACAGTCGCCTATCGAGATAAAACTGGCTGAAGTGCGATATGCACTTAACGAAGGGGCCGATGAGATCGATATGGTTATTTCGCGCGGATCGCTGCTCGAAGGCAACGATCAGAAGGTGAAGGATGAGGTGGCCGCCATCAAGGAGGCTTGTGGCGATAGGCATTTGAAGGCTATCCTCGAAACGGGCGAGTTGCAAAACAGCGATAATATCTATAGGGCCAGTATGCTAGCTATGCAAGGAGGTGCCGATTTTATTAAGACATCGACAGGCAAGATAGCTGTTTCGGCAACCCCCGAATCGGCACAAACAATGCTGCAAGCGATTGTTGATTTTGAGAAAACGAGTAGTCGTAAAATTGGCTTCAAGGCGGCTGGAGGTATCTCAACGCCCGAGCAAGCGTTGGAATACTACAATTTAACATTTCGTATGATGGGCCACGAACGTGCCAACAATCAGTATTTTAGGATAGGAGCAAGCCGATTAACCAACCGAATCTTTGAACTTTTAACACAATAAAAAGTGATATTTTAAGACTTTTTTGTTTCTTTGCAAATCTTTGTGTTGAAAGCATTTTTATGCAATGCATTAAAAATGAGAATAATAACACAAGAGAGAAACATATAATTTAACAAAAAGCGATAATAGTAGATTAATAAAATATATGAAACCTCTTCGTAAGAAACTCTCTCTGTTCACGGCACCGCAAGAATATAAGGCAAAGGGTGTCTATCCTTACTTTACCCCTATTTCGAGTGCTCAGGACACGGAGGTAATCATCAACGGCAAGAAAGTGCTGATGATGGGTTCCAATAGTTACCTTGGATTAACCAACCATCCTAAAATCAAAGAGGCTGCTGTTGAAGCCATCAAGAAGTATGGTACTGGTTGTGCCGGATCGCCTTTCCTCAATGGTACGCTCGATATTCATCTAGAGCTTGAACATGAGTTGGCTGAGTTTCTTCATAAAGATGGTGTGATGCTCTTTTCGGCTGGATTCCAAGCCAATTCGGGCGTTATTCCCTGTATTACGGGCCGCAACGATTATGTGATTTACGATGCTCGTGTACATGCTAGCATCATTGAGGGTATCCGCATTACTTATGCCAATACGTTGAAGTATAAACACAACGATATGGCCGATTTGGAACGGGTACTGCAACGCTGTCCGCAAGAGGCTGCTAAGTTGGTGGTGGCCGATGGTGTGTTCAGTATGGAGGGTGATATTGCAGATATTCCAACGATGAAGCAGCTCTGTGATAAGTATGATGCAACGCTGATGATCGATGAGGCGCACGGATTGGGTGTGCTGGGAAGCGAAGGTCGTGGTAGTTGCGATCATTTCGGTTTGCTGAAGGAGGTTGATCTTGTTATGGGAACATTCAGCAAGAGTCTTGCTTCGGTGGGTGGCTTCATTGCTGCCGATAGCGACACTATCAATTATATGAAGCACAGTGTTCGCCCCTATATCTTTACCGCTAGTATTCCTCCATCGGCAACGGCATCGGTAATGGCTGCATTGAAGATAATGCGTAGTGAACCCGAACGTCGTGAGCATCTGTGGGAGGTTACCCGTCATGCTATGAAGTGCTTCCGCGAACTGGGATTCGAGATAGGCAATACCGAAACTCCTATCATCCCACTGTATGTGCGCAACAATGATAAGACCTTCCAGCTGACCCGTATGCTGCTTGAAGAAGGGGTCTTTATCAGTCCTGTGGTATCGCCTGCTGTATCGCCCGAAGATACGCTGATCCGCGTAGCATTAATGGCTACCCATACCATCGAGCAGATTGATTTCGCTATCGATAAGATTCATTCTTGCTTCAAGAAGCTCGATATTCCGCTGCATGTAGCAGAATAATGATCTTCTCCTTTTGCTTCTGATTTTCTTGTAAAAAATAAAACATCAATATTATGGCCAACGATAAAAACATAACCATCAAGGAAGTTGTTACTAAGAGTGACATTCGCAAGTTCGTTAAGTTTCAATGGCGTCTCTTCAAGGATGTTCCTACCTATCTCCCCCCATTGATGATGGACGAGATGACCCTCCTTACCAAGAAGAATCCTTCGCTTGAATACTGCTCGCTTAAGATGTGGATGGCTTATCGCGACGGCCAACCGGTGGGACGTGTGGCTGCTATCATCAACCCTCGTGTCAACGAAACGTGGAATAAGAAGGAGGTACGCTTTGGTTGGTTCGATTTTATCGAGGATATTGATGTGTGTCGGTTATTGCTCGACAAAGTTATCGAATATGGCCGTCAGCAGGGAATGACCGGTATTGAGGGTCCCTTCGGTTTCAACGATATGGATAAGGAATGCTGGATGATCGACAACTACGACTGCCGCCAAAATTCCTCTACCCTCTACAATCCTGAATATTATATCCGTTTTATCGAACAACTGGGGTATGAAATCAAATGTCGTTGGCAGCAGTACCAGATGCCTGCTTCGCAACCTATACCCGATAAGGTGGGGCGCCTCAACGAGCTGATTATGAAGAAATATGATCTTAAGCTGCTCAAATTCAAGAAGCGCAAAGAGATTATGCCCTATGCCTACAAGTTCTTCGAAACGCTTGGCCAGTCGTTCTCTATCCTTTACGACTATGTGCCCCTTACTCCAAAGGAAACTAAATACTATATTGGTCAGTATTTTCCTTTCCTCGATGTCAATTTCACCAATATGGTAGTTGATAAGGAGGATAATATTGTAGCCTTCGGTGTGAGTCTTCCCTCCCTCACAGAGGCCTATAAAAAGGCCAATGGGCGCATTTTTCCCTTTGGGTGGTACTATTTGCTGCGGGCACTGAAAAAGTACGATACAATCGATTTAATGCTTAATGGTGTTCACCCCGATTGGCAAAAACGAGGTGTGCATGCTATCTATTATGCCGAAATGAATCGAAACGCTATCATGAAGCATGT
Source organism: Bacteroidales bacterium (assembly GCA_030523765.1). GTDB lineage: Bacteria > Bacteroidota > Bacteroidia > Bacteroidales > P3 > Colimorpha. The sequence goes on along the minus strand of JAUNHX010000001.1, from coordinate 166,427 downwards.
GGGTACTGCTTATAGCAATCCGCAGATTATAGGCAACGAGGCCGAGAAGATTTGGCGCACCACTTACGATGCTACTCCGCTAGTTACTCGTGCTATTTTCGGAAAAGAGATATAAGGTAGGTTCATCTTAATATTTCTTTCAATGAAAACGCTTATTAACTTTATTTGCAAACAACCCCTTCTGTTGTTTGTGCTAATGGTAATAATAGGTATTGTTAGTTGCGGTAACAGTAGTAATGCTAGCATTGATGCTGCTTCTTCGGTGGTAGATTCGTTCAGTGATGAGGGTGTTGTTTCGGAGGTGGAGGTGTTGCTCGATTTGAATTATGTTGAAGAGGTGCCTATCTACGACAATAGTGGTCGCGTTATTGCTACAGTCCATAACGATACTGTTGAGGAGAATTTTGTTATGATACAACTGATCGATAAGAACGATTCAATGTACTACGTTCATATCTCTTATAGCGCCTACGGCGAAAAGGAATATACTGGATGGATTTACCGTTCGCTCCCCTTTATTACTTACACAAGTACCTATTCGCCCGACAAGCAAGGGTTCTACGATCAACTCTATAGTAAGCCCGATGAGAAAAGTGCTGTGGTAGTGAAACGCAAGAATTATTGTAGCGATCCCTTCCAAGTGATTGATTTCGATTCGAAGCATTCATCTTGGATCAAAGTGAGCATTAAAGAGGCCGATGGAAGTGTTTCCGAAGGTTGGCTCTATTCTTATTGCAGCAATCCCTATACTACTTGCTGCTAAGGAGATTTCTCACATATCTTTTCTTTTTTTCTAAAAAAAGACTTTTGGTTGTAATAAAATCGGTTTTGAACCGATTATAGGCTGTTCTTTGGTAAAGAAGCAGACAGCATTAGTTATTGTAGTTGAGTGAAAGAAATTGTATAATAAGCAATAAGAAGTTTTTACAATGTTATTATAGGTAGAAGTGTGGCTACTTACTAACAAGAAAAATATTAGATTGTAGAATAGTTAAAAAGTATTAAAAATCGGGTATCAACTCTCTTAATTGAAAAATCCTGGTTATTGTATTTGTAGTTAAAGTTGCAAATGAATCATAACAGCACACCACGATATAGCGGTTTCGAGGAACTATTGAAACGGCATCAGCGGCTTATAAGAAGTCTTTGCTGGTGGTATGCTGGTGGCGATACAGAGAAAACGAACGATTTGGTTCAGGATGTGATGCTGCAACTTTGGCACTATCGTCATATGCTGCGCCCGAATGCTACCGCAGCACAAGAACGCCAATGGGTGAGACTACATTGTAGGAGTGTGTTCCAACATCAACGACGACGAACTACAATAGAAACAGTGCCGCTGGAAGAAACCTACGAAGTGGCGGCCGACAATGAAAACTATCGAGAACTTATTGATCGTCTGTCTGTCGATCTGAACGACAAAGAACAACAACTACTCGACCTCCTTCTAGAAGGCTATACCAATAGCGAAATGGCACAAGCGCTCCTAATGAGCGAAAAGGAGGTTATTGCCCTTAGAAAACAAACTATTGATAAGTTAAAGAATAAAGCAAACAATATAAAATCATGAACGAGCAGGAGATAGAAAAATTGATAATGGCCGAACAACGTCGCAGGCAGTTGGCCGATAAGACTCACCTGCAACAATTGGCCTACGAGCAAAGTGGCGATCTGAGGCGATGGAGCGCTCGTCGTCGTATGGTGGTGCGAATGATGGCTGTAGTTTTTATGCTAGCTATCCCTTCGGCCTATGCGATGATTCTGCCTCAACGTGAAGCAAAGCAGGTGATCTGCAATCTGCATGGCGACGAGCAGTTGGTGCTTAATCGTGCTTGTAGTTCTGTGGGCATCTGTGAGAATAGGCCTGTGGTTGGTTGGATGCAATCATTGAATATAAAATAATAATATAGACAATAGGATAAGTCATGAAACGCAAACTCTACATATACATAGCAATACTGATGCTGCTGCTAACGGCAGTATCGATGTGGCGTCTTCGCCCATCGATGCCCGAAGGCAGTGTTATGTACCAGCGCTATCGCCATATGGAGGGTGTGCGTGTTGGCTATATCGAAGACTTCCCGCTCAACGATAGTATTAGTTGTGATGTAACCACCTTCGAAGCTCTCACCGATGAGGGTTGGGAGCAGATGAAAGAGGCGCTCAATTTACAGTACACTATTGATCAGAAAGCATGGGCCGACTCTGTTTTGGCTGCTGAGGGTATGCCTATTGAGAATCATGATGATGAGATTGATTTTTGGAAGACAGTACGCTTCCATCCTGAATTGGTGGGAGATAAGTTTCCCAAAGGGCTAGATAGCGTTGACTGCTATGCTTGTTCGTTCTACTATCGTTGGGTATCTATCTATCATTGCGAGAACAAAAAGCAGCGCCGAACAGTATTCAGTGCTCATCTTGCTCAGATTGACGCACATCAGGAGAATACTCCTATAACAGGAAGTAGCAAGGAGTCGCTATAGCGTTTTTTGCGATGTGTTGCTATTGTCCTTTCTAACAGCTGTGGTATAGTGGATATAATAGGTGTCTACTGTACAACTAACAAGGATTATATTCGACAGGGGTGAAGGTTTCCCTTTACCTTATGATATGAAGAATTGGATAATAATTTAAATAACAAAAAAATACAACAAATGAACAAAACAGTGAAAATTTGGGTTGCTTTAGCTTTGGCTGCAACAATAACCCTTTGTGGTTGCGACCCCGAAGATCCTATTATACCCGAAAAGGAAACCATCGAGAATGTATTTGCTGGCAGTATGTGGGAGTGTAATCTGCAAAACTCGGTTATGGAAGAAGGTGTCCTGATCAACGTGAGTTTGGCTATGACTCTCGATTTCTGCGACACTGTTCATGCTATCATGATTTCGGATTTATATTATGATATACCCGCTATCCCTTTAGTAGAAGGCGAGTATTCAGAATCCCCATGTACCTATTCTTTTACCAAAGACAGCGTATTCCTGCACGAGTGGTATGTTGATGAAGAAACGGGCGATACAATAAACGAAACAACTGCTTTGGCTTACGACAAAGAGGCTCAAACCCTTACGTGGGATATCAATGATGCTGAGGTGGAGCAGATTTTGGGGGTCTCCTCGTTTGTATTCGTTCCATATCTGCGCACAGCTCCCTCCCGTCCTCAATCCCATAATACATCTAACAAGGGCATCAAAGACAATATCACCTATCTGCGTGATGAAATTCTAGCCAAATAAAGTTTTTTATCGACATTTTATAACAGCCTTCAATAGTAAAGAAATAACAACACACACAAAAACAAACATCCTTAGGGCTTAGCGGTGCTGATATATCGGCACCGCAGGGGCCTTAAGAAAAAAAACTTTCACATCACAAATATTATTTAAAACGAAATGAAATATCAAACAAAAATCATCGCGCTGCTACTACTATTCTTAAATATTGTAGCTACTACAAAGGCTCAAGTTGAACAGACATCTTCTGTTGATCTTACTACCCAAGTGCCTATCGACCCCAATGTTCGTATGGGTAAGCTCGATAACGGTATTACTTATTATCTTCGTGCCAACAAGATGCCCGAAGGAAGAGTACACTTCCGTTTGGTTGTTAATGCTGGATCGGTATTGGAAGAGGAAGATCAGCGTGGTTTGGCTCATTTTGTTGAGCATATGGCTTTTAACGGTACGGAGTATTACGAACACAACGAACTTATCAACAAGCTGCAAGAGAAAGGGGTTCGTTTTGGCGGACACGTGAATGCTCGCACTTCGTTCGATGAAACGGTGTATTATGTGAATATGCCTAACGATGCTGAGATGCTCGATATGGGTATGAAAATTCTCGATGGATGGGCCTCTAAGCTTTTGATGGATCCTGACGAGATAGAGGCTGAACGGGGGGTTATCCTCGAAGAATGGCGCGGACGTCTAGGTGCTCAGTATCGTATGCTGCAACAGTATTATCCTATTGTACTGAAGGATTGCCGCTATGCTAATCGTATCCCTATCGGAACGGAGGAGGTAATAAAGAACTTCAAGCGTCCCACTATTATGCGCTTCTACGAACATTGGTATCGTCCCGACTTGCAAGCTGTTATTTAATGATCGCGAAACCGATAAGCAGCAGAATAGCTTCTGGATAGGGGCTATCTACTCAGAATACTATGATCATGAGGATAATAATCCTTATATTCTTGAATATGAGAAAGTGCTTAACAGCATTACCGTGAAAGATATCAAGAAGATGGCTCGGAAATATTTCGACCTGAATCATTACACCGTAGGTACCCTTATACCCGAAAAATAGGTAACCTATCATCTTTTGTAAAACAGTTTATCAAACAATATTATGAACAATCAACTAACACAAGGCGGGAACTCCTTATGGCAGAAAGAAAACATGAGGTTGTTACATTTTTTACCTTTATGGATGCTTTTGGCACTCGTAGCCTTACTATGCTATACTCCCTTCTCGCATATAGGTTTCACCTGTGGCGATGATTTGGAAAATTATCTCATCACTCGTCAAGGATGGGATGCTTGTTGGGAGCACGCCAAATGGTTGGCGGGTCAGCAAGGTCGCTTCTATTTCCTTATAGCCCAACCATGCTACGATTTGGCTTGGGCTATCGATGATTGGGGTTATACGCATGCGCTTCAATATGGTATGTTGCTAATCTCGTACCTCCTCTTTGCGCGACTGCTTCAAATGATATTCCATTCGCGACCATTGACGTATCTTACTTTGCTGCTTCTTATTGTTCAAACTCCTATCACCGAAAACAATCATATGCCTTTTATGGCGTATCCTTTTGTATTTGCATTCAGTTGTAGTTTGATGTGGTTGGCGTTGTTGCAATATGTTCGTTATTGTGGTAATGCAAAGTACAAGCATCTAATATTCTGTGCGCTGCTGTTTTTTGCGGCTTCATTATTTTACGAAAACTATATCCTTTTCCTCGCTTTTTTGTTTTTATTCAACCTATTGCGTTGGTGGCGGGGAAAGGGATTCTTCGCTATGTGGAGCAGTCGTAAGTTCTATACTGAGCAGATACCTTTTGTGTCGGTGATAGTGATTTATGCTGCTCTTTATCTGAGTTATCGCAGCTATCAAATGCATATCAATCCCGATGTGGCTTTCTATTCGGGGGCTTCGTTGAGCGATCAGTTCAGTTTGCCCAATTTCTTCCGCGTATTGGGGCGTTGCACTCGTACGGTGCTTCCTATGCAAAATTTTGAACGTTATCATGAGGTTTGCACAACCAATTATTTGGGTTATGGAGCTATTGATAGCAAGCGTTTTGCACTTACTAATGCTTCAACAAGGGTATATGTAGTAGCGCTCGCTGTAGGGCTTCTTATTTACCTCCTTTTAGGAAGAATACGAACAGAGCGATGGTCGTTGCGATCAATTCTTTGTGTGATGGGTATTGCTATTGTGTGGGCATTTTTCTCGCATACGCTTATAGGCATTACTCCCAAATACAACAACGATTGGTATTGTTGGATGAATGGATATGTAACCACTTATTATTCCTTTTTCGGAATTATACTGTCTATGATTATGATCGGTTTGCTGTTGGTTAAACTGTTCTCTCAGCGACGCCTATTGGCGATGGGTGTTCGGTTAGGATTGGCGTTGCTGATGATGGTTTTTGTGATTATAGGTGGCTACGCCAACGAGAATCTGAGTCATGAATGGCAACGCAGTCAGTCGCGTTTCTTCGAGATAGATAGGCTTCATAGCGAAGGGGCGTTCCAGTCGCTTCCTCGCAATGCTATCCTTTACACTGAAGAGCTCTATTCCTCGTCGGCTTGGGGCTCATCGTTGACGAAGGAGTACGATTTTATTGACCGCTATATCCGAATGCGAACGGGCTTGTATTTCGATTGTGCTCACGACGAACAACATTTGAATGAGTTGCTATCGCATTATCCACCAGCCCCACTGTATCAATTAAAGCAAGAAGAATTGCCTCATACTGCGAGGGTTGTGGTCTCGATATATCATGTATCGGGAAATATCTTCGATAATAAAGATCAATCTACTGAATTATAACGACAAAACGTTTATAACTTTAAGTTTCTTTTAGCTAAGAAAAAAGAGCAATACTCTGGGAAGACTATTGCTTTTAATCTTAAAGTAAACGATGTTGCTTTTTTATACGATGAACGGTGCTATTTCTACCCTTTATGCAAATTTAAATCGATGTTAATTATTTAAGGTGAGTCCTATAAATTCACCGAATAAAAAAATTATAAGTATTATGCAAAAACAGTTACAATTAAAAGTGGTTCTTGTAGCCTTAATGCTTGGGTTATCGCTCCCTACTTATGCGCAGTATATCCAAACACAAAACGACGAACGGCGGTTGGAAAGCCCTAAAGACAATTATTTTGATCGATCGAAGGGTTTTGTGGTTCGTCCCGAAATCTATTCTGGCTTTTTTGTCGAGTTCTGCTATCAAATCTCTCCTAGCCTTCAAGTGGGGTTGGGAGTTGGTAAAGAAATTGATCTTTCGGGCAGCAATTCCTCGGTAACCGATATCGTACTGGGCGTTCGTGCTTATGGTTCTGCTAAACGTTGGACAATCTTTAGCGACTATCATATCGCGCTCAGTTTGGTAAACGGTTACGCTATCCCAGTGCACCGACTAACGATAGGTCCCAGCTATAAAAATTTCGACTGTGGTGTAGGCCTTTGCTATTTTACTTTTGATGGTACCACCTATATTTCGCCTAGCATCACTTTAGGATACAATTTCCGCTTCCGAAAAGAGTAATCTATTTTTTGGGTTTCCCTACTTTATAGTAGTCGCGAAGAATACCTACAAACCAGTTGCCGGGACAAATATGTTTGAGCCATACGGAGAAACGTTGCTCCAAATTGGCCACAACATAGCGCAAATGGGGATGAGAGCATTCTACAATATGCACCATTCGGTGGGCCAATACCTCAGGTTTGAGTCCTCCGTTTTCTTCTTTCTCAATGAGCGAAAGGCTACGGGCGAACGATTCGCGATAGTCTTCGCATGCTGCGGTAGCTTCGGAATTGCGACGACTGGCGGTAAATCCAGTAGCAAAATCGCCCGGCTCTACCATCGACACTTTGATGCCAAAACCGCGTACTTCGGCCGCCAACGCTTCAGTGAAGCCCTCAATAGCGAATTTTGAGGCGCTGTAGAATCCTTGATAAGGCAATCCCATCACGCCGCCTATGCTGCTTAAGTTGATGATTCGCCCTTGACGCTGTTGGCGCATATAGGGCAGTACTGCCTGACAGACATTAACGCAACCCATGAAGTTGGTTCCCATTTGCAGATCAATCTCTTCGGGTGTGGCTAGTTCGAGCGATCCGCCAATACCCATACCGGCATTGTTGATAAGCACATCGATATGCCCTTCGGCTGCCACAACCTGTTCTACCGCCTTACGGACACTCTCAGCATTGCGCACATCCATTTGTAGGAAATGAATAGTGCTATCGCTTTTGGGCGAGCGGCTAGTGCCATAAACAATATGTCCTCGAGCAGCTAATTGCTGTGCTGTAGCTTGACCGAAACCAGACGAAGCGCCTGTTATCAATATGATTTTCTTCATGACTGATTGCATTTTGGAAATGCAAAAGTACATAAAAAAAGCATTCTCACAAAATAAAAAAGTCTTTTTGGTGTTAATATATATCTAATTGTGCCTACCACCAACTATAAAGAACAAAAGAAGATTATTGTGCCGCAAAATGCTATCATAGAAAATCTCGATCGCTTCATCAGGAAGTACTACAAGAGTCGTCTTATCAAAGGGGCCCTTTATGCTGTAGGAGCCTTGTTGGTACTATTCTTGTTGATGGTGGTGTTAGAACATTTCGGCTATTTCGGAACGGCTATCCGCACCATACTCTTCTGGCTTTATATAGTGTTAACGGTGGTTATTCTTTCGGTGTATGTGGTTAGCCCTTTGCTGAAGATGCACAAATTGGGCAAACGGATATCCTACGATGAGGCAGCTCAGATAGTGGGCGATCATTTCCCCGAAATCAAAGATAAACTGCTCAACCTACTGCAACTGAGTCGTCAGCAAGAGGATTCGCCTCAAGCCGACGATAGTTTGCTCCTTGCTGCTATCGATCAGAAAACGCAACAGCTCAGTCCTATCCCCTTCGTGAATGCTGTCGATCTGAAGTTGAATCGTCGCTATATCAAATATGCCGCTATTCCTTTGGCCGCTATTGCTCTTATTGCTTTGGTTTCCCCCTCGTTCATCAGCGAACCTTCCAAGCGGATTATCGATCATAATACCGCCTACGAACGTCCTGCTCCCTTTGCTTTCGAGATTGAGAATAGGAAGCTCGAAGCATCGCAGCAAGACGATTATTTGCTGAAGGTGAAGATAATAGGCGATGCTGTTCCCAACGAGGCCTTCATCGATATCGATGGTCATCTCTATAAGATGCAACCTACCGATAAAAGCCATTATACTTATCTTTTCAAGAATATTCAACGCACCACCGACTTCCATTTCTCAGCCACAGGCGTTGAATCGAAGCCCTACACACTGACGGTTTTTCCTCGTCCTTCGGTTATCAATTTCCAAGCAGCCCTCTCCTACCCTTCCTATACAGGCAAGCAAAATGAGGTGCTTTCTAACGTGGGCGATTTGAATGTTCCTTGTGGAACATTGGTGGCTTGGCAGTTCCAAACCAAGGATGTAGACTCTCTTTACTTCATTATTGACGGCCGTCAAAAAGCCTATCGACCCAACGAAAATGGACGCCTTACGGTTAATGTTCGCGCGGGCGAATCGTTCGAATATGGGTTCTTTGTGGCCAACAGCAAGGTGCCCAACACCGATACCCTTCGCTATGCTGTTACCACCATCAGCGATATGGTTCCCATGATTGCCGCTATCGAGATGCGTGATTCCCTTACCCCCAATCGTGTATTCTTCCGCGGAAGGATTAAGGACGATTATGGTTTCAGCAAGTTGGAGTTCCATTTGGAACGTTCTAATGCCTCCGATACAAGCATCAAGCAAGTGCTGAAAACCCCTATCGCTGTTGGGAAAGAAACCAGTCAGGAGTTTGATTTCTCTACCCATTTAGGCGAACTGGGTATCAATCCTGGCGATCGTATCAAGTACTACTTCATTGTATGGGATAACGATGCTATTCACGGCCCTAAATCGGCTACTTCGCAAACCTTCGAGATCGATATTCCTACCGAGAAAGAATTGGATAATATCCTCGATAAGAATCTCTCCGATATCGAAAATAAAGCCAACACATCGATGTCGGAACTGAAGAAACTGCAGAAAGAAATCGACGAGATGATGCGTAAGCTTGTCGACAAAAAGGATCTTAACTATCAGGATAAGAAACAGCTGCAGGATTTGATGAAGAAGCACAACGAGGTGAAGGATATGTTGCAGAAAATGCAGCAACAAATCAACGAGAACAATCGTTTGGAGGAAAACTATCGTCAACAAGACGAGAAGATTGTGGAGAAACAGAAGGAGCTGAATGAATTGTTCGATAAGGTGATGAATGAAGAGATGAAGGAGCTGATGAAACAACTCGATGAACTGATGAAGGATGCCGATAAGAAGAAGGTTCAAGAGCAACTGGAGAATCTGAAACTGAAAAACGAAGATATTGAGAAACAGCTGGATCAGAATATAGAACTGATGAAACGGCTCGAAATGGAGAAACGGGTGGATGAAACTTCGCAGCGTATCGACAAACTGGCTGAAAAGCAGAAGGAACTCTCCTCGAAGACCGAACAGAGCAAGGATAAAGATAAGGAGGCTCTGATGCAGCAACAGCAACAGTTGAATAAGGAATTTCAGGATCTGAAAAAGGAAATTGATCAGATAAAGAAAGACTATAAGGAGATCGATCCTTCGCTCGATTTGAAGACCGATAAGGAGTTGGAGAAACGCATCGAGAACGAGCAGAATCAGGCCCAGAAAGAGCTCCAAAAAGGTAAGCAGAAAGAGGCTTCCAAACAGCAAAAACAAGCTGCCGACGACCTCGAAAAGATGTCGCAAGATCTGCAGAATGCCCAAATGGAGATGGAACAGCAGGATTTGGCTGAAGATAGCGAAATGATTCGCCGCTTGCTCAAGAATGTTGTCCGCCTTTCCTTTAATCAAGAATCGCTTATCAATCAGCTCCATAAAGTATCCATTCAAGATCCCCAATATCAGCAGATTATTGCTGATCAGAACAAACTGAAATCGGACTTCCGCAATGTTGAAGATTCGCTTCGCGCTTTGGCTCGTAGGCAGGTGGCTGTGGCTGGAAGCATCAACAAAGAGCTCTCTTCGGTGAATAGCAATCTGCAAAAATCGCTCTCTTCTCTTCTCCAGTACAACCAATCTATTTATGGTAATTGGAAGAATACTGCATCGACCAAAACGATGCAATATGCGATGACTTCCTTCAACAATTTGGCCCTCATAATGGCCGAATCGCTCGATCAGATGCAGAACCAAATGCGACAGAATCAGCAGAAGAAGAAAGGAAGCAATAACCAAATGAAAATGAAGTCGAACCAGCAGTGCAGCAATCCGGGTCAGAGTAAGCCTTCGGCCAAGTCGATGAAGCAGATGCAGGAAGAACTGAATAAACAGTTGGAGGCGCTCAAAAAGCAGCTCGACAAGCAGGGAAAACCGCAACAAGGACGTCCTCAGCTTGACAAACAGGGTCAGCAACTTAGTAAAGAATTTGCCGAAGCAGCTGCTCGTCAAGAGATGATTCGTCGTATGATGCAGCAGTATGGTCAGGAAATGAAAGAGCAGAGTGCGGGCAACAGCAAGCTGGCGAAGGAAATTGATCAGATGATGCGCCAGATGGAACAAACTGAAACAGATTTGGTTAACAAGACTATCACGCAACAAACTATCCGTCGTCAGCAGCAGATATTGAGTCGGTTGTTGGAGCACGAAAAGGCCGAAATGCAACGCGAAAAAGAGGATCGCCGCCAAAGTACTGAGGGGCAAGATCAGTATCAACCTTCTCCCTCCGATATGGAGCGCTACAAACAGTTGCAGCAAAAGAATATGGAACTTTTCCGTAGTGTACCCCCTACCCTATCGCCTTACTACAAGAATAAGGTTAACGAGTACTTCTATAAGTTTTAAACATCTCGCTTTTGTTTCATTATTCTGATATGCTATCTCATGTAATGGTTCGCTTAAAAGAGATCTCAATGATGTAAAAAAAAGTTCTTAATATCTATCCTTTCCATCTAGATTGAGCCTTATCACCCCGATGATACTCCCTCTTCAGTGCTTTGTTATAGCTTTATTCTAACTCTAACCTAACTCTGATGTAAGTCTAACCTAACTCTAACTTTTGTTCTTTTCTCTTCCCCCCTTTTTCTTCACTAGTTCATTCCTTGTTTTAATCTCTATAAAAATGTCAAAGTAATTGAAAGTGAGAAATGAGAAATGAGATTGAAAAGTATCAACCGATTGAATTTGTGCAAGTAGATAATTTTGTAGATATGGGAATTATCGTTAGTTGTTCATCTTTGAGGGAGAGGTACTTTTCGGCACAGCGAGATGTATCTCTCCGAGTTCCCGAGATGTATCTCTCCGAACTCTCGAGATATATCTCTCCGCCGATTCGAGATGTATCTCTCCGCCAACCCTGATATATACTCTATTTTTTATATCAGAAGAACGGATAGGATTAATCTTTTTTTTATCATTTTCTGCTATCATACTATTCGATGATCCAATAATGCTTTTCGCGGTTTAAATCGTTGAAATATAGTGCCCTCTCCCCTACCCTTTTCGTTTTTTCTCTCCATTAGTGTAGCATCGAAATAACAAAATTTATATTTCTTGCTCGTAATACAGAAAAGTTTCGTATCTTTGTAATTGAATTATTATTCTCGTGTGCCAATGAAACAGTTTGATATTCAATCGGATGAAAAATATCTAGATGATGTAGCTAAGTTCATTTATGAGCTTTGCGACGAGATGCACATATTAAACTATGAGGCTACTATCTCGATGCCTGTCCTTCAAGCTGTCGAGAATGCTATTGTTCATGGCAATCATAAGGATCTCTCTAAAATTGTCCATATTGAATGCGATGATGTGCGAGGAGGCCTCTCTTTTTTGATTCAGGATCAAGGTAACGGCTTCGATTTCAGTAAATATGGCGATATCTTAGACAACGGAGGCAACGGCATTTTTATGATGCGCAAACTTTCCGATAAGTTGGAGTTTCTGGATGGAGGCCGCACTGTCCGTATGGAGTTTATGATTCAAGGCATCGAGAAAACATACGCGATGGAAAGGGTATCGAAACTGAGAGGTTTCTTTGCTGTCGACAAAGCGGTGGTTTAATTCTCTTTTTTATTGTTCAACCTATTGTCGACGAAAAATGTAATCATCACCATTCGTCGCTCTAATAATTATTATAATGAATCCTAATCTTCGAATCATAACTGCTGCACTTTCGCTTGGGCTTAGTGTGGCGGTTCTTGTTTTGCTCGTTATCCAAAAAGAGGCCGACGTGAAAATGCTTTTGACGCTCCTTGCTCTCGGAACAGCTGCTCAATCCATTTCGCTCATCGATCAGTTGGGCGAGAAAAAAGAGGAGCAACAGGATAACGATCAAGAAGGGTAGGGGAGGATTCCTCCTCGAGAATCATTTTTCGGGGACAACTATCCTACTTGGCCGAAAAAAATGAACGGAAATTGAGGAAAAATACCGAAAATATCAATATAACAAACTTAAAACCAACAACATAACTCTGAAATTTTAATAACGAAGCTATTGCTCTAAAAAATCATCTTAGCCACTTTTTGTTCCATGAGTATCACCTTTAACATAGAAGACGTAGATTTTAAGCTTGTTCACAAGATTCGACTCACAAAATGGATTTCAACCGTCATCCGTAATCAAGGAATGAAGGTTGGCGACATTGCTTACCTCTTCACTAACGATGAAAGGGTGTATGAAACCAATATGCAATTCCTCAACCACGATACCTATACCGATATCATCACTTTCGATTATGTTGAGGGTGATCGTGTTTCGGGCGACATCGTTATCAGTGTTGATCGTGTACGCGAAAATGCTGAACAATTTGGCGATGGTTTTCAACGTGAATTGCATCGTGTCATCATTCACGGTATCCTTCATCTGTTAGGACAAGGCGATAAAACTCGTCGCGAAGCCTCTCAAATGCGTAAGAAAGAACAGGCCGCTCTCGAACTCTGGGATCGCGATTTTGCACCGCTCTACTATGATCATGTGGGTAATGTTTCACGGGGAACAAAGTAGCTAACTTATATAAAAACTAATTATTTACATACTTTTCAATGCACGATAATATGATTTGGGAATCTTACGATGTGGTGGTGGTTGGAGCTGGCCATGCGGGTGCCGAAGCGGCTTCGGCTGCTGCTCATCTTGGGGCAAAAACATTGCTTATCACTCAGTCGTTGGATGCTATTTGTCAGATGTCGTGCAATCCCGCTATGGGGGGTGTGGCAAAGGGTCAAATAGTTCGCGAAATCGATGCGATGGGGGGTATGTCGGGTATCATTACTGATCGTGCTACCATCCAGTTCCGGATGCTCAACCTTTCGAAAGGCCCTGCAATGTGGAGCCCTCGTGCGCAATGCGATAAGGCTCTTTTCTCCCGTCTTTGGCGCCAAACACTCGAAAATACTGCAAATCTTTCCCTTTGGCAAGATGAAGTTATTGGTCTTGAGGTGGAGCATAATGTGGTGAAAGGGGTGCGTACTCGTATGGGTGTTTCTATTCCCGCTAGTGCCGTAATCCTAACCAATGGTACCTTCCTGAATGGTCGTATATTTATAGGAGAAACCTCGTTGGAAGGGGGGCGCATTGGGGAATTGCCCGCTGTGGGGCTCTCTGATCAACTCAAAACTATGGGCTTTGAGGTAGAACGTCTTAAGACGGGAACCCCTGTTCGTATTGATGGCCGTACTATTGAATTTAGTCGTTTGGTGGAGCAGAAAGGGGACGAACATCCGATGCGATTCTCCTTTACTGATACCGTAAAACCGATTGAGCAGCGCTCTTGTTATATCGCCAATACCAATCTTCATACCCACGATATATTGCGTACGGGATTTGATCGTTCCCCTATGTTTACGGGTCGTATTCAGGGCAGGGGTCCTCGTTATTGTCCCTCTATCGAAGATAAGATTGATCGCTTTTCCGATAAGGATCATCACCAACTATTTGTCGAGCCAGAGGGGTTAGAAACTCATTCGTGGTACCTTAATGGCTTCTCTTCTTCGCTTCCTATGAGTGTCCAGTTAGAGGCGCTCCATTCGATCGAAGGATTCGAGAATGCACGTATCTTTAAGCCTGGATATGCTATAGAATACGACTATTTTCCTCCTACTCAACTCAGCTATACCCTTGAAACCAAGCGGGTTGAGAATCTCTATTTCGCAGGACAAATCAACGGTACTACTGGGTATGAAGAGGCTGCTTGTCAGGGCTTGATGGCTGGTGTGAATGCCGCTTTGAAACTTCAGGGGAAGTCTCCTTTTGTGTTGAATCGTACTCAGGCTTATATCGGAGTGCTGATAGATGATTTGGTTACGAAGGGAGTTGATGAACCTTATCGTATGTTTACTTCTCGAGCCGAATATCGTATCCTCCTCCGCCAAGGCGATGCTGATCTCCGTCTTACTCCTATCGCTCATGCGTTGGGGTTAGCCTCCAACGAACGTATGGAGAGGGTAGGGGAGAAGCTTCGTCATATTGAATTATTGCGTAAGCATATCCTCGATACTTCTATCAGTCCTTCGGAAGCCAATCCGTTGCTTGAGGCTCATCAAACTCCTCCGCTTCAACAACGAGTTAAGATGGTGTCGCTGCTACTTCGTCCCGAAATAGCTATTCAAGATCTTTATACGATCAATGAGGAACTCGCCCAAATGGTTGCCTCGATTCCTGAGAACATCCGTTATGATGTGGTAGCTGAAACTGAGACGCAACTCAAATATCAGCGCTATATCGAGAAGGAGCGCGATGTGGCGGGTCGTATCTTGAAATTCGAAGATATTCCCCTCAAACCCGATTTCGATTATTTCCAACTCCAAGCTCTCTCCTATGAGGCTCGTGAGAAACTGAATAGGATGAAGCCTCAAACCATCGGTCAGGCTTCTCGCATCAGCGGCATCTCTCCCGCCGATATTTCGGTACTCCTTATCTATATGAATAAAGAGAAATAGGACTCTTTTTTTCAACAATGTTTCACGCGAAACAGGTTGCGCAACCCGTTCATTCTATGAGTTTACCCTTCATTTAATCCTTTGTTTCGGATAAATAAAAACCCCTTCTGCAAGTGGCGGAAGGGTTATTCGTTTTATGGCTGTTTTGAAGGGATAATTTCTCTTGTTGGGGAAAGCAGCAACGCTGTTTTACGGAAGGATAATTTGTTCTAAATAGCGTTTGCTATCGGGACCCATATTGAAGAGGAGGTCGAGGCTGCTCAGGTTGGGATGAAAGGGGAATCGATCGGCGAAAACTTGGTCGTAAGGCGGTATCTCGATAGGGCACGGTAGTTTGGGCGAGAGGGTGTATCGGAAGTCGTTAGCGTCCATTTCTTGGGGCGCTACGAAGTCGTTTGTGAGTTCTATGGTGGTTGCTATCTTCATTTTCTGCAACAAGAACGTAAGTAATGCCATATTGAGATCAATTAGATGTTCGTATGGCTGTAGCAGAATCTTCTCTAAACTATCTTGATAGTAGAGGAAATAGGGCGAGGCATTGTAGGCGGCCGTTATGGCTCTAAGATGTTTGATGTTCCAATGTTCGGCATAGGTAATCTTCATATCGCCCGTAAGGGTGTGATTGCCGTTGGTCCTAACAGCCGGCACCGAAAGAATCATCGGGCCGTTGCCTGTAAGTATCTCACAGCGGTTGCGGTAGGTTTGTTTTGGGAACGTTTCGCAGCGTTCAATAGAGACATGAGGATAATGTGCCAGCAAGGCCATATAGGCAATAGGCGGGCAATAGGCGGTGGGGAAAAGGGGATAGGGCATGAGACCGATAGGGTAGGGGTGATGTTATATGCCCCAAATAATCGATAATAGTTCGTTTTGGTCAAGGTAGAAATCAATATTTCCTTCGTTGAAGGTAATACGTCGTTCTCCCCAATCTTCATTATCAATATCTTGTTCCGTATAGTCGTGATCGACCATCAGTTTTACTATCTCCGATTCATTCATATCGAATATCTCAGCACCAAAAAGTGTGGCATCAATATTGGAGAGATCGATACATTGCAGCGTTGGATTCTCGCCCTCAAAGAAGAGCGAAAGTCCCTCGTTTTCATAGTGTAATACAGTAGTGGATTCATCGGCGGCATTGTCGATGCTTTCCACCTGAGTGGGTTCGCCTAGAAGTGAAACAACCTCTTCGACTGGCATTCCAAACAAGATGTTTCCTAATCCTTTTTTTATCTGAATGTTGAGTTCCATGTCTTTGTAATGAGTAAATTATTGTATGGGTTTATTACTTGGTTGATTCTACAAAGGTACACCTTTTTTCCAATTCGACGAAAAAAAAGTGTTTTTTATCGAAAAAAAAGTTGCTCTTGGTGTTTTGATAATGTCAATAGAAGTGCGGTTTTCCCTTTCTGTTGTACTACTAAAATAGGCATTGATTTTGTTATTTCTTGAGGTATAAAGAAGTGTTTTTTGTGCTTCATAGGGCGGTGAAGCGTAAAAATTATCGTATATCAATTGTTTGGTAATCATTCGAATGTGATTTTTGGAGTAAAGAAAAGCGGAGAATTTTTTGTCAGGAAATAAAAAAGTTGTACTTTTGCAAACTCTTTGAAGCGAAGAAGAGGTTCATTTCGGTGTGCTTCTTTCTCCTCAAGGAGAAGCGACGATGACTCAGTAGCTCAGTAGGTA
>JAUNHX010000001.1:141640-149402 GCA_030523765.1 Bacteroidales bacterium | reverse complement strand
GAGCACAACACTTTTAATGTTGGGGTCCTGGGTTCGAGCCCCAGCTGGGTCACAATTTTAATCTTAAACGACTACTAGAGAGTCGACTCAGTAGCTCAGTAGGTAGAGCACAACACTTTTAATGTTGGGGTCCTGGGTTCGAGCCCCAGCTGGGTCACAAAATAGTAAGAGAAGCATTCGGCCAAAGGCAGGATGCTTTTTCTCTTTGTTGATAGTATTCACAATAACTGTTAGTGTTTTGCGTTATCTGAACATGTTGCATTGGAATAGAAATAGTGTTACGAAGAGTCTTCTACTCCTTCTCTGTCTCGCTGTGGCCCCTTGTATGATGGGGCAACAAACCAACGAGCAGATGGCTTCGTACTACTATCAAAATAAGGAATACGATAAAGCTATCGAGTTATACGAGCCGCTCTATCAGCGTACACAGAATCTTTATTACTATCAAATGCTTTATCAGTCGTATGTGGCCCTCGATGATATGAAAAAGGCGCGCAAATTGGTGGAGCAGCGTATTAAGAAATATCCGCGTGAATTGGCCTTGAGGGTCGATCTAGGACAGCTCTATATGGCTGAAGGTGATAAAAAACGGGCTGAGAAAACTTATAATAACGCTATCGAATCGATCGGTTTCGATAATAAACAGATCGAAGATCTCTGTCAGGCATTCCAATCGGTGGGATTGGAAGATTGGGCAATCAAAACCTATCAGTATGCTCGCAAGAAGATGAACAACAACTTCCTCTTTGTTATGGAGTTGGCTACACTCTACGAGCGTCAGGGCAACTATGAGGCTATGATGCAAGAATATTTCGGCCTCCTAGATAAAGAACCACGCATGATGGGTTCGGTGCAAATATCGTTGCAACGAGCTCTCGATCAGACCTCTAATCCTCAGTTGGCCGAAGGATTGCGGCGCACACTTATTGATCGTATTCAGAAAGATCCCAACAATCGTACCTTTCTTGATATGATGATATGGTTTTCGTTGCAACAGAAAGATTTTGCCTTTGCTTTTACCCAAGCCAAAGCGGTCGATGTTCGTTTCCCTGGTCAAGGGGAAGAAACGATATTGCAAGTGGCGCAGATTGCATTGAACAACGGCGACTTCAATACGGCTTACGAGAGCTATCATTATCTTGTGACCAAAGGGAAGGATGGTAACTTCTATTTTGACGCGCGTGTGGGCGAATTAAAGACCAAATTCGAGCGTTTGGACAAGAATTTCTATCTCGCCCCCAAAGACTATATGGCGCTGAAGTCCGAATATGAGTCGGCGCTATCTGAACTAGGGAAAGAACTTCGTACCGTTCCTCTGATGCGTGATTATGCCTATCTGTTGGCCTATTATGGTAACGAAGTACAGATGGCCAGCGATCTGCTCTACGATGTGGTAGAGATGCCTAAATTGACCAACAATATCAAGAGTCAAACTAAACTCGAACTGGGCGATCTGCTCCTTTTTGCTGGGGCCATATGGGATGCCTCTCTCCTTTATTCGCAAGTCGAGAAGGCCAACAAGAACGATGTGGTGGGTGCTCAGGCAAAGTTCAAGAACGCTAAATTATCGTATTATAATAATGATTTTGAATGGGCTAAGTCACAGCTCGATGTGCTGAGGGCGTCTACCTCCAAGCTAATAGCCAACGATGCGATGGAACTCTCGCTCCTCATCAGCGACAATATGGAGGAAGATAGCACATTCGAAATGCTTTCGCGTTATGCTGCTGCCGATTTGATGCTGTATCGCAATCAGCTTGATTCTGCTTGGGATGCCTTTAATGATATCACCATTCGATCCCTCTCTCATCCTCTGCTCGATGAGGTGTTGATGCAGAAAGCAAAAATACGTATGAAACAAGGTCGCTATGCTGAAGCCGATTCCCTTTTGCAGCAGATTGTTGATTTCTATGCCGAAGATATCTTGGCCGATGATGCGGTGATGATGATTGCCGAAATGAATGACAGTCAACTAAACAACATAGAACGCGCTCGTTCTTATTACGAAAAACTGATTCTTGATTATCCGGCCAGCCTCTATGTGGAGCGTGCTCGTAAACGTTACAACGAGCTGAAAGCGGCTATCAAATCGTAAAAAAACCTCTTTTTCCCTTTATTGTTCCTTTTTCCCCTCACTTATAGCGATGGGATTGCATTTGAATATCTTCATTTCGCATCGCTGACAATCGAAATCTAACAAGAAGAAATTCTTATTGTTGCGAAGATATAATCTCCCTTTGTATTCGGCATCAACGCTACTATTTACCTTATGTTGAAGACATTGTTTTAGTTCGTAGCGTAGACAGTATTTGGTTGTCATCAGTGCTTTGTTGTTGTAATCGTGACTCTTCTCAAGTCCCTCTTCCATATTCTTTACCCCGTGACGTTCGTAGAAACGACGCGATAGTTGGTTGGTGATATTGGCTCTATAATCCAAGGAATCAGTAGGGTAGGGGATAGAGTTCTTTTCGGTAACAACGGGTTGAGGCCTATTCTTCTCTACTCGCAACTCCATCAACTGTGTTGTAGCTTTACGTCGTAGGTCGTTCAGAAGGGCTGCTGGTAGGAAATAAATTTGCTGAAGATTATTTTGTATACTCCTGATAGTAAAAGGAGTATCACCCATCTTTGAGAGCTGTCGTACAAGTTGTTCTTCCGCTTTTGCGCTATCGCGGGCAAGGGTTTTAGGGCAAGTTATCTCGGCCGTTGTTGACAGTTGTTGTTCATCGGTAAGCGTAAGGGATAAGCCTTCTGAAGTCTCTAATAATATGATGTCTACCTCTATCTTTCGTTCGGATGTTTTTCCCTGTAGTTGTTTTTCGAAGGCAAAATCGTTGTTACGCCAAACCAAAGTGCCTGGTTCTATGCTTTCTGGCACTCGGTTGGGGGTGATAGTATTCCCATTTACGTGGTTCACGAAAAAGCCCTCTAATTCGTTACGACTGTTGAGATAACAGAGTCCATCGCCTGCAGTCATCGGTTCGGAGGTTTTGATAGTGATCTTTCCGCGCTCCACCTTCGTCACTTTCCCCATCCGTTTACCTATCGATTTCTGGGTAGCTATCGAGGCCATAGGCTTTCTTTCGTCAAGGAAATAATCGGTGAAGTCACGATTGAAAGTACGACTTAGGTCAGGGTTGAAGAAGAATTGTGTCTTACCCTCTGAGGCGGCTTTAATATCGTTGCGCCCCTCCATCAATTGGTCGAGTAGTTTTCGGTAATAGGCGGTGGTATTCTTTACATAGGAGAGATCCTTTAATCGTCCTTCAATCTTGAAGGAGCAGATGCCAGCATCGATCATTTCAGATAGATAACGACTAGCATTGAAGTCTTTTAGCGAGAGCAGATGCTCTTGTCGCCTCAACAGTTTCCCTTTCTCATTATAAAGGTCGTAAGTTGATCGGCAGGGTTGTCCGCAACAGCCTCGATTGCCGCTTCGTTCGTTCAGGTACTGACTCATATAGCATTGTCCGCTGAAACTCACACAGAGGGCTCCCTGAATGAAGGTTTCCAACTCAATAGAGGTGTTCTTCCTGATATCACGCATCTGCTCTATCGAGGTCTCACGAGCTAGGATGATACGACGGAACCCCACTCGTTCCATGAACTTTATTCGTTCCATATCGTAGTTATGTACCTGGGTGCTAGCGTGTAAGGCTATAGGGGGGAGCTCCATCTCCAGGATGCCCATATCTTGAACTATAAGGGCGTCTATTCCAATATTGTATAGATGATTGATCATTTGTCGCGCCTCCTCTAGTTCGTTGTCGTAGAGGAGGGTATTGACAGTGACAAATACTTTGGAATGAAACAGATGGGCATAATTCACCAACTGCTCTATCTCAGCAATGCTATTACCTGCTGCCGATCGGGCACCAAACAGCGGAGCCCCGATATAGAGGGCATCGGCCCCATGATTGATGGCCGCCATTCCTTGTTCGGCATTTTTAGCTGGTGAGAGGAGTTCGAGATATTGCATCATTATTGTAGTTTGGCTAGAGATAGAATGGTATCACGTACCTCGTTTTCGTCGACAGGTACATCGATATAGGGAGTCTCTAATGATAGCAGTAAAACACATAGAATCATACCATTGGCATTCTTCTTGTCGGCTCGCATATAGGAGAGTATAGCTTCGGCATCCTTCAAAGAGTATTTAGGGTGCTTAACTATTGGTAGTAAGGACTTTTGGTACTCTTCTAATAGCTCTAATGAGAGTCCTACCTTCTTCACCGAAAGATAAAGAGCACACCAAAGACCCAAGCCTACCGCATACCCATGATTGAGGGGCTGATTCGATGCCTTATGGAAACTTTCAAGTGCGTGTCCAAAGGTGTGACCCAAGTTGAGTACTTTCCGAAACGATAGATCGGTAGGATCGGCCTTCACTACCTCCTCTTTGAAGTGGGCACAATGGGTAATCATCTCGTTGGTGATTGCCAAGTCGTTGTTTCTTATATCGTTGCAGAAATCATGATATAGTTCGTTATCGGAGAGCATCAGCATCTTGGCCATCTCAAACAAGCCTCCCGTCAATTCTATTGAGGGGAGCGTGTCGATAAATGCGGGCTCGATAGCAATATAGTCGGGTTGAACAAAGACTCCCACTTGGTTCTTATAGCCCTCTAGGTTGATGGCAGTCTTACCTCCGATGGCGGCATCCACCATTCCTATCAAGGTGGTGGGAACGTTTATGAATCGGATGCCCCGTTTATAGCAGGCGGCTACATAGCCTCCTAGATCCGTTATACATCCGCCTCCTAGGTTGATAATGACACTGTTACGGTCGGCATTCATATCAAGTAGTGCTCCCCATATCTGGGAGGCAATCTCGATGCTTTTGGCCTCTTCCCCTACGGGAACCTCTAAAAATTCGGCCTCTTCGAGCACATCCATCTTCTCGATGAGGAGGGGTAGACAGTGCTGATAGGTGTTTTCATCGAGTAGGATGATGAAGTGTGCATCGCTATAGCGTGATCCTTTCAGAATGCGGTTCAGACGCGAAAGGGGAGATACTTTGTCTGGATAGAGAATGGTTGTTTCATTCATGTTATGAGTTATTTATGTGGATTCTATAGGGTTAGGTCGAGGGCCAGTTGTATAGGATGGGGTTGCTGGCAGTATTCCTTGAAGGGACATTCATAAGGCTTATCGCACTGATCACCCATAGCCACAAAGGGCTCTTGCTTGCGATTCAGCACTTGGGTGAAACGTTCTATATTTTCTTCGATAAAAGAGGCATGCTGTTGAGCCTCCTCTTGGAGATCGAGAAATGCGAAAGGATGCTCCTCATCGGCTCCTCGATATACAATACGGAAACTACTTAGATTGCTGATTGCATGACTGATAACATAATGCTGCACATAGACGTCGTTGCGAAACACATCTTTCACGGTCGAGGAGTTCTTTACCTCCATCACCTCGATGCTTCCATCGGCTTGTTTGTGCACTATATCGGCCAAAACCAAGACCCCTTTGTATTGGAATCCTGCCTCAAAGAGTACCACATCGCCCTCTTGCTGAAGTAGTTGACTGGTCAATGTTGGATATTCCTCTACGTTCCATCCTAACTCTTCATCGATGTTGATGCCGTTAGGGAAGGTATCTTTAAAGGTCCGTTCGAACGAGCGCCCCTCGGCAAACTTGATTCTCGTAAGGGGCGAGACCTTCGCCAATTCTTTGTGGTAGGTCTCTAAATACATCGCCTTCTCACACTGAAGGCCCCGAATGAATCTGCTTTTACTGAGGATATGCATGATGTTATTTTATTTGCTTACAACTAGTTGTGCTGTGGTACGAGAACGTTGTTGTACTAAGATATTCCTTCCGCCCACCATCTGATCGATAATCTTTTGGGTGTAGTAGCGGATGGTAATCAACTGTAGATGCTCGTTGTATTTCAGTAGAAAATTCTTGGAGAGCAGTTCTTGCAACTGTTTTAGTAACACAGTATTATGGTCGATGCAGAGCGAGAAGCTCAAGGCGGAGTTCTGCATCAGGTTTACTCGAATATTGAGGGCTGCCAACGCGGCAAAGATAGTTTGGAGATTATCTTCGGCAATGAACGAGAAGTCTTTCGGCATGATAGAGAGCAGCACCTGATCGTGTTTCACAATATAGAGAGGACACTGAGGCTTTATGCTTTTGAAGGGACCAATTACCGATCCTTGCTGGGTTGGGTCAACGAACGACTTGATATGCAGTTGTATACCTCGATTCTGAAGTGGCTTCACTGTTTTGGGGTGAATCACTGAGGCACCATAATAAGCTTGTTCAATAGCCTCATTGTATGGCATTTGTTCAATTTTGATGGTATCGGGGAAATATTTGGGATCGGCATTCAAGAATCCCGGCACATCTTTCCATATGGTCATTGTTTCGGCCTCAAGGCAGTAGCTTAGAATGGCTGCCGAATAATCGGAGCCCTCTCGTCCTAAGGTGGTGGTAGTATGGGTGGCTGTGCTGGCTATAAAACCCTGGGTAATAACCACTGGCTGATCGGAGCTTTCTGCTTCAGGTTGCAGTATGGGCAGCAAGCGGTTGTGTGCATTCAAGCGGGTGGTATCCCAATCTACAATACCCTCCCTGTAGTTGGCATCGGTGCGAATAATTTCGCGCACATCAACCCATCGGTTGCTGATTCCAAGATAATTAAGATAGTCGGAAACAATGGTGGTCGATATCAGTTCACCCATCGAGACCATTTGGTCGTAATCGAAATTATAGGTGGTTGGTGTTGATTCCATACGCATAGCCAAGAGGTCGAAGAAGGTGGCTATCTTGCTGAGCGTATTGCGGCGAGCCTCTTGGCGAAGGGCTTCCGATATGATATTGATCCCTTCCGATTCGTAGAGCCCGTCAATGATGTTGTGATGATACTGTTTGAGTTGCTCGAAGGTATTTTTTCGTTCTGCTTCATCAATTTCAATACCGGGAATGAGACGTTCTAAAGCATTGGTAGTCTTTCCCATAGCCGACACAACGATAAGCAAGGGCTTCTGTCGGTGAGAAGCAACGATGCTCGACATATTGCGGACGGCATCAGCACTATTGACTGAGGCTCCGCCAAATTTGAAGATATTCATGTTTTTAGAGTTATTAGTACAAACCTATCGATGTGCGTCTCTGTTCGTTGAAGGGGATTCTTAGCGTGCCAACTGACGTTCCATATCACGACGACTGTCTTTGGCTTTGATGGTTTCCCGTTTGTCGAAGAATTTCTTACCTCTTGCCAACGAGATGTTTAGTTTGGCATAGCCACGAGGATCGACAAAGAGGAGAGTGGGGATGATGGTGAATCCGCGTTCTTTGATCTTGTTTTGTAGTTTCTTTAGTTCGCGCTTGGTAAGAAGTAGTTTGCGATCGCGTTTGGCAGGGTGGTTAAGCCATGAGCCGAAACGGTATTCGCTGATATGCATCTGGCGTACAAACAGTTCGTTGCCAATAAAAACGCAATAGGCATCAGTAAGGTTGGCCTTACCGTCGCGTATCGATTTTATCTCGGTGCCGGTCAGTACGATGCCTGCCGTATAATCGTCAACCAGATAGTACTGATATTCTGCTTTCTTGTTTTTTACTTCGATAATATTCTTCTCTTGCTGCATAGTGGTATCGCCCCTTATTTTTTATTTATTAACGCAAAAGCAATCCAATTATTGTATTATATAATGGTATCTATTATAATCCCTCCCTATGATGGGGTACTTTTACTTTCTTTTCGACAAAAAAGTATCACTTTTCCCCTTCCTTATCAAAGGCATAT